>JAHEAQ010000010.1:56226-94443 GCA_024642705.1 Bacteroidota bacterium | reverse complement strand
TTTTTGAACCATTAGGAATGAATGATACATGGTTCTATTTGCCAAATAATAAAGCAGATCGATTGGTTGCTGTTCAACAAAAAGTAATGGATAATTGGGAAAACTATCCTATCACATTTTATGATCCTGATTATCCAAAAAAAGGGGCTAAAAGTTTCTTTTCCGGAGGCGCTGGTTTGAGTAGTACAGCAAAAGACTACGCAACTTTCCTTCAAATGTATTTAAATAATGGAACATTAAATGGCGTCAGAATATTAAGCAGAACAACTATTGAAATGATGATGAAAAATCAAGTTGGTACTATTATGGAAAATGGAGATAGCACCTATGGTATAGGGTTCGGTATTTTGCAAGAAAAAGGCGTTATCAAAGGAGGTCTTGGAAGTTTAGGCACATTTACTTGGGGTGGTTATTTCAACACACAATACTTTGCTGATCCAAATGAAAATATAGTAGGCGTTATCATGAAGCAAACCCAAGGAGGAACTGGTGATGAATCTAGTTGGAAGTTTCGACAATTGGTTTTTCAAGCTGTAGATGATTGATTTCAAACTTTAAGCCTTTTTTATTGTTTATATACTAAGCTGAAATATTTCTTTCAGAAATTGTATTATTTAACCTATTCATTCAAATTGGTAGAAAAATTTAATAGGCATCATTTTTTAAATTACAGAACTGCAGTTAAAGAATTACTTCAGGAGATTGAATTTGTAAATGAAGAAAAGTCTATCAGAATTACAAGAGAGATTGAAGAAGAAATTGTTAATTATCGGGATTTTTCTTATTTCTATTTTTCTGAAAACCAATTATTAGGAGTTCTATTCGCAAAACCCAAAAAAGATTTGAATGAGATTGGGAAAACCATGGAAATCAAATATTTATCCGTTAGAAAGAAATATCAAAACAAGGGTATAGCGACTGAATTAATGGGATTTCTAATGGCAAATGTGAAATTTAGTTTTGCAAATATATTTTTAAGATTATATGAGAAAAATGAATTTGCAATAAAATTTTACAAAAAATTTAGATTCGTACCATTTCGAATTAATAAACAAATTCAAACATTAGTTTTAGATTCTGGAACAAATTATGAACATACCGACGTATATTATATTAGAAGAATGCCTTTACAAAATGTTACCATTAGGCCTCTAAGAACTTCTAATATTGACTTTCTAAAAGAAATGGTTTTCCAATCTTTACATAAAGGCAATGAATTATTTGATAGGGCTATTTTAGAAAAAAAAGATTTAGCTAAATATTATAAAAATTGGGATAGCAAGCGTGAAATTGGTTTTATTGCTAGATATGAAGACCGAGACATCGGAGCTGTTTGGTGTAGATTTTTTCCATATTATGACCAAGGATTTGGATATGTGGATGAAAGTATTCCAGAAATGCGAATAGCTGTTTATGAAGAATATCAAAATCGAGGATTAGGTCAAATTTTAATGGAACACTTATTTTCAAGATTGAAACATCAAGGAGTAAAAGGGGTATCAATAAGTGTTCACGAAAACAATTCGGCAAAAAAAGCTTATCAAAGTTTGGGATTTATAACCATTAGTCGCGATGAGCATTTGCACACTATGATTAAAAAATTGGAATAGTCAATTCTTAGAATTTCAGCGTTTTTATTAGATGCGAAAAATCGCCCAATTGTCTGTTTTCTCTGTAATGTAAATGATATTCAAATGATTTTGAAGAAAAATATATATTGATGCCATTAGGCTAAGATATTTTTTATAACCCTACTCTCCTTCTTTATTTGTCAATCTTTCTATTTCCATAATTTGCTCTTCACCTTTTTGTGGATTGGGATATAAATTTACTCAAACTCAAAAAGTTAGCATACAATAAAAGTTTAATTGCTTGAATCAAAGTGAAAATTTTCTAACAATAAAACTTGCCACAATTAAATTAGGAACCCAGCACAACCATGCAACAATTCTATAAGCAAGAATAAAGTCACTGAAAATAATGATTAAAAGTGGCAACCAAAGCCGAAGCATAACTGCTGCAAAACAAGCAGCATAGCTAAATATCATCATTTTTTGGTGATTGATAACATCACCCTTTCTTATATAATCAAAAGCAAGCAAAGTTGAAATGAACCATATTAATCCTAGGCAAACAAAACCAACTTTCGAAATTATTCCTCCATTTGCAAAAAAACCTATAAAAATTCCTGCCATTGAACTAAAAACAGCTGAAACCACATATATTTTACCAATGGTGCGATGCAATCTAATTCGCTTGTTCCTGATTTTTTTATGGAATTGAATCCAGCCTATCAATAAAGCTAGACCTCCAAGAAAAATATGACAGTAAAACGCAAGATTCCATGGTAAATATGAAAGCAATTCTTCAGTTTTTGAAGTTAGAATGCCTATATCTTTGTTAAACGAAATATATATTAAAGGGTATAGCCCAATCGCAACGCTCAAGCAACCAAATAAAATAAAAGATGCCTTTTTAACAAAATTGCTTTTCATTTTCTATGGATAATATTTTTTGTTTCAACAGTTATTTCGGAGCCAACAGCTAAAAAGGCAGAGTCAGGTTTCATACTATTTAAAAACTTAAACTGATCCCCATATGTCAAGCCAAAATCAACGTCTAAATCATATTCATTTACAGAATGGTGTTTCCATTTTGGATGAGTAACCTGATATTCATTGGTTTTATTTTCATTTATTTTTACATAGCCCCAATAATGTTCTGTAATGAATTCAACTTCACTTCCTGCCATAATTTCCAGAGGCTCCAAATCTGCGTAAACTCGATAGGATTGTTTTTTTGAATTTTTAACCCATGAATATTCTACTTCCAAAAGATTGTCTCGAATCTCCCATTTATGATCCATAGGAAGTGTTGTATAATTTTCGCTATAAAGTGTATTGGCGACTAAACTTATGGCAATTTTGGGCACAATTTCTTGAATAAAAACAACTCCTCTTTTAATTTCATCTCCTTGTACCCGTTTAACATACATTCTTAAATTAACTTCCTCAAAATTCACATGAAATGGTATTTTGAGCCCAAGTACTTTAGTATTAATGAACATAAATCCAACTAGACTAATATAACAATTCCCTTCCCATAAATCCAATTCTGTACCAAAAGGAATAAATGGTTTTATAATTTCAGGGTCAATTTTATAATTTATGATGGACAATTTTCGCCATTCTGCTTTTAAAAAACTCATTCTTTTTTGATAAATATAGAATATTATAAAATTATTTGAAGTAAAACACTAATGTTTTAAAATGGAAATATATTCTAAGTTAAACCTTAAAACTAAGGATATTGAAATCGTAGTTCAAGTTTTTAACTCAATTTTAATCTTTAACCATCGAATTGGTTATACAGAATAAAGAATTTAGAATTTATCGAATGTTAATTTCAATTTCCTGTTATTAAAAATGATAAAAAATGGTATTTTGGTCAGTTATAAATCAACTATTAAAAAATGAATACATTAACTCAGAATTTTACTAAAATTTTCAATTTAATTTTATTTATCCTTTGTTTTTCATTTTTGTTTACCGCTAATATAGAAGGCCAACAAAAAACAACTTATGATGAAAGTACATATAATACAGTTAAATGGCGTCAGGTCGGACCTTTTAGAGGTGGTCGAGCAGGAACTGTGGAAGGAATTAATGGTAAAACCAATGAATATATTATGGGTACTGCTGGCGGTGGTGTTTGGAAAACAAAAGATGGAGGTAATTCTTGGGCATGTATTTCAGACGGATATTTTGGTGGATCAATAGGCACAGTTGCGATTGCGCCTTCTGACCAGAATGTAATTTATGTAGGAGAAGGTGAGCAAACATTAAGAGGTAATGTTTCTTCTGGTGATGGTTTATGGAGATCAACTGATGGTGGCACAACATGGACAGATATTGGTTTAAAAGGAACAGAGCATATTGCTCGGATTAGAATTCACCCTGTTAATCCAGACATTGTATATGTCGCAGCTATTGGAAATTTATGGAAACCCAATACTGAAAGAGGAGTCTACAAAACAATAGACGGAGGAAAGACATGGAAAAAAATATTGTATGAATCAGATAAGGCAGGTGCTGGAGATTTGATTTTAGATCCAAATAATCCTCGAATCATATATGCATCTACATGGGAAATGAAAAGAAATGGCTATAGAATGGATAGTGGAGGGCCTGGAAGTAAATTATGGAAAAGCATAGATGCTGGAGAAACTTGGACCGATATTACTCGTAATGAAGGACTTCCAAAAGGTGTCTTAGGAATTATAGGAGTAGCGGTTTCGCCAGTAAATTCTGATAGAATTTGGACAATCGTTGAATCAGAAGAAGGAGGAGTTTTTCGCAGTGATGATGCAGGAAAGACTTGGAAAAAAACAAGTGACAATAGAAATTTAAGACAACGTGCATGGTATTATTCAAGAATTTATGCGGACACACAATTAGAAGATAGAGTATATGTCCTCAATGTCGGATTTTGGAGATCTAATGATGGCGGAAAATCTTTTGATGAGATTGATACTCCTCACGGTGACCACCATGATTTATGGATCAATTCCGACAATAATGAAATTTTAGCTATTGCAGATGATGGAGGCACACAAATAAGTTATGATACTGGAGAAAATTGGACAACTCCAAACAATCAACCTACAGCTCAATTTTATAGAGTAACTACAGACAACCATTTCCCATTTAGAATTTATGGTGCACAGCAAGACAATAGCACAGTAAGAATCTTGCATAGAACCAGTGAAAGCACTATTACTGAGCAGCATTGGGAATCTACAGCAGGAGGGGAAAGTGCGCACTTGGCTCCAGATCCTTTAAATCCTGAAATTGTATATGGAGGAACCTATAAAGGCTATATGATGCGTGAAGACCATAGCAATGGACAAAATCGATCTACAAATGTATGGCCTGACAACCCTGCGGGTTCAGGTGCAGAAGTTATGAAATATCGTTTCAATTGGAATTTTCCTGTAATGTTTAGTCCAAACAATCCAAAGAAATTATATGCTGGATCAAATTATCTGCATGTTACCACTAATGAAGGTCAATCATGGCAAGTTATTAGTCCTGATTTATCCAGAAATGATCCTGAGACAATTAAATCTTCTGGAGGTCCTATTACCCAAGACAATACAGGCGCGGAATTCTATGCTAATATTTTTGCAATCGCAGAATCTACACTCGAACCTGGAGTAATTTGGGTGGGAAGTGACGATGGTCTTGTTCACGTTACCAAAGATGATGGGAAAACATGGACCGATGTTACCCCAAAAGGTTCTCCAAAGTTTAATATGATGAATTGCATTGACATTCATCCTTTCAAAAAAGGCTCGGCTTACTTAGCAGCAACGCATTACAAATTTGGAGATTATACGCCATATCTTTATAAAACAAATGATTATGGAAAAACTTGGGAATTGATTACAAATGGAATTCCAGATACATATTACACAAGAGCTATTAGGGCTGATAAAACAAGAGAAGGATTGCTTTATGCTGGTACAGAAAGAGGTATGTTTATTTCTTGGGACGATGGGAAAAATTGGAAAACATTTCAACTGAATTTACCTCTAACATCAATCAGAGATCTTCACATTAGAGACAACATGTTAATTGCCGCTACGCATGGTAGAAGCTTTTGGATGATAGATGACCTAGGTCCAATTCAACAATTAAATTCTGAAATAGCAAATTCTACTCACTATCTTTTTAATCCTAAACCTGCATATAGAATGGCTCAATCTGGAGGATGGGGAACTCCAAATACAAGACTTGTTGGCGAAAATCATCCAAATGGAGTTTTATTTAATTATTTTATTAAGGATTACAAACCTGAAATGAAGGTTGAACTTAGAATTGAAGAAGTAGATGGAACTTTAATTAAATCTTATACAAATAAGGCAAAAGATCGAAAAGATAAACTTAATGTTTCAACCAAAGAAAATAGGTTCGTTTGGGATATGAGATATGAGGGATTCAAAGAATTTCCTGGGATGGTGTTGTACTCTTCTCCTAACAACGGACCAAAAGCTGTCCCTGGAAAATATGTTGCAAAATTAATCGTGGATGAAAAAGAATCAGTGCAAGAGTTTGACATCATTAAAGACCCAAGATTAAACAATACATTTGAAGATTTTCAAAAACAATTTGATTTTTTAATAGCAACAAGAGACAAAGTTAGCGATGCTCATCAAGCAATAATTGATATTCGCAGCTTAAGAGAGGATATTAACTATTTCAAAAAGAAATTAAGTGAAAAAGAAGAATTTAAAGAATTTTTAGACTTAACTAAAAAATTTGATGGTGAAATGGCTGTAATTGAAAATTCCATTCATATGACAAAAAATCAAAGCAGTCAAGATCCTTTAAATTTTGGAATACGAATAAATAATCGTTTGGCTTTTCTAATGGCTGATCAGCAACGTGGAGATTTCCCACCAACTGATCAGGCTGAAGAATTCAGAAATGAAGTTACAGCTGAATTAGATGCAGAAATCATCAAGCTTGACGAACTTATAACTTTGAGGCTAAAAGAAATCAATGAACTTGGTGCGCCGCTTGGAGTTAAAATAATCAGTAATCGACTTGAAAAACTTGTAAAACCATAACAATTTCAATTTTTAAAAAAAATAATAATGAAACATATATTCTTACTTGCTCTAATTTGTTTTTCCAGCTTTTTTTATGCTCAGGATGATATTATATCTAAAATTGAAGCGATTGGTATTATTGAACAAAAGGTGATGATGCCTATGCGAGATGGAATAAGGCTTGCTACTGATATTTATAGACCAAAAACAGACCAAAAGGTTCCGATTATATTTTCAAGGACGCCATATAATTTCAATTCATATGGTGATGGAGAATTAAGAACTGGCACAATGACAAGAGCTTACGAAGCAATACAAAAAGGATATGCATATGTTGTTCAAAACGAGCGTGGCAGATATTTTTCTGAAGGGGAATGGGATATTCTAGGGACGCCATTGACTGATGGTTATGATGCTTTCTCATGGATGAAAAATCAACCATGGAGCAATGGTAAAATTGGCACTTTAGGCTGTTCTTCGACTGCTGAATGGCAAATGGCCGTTGCAGCCTTAGATCACCCATCTCATGCTGCCATGGTACCCCAGGGATTTGGAGCCGGAGTCGGAAAAGTAGGTAGATTTTATGAGCAAGGCAATTGGTATAGAGGAGGCGCGGAACAAATGTTATTTTTTGCATGGTTATATGGAGTTCAACACGACCCAATGGCCCCAAGATTAAAAGAAGGAATTGAAAGAGAAGATTTATTGCGTTTGCAAAGATTTTATGACATGTCACCTGAATATCCATCTGTTGATTGGGCAGACAAACTATGGCATTTACCACTCCAGGATTTGATAAAAAATGTAAATGGTCCTAAAGGAATTTTTGAAGAAATGATAACGAGAAAACCAAATGACCCTAAATGGTTTGAAGGTGGAATTTATCATGAAGACAAAGAAATTGGTGTGCCTAGTTATTGGTTTGTTTCTTGGTATGATGTTTCTACAGCCCCAAATCTTGAATTGTACAACCATGTTAGCAAAAACACAAAAGATCCTGCAATCAGAGATAATCAATATTTGGTAATCGCTCCGACATTACATTGTGGATTTACTAGGGCAACTGAAAATACCATTGTTGGCGAACGAAGTGTGGGTGATGCTAGATTAGACTATGATGCATTAGTATATGGATGGTTTGATTATTGGTTAAAAGGTGAGAAAAATGATATTTTGAAAACACCTAAAGTCCAATATTACCTGATGGGCAAGAATGAATGGAAAAGTAGCGAAGTTTTTCCTCCAAAAAATGCACAGATGGAGACATTTTATCTTTCAAGCGGTGGCAAAGCCAATACATTAAATGGTGATGGACAGCTTTTGAAAAATGCATCAAAAAAAGACATGCCCGATGCATATGCCTATGACCCAATGAACCCAGTTACCAGTTATGGAGGCAACGTTTGCTGTACGGGAAATGCCGTTAAAGGAGGTGCGTTTGATCAACGAGAAATGGAAACTCGGGACGATATCTTAGTATATACTTCTGAAGAATTGACCTCAGGAATTGAAGTTACTGGATTTATTGAATCCACAATTTATGTATCTACAGATGTAAAGGACACTGATTTTACTATTAAATTAATAGATGTTTATCCTGACGGAACTGCTTATAATCTGGATGAAACCATTCAAAGAGCTCGATACAGAGAAGGTTATGATAAAGAAGTATTCATGGAAGAAGGTAATGTATACAAAGTGGAAATGAGCCCAATGTCAACAAGTAATTTCTTTGAAAAAGGGCACAAAATACGGATTGAAATTTCAAGCAGTAATTTTCCAAGATTTGCAAGAAATCTAAATACAGGTGGGAATAACTTTGATGAAAAAGTCGGGAAGGTAGCACATAACAAAATACATCATTCAGAAAAATATCCGAGTTTAATCAAAATTCCGGTAGTTAAAGAACCAGGCGAATAATCGAGTTTTACAATGTGAAAAATATCAGCTCAATTCAAATATTTCTTTTTTAATTGGATTTTCTGATACTAATACAAATTAAGTTGAAGCTCAAATAGTAGCGTAATAATTTCCTAAAAATGAAATACAAATTTTATTTAATATTTTTTTTGACATTGGGTTTTCAAAACTTGTCCTCACAGTCTGAAATAAACAGAATTGAACCTCCAAATTGGTGGGTTGGAATGAATTATAGTGAAATTGAAATTCTAGTTTATGGCAAGAATATTTCACATTTAACTCCTAACTTAAGTTACGAAGGGGTATCCTTGGTTTCCCATAAATCTTATGAAAATCCAAACTACCTATTTTTAAATATTAGTATTTCAAAAAACACCAAACCTGGCAGCCTAATTTTTTCATTTTCGGAAGGGACTAAAACAGTTTTGAAACAAAATTATGAACTTAAGCCTCGAGAAGAAGGCCGTCAGAATATTAAAGGATTTGATGCCTCAGATGTCATGTACTTAATCACCCCTGATCGATACGCCAATGGGGATCCTTCTAATGATAATATGGAAGGGATGAGAGAAAAAATGGATCGATCCAAAATTGGCGGCAGGCATGGTGGTGATATTCAAGGCATTATCAATCACATCGATTACATTAAAAACTTAGGTTTCACATCAATTTGGCTAAATCCTTTGTTGGAAAATGATATGGAGGAATATTCTTATCATGGCTATTCAACTACTGATTATTACAAAGTTGATCCACGATATGGAAGCAACAAACAATACAAGGAATTTTGTGATATAGCCCGTTCGAAAGGTATTAAAATTATCATGGACATGATTGTCAACCATTGCGGTTCCTTTCACTGGTGGATGGACGATTTACCAACTGCAGATTGGATCAATCAATGGCCAAATTATACTCAAACAAATCACAGGAAAACAGTCATTCTCGATCCTTACGCAACCGATCAAGATAAAAAATTGTTTACAGACGGGTGGTTCGTTCGAACAATGCCAGATTTAAATCAGAGAAACGAAAGCATGGCTAAGTACCTGATCCAAAATACAATTTGGTGGATAGAATATACTGGAATTTCAGGCATCAGAATGGATACTTACCCTTATCCAGATATGGAATTCATGAGTGAATGGACGAAAGTTGTAATGAAAGAATATCCATATTTCAATATTGTAGGTGAAGAATGGAATTTGTTTCCGACCATTGTATCGTATTGGCAAGCTGGCAAAGTGAATGCAAATGGTTATACATCTGAGCTAAAAAGTGTGATGGATTTTCCTTTGCAAAATGCTTTGGTTTTATCTCTTAATGAACAAAGTTCATGGAACTCGTCGTGGGGAAAAGTTTATGAAATGCTAGGTCAAGATTACCTTTACCCTGACCCTATGAATTTGGTAATTTTTCCAGATAATCATGATATGAGCAGGATTCATGCTCAACTTGGGAATGATATTTCTAAAACTAAATTGGCAATAGCGTACTTCGCTACTACTAGAGGGATTCCTCAATTTTATTATGGAACGGAGATCCTTATGGCAGATAAAACAGGAGACCATGGCGAAATTAGAGCTGATTTTCCAGGAGGATGGAATGGAGATACCGTGAATGCTAGAGAAGGAAAAGGGTTAAGCGCAGAACAAAAAGATTTCATGGCTTATATGTCAACAATTTTAAATTGGCGAAAAAATTCAACAGTTATTCATACTGGCAAAACCATTCATTATGCACCCGAACAAAATGATGTTTACGTCTATTTTAGATTCAATGAGGATGAAAAAGTAATGGTTATTTTGAATAAAAATAAAACAGATGTTAATTTAGTTTTGGAGCGATTTTCAGAGCAATTACAAGGATATTCGACGGCCAAAGAAATTATAAGCGGTAGGAATATTACTTTAACAAAAGTAATATCCATACCTTCAAAAACTGCTTTTATTCTTGAGTTGAAATAAGTGCAAAAAATATTTACATACTAAGATTGAATTGATTCTTCCGGATTAACATTGAATATTTCTGCAATATAATTCTATTTTTGGAGCCACATAAATCAGTTCCAATGAAATATTTTGTCTATCTATTCATCTTTATTTCAACTTCAACTAACATTCTAGCCCAATCGGAAATCACAAGAACTGAACCTCCCAATTGGTGGATTGGAATGGAGTATAATACAATAGAAATACTTCTTTATGGAAAAAATATAAGTCAATTAACACCCTTCATTGAATACAAAGGTGTTAAATTAATTTCTCACCAATCGTATCAAAATCCAAATTATCTTTTTGTCACTATTGAGATATCTGAAAAAACAATTCCAGGGACATTAAAAATTAATCTTTCCGACTTTAACAATACATCCATTAATTGCGAATTTGAAATTAAAGAAAGAGAAAATGGAAGAAAAAATATCAAAGGATTTGATACTTCAGATGCAATTTATTTGATTACTCCAGATCGATTTGCAAATGGAGACCCCACCAATGATAATGTTCCAAATATGATTGAAAAAGTAAATCGAAAAGATAAAGATGGTCGACACGGAGGGGATATTCAAGGTATTGTGGATCATCTTGATTATATTAAGGAAATGGGTTTTACATCCATATGGATAAATCCTTTATTGGAAAACAACATGAAAGTTACTTCCTATCATGGCTACAGCATCACTGATTTCTACAATATAGACCCTCGATTTGGAAACAATGCACAATACAAAAAGCTTTGTGATATTGCAAAATCGAAAGATCTAAAAATAATTATGGATATGGTTGCCAATCATTGTGGCTCTAATCATTGGTGGATGCATGACTTACCAACTCCAAACTGGATTAATGAATGGACAAACTACACTGGAAGCAATCACAAAAAAGCAACTCTGGTAGACCCTTATGGCGCTGATTCTGATAAGAAAATATTTACCGATGGTTGGTTTGATATATCAATGCCAGATCTAAATCAAAGAAATAAAGTATTGGCAAAATACTTAATCCAAAATACACTTTGGTGGATTGAATTTTCCGGAATTTCTGGAATCAGAATGGACACTTATCCCTACCCTGATATGGAATTTATGACAGATTGGACAACTTCCATAATGAGAGAATATCCAAATTTCAATATTGTAGGAGAGGAATGGAGCTTACTGCCTACTGCAGTTTCTTATTGGCAAGCAGGAAAGAAAAATGAAAATGGCTATACTTCTGCATTGAAAAGTTTGATGGATTTTCCACTTCAGAATGCTGTTTCTAGAGCCTTACGTGAAAATTTAACTTGGTTTTCTACATGGGAATATGTTTATGATGCTTTGGCTCAGGATTATTTATATCCTGACCCTATGAATCTCGTAATATTTCCTGACAATCATGATATGAGCAGGATTCATGCACAACTAGGAAATGATATTTCTAAAACTAAAATGGCAATGGCATATTTTGCAACTACTAGAGGTATCCCACAATTTTATTATGGCACTGAAATTTTGATGTCTGATAAAACAGGAGATCATGGAGAAATTAGATCTGATTTCCCAGGTGGATGGCTGAACGATACAATGAGTGCACATAAAAATATTGGATTGAGCAAAGACCAAGAAGATTTCAAAAACTACTTATCAAATCTTTTAAATTGGAGGAAATCTTCCACAGTAATTCATTCTGGAAAAACAATTCATTTTGTTCCTGAGAAAAATGACGTATACGTATATTTCAGGTATGATAAAAAAAATGCAGTTTTGGTAATTCTTAATAAAAATGAAAATAATGTAAGCCTAGATTTAACTCGATTTTCTGATCAAATTAAAGATTATTCGATCGGTACTGAAATTATTTCAGGGTCAAAAATGAAACTAGGAAAAAGTCTATTAGTCCCTGCTAAAACTGCTTTTATTCTTGAATTAAATTAATTCAATTCAGAATGGGAAGTAGCCCTAGATGTTAATTGTTTTAGATGATATTTAGTAAAAAAAAGGGCCAATCTTTCGAAAGGCCCTTCATAAATTATTATTTATTTCAATTATTTATTTCACAATAGTTACCGGTTTAGCCAATAAGAATTCTTTGTTGTACATTCTAACGAAATAATTTCCTGGGTTCAAACCTGATACATTTAATCGAATTAATGAAGCTGCTTTTTCTTGAGTAACAAGAACTTTTTTGCCAGATACGTCTAAAATTTCAATGTTAACCAAGCCAGAAATTCTTTCTGTGTTTAATTCAATGTTAATCAAATTATTTGTTGGGTTAGGATATAATTTAACCTCATTAAGAATAGGTTCATTAGTCGAAGAAGGTGCATCAAATGAAAAACTACCATCGTCAGATCTTAATGTTATTCTATACGTTCCACCAACAATAGGAATATTATCTCCGTCTTGAACACCGACACCTGATGGCCAAGATTCAGCACCCCAGTTTTTTGCCCAATCATCATCTGCTCTGAATTTTGCTTCTCCATCTACCAAATCAATGCTTGAAATTGTCCATAATTGCTCGTCGATTGCATCTTTATCCATGTCCACATCTGTGTCCCAATCACCTATTGGAGTTGCAGGTCCAATTAAACCAACAGTTGAAAAAACAAAAATCTGATCGAAATTATAAGCGCCTGTTGTAGTGTTAAGACTAATAACATATTCACCTGCTGTGACAGGAATATTTGCTCCTCCAGCAACACCAACACCAGCTGGGAAATCACCAGATCCCCAATCAGCTGTTACCCAATCATTATTAGCTCTGAATTTTGCTTCTCCATCGGCGAGCACAATTCTTAAAGTCCAAAGTGCAGAATCCGTTTCGCTTCTTACCATATCAGAATCATTATCCCAACCGCCAGGTGTTGCATCACCAATAATACCAATTGATTCATAATATACTATAGGTAAAAAACTAAATTCTCCAGTTTCTGTATTAAAGTTTACCAAATAGGTTCCTGCTTGGTCTGCGCCAATAGCAATATTGTCATTACTTCCAATGATAGCTGTGTCAGAAGGAAAATCAGCAGGTCCACCCCAACTTACAGCCCAATCACTATTGGCTCTAAATTTAATCTCACCTTCGACTAAATCAATATTTCCAAACCACATATCAGGATTATTAGAATTTTGATTTAGTTCAGTATCAGTGTCCCAACCGCCAGCAGTTGCACTACCAATAATTCCTATTGAAGTATATGTTACTTCTTCTCCAAAATTGTACTCACCAGTTGATGTATCAATGGTTATAAAATATGTACCAGCTTTACTTACTGCTATATTATCACCATCTTGGGTTCCAGTACCTGAAGGAAAATCCGCAGAACCCCAGTTTGTAACCCAATCCTTATCTTTTCTAAATTTTGCTCCACCAACAACTAAATCTAGTTTTGTGAAAAATTTATTAGGATCTGTTTGATCTTTATACAATTCTGAGTCTGAATCCCAACCCCCAGGTGTCGCGTCTCCAATAATTCCCATGTCGGAATCCACATCAAAATAATATGCACCAGTATTGGTGTTCAATGTAATAAGATAGTCTCCTGCATAAACAGGAATATCTGGACCATCTTGTACTCCTATACCACCAGGAAAATCAGTAGATCCCCAATTCACAGTCCATGCATCGTCTTGACGGAATTTTACTACACCATCTGTTAGTGTCAAATTTAATGACCAAATTTCAGGACTATCTACGTCTTGAACCATATTAGTATCAACATCCCAACCACCAGGAGTAGCACTTCCAATTATTCCTATGGATTGGCTATGAAGGCCAATTAGAAATAAGGAAAAAATTGTAGATAAAAGTATACGTAATCTCATAATTCTTCTTTTTTAATTTTTAATTTTACAGTTGTTAATGTCATTTTGACACAAAGTACGGAATAATTTTTTATTTTTGAGGATGTTTGAAACAAAAAACAATAAATTATTATAAATGAAATTGTCTAAATTAAATTTGCTATTTGCATGCTTTTCAATTTGCTTAGGTATTGTGCCTTTAAGTTCATTGAATGCTCAAAAAATAATTACTGGAATTATTGTAGACGCAGGAAACGGTGACCCCTTGATTGGAGCTACGGTAGTCGCGAAAAACGAATCTATAGGTACGACCACAGATTTTGATGGAGTATTTTCTATAACTGTACCCAACAATGTCACAGTTTTAGAAATAAGATATACAGGATACCAAACCATTGACCAAGAAATTACGGGAAATGACTTGGGAACCATTAAGCTAGCATTTGGAGAAGTCTTAGATGAGATAATGGTGATAGGTTATGGAACCATTAAAAGAGAAGACGCAACAGGTTCTATTCAATCCGTTACAAGCAAAGATTTCAACAAAGGTAATATTTCAAGTCCTCAGGCATTGCTTGCTGGCAAAGTTGCGGGAGTTGCAATCACAACTGATGGAAGTCCTGGAGGAGGATCAAAAATTAGGATAAGGGGTGAATCTTCATTAGGCGCCTCAAATGACCCACTCATTGTAATTGATGGTGTTCCTTTAGATAATGGAGGAATCTCTGGGAATAGAAATGCTTTAAATGTCATCAATCCTAATGATGTCGAAAGTATGACTGTTTTAAAAGATGCTTCTGCAGCAGCGATATACGGAAATAGAGCTGCTGGCGGTGTTATTCTGATTACTACCAAAAAGGGAGAACTTGGCAAAAAGATAAAAGTTGGCTATACAGGAAATGTTTCTTTTGGCGATCCTGTTAAATATGTAGATGCGTTATCAGCTGAAGAATTTCGAAATGTTATCAATGAAAGATATCCTGAAGGATCTCCAGTGCGAGATTTAATGGGAACTGCTAACACAGATTGGCAAAAAGAAATTTATGAGACCGCAATTGGAACTGATCATAACTTAAACTTGTCTGGTGGAGTTGGTCAAATACCTTATCGAATTTCTCTTGGTTATACTGATATGGGCGGAATTCTTAAAACAGATAATTTTAATCGAATTACAACTGGAATAAATCTTAATCCTGGATTCTTAAACAATACTTTGCAAATAAAATTACATTTCAAAAGTATGTTGACCAACAATCATTTTGCAAGCAGAGGAGCAATTGGTAATGCATTAAACTTTGATCCAACTCAAGAAGTTTATGACGCGGAAAGTAAATATGGTGGATACACGACTTGGACGATTGCAAATGGCAATCCTAATACTTTGGCTCCAACAAATCCACTTGCTCTTTTAGATCTGATAGAGGATAATTCCACTGTGGTCCGTTATATTACAAATGCTTCAGTCGATTATCGATTACCATTTCTAGAAGGATTAAGAGCTAATCTAAATGTAGCTTATGATTATGCAAATGGTTCTGGAACATATTATGTGCCTAATAATGCTTCTTTTTCTTTTGACCAGATCAATGGGGGTGGAGCAGACAATACTTACGAACAAACAAAAGAAAATTCACTTTTAGAATTTTATTTGAATTACAAAAAAAGTGCAGGAAAGCATGATTTTGATGTTTTAGGAGGATATTCTTGGCAACATTTCAATGTGGATAATTCTTTCAAAAACTCGGATGTAGCCGGCACCCCGTCTGAAACACAAGTTGGCAGTGACCCTGCTGAATTTTATTTATTATCTCTCTTTGGTAGAATGAATTATACTTTTAGCGATAAATACCTGTTTACTTTTACTTTAAGAAGAGACGGCACTTCAAGGTTCTCACCTGAAAATAGATGGGGCCTTTTTCCTGCTGCTGCATTAGCTGTAAAAGTTTTAGAAAATGATCATAAAATGTTCAATGCTTTGAAAATCAGAGCAGGATGGGGCGTTACTGGTCAACAAGAAATCGGCGATTATTATGCTTATTTGGCTAGGTATCAAGTGGGTCAAACCAATGCTCAATATCAATTTGGAAACCAATTTATTCAAACATTAAGACCAAATGGTTATGATGGAAACATCAGGTGGGAAGAAACTACAACTTACAATTTGGGTGTAGATTATTCAATTGTAAAAAATAGAGTATCAGGATCAATCGATATTTATCAAAGGGATACCAAAGATTTATTGAATAGAATTCCAGTTCCTGCTGGAACTAACTTAACCAACTTTATTACAACAAATGTTGGAAACATGCAAAATAAAGGGATTGAATTCTCTTGGAATTTTACACCAGTATTAAATGATAAAGTGACTTGGGATATCGGTGCTAACTTAGCGTTCAATGATAATAAAATAACCAATTTAACGGCGACTGATGACCCAGAATATATTGGTGTTTTAACAGGTGGAATCGCAGGGGGAGTTGGTAGTAATATCCAAATTCACACTGTGGGTTATGCTCCAAGCAGTTTCTTCGTATACAAACAAAAATATGATGAAAGCGGAAACATATTGGAAGGGCAATTTGAAGATTTGAATAATGATGGGATAGTCAACAGTGACGATAAATATCGATATAAAAACCCAACCGCTGATTATACCATTGGAATTACTAACAATCTTTCCGTTGGTGACTTAGATTTTTCTTTTGCAGGAAGAGCCAATTTGGGCAATTATGTTTACAATAATGTGCAAACTGACATGGGTTATTATCAACGACTTTATGGATCAACAGGAATATTATGGAATATAAACAAATCTGCCATAGTGAATAATATAGAACGTCAAGCATCCGTAACATTTAGCGATCATTTTGTAACCAATGCATCTTTCTTCAGACTTGATCACATTACCTTAGGTTATAACCTGACAAAGATCATCAAAAAAACTAGTAGAATCTATGCAACAGTGCAAAATCCATTGGTTATCACAAAATACGAGGGCCTTGATCCTGAATTAGGGAATGGGATTGACAATAGTGTTTATCCAAGACCAAGAACTTTTGTATTTGGTGTAAGTGTTGAATTCTAATTTAGACTTAAAAAATAAAAAAATGAAATATTCAAATATTATAAAATTATTCTTTCTATCCATCATAATATTTTCGACTTCTGGATGCTTCAAAGACCTAAATACGATTCCTTTAGATGAGGATGTAATTACTTCAGGAGTTGTTTATGATAACCCTGAAGCTTACAAACAAGTTTTAGCTAAATTGTATGCTGGGCTTTCGGTTAGTGGTCAAGAAGGTCCTTCAGGTCAGGCAGATATTGAAGGAATAGATGAAGGATTTGGCCAATACTTAAGAGGATTTTGGTACCATCAAGAATTAACAACTGATGAAGCATTAATTGGGTGGAATGACCAAACTATTCTTGATTTCCATGCTCAAAACTGGACTTCTGCGGATGGATTTTCTTTTGCTTTTTATTCAAGGATTTTCTATCAAATTGCACTTTGCAATGAATTCATGAGAGAAACCACAGATGCAAAATTGGACAGTAGAAATGTAGATTCTGGATTGAGAACTGAAATTCAAGGCTATCGGGCTGAAGCAAGATTCCTTAGAGCTTTGAGTTATTCCCATGCCCTAGATATTTTTAGAAATGTACCTTTTGTAACTGAAAAAGATATCGTTGGCTCTTTTTTTCCTGATCAAATCAAAGGTCCAGATCTTTTTAAATATATTGAATCTGATTTATTAGAAATTGAGCCTATTATTGCAGATGCAAGGGCAAATGAATACGGAAGAGCAGACAAAGGAGCTGTTTGGGCTTTGCTAGCTAAATTATATTTGAATGCAAAAGTATATACAGGCACTGAAAGATATACCGATTGCCTTGTTTACTGTAAAAAAATTATCAATGCAGGTTATGAATTGACTCCAGAATATCAGAATTTATTTCTTGCTGATAACCACACTTCAAAAGAAATCATTTTCCCTGTTACTTTTGATGGAATTAACACAAGGACATGGGGTGGAATGACTTTTATTATTCGCGCAGGAATCGGAGGAACAATGAATCCTTTAACATCAGGTGTATCAAGTGGATGGGGCGGTACCAGAACTACTAAAGAAATGATCGCAAAATTCCCGGGAAGATCGCAAATTATTGTACAAGCTACTGAAGGAAATACGAAATCATATCCTAAAGTGTATATTCCTGGATCATTTAACAATTTTGATGCTAGTGATACCAAAAATTCTCTATCATCACCGCTAAAAAACAAGATTTTCGAAGGCTACAAATACTTTCCTGAAGCGAACACAGAATTCGTAATCACAACGATTCCTTCCTTAGCAATTAAATTTGGAGATAATGGAGCAGATGGTACTTTAGAACAAAATGGTGCAAATATTGTAGCTGGAGAAGCTGGACTATATTATATCAATGTAAATCTAAATAACAATACTTATTTTATGGAAAAAAGGTCATTTGGAATCATTGGAGATGCAACTTCTGGAGGTTGGGATAGTGATATTGATATGACTTGGGATCCTGCAATAACAGGGTATAAAATAAATATCAATTTAAAAGTTGGTGGAATAAAATTTAGGGCCAATGATGATTGGGCTGTTAATTTTGGAGATACAGGAGCAGACGCTATTCTTGACCAAGCGGGCGATGATATATTAATTGACGTTGCTGGAAACTATGATATATTCGTTTATCTAGGCAAACCGGATTATTCTTATCAGATCAATTCAAAAGATTTTGATAGAAGAGCAATTTTTTATAAATCAGGGCAATCCTTAGAAATAAGTGACGTTACCCAATTTGTTGAGGGCTATGCAGTACAAAAATTCAAAAATGTTACTTCTACTGGAGCTTTAGGATCAGATGCCGATTTCCCTGATACAGATTTTCCAATGTTTAGGCTAGCTGATTTCTACCTGATGGCTAGTGAATCTATTTTAAGAGGTGGTCAAGGCGGAACAAAAGCTGATGCACTTGAATACCTTAACAAAGTTCGTCAAAGAGCTTTCCAAGGAGGAGCTGGAAACATTACTGAGTCTGAATTAACACTGGACTATATTTTGGATGAAAGAGCAAGAGAATTGTACTGGGAATGCCACAGAAGGCAGGATTTAGTAAGGTTTGATAAATTTAGTCAATCTGATTATTTGTGGACTTGGAAAGGTGGTACTCAAGAAGGTGCTTCTGTCGGAGCTTTTAGAAATATTTTCCCTATTCCTTCATCTGATTTGGGTGCTAATCCGAAACTAGAACAAAATACTGGTTATTAATATATTTAAATAAATTGGTGTACTAAAATTAATTTGGAAATCAGGAATGAAATAAACTCATTCCTGATTTTTTTTGTTTAAAAAACAGAATTTTCGTCATTCAAAGTAATTATTTAATTGGGTGTAAATATATTACACATTATAATAATTTATATGCATACTTCTATCTGAATAAAAATCATAAAGAATCGATACCTTTTGAATCTTTTTTGCTCCATTCCTTGTTTCCTTCTATATATTGCAACAAAATAAAGTACAATGATATACAAGTCTATACCTCTCCTGCTTCTGGCATTAATTTCTTTGGTTGCTGTTGATGGTTTTGGTCAGCAATTTTATTTTGGTGCTGATCAATCTTATGTCAATGAAATGGAAGATTGTGGTGTGGTGTACAAAGAAAATGGCATAGCTAAGGACGTTTACGATATTTATAAAGATCATGGAAACAACTTGGTACGATTGAGGCTTTGGCATACGCCTTCATGGTATGACAATTTGAATGAAGGAAGGCGTTATTCTGACCTTGCAGATGTGAAGAAAGCTATTAAAAGAGCCAAAGATCATGGCATGAATGTACTTTTAGACTTTCATCTATCTGATAATTGGGCCGATCCTAGCAAGCAATTGGTTCCTAATGCTTGGTTGGGAGTAGTTAACAATTTACCTCTTTTGCAAGATTCTCTTTACAATTATATAAGCAATACTTTAAATGAACTAAATGCTGCAAATTTAACTCCAGAAATGGTTCAAATTGGGAATGAAACCAATAAAGGGATATTGCTGTCACCAGCTGACAATCAAGTGTGGACCTTAAATTGGAGTCGTAATGCTGCATTGTTTAACACAGGAATTAAAGCTGTAAGAGACTTTAGTGCGGCAAAAAACAAACCAGTAAAAATTATGCTCCACATTGCAGACCCTAAAAATGCAGAGTGGATGGCTAAAGCCTTTAAAGATAATGGAGTGACTGACTTTGACCTGATTGGACTCTCCTACTATTGGGCATGGCACAAGCCTACTTCAATAGAAGATACCAAAAACGTTATTATTAAATTAAAGGGTTTATACAATAAGGACGTTATAATTGTTGAAACAGGATATATTTGGACCACAGAATCTAATGACAATGCTGGGAATATTATTTCAGCTGTTCATCCAGATTATAGCCCAGCATCACCTGAAAACCAGCGTAATTGGTTAATTGATTTAACAAAAGCAGTGATAGAGGGTGGAGGAATTGGTGTTTGTTATTGGGAACCTTCTTGGGTTTCATCGACTTGTTGGAATCAATGGAATCAAGGATCACATCAGGAACATGCCACATTTTTTGATTTTAGCAATAACTTATTAATTCCAGGTGGAATTCAATGGATGGAATATGATTATGGATTAAATTCCACCTCAATTCCTGAAATTGACGACGCCTCAATTAGCATCATTTATAATTCTGATTCAAAGTCAATTGATATAAATATTGACAATTTCGATCGAACCAAAAAATATGAATACCATATCGTAGACACTACTGGAATAAAAATAATTAATGGAACGATTGACACTCAAAATCAAAATATTAATTTGCAAGACATTGGCACAAAAATTTTATTTGTTCAAATTTATAGCAATAAAAGAATGATAAAATCCCTGAAAATATTAACAAAAATATAAGGCTATTCTTTCACAAACTTTTTATTGATTATTCCTTTAATTGTTCGAACATTTAAAAAATAAATTCCTGACTCCATCTGTAATGGCAACTTGACGATGAGTTCTTCTCCAAATTGATTGAAAGTTGACGTAATTTTTCTTCCCAAATTATCAAAAATATCAACATCTAATACTTTTGATAAATTTTCATCAACAAGGTAAATTGCTCGTTGATCATCTACTGGATTTGGATATAAATTAGCATCTACAAATTCGAAATTTTGCGTTGAGGTTACAAATCCATTCGGAGGAGTAATTCTTTTCGAAGTATAAATTCTATATTCTCCAGGTAAATGAGTTAATTTCTTTTGGGTGTCTTCAACAATTAAAGAATCACCAGTAAAGTATTCATACCAAACACCTTCATTTTGAAATTTTGGATTCACGTCACTATTTATGGTCCTGAAATTAGCCATCACCACTGCATCCATTTCTTCATGATTAAAATGAATGGTTTTTAAAAAGAAATTACCATCATTAAAATTGAAATCTTGTGCAGAAAAAGTTGGGTAATGGATTTTTAAATGTATAATATTTGCTAAGATTTCATTCAATTTATTTCTATTTTCATCTTCCAAATAATCCCATCTGACAGGTTTTGCATCTAGTCGACAACCATTAACTGTACCATTTGTGCACCAATTGATGGAATAATCGTACCCTAATTCACCAAATTGCCACAACATTTTGGGGCCTGGAACCATATAGAATATGGCAGATGCCGCAGCTACTCTTTTCAATGCAATGTCTAAGTCTTTGATGTTATAATCTCCACTAGATGTTCCAGTTTGAAGAAGTTTATACATCATCCGTTCTTCATCATGACTTTCCATATATCCAACTAAATTGGGATTATCCCAACCTCTTTCTGTATAATCGACCCATCCTAGATCTGAAGAAACACCTCTTGCAGCCTCACCAAATTCATGAGTTATATTTCCCCACAACATCATACCATAATTGGACAATTCCGTTTCTTCGTCATTTGCTGCAAAGTGCTCTAAAATCACATAACAGTCTTCATCCACACTCCAAACAAAATCTGCATAATCTTTCAAAGTGGCAATTCTGCCTACATCATATTGTCTAAAAACATCATCTCCTCCCGAATTTTTTTGAGTAAATCCTTTGGAAAGGTCAAATCGAAATCCATCAACATGGAATTCCTCGATCCAATATTGAAGTGTTTGTTTTACCCATTCCTTGCTTGCTTGACTTTCATGATTGACGTCATATCCGACGTTAAAAGGGTGTTTGGGAGTAACATTGAGCCAAGGATTCTCCGAATTTGGTCTAAAATTAGTGTCATCCCAGTACATCCGTGCAAGAGGACTCTGACTAAACACATGATTATAAACGACATCTAGAATAACAGAAATCCCTCGATTATGTGCTTCATCAATAAAAGCTTTAAACTCTTCTTTTGAGCCATATTCTTTGTCAAGTGCCATATGGAATGCAGGATTGTATCCCCAACTTCCATTTCCTTCAAATTCATTGACTGGCATTAATTCGATGGCATTGACTCCAAGTTTTTGGAAATAATCAAGCGTATCTTTCAACGACCTAAAACTTCTGTCAGATAAAAAATCCCTCATTAAAGTTTCATAAACTACCAAATTTGATTTATCTGGTTTGATGTATTCTTGATCAGACCATGCAAAATCTGCTTTATCAACATCAAAAACGGTGATTTGCATTCCTGGCAATCGATCTTCTGGATACACTGGCAATTCTGATATCGCTGAGGCCGGTAACCATCGATCATTATTGGGGTCAAGTACAACCGTCGAATAAGGGTCTGCGATCAAATCTAAGTCAATCAAATAAATATAAGCATTACGCCCATTGGAAAAAATATCTTTCGGTAGCTCAATCCAAAAATAACTTCCATCGGTCGATTGTCTCATTCTATATTCACTGCTTGGTCTAAAATTATTCGCATAGCTTAGAAAAAAAACATGTTGCTTATTGGGCGCAAATAATTTGAATATCAAAGTCGAATCCGAATAATAATTAAGTCCATTCACCACATTTTCCGGGACATCTAAATTCTCAAAATTATTATCAATAATATAAATTTCCCTTTGACCAATCAAAGTATCACCGTCCAAACTCAAAATAAAATCAAAAGTGTGCACACCAAAACCTGAAGCAATATATTTATAATTTAATTCCAAAATTGAATCTGAAAAAATGAGTTCCGAATTATCATACAAATCAAGTTTTGCAGGTTGATTTGTACTAACAATGATATCAAGCGTATCATTTTCATTTACAAATTCGCCTTCTTCTTTTGGAGAGGAAATTATAGCAAATAATCCATCTACAGGAGGATAAATATCTATAAAAATATCTCCACCACCCACTTCTCGTCCTGTAACAGATCCATTAACATTTCTGAATACGAAGGCAAGTTTTTCAATCACCTCTCCATCACCAATTCCATAAAACTCCTTTATGTTGTAAGACAATGAATAAATATCTTCTCCTTCATTTTTCATTTTTGTCCGAGTATAATCAGTTCCCCACACTCCTTGAACATGCTTCCAATCAGAGGGTGAATTACTTAAATTAGTAATTACACCGGTATGAGCATATACGTTTCCATCGAAACCTGCGAGTCCCCCATTTCCTTCTTTTGCATTAAAATAAACCGTTACATCATCGAATTGAGTGGGGAAAGCTGGTTCTGTCCATATCAAAGGTCCTCCAGTAAACTCAGATGGTTCAATGATGGTGTTTAATGAGTTGACTTTTATATCTGTCAATTTTTGTTTAATGCCAGAGGGCCAATAAACAATTGCGCTGTCTATTGAATTGTCATCATCTAAACCAAAATGCAAATTTCTGCTCATTTGAGATATCCAACCTGAGCCAGATTTTACTTCTTGAATATATTTGTTATTGTCTTTAAAAATCGCAACTCTACTACCTATCGCTTGATAATTGCTCTTTTTACCAATTAATTTAATGGCACAATAATTTTTTGTTTCGGTAGTATTTCTAAAAATTTGGTTTCCTGCATCATCGGCATTTGCAACTACAATGTCTAATTTCCCATCAAGATCAAAATCAGCATAAGCAGCACCATATGAACTGAAGATATTTTGTATTCCATCTTTATATTCCCCATGCTCAAAAATCATATTGCCGTTATTAATGTACAATACATTATTCAAGTCACTTATCCCATTCACACCAAAATTACTTTCGTTGGCAACATAAATATCCTGATTCCCATCATTATTGAAATCAAAAAAGAAGGTTCCCCACCCCATTCCAATATCTCCAACATCAACATGATTGGCTACATTTTCAAATGTCCCATCCTTTTTATTCAGTAAAAGGGCATTTGCTCCAAGATTGGTAATGTACAAATCTAAAAACCCATCATTGTTCACATCTGCAGCGTCAACTCCCATTCCAAGACCTTCGAAATTACTTTTACTTTGAACACTTACATCTGAAAAGCTTCCATTTCCATTATTCCTGTATAAAATATTGGCTTTGTTTCCATCATGAGTTTGGTAAAGATCCTGATCACCATCATTGTCATAATCAAAAAAAACAGCTCCCATGGAAGGACCTGGATCATTGATTCCTGAACTTAATGTTACATCTTCAAAATATTTACCATCCACGTTTTTGTACAATACATTCTGGGCTAAGAAATAAGAAATGTAAATATCTTCATATCCGTCATTATTGTAATCAACTGTATTCACAGACTTTACAAAACCAGCTTTACTTAGACCCATTTCTGCACTTACATTTCTAAAAGTTCCAAGGTCATTTCTGTAAAGAATATTGTATTCTGCATTATTTATGACAAACAAATCAAGGTCTTTATCATTTTCAATATCTATCCAAATGGCTGCTTGAGTATTTCCCGAATAATCTAAACCAAAGTTTGATGCTTCTTCTCTAAATTCAAAATTACCTTTATTAATGAACAACAAATTAGGAGCTAATCTTCTGCTTACATAAATATCATCTAATCCGTCACCATTCACATCACCTAAGGCGATAGCATAATTTTTTCCTGAGGATCTTAGCCCTGAGACATCGGTTTTTTCTTCAAAATATTGGCCTTGTGCAAATACCGAAAAGATAAAGCAGATGAACAATAAAACATTATTTATAAAATATTTATACATTATATATATTTATATGTAAAGCCAATTAATTATTATTAAAGATCAAATTTGAATCCATTGTATTTTTTAGATTCATAATATTTCACATTAAATTTGTACAATTTTGCAGGTCGATGGGAGACTTCTTGTTGAAGTTCATCCACATCAATTAAGATATCCATTGTTCTTAATTTACGTCTAAAATTTCTCTTGTCCAATTCAATATCTAAAACTACTTCATATAGTGTTTGCAGTTGTTTGAGTGAAAATTTCTTGGGTAAAAGTTCAAAACCAATAGGGCTATCTCTTAAACTTCTCCTTAGGCTAAATAGACAAAGGTCTAGGATTTGTTTATGATCAAAAGCCATCTCTTTTATATTATTAACCGATGTCCACTGTAAATGTTTTCCAGCATTGTCTGTCATTTTCGTTTTTCCGATTTGCACCAATGAATAATATGCAATGGTGATAACACGACCATATGGATGCCTGTTTATCTCACTAAAGCTTTGCACTTCTTCAAGAAAAATATCATCATTTCCAGTACAAAACTTTAAAATCCTTTTTGCAGCTTGATTAGTTGTCTCCGTTTCTTTTACAAAATCTCCAATCAATGAATACATTCCTAAAAAAGGATCCATATCACATTCAATGGTCAAAACTTTCAAGTCCCCTTGATCATATCCAAAAATAACACAATCGACGGTTAAGTTTGTTTTGTGCTTTTCTTCCAAAGGAATCAGCGCTTTTATTATTTCATTTTTTTCTGACATATTTATTGACATAGTATAGTATTATTAAACAAAAACAGACTCATATGCAGCCTATTTTCCTTAACACACATCTTATTTGATCTTACAATTCTTCATAAAATAATAGAAAATTCGAAGATAGTGTTAATTTTACACTATATGAAATTTGAATATTGGGTAATTGCTAAAACAAAGGAAAAATATTTCATTGAAGCAGAGCAAGAATTCTTAAAGCGCATTAGAAGGTATACCAAATTAGAGTATAAAGTTTTCAATGATATTAAATCCAATAAGAACGATACTTCAGTGATCAAACTTAAGGAAAGTTTGATGATATTGGAACAGCTTTCTGATAGCGACTATTTGATTTTATTAGATGAGCGAGGAAATCAATGTTCATCTATTGGATTTTCAGATAAAATTAATTTTTTACTTCAATCTAGTTCAAAAAGAGTGATTTTTTTGACAGGTGGAGCTTATGGTTTCCATGAGAACGTTTACGATAGAGCAAACGAGCAACTTTCTTTATCCAAAATGACTTTTTCACATCAGATGATTAGGACATTTTTTTTAGAACAATTGTATAGAGCATTTACAATTTTGAATAATGAAAAATATCATAATGAGTAAAATAAAAAAAAGCAATTAGAAGTTCAACTATGCAATCAGTAACCAATTTAATGCTTATAGATTCTGCTTTTCTTTATCATTCATAAACTTCATTATCTTTGCGACTAGTAAAACTAAAATAAATTGGAACTCTTAGAATTAAATGTAACACTTGTCATTATAATAATTACTGGAATTTTCTCTTATATGGGTTTCAGCAATCGACTTTTCTTTGATAAATACAAGCATCACCCTGTTTCCGAACATCAAAACAAAGAATGGATTAGATTTTTATCTTCTGGATTTCTTCATGCGGATTGGGGCCATTTAATTATAAATATTTATGTGTTGATGATGTTTGGCAAAAATGTTGAAATCTTCTTCCGCAATGTATTTGGAGACATTCCAGGGACAGTTTTATACCTATTAATGTATATTACTTGCATCATTGCTGCAGATTTACCATCTTATTTCAAACACAAAAACAATCCTTCTTATTCTGCAATCGGTGCTTCAGGGGCAGTGTCAGGTGTTGTATTTATAAGTATTTTAATAAATCCATTAATGGGAATAGGTATTATTTTTATTCCCATTTATATTCCAGCTTTCATATTTGGAATTTTATACCTTATTTATACATCTTGGGCTAGTAAAAAAGGACAAAGTAGAATTGGGCATGATGCCCATTTTTTCGGTGCATTATATGGTATGTTTTTCATTAGCATTTTTTACCCAAAAATATTGATTAACTTTTTTGAACAAGTAGTCAATTATTTTTAATCCGATATGCTCAAATTCAAAAAATAGGAAGTAGCAATAAATTGCTTAAAAGCCATAAATTTTGCTATTTACACCAGCAAAAATGCCCAATCCATTTTGCACATTCGAATGAACTGTCACTGGCTCTGAAAAAAGTCCAAAATCTGAAGTTCTAAAATATTTGTCCAAGGATGTATTAAAGTTGTAATAATCCTTTGATAGAACCTCCCATTTTAGTTTGAACAATTCTTTTACTGGAACAGATTCTAGATTAAAATTATACACTGCAAATCTGATGTAAATCAAATATTCTTTTCCATCAAAAGTATCATCATTAACATAATACTTTCCATTTTGATTGTTCGCAATATTTGGATCTGCAATCATGGAAGGATCAATAGAAATTTGTGTTTCATAATAAAATGTATCCGTTCCATCTATAAAAGTATCTTGAACTATTTGATCTGTTAATATTTGAAATGCATAATATTGCTTGCCAGGTGGATCAATAATTTTAAACTGAATTGCTGAGGTTTGATTGTCTAACAAAGGATCATATCCAGCATCTTCAATAAACTTCAAATCCAAAATAGGCACATCTACTGGTATTTCAGTATTTGCAGTAACTTCCCCATAAATAGGGTGATTTACCACCATTTCATAATTTCCAATAGGTCTGTTCGCATCCATAAATTTATAGTGATACCTTTTGTCATTTCCCAATTGCAAATCAGCTATTTTAATACCTTCAAAAAACAAATCTACCGTTGCATTCTCTATGAAAACTAATCTTTCCTCTGAGTTCAAAATTGAAACGTTTTCTGAAATAAAAGCAACAATAGAATCTGAAGTTGAATTAATGGCGGAATTAAGGACAAGTTGTTTCTTGAAATCAAAATCTTCCAAATCTAATTCTTTCACTAAAAGATTTTCGCATGAACTTAGAATAAATATTAGCCCAGAAAAAAATAAAAATATAGATAGTTTCTTTTTCATGTTCTTAGAATTCAAATCTATAACTTAAAGAAGGGATTAATGGAAACAAACTGTATTGTTTTAATACTGTTTCAGTAGTTCCACCATCAGGGCTTTCCACATATTTTTCTTCGATATTGAGAAAAAATGGATTTCTTCTACTATATGCGTTGTATGCGCCAATGGTCCAAATACTAGCATATTTTTTCTTTTCACGACGATAATCCATTCCAATGTCTAGCCTATGATATGGGCCCATCCTTTTATTGTTCCTTTCTTTAAAATTATTGATGAAAGTATAATATTCAAATCCTTTATTTTCTTGCAAAACTGGTATCCTTGATTCTGCAAATGTAATAGCGTTTCCTGTTCCATAAACCCAAGTTGCTGAAAAACTTATTTTCTTGTTTAATTCATAAATTCCAACAATCGAAATATCATGCCTTCTATCAAATTTGAAGGGATACCATTCCCCAAAATTTTTATCATCAAATCTTCTATTTGACCATGCCAAAGTATAACCGACCCAACCAGTCATTTTGCCTTTCTTTTTTTGAACAAAAACTTCTGCACCATAGGAATTTCCCTCCCCTTGTGTAACCTGATCTTCCCATGGTCCTATGTTAAATAATGAAGCTCCTTCATTGTAAGAAATCAAGTTTTTCATTTCTTTATAATAGCCTTCTATGCTTATTTCATATTGTTCTTGAAAAGTTTTTGCAAATCCAAGAGCTATCTGCCAAGAATCTTGAGGGAGAATTTTTTCTGTTGTTGGTAACCATTGATCCCACGGCAACCCAATATTTTCATTGGTTAGGTATTGAACATATTGCCGCATGGTCGCAAACGATGCTTTCATCGCAATTTGTTCTGGCAATAAATATCTTAATGAAATTCTAGGTTGTATTGAAGTGTAATTGGTATTATTCAAAGCAAAACCTGAAAAGTGAATGCCTCCGTTAAGTTTTATATTATTTGATATCTTAAAATCATCTTCAATAAAAGTATTGTATTCGGTAGCAAAAACAATATTTTGACCAAATGTCGTATCAATATTAAGGAGGGATTGTCCATCCTCTGCTATAGAAGCATGAATGTTAAAAATGCCTGGATTAAATTTGTGATAAATTCCCATTGCTCCAAATTTCACAAAATGATTGGGCAAAGGAATATAATCAAAATCCAAACGGACAGCATAATCGTCAATTCCAGAATCATATCCTGCTCCGAAATCTGTTTTATCTTTGGTTTGATTATTTATATCGAATTCTTCAAATCTAGAACCTACCACTGTCCCAAAATTATATCTTGTATACGTTGCTGCAAGATTACTGAATAGCTTATTCGTCCACAAATGGTTCCATCGTAAAGCTGTGGTTATGTTCCCCCAACCTAAGTTTGAAACAATCTCATTTTCAGTTTTCGCACTTGTATTTTCACCATTTGTTGTTATTGTGCTTACATAAAAATTATCATCACCAGTATATGCACTCAAATACAAACGGTCTTTTTCAGAAATCCTGTAATTGAACTTAGCATTCAAATCATAAAAATAATAACCAATTTTACCTTTTATTCCATCTTGTTTCAATGCATAATTGATAATCGGTCGTGCAACTTGATCAATGTAAGTCCTTCTACCTGAAATGATAAAGGAAGCACGGTCTTTTAAAATTGGTCCTTCAAACATAAATTTTGAAGATATTAATCCAATTGAACCTGATCCATGAAACGTTTTATCATTGCCTTCTTTCATGTTTATTTCTAGAACAGATGACAATCTTCCGCCATACCGCGCAGGAAACCCACCTTTTGTTAATTTGACGTCTTTGATTGCATCTGCATTAAATACTGAGAAAAAACCAAATAAATGATTGGCATTATAAACAGGAACTCCATCCAAAAGAATTAAATTTTGATCTGGACTTCCGCCTCTCACATACAATCCACTTTGTCCCTCTCCACCAGATTGAACTCCAGGTAATAATTGTAATGTTTTAAGGACATCAACTTCTCCTAGTAATGCGGGAATTTTCTTAATCTGAGCAATTGGAACTTCAATAACGCTCATTGATGTCTTTTCTTCTAATTTCTGAGCATTAGTAGCAACAATTTCAATAGTTTCTAATTCAACCGACTCTGATAACTTGATATTAAGTGTTATATCTTTATTTAAAAAAATACCAATGGTTTGAGATTGGTAACCAATGTATGAAAATGTAATATAAATTGAATCTTCTGGCAATGTCAAACTATAGAAACCATATAGATTAGAAACAGTTCCCACTTTATATTTAGATTCAAAAAGATTTGCAGAAATTAATTCTTCCCCAGAGGCCGCATCTTGTATATTTCCAGAGACCGTGAATTTAGTCTGCGCATTAAGCACAAAAAAACAATTCAAACAAAAAAGCAGCACTAAATTTTTATGCATATAACGGCATCAATTTATAAGGATAAGAACGAAAAGGAAAGGAAGATGTTACTTTATATGTCCTTTTTCATAAAATGAAGTGGTAAGTTAAATCATTTTATAACACCAAATAAGAAAAATACCTTAGATTATCTATTAAAGTTGATTTTCAAAATCCGCAACAAGATTTTTCAATTCCTGAAGTTTTTCAGCTTCTATAATTCCTTTAGAGGGCTCGAAATTAGTGTAGAATGAAGGCAAAGAAAATGTATTTATAATTTTTCCTCCATTGAAAGGAAACCTGTTAGCTGCTATTTGCAAAACTGAAGCTCCACCTCTCTTGCCCTCCGAAGTTGCAAGTAATAAAATTGGTTTGTTTTCCCAAACTGTCCCATCCATTCTGGATACCCAATCAAAAATATTTTTGAAAGCCGCGCTGTACGCTCCATTGTGTTCAGCCATAGAAATAATTAACCCATTATGAGACTTTACTGCTTCCTTGAAATTATGTGCTTTTTCGGGAATACCGATAGATTCTTCCTTGTCAACACTGAAAATTGGCATTTCAAAATCATTCAAATCGATAACGGTAACTTCACATTTATCTAATAAACTTCCGGCAAAAACAGCTAATTGTTTGTTAATAGAATGAATACTGCTACTTGCGCCAAATACCAAAACTTTAATTTTTCCCATAAATTATTAATTAAAATAGTCTAACATCAGAAACGAAAAATAGTTGCTGCCATTTGAATTCAGCAATTTTTTCAAAAAAAACTTTAAATTTTCAAACCTTTTATATAAAAATGGAGTCTTTAAGAAAAAGAAGATATGAAAAATATATTTATAGCATTATTAATTTTTGTTTTCGTTGGTTGCGAAAAATTTCCAGTTATACTAGACAACAGAATTCCAAATTGTATTCAAGATAAAATAGAAGTATTTGAAAAAGAAATGAATGAAATTTGTGAAGCAGGTGCAAAGGTTACACAATATAAGTTTCAAGATGAAACCGTATACCTATTCACACCTTCAAATTGTTTCAGCGATGCTGGATTTGAGATATTTAATAGGAAATGCGAGCTTATTTGTACTCTTGGGACCATATTGGGAATAAGTGACTGTAGGGGCGAACCTTTCAGTAATGCAGAAGAAATCAAAGTGATTTGGAAACAATAAGAATAATTTTAAAAAATTAAGCTAAAAATAAGCTTCATAAATAAATTTGTTGGTTAGAAGGACCTTTAGAATTCAATTATTATGAATTCTAAAGGTCTTTTTTTATTTTACAAGTGAAAATTGATTGAAAATTCATCAATTTATTGAAATCATTATGCTATTTACCGCTTAAAATACAAAAAATGGATCCCGCTTTAAAAACAATGATTGATAATATGCCTGAGAAAACTGGCAAATCTTTAAAAGAGTGGAAAGCTATTCTTAAGACCAAAACTTTCACCAAGCATACAGAAGCTATGAACTTTCTAAAAAAAGAACACGGTGTGACACATGGTTTTGCAAATACCATAATCCATTTATCTAAGGAATCGTCGGATGAACCAGATGATTTAGTTAGCAATCAATATCAAGGTAAAGAGGCATTAATTCCTATTTATGAAAATTTAATATCAATAGTAGAAAAATTTGGTGACGATATCATCCAAACACCAAAAAAGGCAAATGTCAGTCTGATACGAAAAAAGCAATTTGCATTGATTCAGCCTTCAACCAAAACAAGAATTGACCTGGGAATAAAATTAAAAGACAAACCATATACAGAAAGACTTGGAAATTCAGGTCCTTTTGGTGCAATGTGCACACATAGGGTTCAAATCACATCAAAAGAAGAAATCGACCAAGAATTAATTGATTGGCTCAAAGAAGCGTACGATAAGGCTATTTGAAAAAATCCGATTTTTTTGTACTAATTAGTAGTTAAAAATTCAAATATTTAAACTTTAAAATAAATGAGCACTGGTATTCTAAGCATTATCTAAATCCTAGACATTTAAGAACTTGTTGAAAAAAATAAAGAAGAAATATTAAGCGTTGATTTATGACAAAAAAAAGTGGAGCTAATTTAATTGGCTCCACTTTTTGTTGCTAAAATTATGCTTTTAGCATTTTTTTATTAATTCAATTTCTAATTAACTATAAACTGTATTTGCCGCTATAATCTCGTTTAACAAATTGATTTGCCAATTCATAATTCGTGATTTTCATATTAATACCATCCCATTTCAATTTCTTACCGACACCTGTGTATGCTTGGTATTTATTTCCGCGATCCATTCTCTCTTCTGTGGTATACAAGCTACGAATGGCTAAGTTCCCCATCAGTACGATTTCAGAAAAAGGACCAGCATAATCAAAATCAGAAGTGGCTGTAGCCTCGCCTCTAATTGCAGCAATCCAATTCCTTTGATGATTTTCTTCTTTCATCCTTGGAATGGTTTCCTCAGGTTGTTCAAATTCGTCATTCACTTTAGCAGGTAACAATCGCGGATTTGCACCATAGCAGTCGCACATTAATTTACCGCTACTACCTACAAACAATACACCACCATCAGTGTTTCCCATTGGTTCATCATCCGCTAACTCATCAGGTCTTGGAGGTTGCAATCCACCATCATACCATGTCAACTTAACTGGAGGCATTCCATCTCGTTCAGGGAAATCATAATAAACCATACAACCTACAGGCGGACTGTCATGAGAATCTACTCTACTCCAATCTACTTTCTTGAAAGGCGCAATAGCTTGAACTGAATCTGGATATTTCAATTTTAATGATTTTACAACAGGATCCATAATATGGCATGCCATATCCCCGAGAGCTCCAGTTCCAAAATCCCACCAGCCTCTCCAATTGAATGGTTGGTACATTCCATGATATGGTCTTTTCGGCGCTGTTCCAAGCCAAAGATCCCAATCCAAATAATCTGGAACATCCATTTTTTCTTTCGGCATAGTCATTCCTTGCTCCCAAACTGGCCTATCTGTCCAACAATGTACTTCTCTAACTTCGCCTATTGCTCCAGACCAAATCCACTCGCATACTTTTCTTATTCCTTCTCCTGATGACCCTTGATTGCCCATCTGTGTGACAATATTATATTTTTCAGCAGCTTCTGTTAGCATTCTAGCTTCATAAACATCATGCGTTAGAGGCTTTTGGACATATACATGTTTACCCATTTTCATAGCTTCCATTGCAATTACGGCATGCATATGGTCAGGTGTAGATACTGTAACAGCATCAATTTTATCACCCATCTCTCCAAGCATAATTCGATAATCCTTGTATTTGGCAGCTTTTGGAAACATCTTAAAGGCTCGTTCTGCTTCTTTGAAGCTTACATCGCACAATGCAACTACATTTTCTTTCGCAGATTTTGTAACATCGCTATATCCTGATGCATCCCGAATATCGCTAAAGCCTTTTCCTCCAGCACCTACCGCAGCAATATTTAATTTATCATTTGCAGAGGTAAAACCTTTTCCTCCTAATATTTCTCTAGGTACAATCATTATTCCACCAACGCTTAATCCCGATTGTTTGATGAATGTCCTTCTTGAAGTCTTCTTTGCCATATTTTATTATTTTGACTTTAAGGTATTAATTTTTTCAGAATTTACCATTTTTATTCCAAAAGTTTCAATTCGATATTTTCTCAAAATCCGCAATTTATGCACCGATTTTGAAATTTGGCTATCAAAATTTTGTGATTTTTTATTTAAATGTTGATTTTTTTCAATTCAACATGAATCTATTTGTAACTTTTTCGCTGTATTTTTAATTATATTTGGTTCATAATCTTACATCAATAAACCAAAAAAATGAAAAATTTTTCCATTCTTATATTTTTCTTGACCTTTTCTTTTAATACCTTATTTGCTCAAGAAAATGAAGCAGATAAACAGACTTCCAAAGCTAAAAATATAGACCTCTTGATGAATCATTGTTATGATTATGACATGTTCAATGGAACAATTTTAGTATCTGAAAATGGCAATGAAATCTATAAAAATGCACTTGGCTATTCAAATTTAGAAACGCTTGAACCTTTGACACCAGGATCTGTATTTTATCTTTGCTCCGTATCCAAACAATTTACTACAATGGCAATCATGATCCTGAAAGAAAGGAATATGCTGTCTTATTCAGATAAACTTTCAAAGTATTTGCCTGAATTTCCATCTTATGCAGAAAATGTAACCATTCGAAACTTAATGACCCACACATCTGGCATTCCAGACCATTACAACTTAAATGCATACAAACCTGGATTAACAAATAAAGATGTGATTGATCTTTTAATTCAACAAGATTCATTGGATTTCAAGCCAGGAGAAAAATATTCGTACAGTAACGGAGGTTATGTTTGTTTGGCGCTTATAGTAGAAAAAGTTTCTGGAATACCATTTCATATTTTTATGAAAAAAAACATTTTTGAACCGCTTGGAATGGAACACACTTTGGTTTTTGATGCCTCCAAGCCTAATGTTTCAAATAGAGCAATTGGTTTTAATGCGACAGGAGGTTTAGATGATTATGAAATATTAACTACAGGTGCTGGAGGAATATTTTCAAATCTTGAAGATCTTTTCAAATGGGATCAATCACTATATACTGAAAAATTGGTCTCACAATCTACTTTAGAAGAAGCTTTTTCTCCATTTATATTAAACAACGGAGAAGAGTCAAATTATGGCTATGGTTGGGGTGTAAACCTTTCGAACGGAAACAAAATAGTAGCGCATTCTGGAAGCTTGAATGGTTTTAGGACATATATTAGAAGAGATATAAAAAACCATAATTCTTACATTTTATTAACAAATAAAGGGGCAAGTGTTGAAATGGGCGGAATAACTAATGCTCTAAATAATATTTTAAACGGGTCCGATTTTGAACTGCCGAAAATACCAATTTCTTCCATATTGAATAAATTGCTACTTACACAGGAAATTAATGAAGTAATTATCAAAGGAAACGAAATGATAGCCTCAGAAAGTCAAAAATATGTTGTTGACGAAATGGGTATTAATAACTTGGGATATCAATTATTAAGAGAAAATAATATTGAATCCGCACTTGAAATATTCAATTTCAATAAAAAACACAATCCTTCTTCCTGGAATGCCTATGATAGTATGGGCGAAGCTTTATTGACGAAGGGAGATACCACAAATGCGATTCTCAATTACAAAAAATCCATTGAATTCAATCCTAATAACCTGAATGGCATTTCAAAATTGAGTGAATTAGGGGAAAATATAGATAGTAAAAATATAAATATTTCTATTGAAACTCTTGATTCATACATTGGAGAATATCAATTAACCCCAAATTTTATTTTAACCATTTCCAGAGAAGGAGAAAAGATGTTTATTTATCCAACAGGCCAATCAAAAAGTGAAATTTTTCCGGCTACTGAAAATAGGTTTTACAGCAAAATTGTCGATGCTCAGATCACTTTTAATAAAGATGATATGGGCAAAATTGATAGTTTGACATTGTATCAAGGTGGTGAAACATTAGCCAAAAAGATAAAGTAAAAGACAACCACTACTTTTGCAATTAATCAAATAATTCTTCCATTGAAATTGAATTTTGCACCAATGAAGAGGAATATTCATTTTTCTGCAATCCGAAAGTAGTAATCATTGTCATAAATATTGATTTTCGAGTTTTAGTTTCAGCCTTAAAAGCGCCTATTTTATTTCGAAGATTATCCGCATAGGACTTGGTTATTGTATAGGGATTTATTGAAAATTTCGCTTCACATAAATTGACAACTTGATCCCGCCTGTCAATTACCAAGTCCACTTGAGCTCCCTTTGCTGATGTTCTGCTTGTCCACGAAGAAACAGACGTTTGAACTCCGCTTATTCCCAAGGCTTTCTTTATTTGCACAGTATGTGAAAGGCAAATTTGTTCAAATGTGTATCCAGCCCATGCTCTATGCGACGGATTGTCTAGGGCGTTCAACCAAATGCCTTCGTCAAAATTTGTATTGTCTTTTATAAATCGGTGGTAAAACATACAATAGAAGTCAGACAAACGATATATGGTTTCTTTGGTCTTATTGTTAAAAGGAGAATAACTTGCAATAAATCCGCTTTCTTCAAGCTCATTCAGCAGATTGGTAAGTCCTCCCCCTGAACTTAATTTAGTTTTACTCACAATTTCATTTCTAGTCATTCCTTTTACTTTGCTTGATAAAGCAAAGACTATTTTTTCATGATTTTCGGATTTTTTAAATAAGGATGCCAATAGATTTTTATATTCAGTCTGAAGGATTGCTCCTTTGCGAAAGCACATTTTTTCTATATTCTGATTGGCACTTTTTTCAGATGATATTGCATCCAGATAAAAAGGAATTCCCCCCATTACCATGTACAACTGAAGAATTTGATATTTATCCAATACACAATTCTTTGAACTTAAAAGTTGCTCTGTTTCATTCAGATCAAAGGGCAACAACTTCATCCTTTCTGTGATTCTATTGTGCAACCCACCATCTGCATTAATCAAGGTATTGATCATCCAGGATGCAGCTGAGCCAGATGTTATTAATATAATGTCTTGTCTATTGCTTGCCCATCCATTCCAAAAATGTTCAAGTCCCATCATAAAATCAGATTTTGCTGTATCCAGCCATGGCAATTCATCTAAAAATATAATTTTTTTTGAGGCACATTCTTTTTTTTCAATTAGAGTGATTAAGGATTGGAACGCTGTCAACCAATTATGAGGTATGGGTTCTGAATAAGATGAATTTTGTCGCAATAAACTATTGTGAAAATTGATCAATTGCTGTTCCGTATTGCCTTTCGAAAGTCCTGTGTGTTGAAAATCAAAAGTATAATTGAAATATTCTCTAATTAGAAAAGTTTTACCTACTCTTCTTCTTCCGTAGACAGCAACAAATTCGGACTTCTTGCTTTGCAATAGTTTTTGGAATTGTTGAATTTCCCTTTTCCTGCCAATAATTTTGTGCATAAAATACTTATTATTAGCCAAATCTATATTATTTATGGATATTTGGCGAATTATGAATATATTATTTGCCAAATCTTAGTATAATATAAGCTTATGGCAATATTTAATTTCATATACAGCCAAATATAATTATAAAAGCTAATTTTAATAAAACATGCAATTAGAAAAACCAAAATAAATTGATAAATCATTTAATTCCAAAATGAGATTGCCTAGATAAAAATTCCCAAACA
>JAHEAQ010000010.1:53884-56126 GCA_024642705.1 Bacteroidota bacterium | reverse complement strand
AAAAACGAAATTGTAATGGCTGCATTTTCGTGCAATAGCAATCAGGATAGAGGAGATAGAGAAAACTATGTTCGGAACGTAAATTTTCAAAATCCAGATTTGCTATTTTTTGCTGGCGACCAATCTTATGACCATACTGAACATACTGCTGCTTGGTTAAAATGGGGAATGCAGTTTCGGGAATTGTTTAGAGATAGACCTTGCATAACTATTCCTGATGATCATGACATAGGACAAGGCAATGTGTGGGGAGAAAATGGAAAAAAAGCTATGTCTAAAAATGGGAGTGATGGCGGATATTTTTATCATGATCAATATGTCAAAATGGTAGAAAGATGCCAAACTTCTCACCTACCCGACCCGTACGATCCTACTCCTGTAGAACAAGGAATTGGCGTTTATTATACGAATTTAATATGGGGTGGTGTTGATTTTGCCATCATTGAAGACCGGAAATTTAAATCAGGACCAGAAGGAAAAATTCCTCAACAAGGTCCAAGACCCGACCATATTACAGATCCAAAATATGATCCCGCTTCCATTGACTTGCTTGGTCTAGAGCTATTGGGTGAAAGACAATTAAAATTTTTAGACGATTGGGGTAGACAATCCCAAGGAGTAGAAATGAAAGCCGTTTTATCACAAACAGGTTTTTGTGGTGGTGCTCATATCCATGGAGAAATTAACAATCGGCTCCATGCTGATTTAGATTCCAATGGTTGGCCTCAAGCAGGTAGGAATAAAGCGCTCAAGCTAATCAAAAAAGCAAATGCCGTCCATATTGCCGGTGACCAACATTTGGCAACAGTAATTCACCACGGAACTGACCAATTCGAAGACGGTCCATGGGCATTTGTTGTTCCTGCAATTGTCAATAATTATTATAGCAGGTGGTGGTGGCCCGAAGATGAAAAACCAGGAGAAAATGGTAACGATATTTTGCCATGGACTGGAAGATATCTAGATGGCTTTAATAACAAAATAACAATGCAAGCATATGTGAATCCTGAAAGCCCTTCGCACGGTAGTGGTTATGGTCTCATAAGATTTAAGAAAAGTGACCAAGAAGTCACATTCGAATGCTGGCCAAGAGAAGGAGACATAAAAAGTGGTGAACTCCAACAATTTATAGGTTGGCCAATTACAATATCGATGGCAGATGGAAACTTGAATTAATAAAATGTAATAAAATTATGCCAAATCCTAAAAAAGTCATTTTTCTTTTAAGTTTCTTTATTATCCTTTGTTCAATGACTGGGTGTAAAGAAACGAACCAATCTGAAAACTATATTATGACAGTTTCAGGTAAAATAAATGTTAACAAATTAGGGAGAACGCTTCCACATGAGCACATTATTGTTGATTTCATAGGTGCTGAAATAGTAAAGCAACCACAGTATTCTGATGAAATAGCCATTGAAATTATTTTACCTCATTTGATGGAATTAAAGAAAAATGGAATTGGAACCATTTTCGAATGTACACCAAATTATATAGGAAGAAATCCTCAATTATTAAAAAAACTTTCCGATTTGTCTGGAATAAACATAGTTACAAATACCGGATATTATGCTGCTGTGGATAAAAAGTATTTACCTCAACATGCTTATGATGAAACAGCAGAACAAATTTCAAAAAGATGGGAAAATGAAGCAATTGAAGGAATAGAAAACACCAAAATCAAGCCTGGTTTTATCAAATTGGGAGTCGGTTCTGGGCCATTAGATTCGATCGAAACAAAATTATTAGAAGCAGCCATCCTATTGAGCAAGAAAACCAATTTGACCATAGCCATTCACACTGGAGATGGTGAAGCAGCAGAATCAGAATTTAATCTTTTGAAAAATTCAGGCATCAAATTGGAGAAAATGATCTGGGTTCATGCACAAAATGGAACGGATATACAAAGAGAAAAACTTGCTAAGGAAGGCGTTTGGATAAGTTTGGATGGTGTTAGTGAAACCAGAATTAAAGAATATATCAATATGGTAATTTATTTGAAAGATAAAAACTTGCTGAATAAAATATTGATTTCGCATGATGATGGATGGAGTGTCACTAAAAATGATGGAGATATTGAACTCAACCTATTTGAAAATGGGAATTCCAAACCATATCATACTATCATAAATCAATTCCTAGACAGCCTAATCTTACGTGGATTTGATCAAAATGAAATCAACCTTCTTTTAAAAGATAATCCAATAAAATCTATTTCCTTATGATAATATCCAATAAATAA
>JAHEAQ010000010.1:0-53784 GCA_024642705.1 Bacteroidota bacterium | reverse complement strand
CAATTGCAATTCGATATCCAAAAAATACAATCTGCAGGATTTAATACCATTCGTACCTGGGCACCATTTACAGAGCAAGAGCTAAATACCTTAGATGCATTTGAAATTAAAATAATTATGGGAATTTGGATTGACCCTCATGGTAATTTTTCGAATCCTACATTTGTGAATGAAGCAAAAGCTATAGTTTCGAATGTACTTAACTATTCTAAAAATCATCCTAACATCATTGGATACCTAATAATGAATGAACCTCTTCCTGCCACCATTTTCGCAGAAGGATATGAAAACACCATTGATTTGTGGAGTGAACTAATTAATATAATACACCAAAATCATCCAGGCCGACCAGTTAGTATTGCAAATACATGTAACGGAACATATATATCACCAAAACTTTTTGATTATAGTGCTTACAATGTTTATATATACAACCCTGTAACAGTAAATTACCTCCATAAGTATAAGGATTTTGTACATTATCTAAAACAACTTAACGTACCTGGCCATCCATTAATAATATCTGAATATGGTTTATCAGTTTCTCCAACTGGTGAAGGATTATGGGGATATGGTGGAAATAGTCTTGACGAACAAAAAGAGGGAATAATCCACATGTATAAATCCTTGGTTGATGGAGGAGCAACGGGATCTTGTGTTTTTAATTACAGCGATGGTTGGTGGAAGGGTGGAAATGAATTTGTTCATGACAATACTGCGGAAGAATGGTTTGGATTAATCGAGTATTCCAACATTAATGATACGCATGGTCATTCCAGACCAGCCTGGGACGCAATAAAGAATTTTCAATCCGCAATAATAACTGAGCCAAAGTCGGCAGAAATATACACAAATAAAGTCCCAGTTGAACTATTTCTAAATGATACGATAGACAATATCGAGATTTCATTTGACGATATGATTATTTATCAAAACCAAGTTCAAAATCACTATATTTTAGATACCATCTTTTTTGAATTTGATGAATTAAAAGATGTAGACTTAGTTTTTAATTGTTATGATCATAATAATTCACTTGTAAAAACTGAACTAAAGAATATTCTAATTGCTCCAAATAATCTTGAGTTACCAAATATCCAAATCACTGTTAATGATAATTTCTGGGATAATGGTCTAATTGATGTTAGTTACCACATTACCAAATCTGAATTCTTTGAAACCAATGAAGATTTGGATTACATATACTATCCACATGTTGGCTTCAATTATGGAGTTAAATTTCAAATACCAATGCCATTAGAAAATGAGTTTGACGTTTCAGACTCTTATTTCATTAACACCGATGTTGATGTACTAACCATAGGGGCTGCATTTGACATCAGTTATAATAATTTTTCTAAAAGAATCTTTAAGCAAGCTACTTATGCAAGAAATATTGAAGTTGTGAATAATGTAAATTCAAGCACAAATCAGATACCTGAAATTGAAATTTTTCCAACTCCTAGTCGTTCCTATTTTAGTGTGAATTTAACTGCTTCCTCATTTGAAAAATCCTTCACTTATTCAATATTCAATTCGATTGGTATGCCATTAAGTGTAAATAACAAAGCAGATTTTATGGAACCAATTTCAATCCAGAATTTTGTTCCAGGTTTATATTATATTACTATTTTACATGAATCTAGTCCTGTTTCTGCAATCAAAAAGTTAATCATCTTATAATTTATGACACAAGAATTATATCAAGAGGCAATGAAATTTGCAGGTGAAAAACATAGTAACCAAAAAGTGCCTGGCACAAACGCTAATTATCTTTTGCATATTTCTAATGTTGCCATGGAAGTTTTGATGGCATATTTTGAAAATAAAAATTTTGATATAAATACTGCCATCCAAATTGCTATTCTACATGACGTATTAGAAGACACGGATACAACATTCGACGAGATCGCGAAAAAATTTGGCACTCCAATTGCAAATGGTGTCCAATCTTTAACAAAAGATCATCAGTTAGAATCAAAAATTGAGAAAATGAATGACAGCTTGGAACGGATTAATTTAATGCCTAAAGAAATTGGAATTGTTAAATTAGCTGATCGAATTACTAACCTTCAAAAGCCACCCATCTCTTGGTCGGCAGAAAAAATAAGGCTATATTTTGAGGAATCAAAATCAATTGCAAATGCCCTTTCTGATAAAAACGAATACTTATTTGAACGTCTTAAATCCAAAATTAAAGCTTACGAGAATTTTAAAATAAATCCTTGATTATAAGGTTTGTTTCTTTACTTCCATTAACAGATTAAACACAAAAAAAATGGACTAATCTGTGTTTTATTTGAAAATTTTAAGCTTTAGGAGAATAAGCCTCTATCTTTTTATTGTGAAATACATTAAATTGAATCTGATTTGCATTTCCGCATTTTTTTACCGCATGTGAAATTCAGATTCTAAAAATTGAAATTTGTAAATTTATTTAATTTTTATAGAAATAAATGAGAACTTTTGAAGACAAAAATCAGAACTCTTTAATAAAAAATGCTGCTGAAGGATTTGGTGGTCAAAACAGCCTTGCAGAACCCATTTTTTCGCCAACAAATAATTCCAGCACTGCCAAAAATGGCAAATCAAATGCAAATGCATCTGCATTTAACTTGGGCATTAATCCTATTCAAATGCATCCAGGCCATACTCCAGCACCAGCAAACGCACCCGAGCAAGCCCAGCCTGCAGTAATAGGACCTGAAAACAATCAGGCTGCTGCACCTGTAAATGCACCTCAAAATGCAATAGGTCCTGTACCCGAGAATGTGGAAGCTGACATAGCAGCTTTTAAAAGCAGAATTTATGGACCCCAAAATGTTTCTACCCCAATTGGAGGTCGATTCAATGCCAGTTTTTATCCAAATTCTAAAATTACCTACATTGACCTAACTATGGGTGTCGACTTTCTAGATCCCTTAAGCATTGATGGGTCAGGGGTTGTAACTATCAATTCAACAGGTGATGCAACAGAAGATGCAAAATTTACACAAGCAAGGGTTGCCGCTATGGCCGTTCCTTTAGCTCAAAGAGCCGCTTTTGTTGCCAATTATCAATGGAATGCTGCTGACAAGACATCTAAACTTGCTGATTTAACAGCACGCAATACTGAAGCTGAAGCTATTTGGAGTAATCAACATACTTTTTATGTTAACAAGCCCGGTTGGGAAAATGTAACTTCAAGCGTTTCAGTTAATATCACTGAACATGAAACTTCTACAAATGCGGACCAACTTAAAAACAGAATTTTCAAAACACCGCCAGGCTTGAATATCGGAGCTTGGGTCAATATGGCTGGAAATGCAAATCAGCAAGGTATGATGACGCTTGATGACAATGAAGTTGCTGCTCCAACTGGTGGTGGTTTGCTCCAATGGAAAGTGCAATTTGGTAATAATAGCTCAGTTCTGAATGCTGCTTCAAAAAGCATGTTAAATAAGTTTGCTATTACTTTTAGTGACGATGCAAAAACAAATAAAGGAGATGGCAATGCTGCTAATGATGCAGTAGATAATGGCGTGATGAATAAAGTGAAATTGATTGGTCATTCCTCTTCATCAGGTGATTCTGAAAAGAACCAAATACTTGCACAAAAAAGATCTCAAGCTGTCAAAGATTATTTAATTGCAAGAGGATTCCATGGCATTACTGAAAATAGAGTGGAAATGGAAAGCAAGGGAGATGAAGGAGCAACTGATGACCCAGCTTTCAGACGAGTGGATCTGATTGTTGGTGATGGTAAAGCACAAAATGTTGTAGCGCATGAATTAGGTCATGTATTTGGATTAGATGATGAATACGCAACTCAGAATGGCTCTCTGATAAGAGGAACAGGAAATCCGACTGGAACTCAAGTTGGGCATGATGGATTAGCTACTGGAATAGGCGCTCCAAATGCAACCGCCGAAAATAATGATGGAATAATGTCGCTTGGAAATAATGTAAGAGCACAACATTATTCTACTTTTGGAAATGCTTTACAACAAATAACAAATGTTCCAGAATGGCAAATACTTACTTAATAATATTTATGCTACCTATTATTAATTTGATGTTTACTGACTGTTCTTCAACCGCTGTCAAAAATGAAAATGATTCTAAAATTCAATATGAAATGCAAGATACCTCCAAGGAAAGAACTTTAGTTTGGGAAGAGTTTCATCCGGAAAACAATAAAAAAGATTTTTTTATCCTAAGATTATATGATAATGGAGATTATGAAAGATTTGCCAATGTTATACTCAAAGTAGATGCTGATTTGAAACCTGTTTATGAAAATGTAGAATACGAGTGGCGAAAAGAAATGAGCATTTCAGAAAAAGGCGTCGATGCGGTCAAAAATTTGTTATCTGAAAAAATAAACTTGTTTCCTACTAAAGTAACCAACACTGAGCCTACCGAAAGAGAAAATTCAATTATCAGAGCATACTTGAGTGGAAAGGAATATATTTTAGAGCTTCCAAATGAAAAATTTGACCCAGAAAGGTATCGGTTTTTTCAAGAAGTCAATGAGTTGATCATTCAGAATATCAAATGATAAATTAATTGAATATTTTAGAGTTTCTTTTGCATAATTATAAATTCCGATAGCTCATATTTTCTGACTTAAAACATAGTTTTACAGATTTTCCTTTCCCGTTCAAAACTTATACTAATTTTAATATTTTTTTTGCTTAATTTGATATCATATCTAATTTATAGCAATATGCAACCACTCAAAAAAACCAACATGTCAAAATTGTTTTCTCTTTTTATGCTTTTCTTTTTTATATCCCTCAACTTAAATAGTCAATCCAATAAAGAACTCATATCATTAACGAAAACATTTCTCCAAACTTTAAATGAAGACCAATTAGTTGAAACCACATATCAATTTGAAGACTCCCTTCGGTATAAATGGACCAATCTTCCTGTAGGAATAGTTCCTAGACCTGGTATTCAATATGGATCTCTTTCGGATGAAAGTAGGCTTGCTTTTCACCGTTTAATCAACAGAATGTTAAGTTCCCAAGGCTATCTAAAAATAACCAGCATAATGAAATTGGATGACATTTTAAATGTTTTAATTCAAGAAGAATTTGACAATGGAAGGATGAATCAAACTATGTTGACGAGGCTCCAAGATCTAAAATGGGCACATGACAATTTCTACATCTCTTTCTGGGGCGAACCGAAAATAGATCAGCCTTGGGGTATGAGTTTTGGAGGGCATCACATTGCTCTGTCCTTAACAGCTATTGGTAATACTTTTTCTGTGTCGCCGCTTTTTTTGGGTACAGATCCTGCTGAAGTAAGGAACGGGAAATATGCTGGATTAAGAGTACTGAGCAAAGAAGAAGATTATGGATTCCAACTTTTGAATATGTTGACTGAAAGTCAGCAATCAAAGGCAATTCTCGTCCAAGATGTGCCCAGAGATATAATTACAAACCCTAATAGCAGTCAACGAATTTCATCATATTATGGAATTTCTGCAAAGGAATTTGATAATGGTCAATTGGAAATGTTGAAAATACTGATTGAAGAATATACCCATAATTTTGACCACGAAATTGCACATCGGATTGATGAAAAAATAATGAATTCAGGAATAGAAAGTATCTATTTTGCGTGGATAGGAAGTATGGAAAAACATAGTCCACATTATTACATCATAAATACTCCAGATTTTCTAATAGAATATGATAACAGCCCGAACAATGGGAATCATATTCATCTTATTTTGCGTGAAAAAGACAGTGATTTTGGAGAAGACTTGTTAAAAGATCATTATCTAAAAAGTGAACACCATATTAAAGAATAGTATTGATAGATTTATAACCAAAGATTAAAGCAACTTCTATTTTGTAAGAATTTAAAAATTACTAAAAATTTTTATCGCAGTTTGGAACAAGAGATCCGCACTTTCCAATTTAATTGTTCTTAATGTCTTTTTACTAATTATGAATCATTGAACTTAAACTTGGATTGAAAAACTAAAGCAAATCTTAATTCAATTCCACTTTTAAAAATCGAAAACAAAACTTAAAACTGGAATAAAATCACCTCCATCATATCTAGTGAAATCCAATTCATTTAAATTAGAATTGTAAGAAACAGAATTGATGTTTTTACGACCTGTCAAATTTTGGATATCCAAACTAATACTTCCGCTGAATCGTTTCTTATTATATCTATATGCGATTCGGCTGTCAATCCTATAATATGGTGGCACTTGACTTTCCCAATTGGCGTTATTCAATGGCACATATCTATTTTGCAAATCAGAAAGAACAGGATCATAGGGTGTGTAACGGAAACCACCATTATACATGAATCTTGCTCCAAATTGCAGAGCGCCACCTTTCTTAAATTCAATTTCTTTTCCTAATGTAAATGTAGATACCCATTTGGTAGAAAACCGAGTTGGGTGTTTGATTCCATCTGTCAGAATATAATTAGATTCAAAAAAGGATCCTGTCAGTAGAAAGTATATCTTATTGGAGAAGAATTTCTCAAGAGCCAAATCCACACCATAATTCTCGCCTTTGCCTTCGCTTTCAACTTTAAATTCTGGAAAATCATTTTGATTATTTAACATCCAGTATGCATCTTCTCTCTGTACATCCCTAATAGGAACTTTATTCAATTGTTGGTAATATATTTCAGCATTGAACTTTATTAATTTAGGACTCACAAAGGTGTAACTTAAGATATAATGGTTTGCGCTCATAAATGGCGCATTAAAATTAGGTCTAACAATAACCGAAGATCCTTCGGATTCAGGTTCTTCAAAAAAGTATGCTGCTAACGGCAACATTTGGCTGTGCTTTCCTATCGCCAAACCAAACTTCTGGGTATTACTGACCGAGTATTTCATTGATAAACGGGGATCCAAGGCTGCAGTATTATTTAAACCTAAATACAATGCATGTAAACCAAAATTCATTTGCAACTTTTTAGTCGGCGCATATTGAGCCAAACCATACACTTGACCTGTAAATCCAAATCCTCCACCATTTAAATTCAAGTTCCTATTAAAATTTATAATATTAGAAGTATTGGACCGAGCTTTGGTTTCTTTATAAAACTTATAATTTATACCATGTAAAATAGTTCCAGCTTTAATTTTCCATTGGTCATTTATCTCATACCAATATGACCACGCTGTAGAAAGTCTAGTATCATTATAATCTTGTGTATTATAGGTATATGGTATATTGGCTAACGACAAGGTATCATAATCTCTAAAAACGTAGCCAGACATTAATGAAGTTGTCCCTTTTATATATGATTTACTATTCAATATTTTAGTATACGTAACTCCGCCTGTAGCCATGTTACTTCCTTGATATCTATCTTCCCAATGATTAGACCTCCCAATTTCTCTTTCTTCAGCAGGTTTAGGTGAATAATGCTCAGTTGAAAGTCCTCCAATTCCAAAAACAGTCCACTGAACGGTAGGATCTTTTCCTTCAAAAGAAAGATTAAAAGACAAATCTTGAAAATTATTACTCACTCTTTCGCCTACAAGTTCAAAACCTAAAGAATTTAATAAACCCAATGTCGAATATCTATAATTAACCAAATAGGATGATTTACCTTTTTTTATTGGACCTTCAGTTGCAAAATCAAGCCCTAACAATCCGATTCTTACCCTATGCTGTGGTTCAACTTTATTCCCTTTTCTAAAATGCACATCAAATGCTCCTGATAAGGCATTTCCAAATTCTGCAGGCATTCCGCCAGTATAAAAATCAGATTTTGCTAATAACTGTGCACTGAAAACAGTTATTCCGCCTCCAGAAGTACCGGGCCTAGCAAAGTGATTTGGATTTGGAATATCGATGCCTTCTAATCTCCAAAGTATCCCAACACTAGAATTCCCTCTGATTATGATATCATTTTCTGTATCATTTGAACCTTGTTGAACTCCTGGATATGAAAGTGCCATTCTACCCATATCATTTACTCCTGCCGGAATTCTTTCCGTCTCTTCGACACTGAATGATCTTGCACTCACAGTAGCTAGTTCATTTATGGGTGCGCTTGCATTTCCATCAGCCACAATTTGAACATTATCTAATAAAATTCCTTCACTCATTGATATATTCAAATCTTCAGATCTGTTCGCACTGATGATGATGCCTTCCGTTATTATCGTTTGAAAACCAATGTAACTAAACTTGAATTGTTGTCTTCCCATGGGCACATTTTCCAACTCATACTTTCCGTTCAAATCAGTTGTAGTTCCAATATTCTCATCAGAATTGAGAGTCACACTTACCCCCACTAGAGGTTCGTCAGAAATTTTATCTTTTACAATTCCCCGAATAGTCTGAGTAAGTTTTTGGGCAAAAAGATTATTGGAAGAGAAACTTCCTGAAAGTATAAAAACTAGAAAAAAAGTTCGAATTAGAAACCTTTTGGATTGGTCTGAAAAACTAAAAGGGATGTTGGTTCTTGTTCCTAATTGCATATTAACGCAGTTTATTAGCTTAAAATTCATGTTTACTTTAAAATTCTTGTTCTTTAATTTACAGCACAATCATATTTGATGCTATCTATCCATTCTTTTACTAATGCTAATCCTTCTTTGTGCACTAATGATCGCCCAAGTTCAGGCATCATTACGCCAGGATCCAGCGCTGACATTCTAAAATATAAAATGGAAGAATCTGCGCTTCCAGGTAAAATATCAAATTTTCGACCTCCTGAACCTTTTCCAGCTGCTACTGGCCCTTTGCAAAACCCCAAATGATTGGGCCTATTTTCATCATATTGCAGAAATAAACCAGAAGTATTGCCTGGACCTTCAGGTCTATGACAATGTCCACAATTTGCATCCAAATATCCTAAAGCTCTTTGTTGAATGTCATTTTTAACATCGGTATATGCTACCATAGTATTTATTTCGTCGGCAAAATCATTCAACTTTACAACTCCAGAAGATTCAAGAAAATCCAATTGATTGATTTCTCCTTCTGAATTTAAAATTTTAGTATTTAAATTTGAAAATTTAAATCCAATGGGATCAATTTTTTCATTATAGTTATGACAATTTTTACATTGATTTTTATTCGGAACCACATATTCAAAATTTAAAGTTTCTTGATTATGATTTATTTGAAGCGGAAAAGCATCGCCAACTCTTGAAATCTTGGCCTCTTTTTGTTCTTTGTCCCAAACGTAAGAAATTGCTTTCCATTCCTTAGTATCTTTAATTAAAAGACGAGTCTCAATAATCCTAGCAATATCTAACTGATCCTTTGAATAAGCGAAATTTTTTACAAGCATCGATCCTACTGGAAAATCAAAATACCCTTTTTCATTTAATTCAGCTGAAGTTCCTTCCGGCGTATAGACAAATCTGTCTTTTTCTGCATAATCAGTAAACAAAGAATTGATGACTTCATATTTTACCAATTTTTTATTGGGAATCAGCTCTCCGCTTCGAATTGTAAAAATTCCATATTCAGAAATTTTATCAAAAAACTTACTTTCTTCAGGAACATTGACATCCAATTCTTTAGGAGTAGAACAAGAAATGTATAAAAACACCAAAAAAACAATCAATACGCTAATATTTCTACTTGCAGTCATAAGGAACCAATGATTTGTTTACTGTTTTAAAATCGTTTGCGGCATCAATATTTGCAAATCTGATATCTTCTACATTATTGTTGCTAATACAAATTTCCATTGGGTTTTCGCCTTTTGAATCTTCTCGTGTAATCCCATCGTATAGAATATCCTGTGGTTTCCCTGGGAACAAATAATTTACCATTTTGCCAAATTCTTTTGTTAAATCAGGAAGTGCAGACTTTCTTTTAATGGTATTATCATGAATATTGATATCATAGCTAAAAGGATCATATCTCTGATCTTTCCAAGGTAATTCTGTGATATGAAAACTTGAAATGGAGATTCCCAAAGTTTTATGATCAAGAATTTCATTATTGAAAATTTCAACTTTTTTTGCAGCTAAAAGAATAATTCCTGATCCTGGAGGAACAATAGCCACCATATTTCCTTCGGAAGCAAAATTTTTGAAGTTATTATCAATAATCTTATTGTTGTATAATTTGCAAGTGTTCCCATTTACTAGCTCTAAATCTGGAAGGTCAAAAACCAACAATCCACCCGTATTGTTTTCTGTCAAATTATTAAAAACTTCTGAATTTATGCAATTCTCAATTTCAATTCCTGCTACATTATGGTGAGCATGGCAATTTTTTACAATAACATTCTGAGATTGTCCAACATAAATACCAGCATCTGAGGCATATGCTGCTTCACAATTATCGATTACTACGTCAATGCACTGAACAGGATAAAAGCCATATGCTCCATTTGAAGCTTTTGCTCCATCCGTCCATGTAGTTTTTACATTTGTAATATTCACTCCTTTGCAATCCTGTAATTTTATGGCATCGCCAATTGCATCTGCAACAGTAAAATCCATCAAGGTTATTGAATCTGAAGTAATTCGCAAACCTTCAGCACCTGAACTTTGACCTAAAAAGGAAAGAATAGTCTTTTCTTTTCCAGCTCCTTTTATTGTAACTCTTGGTACGCCATCCAAACTTAAAGATCTTCCAATTTTATATAGTCCTTCAGGTATTTCAATGGTTGAACCAGGAGTTGCATCTATTAACATTTCTTGAATAATTTCGTAACCATTTTCGATTACATTCTCATGGCTGACAATATCTTTAGACTCAGGTTTGCATGCAATTATACATAAGGTAGATAAGATTAAAATTTGTTTGAAAGCATTCATAATCTATAAAATAATTATTTGTTAGAAATTAAACTTTAAAAATGTAATTAAATAAAGCCTGCAATATCCAAATAATTCTTAAAATTTAATAATTATTTAGAAAAGTTGACTTTGATTCAAAAAATATTGGTTGTATAATAATAAGAAAGTATTTATTCAAATAACTTAAAGAAACATTATAGACAGTTTCCTCTATTTCTATGAATTTCAGCCAATGAATACATATTTTTATCTTTTTAAATAATATCTAATTCAAATGACGAAATATTTCATTTTATTACTTTTTACTTTATTTGCTATGCAAGGAATTTCTCAAAATAAAAGAGCCCGAGACTTTGGTTTAGAAATTGGAATTTTTAAAACCGGACCTAAAAATGCTATTGTAGATGTACCTGGAGTATCGGTAGGGCATGTCACAAAAATTCAAGGTGAAAATATACGGACTGGGGTTACTGCAATAATTCCTCATCAAAAAAATATTTTTCAATATAAAGTTCCAGCTGCAATATACATCGGTAACGGCTTTGGAAAATTAGCAGGGTATTCTCAAGTTAAAGAATTGGGTAACATCGAAACACCGATAATATTAACCAATACATTATCCGTACCCACTGCAATGAATGCCCTTATTTCTTATACTTTAAATCAAAATGAAAATGTGAATATACGGTCGGTGAATGCGGTGGTTGGAGAAACCAATGATGGACGCTTGAATGATATTCAAGGGAGACATATTAGTGAAAGTGATGTTTTGGAATCTATTGATAATGCCAAAATTGATAACACTGAAGAAGGTAATGTAGGAGCAGGTACGGGGACTATTTGTTTCGGATTTAAAGGTGGAATTGGAACTTCATCCAGAAAATTGCCCATTAAACTTGGTGGTTACACGGTGGGTGTATTAGTGCAAACTAATTTTGGCGGTGTTTTAGAAATTAATGGAATTCCTGTTGCAAAAGAACTTGACATAACACCATACCGAAAAGAAATCATAGAAGATGTTGATGGTTCATGTATGATTATTGTGATTACAGATGCACCTGTTGATTCAAGAAATTTGGAAAGATTGGCAAAAAGAGCATTTTTAGGGTTAGCCAAAACAGGAGGTATTGCCTCAAATGGAAGCGGAGATTATGTTATTGCAATGTCTAATTATGAAGCAAATTTAATTCCACATGAGAGCGAATCAAGATCTTCATCATTCACTTATCTAAGAAACGAATCTATGAGTCCATTATTCTTAGCAACTATTGAAGCGACAGAAGAAGCCATAATCAATAGTATTCTAGCAGCTAAAGATATGACTGGTAATGGGGCCGAAATTAAAGCTTTACCGAAAGAAGAATTTGAAAAGATGGTTAAAAAGTTTAAAAAATGATTAGTTATTTATATACGGCTTAACAAATTTTTCCATGATACCTTCGTAGACGTCTTCGAATTCAATCGCTATTCCCATTTCAATTGAATCTCCAAAAGAATAGTGTTTGAAAGCGCCAAAATAATGCATTTTTGATAAATCGGTCATTCTGTTGTATACTGCCATTATAGGCACCATATTGATTTTGTAATTTTTTCTGAGCAAATAAAATATTCCTTTGAATACGTCTTTGTCTAAAGTTTCAATCTCTTCAGTTGTTAGTATCCCTTCACTAACTCTTTCGCCTTCTCTAACATACATTTCTTGGCTTTGACGAAAATATTTCTTTGCCACAGCAAGAAAAAATTTATCTGCGCCTTGAGTTTCATAAACCTTATACAGAGTTATTTTACCAAAATATCCTCTTGCATCCATATTTTGGGCATAGATATAAGCAAGCCCATGTAGTACAAGATCAAAAGAAAGCCTTTGGTGTCGCTGCTGGTACCATGGATTAATAAAAGAACGACCCAATTCAATCCATTTTTCAGATTTCCATTTATCAGAAAATTGAAAATGGTCCCCAACTGGTCCTGTCGAATAGGATTCTTTATCATGTACCATGTACCGATAACCCCCGATAATTGTTCCGATTACGGATTCCGCTTCGGTATCAAGTATGATAAGCTGTTGCATTTTTTCTAATACATCAAAATCATCATAATCGTTGCATCCCACTCCACCGCCTTCATTTCTGAAAGCCCATTCTCTCATAATGGTCAATAATTGAATCAATTGAGGACTTTTGAACCAATTGATTAAACATATGATATAGGTAGTATCTTTAACAAATTTATTTTCAGAGATGGATTGTTTTAAAATATTTTCGATTTCTTTATTAAATGCCTTTATATCAATACTATCATCAATGGCTTTCTGAATTTCTATTTCATTCAAGAAAGGGAATACTGGTATTGTCAAGAAAACCTCCTTTTTTTCATCAAAAAAATCAGCTAAATTAACTGCGCATGGCTTTGCTACAAGGACTTTTTTCATAAACTATTAAATACTAAATTTTTAAAAAATCATAACAATTATTTGAAATTGAAAATAAAATGCTATTTAAATTTCAGGTTTTCTTTTTCCATAGAATACAAAAAATCGTATAATTTATCAGAAAGAATACGCTTTTCTTTAACATCAAAACCATCCAATTTTTCGTGTATATATGCCGAAGGAATCACTTCAGAGAAAAGAAGAGGAATGGTTTCTTTTTTGGGCTTAACTAATTCTCTTAATTGGAAAAAATTCTCTAATGGAATTTTATTAAGTTTAGAACTATTCTCTCTAAATTTAGATACTTTATAAAAAATATCTGCATTTGACCCACCAATATTTAAAACAATCAGAGGAGTATTGTATTGCAGGGCAAATTCAAGAAAAGTAGACCTCCATTTTCTATCCCTTAATTCACCTTTTGAATTATATCTTGAATTTTTACCAGCGGCATAGAAAACAACGACTTTTCCTTTTTTATAAGCGTCATGTACCATGTCCATATCAAGCTTACTTTTAGTGGACATAGTATTTACAGGAAGGACAATATCTACTACTGGTTCAACACAAATTAATTCATTTGCCAAAATAACTAAATCAGTTCTTTTTTTAGCAATGCCAGCAATAGTTGCGATTACATCAGCTCCTCCTGGATGATTTGAAACGAGCGTAACGGGCCCAGTTGCAGGTATATTCTCAGTGCCAAAATATTCAAATTTATGGCCCAAATCTTTAATTACTTGATTTATAAAAACTTCATTTTTCAATCCTTGATGGGTTTTAAGCATTTTATTTGCTTTTGCTACACCCAAATAAGTAATACTGTTCAATAATAAATCTGCAATTGCAATTTTCCATTTTGGCCAATTGGGTTTGAAAATTTCAAAAGAATATTTTTTTATCAATTTGTATATTTTGGAAGAGTTTTCAAATTGTTCGCAAAGTTAAATAACTAAGGTTTAAGAATAAAAAAACAGTTGATTTATTAACAAATAATCATTTCATGACAATCGATAAATTTCCATTATTCCTTGGAGGATTTCCCTAAAATTAATTTTCAAATCAATCAATTTGCCTGATTTAATATCGAAAACCCAGCCATGAACCGTTAATCCTCTATCGCGATAAGCTTTTTGAACTTGCGCCGTTTTTATAACATTGATGCATTGTTCCTGCACATTCAATTCCACAAGTCTTTTATATTTCAATTCTTCATCCTGAATTAAATTCAATTCTTTTCTGTGAATCCGATATACATCTCTAATATTTCTTAACCAAGGGTTTAGAATTCCCAAATCAGCTGATTGCATCGCTGCTTTGACACCTCCACAATAATAATGACCGCAAATCACTACATGATTAACTTTTAAATGGACCACTGCATAATCCAAAACTGACATAGCACTCAAATCCGTATTAGGAACCATATTGGCTATATTCCTATGGACAAATGCGTCACCAGGTGCAACACCCATTAATTCTTCTGCTGTAACACGGCTATCTGAGCACCCAATGTAAAGAATATCCGGATTTTGACCTTCGGACAAATTTTCGAAATAATGGGCATCAATGTTAAGTTTTGACTGAACCCATTCTCTGTTGTTTTTAAATATTTGATCTATATTCATTTTTGTAATTATTTTGAAAAAAGAAAGTTAAATGCTGAGCTTTTCTACAATTGATTCAATCATTTTGACACCCTTTGCTAATTCACTTTTTGCAATAAACTCATTGGCTCTATGAGCTTGAGCTATAGATCCAGGGCCACATATGATGCTCTCAAATCCACCAAGTGCAAATTGACCTGCTTCTGCTGCGTATGCCACTGTATCCCATGTATGATTTTTTGTAACTTTTTGAACAAAAGCAACAATGGAATCTTCTGCAGAAGTATCCAGCGGAGGCACATTTGGATGTTCCTCTATGGTATTAATTTCAAATCCCGGAAAAATCGATTTAAGTTCTTCAACTCTATTTCGGCAATGTTCTTCAAATTCCTGAATTATTTCGGCCGTGTTATCTTTTGGTATAACTCTTATATCCCATCTTAGAATTGCTTTATCTGCAATTACATTTGGTGCAATCCCTCCTTCAATAACGCCTACATGTATAGATGTGTGTGGAGGATGAAATCTTTCATCAATACTTCCACTTTCAACTAAAGCATTCATTTTCGATTCAAGCCATAGTGCTAGTCTTGCAGCTTCATGAACCGCACTTACTTCTTGACGAATTCTACTACTGTGACCTGCTGATCCGTTTACTGAAGTTCTTAACACACAGATCCCCTTTTGGCCAATTATCGGTTGCATTAAAGAAGGCTCACCAATGATTGCATATTTTGGCTTTTCATTATAGGTTTTTTTAATATCAATTATAAGGTCTGGAGCTGCCAAACAGCCAATTTCTTCGTCATATGAAAATGCTAAATATATCGGTTTTATTAAATTAGCCTTTATCATTGTTGGTATCACATATAAACAACAAGCAAGAAAACCTTTCATATCACATGAACCTCTGCCATATAATTTACCATCATTCTTGTCTGTTAACAAAAAAGGGTCTGAATCCCAATTTTGGCCTTTTACAGGAACCACATCAGTATGCCCTGAAAGGATTACTCCTCCATCTGTTGATGGGCCAATTCTACAATGTAAGGACGATTTTGTCCCTTCTGAGTTTGGAACCAATTTAACTACCACTCCATAATATTCCAAATATTCTTTGATCCAATAAATAATGGAAAGATTACTTTCTCCTCCCAAAACAGGAAATGAAACCAATTTTTTCAAAATCTCCTCAACATTCAAATCCATAATAAATACTATTTGTTATTGTAAATTTAGTTCATTAAAATGAAATTTATAATTCCATATGACAAGCCTAAATATTTAATTATATCCAATGGCTACAGCAATAATCAGTGCAATCCATGAAATTATCAAAATTAAAATTGCCATTGGAAAAATAAATCTAAGCCACCGATCAAGAGGAACTCTACACATTGCAATCATTGCAATTAATCCTCCCAACGTAGGATTTATTAAATTAGTTACACCATCACCAATCTGAAATGCCAAAATTGAAGTTTGGCGTGTTAATCCTAAAGTTTCACCTAATGGAATCATTACTGGCAAGGTAGCTAAAGCCTGACCACTACCCGAAGGAATAAAAAAATTAATGAAACATTGAACTATAGACATGCCTATAGCAGAACTGTATAAGGACAATCCTTGAAGCATCTCAGAAAGTTGAAATGATATGGTGTCGCCAATATTCCCCATCTCCAATAATACCTTAATAGTTGTTGCAAATCCAACCATAAATGCACCAGGAGCAGCTTGTGCCACAGATTTTAAGACTGTTTGGCTGAATAAAGTCGGATTCATTCTGGAAATAATTCCACAAGTCAGTGTTATCATCAAAAAGACAGCAGATAATTCATTAATGTACCAATGATAGTTGAAAACTCCATATAATATTACCCCCATTCCCACTAAAAAAGTCAATACAATCAACCAATTATTAATGGTCATTTTGTAATCACTTATGTCTCTTGATAAAGAAATTCCTTCTACATCTAAACCAATACCTAAACTTTCGCTTGGCTTAGCCAATATTTTTTTAAAATACCTTACATTATAATATGCCATTAAGCAAATTGCAATAAAACATAATATCGCCCTGAGTTGAAAACCTGAAAACATAGGCAACTCTGCAATTTTATGCCCAGTCCCCACTGTGTAAGCATTTATTGGTGACAACCCAAATCCAATAGTCATTGCCCCAACCGAAATTCCTGCTGCTAAGATCAAATCTCCTCCTAATGCTAAACTCAAAACTGCTGCAATTGGAACCATTGCAATGTTATTTTCATATCCCACTGCGACACCTAGAAAACCAAAGACAAAAGTCATAATGACGACTATCAAAAATTTTCTATCAGAGCCTAATGTCTTCACTAAAGTACCTATACTGTTTTCAACGGCCCGAGTTTTTTCCATAATCCCAAACATGATTCCGCCAGCTAGTACTATAAAAATTATTTCTGTTGCCGCTTTGAATCCTAATGGAATTGCTCTGAACATATCTAACAATCCAACTGGTGTGGAAACCATTGTCTTATAAGATCCAGGAACTACGCTATTTCTCCCATCTATTAAAACCCTTTCATAGGCACCTGCAGGCAATAAATACGTTAATCCCGTAATAAAGATGAAAATGCAAAAAAGTAAAGTAACGGCGTGTGGTATGCTATTGTACCATTTTTTGTTGTTATTATTAAAAGCTTCTTCATTTTGCATGTTCAAATAAAAGAAAATTAATTGAGAAAGCTATTTTAAAATATACAATTCTCAATTGATTTATAGATTGAGCATGTATAAAAAACGAAGAGGAAATTCCGTAAAGAAATCCCCTCTTCGTTCTATAAAACTTAGAAAGTTAATTAGTTACCTCCTCTATTGGATCTATTAGCTTGTCTTTCCGCTTGTTGCTTTTTCACAAATTCATCATAGATAGTATACTGATTTTCTGTTAACAAATTCTTCAAAGCACCATTTTGATCCTTTCTTAACTTTTGCATTTCTTCTCTCATCCCTTCAAAACTTCCAGATGCTCTTGCTTCTTCTCTTTTTTTCTGCATTTTTTCAGAAAATATAGCATTAATAGCATCAAATTGCGCCTTTTGCTCCTCATTTAATCCAAGACTTTCGACCATGGCATCCATGGCTTCATTATTTCCAAGATTTCCTCCTCTTTGTCCTGAACTTTGTGGTGTTGCAATTGCTACATCAGCCTGCATTGGGCTAGCTGACTCTGGAGTCGCTACTATTTTTTTGCTTGTATTACAAGATGTTGCCAACAAACATCCAAATAGAATTGAGGTAATTAAATTATACATCTAATTCGTTATTATTCAGTTAAACTTATTAAAATCTAGGTCCACCATTCCAATCGCCTCTCCTTTCTTCATTAGACTTTTCAGTGCCTTTTTTTGCTGTTTTAAAATTTCTAAAATTGTAAATAAAATTTACCATTACATATCTTTGAAGGATATTTGTTCTGGTGTCTTGCACATAATTTCCGGTTATTTCTCTACTGATTCTTAGATTTTGATTCAATAAATCATAAACAGATATATTAATTTCGCCTAGTTTATTTTTGAAAACCTTTTTACCAAGAGCTAAATTCCAAATCCAAAAATTTTCATTAAAGCCATCAGAAAGTCCTGTATAAAATTTGTTATCGACATCAGTTCGAAATACAAACTCTGCTGGTAATATCCAACTTAATTTAACTGTGGATGTTTGATTGATATATTTTGAATTTTGATTTGAATTTATGTCGTTCAAAACACTGTTGTAAGAAGTATTGCTTCCCAAAGAAAAATCTATTTTCTCACTTATATTACTGCTTAATACCACACCTGCACCATAAGTTGAAGTGAACGCATTATTCAATTCATCATTAATTAAGCCTGGAGTATTGGAATAATTTGCTGATAAATTAATATTCAAATTCGATTTTAATGCATACACCGGCAAACCATAAGTTAGAAAAGTTCTAAAATCCCAATATCCATTTAAATTCACAGTCTTATTCAATTGAGTGCCTGGAGATAAATTTAAACTTTTTACAAACTCATTTTGTGATCTTGAAGTATAAAGACTATTTCCAATGTAATTTTGTGTTATGTTGCCTCCTACTAGTGCATACATGACGGTTCCTTTTTCAGAATTTGCTCTGCTCAATCTGGCAAAAATGCTATGTTGAAATTGTTGATCTAAATCAGAATTACCAATACTCAATTGAAGAGGATTGCTATTATTAATGACTTCTTGTAATTGAGAAAGTGCTGGCTTTCTTGTATTAGTACGATAAATAACTCTGACATTGTTCTGACGATCTACACTATATCTCCACATCACAAATGGAATTACATTCAAAAATGTCCTTTCTAGATTATCTTCGAAAGGAAAGGTTTGATCGGTGAACAACTTGGAATGCTGTAATGAAGCTCTTGCCATAATCATGGATTTTCCTACACTATAATTATAAGCTAATCCACCTGAATGGGTCGTGTAATCATTTTTGAATACGCTGCTTAATAAGTTATCCAGTTTATTATAAATACCAGATTCATCCGCATTAAATGTTTCCTTATTCGAATCTTCATTTTCTTGAGTGAGTCTATATTCAACGCTTAACATACCTTTTTCACCAACAGGTTCTGTATAAGAAACATTTGCAGAATTGTTCCAACCAACTTGATCTAATGTGGAAATTTGATCTAATTCATCCTCTGCCAAAAGAGGAGCAAAATATTTATTTAAAGAATAAAAACTTGAATTCCCAATATTATTGTTGTAAGAATTCCTGATGTTCAAAGATAATGTTCTTTTTTCCTTGCCTAGATTATGCCTAATAATTGCATTATTATTGATATTCCAACCTTTATTGATTGCATCAAAGTTATTTTCTGTATTATTTATTAAAGATTCAGCAAATTTTGTTTCTCCAGTGGTTTCGGTAAATCCGTCACTATTTTGATAACTTATACTTGGTCTAAAATTTACCGAAGTTGCCTTACTAAATTTATAATCTAATCTTCCATTGAATCTGTGATTGATATTGTTAGAATTGCTTGTATTATCTTCTATATATCTTTCATTATTTTCAGCAGTTTGCGCTTCAAAAAATTGTCTTTCTAGTGATTCAATTGATAAATTACTACTTTGATTGACAAAATAACTCATGGTAACCTCGGCTTTCGGTCCCCATTGATCAGAAAAGTTTACTCCAAATGCCTTAGTTGCAGAAATACCACCTTTTTGGGGAATTTGGAAATCATTTCCACCGCCTCGACCACCTCGACCACCACGACCACCTCGACCACCACCAGAAGATCCGCTTATTCCAAGGATATCTTCAGACGAAAAATTCTGAATATTGATATCATTAGCCTGCCCAATAAATGAAATTCTTTGGTCGCCATTAAATAAACTAAAGTTTCCTCCTAGATTATAATGATTTTCTGTTCCGTATGCCAAATATCCCTTACCAAATTGACCAGCTCGACTATCAACTTTAGTAACAATATTGATAGTTTTGGTTGTTTCTCCATCATCGAAACCTGTAAATTCAGATTGTTCACTTTTCTTGTCAAAAACTTCAATTCTATCTACCACGTCAGCAGGTAAATTTTTCAGAGCTGCAGATGCATCACCACCAAAAAATGGCTTTCCATCTACCAATACTTGTTGTACACTTTCGCCTTGAGCTTTTACTGATCCATTTTCCAATGTAATTCCTGGCATTTTAGTTACTAAATCTTCAGTTGAAGCATCTGCTAGGACTTTATATTGTGAAGCTGCATAACTTGTAGTATCACCACGCTGAAGCGCTAATGGAACTTTACCTTCGACAACAACTTCATCCAAACCTACTGCAGATTCATACATCATTGTCGTGCCATAGTCTAAATTTTTATTTATCTGAATATCCTTGAAAACGCTAAAATATCCGATATAAGAAATTTTAATCTTGTAGGATCCAGGGACAATTTTCTCTATCATATACAAACCATCCACGTCAGTTGCACCTTGATATTTCATTTCTTCATTTTCGTCCAATAAAAGCACATTTGCTCCTATTAAAGGTAGGTCACCAGTATCGGTTAACTTTCCCTTGAAACTATAAGTTTGACTATAAATGGATATTGCGTTAAAAAATAAAACAATAATGAAAATTGTCTTTTTCATTTTTAGAAATTTAGCACTATAAACAGATTAAAATAATTAAAATTGCCAATAATATTGACATCCTCAATTTGACAATTTTTTTTATAAAAGGTTTAATTTATTAGAAGGTTAAATTACTTATTGGTCAACAGTAGACCATTGAAAATTAGTTCATTCAATAATTCCGCATGATTTTCAACTTCTTCTTCATCAAAAACATTTATCCCATAAAGCTTATGCATAAGATAAGACCTTGAAAATAAGGTGGTTATAGATCCAATTATAAAACTCATTAAATTTGCGGTAGGAATTTTTTTGAGATTACATAAGCTTTGTTCTTGAACTAAAATTTCTTCAAAATAACGATATATGGGTTTTAATAAATCATTGATTAACCAATTCGATCGCTCTGAATTTGAAAAAACTTCTTGCACAACAATTTGCTGAAATTCAGGATATTGAGCAGAAATATAAACCAATTGTTTATTAAACATTTTTAATCTATCAATTCCATTCAAACCACTGCTAATTTTATTTAAATCGTCAAACTTATGTTCAATTTCTCTTCCAATGAGACTTAAACAGCTTTTCCAAAGTTCAAGTTTAGAACCAAAATGATAATGAAATAGAGAGTCTGCAACTCCCACTTTTTTCGATAAAGCATTAATACTAACTCCCCCAAAACCACATTTTGCAAATTCCTTTATTGCGTATCGCAATATCAATTCAAGATCTGCACTTTGGTTATCATTTGGTCGACCTGGATTTCGTTTAGCTTGTTTGAGTTCCATTAATAAAAGTAATTGGCTTAATTCTCAATAAAAAAATGATAAGGATTAAAAGTAAAGAATTTTTTAATTTTAATTACTATATAAAATGGATTAAATAAAATATTAATTAAGCAATCATTTGAAAAAAAATAAATTAAATAACAAGCATTGCTTAAATACTTTATTAAAAAATATTTTAAATTAAAATAACACCATAAAATTAACATATCTTAAACACAATAATCTTATATTTGATCAATGAAAACTAATTGAGAGTATTCTAAATTATTAAGTAAATATGGCCTTTAATATCATAATAAATAATACAAGAAAAATAACCATAGACTATGATCAATTAGCAAAGCACCAATATTTTCAAATTGATGAAAATCATGCGCATTTGAGAATAAATGGAACCAATTATGCTTGTGAGATTTCTCAAAATGGGAATACTAAAAATCAAACTATTACCATTAATGGCATGGATTATCATATACAAATCCAAGACGAACTTGATCAACTGATTGATTCAATGGGCCTCAATGAGCTCCATAAACCAAACTCCTCTAACATTCTGTCTCCAATGCCAGGATTAGTCCTTGAAATAATGGTAAAACCTGGAGAAAATATAAGTAAAGACCAACCTTTATTAATTTTAGAAGCAATGAAAATGGAGAATATTATTAAAGCTGAAGGGGATGGGGTCATTGATAAAATACAGGTAATAAAAGGGGATAAAGTTGAAAAATCACAAATGCTCATTTTGTTAAAAAAAGTATGATGAGTGCAACTTTCAGTAATATTTCAAAAAATGATTGGTTGATTAAAATTCAAAAAGATCTAAAAAATTACAATTTAGAAGATTTGAAATTTATGATAAATGACTCTCTTCATGTTTCTCCATTTGCTCATTTTGAAGATATCCAACATTTTAATCCAGTTAATATAGACTCACCAAAAGCAAATAATTCATGGGAAATTATTGAAAGTTTTTCAGATGAGTGTACCATAGAAAACAACAAAATTATTCTTCAAGCTTTGCAAAATGGAACAAATGCATTAAAAATAAAATTCGAAAAGGAATATGGCATTCCCGCACTTAGTATTTTATTCGAGAACATTAATCCAGAATTTATAAGCATCCATTTATCTGGAAATTTATCAAGCATAGAAAATTTACTTCAATATTTTATTTCAAAAAATCACGCTCTGGACAAAATTATTGGATCAATAGACAATATAAATTTTTCCAAAATACCCAAGTCATTTAAGAAATTTAGGCATAATGTAAGAATTTACTTAGAAAGTGATCCCGTGGTTGAATTATCTCAATTCCTTTTTAAATATTATACTATTTTTTCAGATTACAGTAATGAAGTGGTGTCCCTCAACAATTTTTCTAAAATATCTCAAATTGAAATTAAGATTGGTTCAAACTATCTTTTAAATATTGCAAAAATTCGAGCGTACCGCATATTGTACAATTTATTACAAGAAAGTTTTTCCCTAGAATCTGCTCCAATAAAAATTTTGGTTAACAATTCTTTTGAAACAAACAATCTTACAGTGGAAGAAAATTATATTCTTGCAACAACTCATTTGGTGTCTTCTATTTTGGGAACAAGTGATGGAATTGAATTAATAATTCCACTAATGGGGAAGATCAAGAATGAAAATAACAGCCGGATTTTGCGAAATCTTCATCATTTAGCAACTATGGAATCTAATTTGGACAAAGTTATTGACCCCTTAAAAGGAAGCTATTTTATTGAAAAATTAACCAACCAAATAGCTGAAGCAGCATGGAATTCCTTTCATTCAAGAATCAGAAATTAAAATGAAGAAAATATTAATTGCTAACAGAGGTGAAATTGCGTTAAGAGTTATTAAAACAGCAAAGAAAATGGGAATAAAAACTATTGCCGTTTATTCTGAAGCTGACAGGAATAGCAAGCATTCTCGAGCAGCTGATGAAGCAGCATTTTTAGGTTCCTCACCATCCTCTGAATCCTATTTGAATATCGACAAAATAATTGCCTGCGCTAAAGAAAGGGGTGCTGATGCCATTCATCCAGGTTATGGATTCTTAAGTGAAAACGCAACTTTTGCTCGAAAAGTAGAAGAAAATGGAATGATATTTATTGGCCCAAGTCCATATTCAATCACCATAATGGGTAGTAAATTAGAAGCCAAAGCAGCTGTCAAAAACTACAACATTCCAATGGTACCTGGCACTGATCAACCAGTTACAGAAATAAATAAGGCCAAGGAAATTGCTAGCTCGATTGGTTATCCAATATTGATCAAAGCATCTGCAGGTGGCGGTGGAAAAGGAATGAGAATAGTCGAAAGCGAAGCTGATTTTGAAAGTCAAATGTCTAGAGCAGTAAGCGAGGCTATTTCTGCATTTGGAGATGGGTCTGTATTTATCGAAAAATACATTACTTCTCCACGCCACATTGAAATTCAAATTCTTGCAGACAAACACGGAAACACTATTCATCTTTTTGAAAGAGAATGCAGTATCCAAAGAAGGCACCAAAAAGTAATAGAGGAAGCGCCATCCTCAATATTGAGCCCAGAATTGCGAAACGAAATGGGTGAAGCTGCAATTAAAGTCGCAAAATCATGTCACTATTCAGGAGCTGGCACTGTGGAATTCCTAGTCGATGAATCTAATAATTATTATTTTCTCGAAATGAATACTCGATTACAAGTTGAGCATCCTGTAACCGAATTTATTACAGGTATTGACCTAGTAGAGCATCAAATTAGAGTCGCTCGTGGCGAAGAGTTATCCATTTTACAAACAGATTTAAAAATTAAAGGTCATGCAATTGAATTAAGAGTTTATGCTGAAGATCCAGAAAAAAATTTCTTGCCTGACATTGGTGAATTGAAGCAATATGAGATACCGTCAGGTGATGGCATTCGAGTAGATGACGGCTATGAACAAGGTGATGAAATTCCCATTTATTATGATCCGATGATTGCTAAATTAATTGCATATGGGAACGATAGGCATTCAGCAATAGCCAATCTTAAATTTGCTATTGATCATTATCATATCAGTGGAGTTGCCACAACATTGAAATTCGGCAAATTTGTTTGTGAAAATAAGGCTTTTATTGATGGCCAATACGATACTCATTTTATCAATAAATATTTTTCCCCAGAAGCATTAATCGACGAAAATGAAGAGATGGCTGCAGCAATTGCCGCTTTGAAACATTACTTGGAACAACAAAAGAAATTGAAATTAATACATCATCAAAATGATAACTGGTTAAAAAGAATGAAAAAATGAAATTAATCGTAAAAAACATATCTGTCATAGGTTCTGGGACAATGGGAAATGGGATAGCGCATGTATTTGCAATGCATAACTACAAGGTAACTCTAGTAGACATTTCAACAATAGCTTTGGATAATGCATTGAACACCATTAAAGGTAATCTCGAAAGGATGGTGGCGAAGGGAAAAATTACTGAAGAAATAAAAATACAAACACTCGAAAATATAACCACAACAACAGAGTTGAGCAATGGAGTAAAAAATGCGGATCTTGTTATAGAAGCTGTAAGTGAAAATATCGAAACAAAATTAAGGATCTTTGAATCGATTGATCAATTTGCTCCTTCGAATTGTATTCTAGCTAGCAATACTTCATCGATTTCCATTACCAAGATTGGAACTGCTACTAAAAGAGCTGAAAAAGTGATCGGAATGCATTTCATGAATCCAGTTCCACTGATGCAGCTTGTGGAAATAATAAATGGTTATTCCACATCAAAAGAAACCACCAAAACAATTATTGAAGTTTCACATTCTTTAAATAAAAGCCCTGTCGAAGTAAATGATTATCCAGGTTTTGTAGCCAACAGAATCTTAATGCCTATGATAAATGAAGCAATATTTACACTATTTGAGGGTATTGCTGGTGTAAATGACATAGATGCTGTCATGAAATTAGGAATGGCACATCCAATGGGTCCATTACAATTGGCAGATTTCATTGGCCTAGATGTATGCTTATCGATTTTGAAAGTTTTACATGAAGGTTTTGGAAATCCAAAATATGCTCCTTGTCCCCTTTTAATCAATATGGTAAATGCAGGAAAATTAGGAAAAAAATCTAAAGAAGGGTTTTATGATTATAATGGAAATGGCAAAGAATTAATTATATCAAAGTCCTTTTTGAAAGTTGAATGAAAAATCCATTTAAACATATAAAATATAAAAATGCCATACTTCATATTGAAGCGAACAGATACCAAAACTGGGAAAGTGCTGAAGGCATACCTATAATAAATCAATATTTATTAAAAGATTTTGAAAGTTTTGGGCTTCAAAACTATGCCTCTGGTTTACCTCCATTCTTGCGAGGTCCTTATAGTACCATGTATATGGGTAGGCCATGGACCATCAGACAATATGCAGGTTTTTCTACAGCTGAAGACTCCAATAAATTTTATCGCGAAAACTTAAGGCAAGGTCAAAAAGGATTGTCTATTGCCTTTGATCTTGCAACTCATCGGGGATATGATTCTGATCATGAAAGAGTGGTCGGTGACGTTGGAATGGCGGGAGTTGCAATAGATTCAGTGGAAGATATGAAAATACTTTTTGAAGGGATTCCACTTAATGAAATGTCAGTATCAATGACCATGAATGGTGCAGTAATTCCCATTTTAGCATTTTTTATTGTGGCAGCAGAGGAACAAGGTGTTTCTCCTTCTGAATTAACAGGTACTATTCAGAACGACATATTGAAGGAATTTATGGTAAGAAATACGTATATCTATCCTCCTTCACCTTCTATGAGAATTGTTGGAGATATATTCAAATATATGTCAGATTACATGCCAAAATTCAATTCTATAAGTGTCAGTGGTTACCATATGCATGAAGCAGGGGCAACCGCGGATTTAGAATTGGCTTATACTTTGGCAGATGGATTGGAATACCTAAGGGCTGGAATATCTGCTGGAATGGCAATTGACGATTTTGCACCAAGAATTTCTTTCTTTTGGGGAATTGGAATGAATCATTTTATGGAAGTGGCAAAACTTAGAGCTGCAAGAGTAATTTGGGCGCAAATTGTGAACACATTTGATCCGAAACAAGAAAAATCACTTGCATTAAGAACGCATTGTCAAACTTCGGGCTGGAGTCTCACTGCACAAGATCCTTTTAACAATATTGGCAGAACAACTATTGAAGCATTATCTGCTATTATGGGCGGGACTCAATCTTTGCATACTAATGCTTTGGATGAAGCAATTGCTTTGCCTTCCAAATATTCAGCAAAAATAGCAAGAGAAACGCAAAAAATTCTCCAAAAAGAAATAGGGATTACGAATGCTGTAGATCCTTATGGTGGATCCTATTATGTTGAATATTTAACAGACCAATTGATAAAAAAAACATGGAAACATATCGAGGAAATTGAAGGTTTTGGAGGTATGACAAAAGCAATAGAAAAAGGAATTCCAAAACTAAAAATTGAAGAAGCGGCTGCAATAAAACAATCAAAAATTGATAGTGGAATAGAAAAAATAGTGGGTGTAAACGTTTTCCCTTTCGATCAAAACGAAAATCTTTCCTATTTGGAAGTTAATAATAAGGAAGTTAGAGAAAGTCAAATTAAAAAGTTGATTTTGATCAAACAAAAAAGAGACCCTAATAAAGTTAAAGCTGCCCTAGCTCAAATTACTGAATGTGCTAAAAATGGAGCTGGGAACCTCCTGGATCTAGCTGTTATTGCATCACGAGAAAGAGCTACCATAGGTGAAATTACAGTCGCTATGGAATTAATTTTTGGCAGATATAAAGCAAATACAAGATTGATTTCAGGCGTTTATTCCAATACAATGAAAATGGATGAAAAATTTAAAAAAGCACAGCAACTTTCGAATGAATTTGCACAACTTGATGGAAGACGGCCGCGAATAATGATAGCAAAATTAGGACAAGATGGCCACGATAGAGGAGCAAAAGTAATTGCGTCAAGCTTTGCAGATATTGGATTTGACGTAGATATCGGTCCACTCTTTCAAACACCAAAAGAAGCAGTAAAACAAGCAATCGAAAATGACGTACATATTTTGGGCATTTCTTCATTAGCTGCTGGGCATAAAACACTAATTCCTCAAGTTATATCAGAGTTTAAAGATGCTGGCAGAGAGAATATCTATATTATTGTAGGCGGTGTTATTCCTCCAAATGATTACCAATTTCTATTTGACTGCGGAGTATTAGGAGTTTTTGGGCCAGGAACTGTGATTGCTGAAGCTGCAATTCAAATATTGGAAATTCTAATTAAATCAATAAAAGCTGATTAATATGGAAGAGGAAATTAAGAGATTAAAGGTTAAGCTTGACTCCGCTATGCTTGGAGGTGGAGAAGACAAAATTGCAAAACAACATCAAAAAGGAAAACTCTCGGCAAGAGAGCGAATAAATTTGTTGCTGGATGAAAAATCTTTTGAAGAAATTGGAGGATTAGTAACGCATAGAACCAAAGATTTTGGGATGGAAGACCAAAAATTCTATGGTGATGGAGTAATTACTGGATATGGAACAATAGATGGTAGGTTGATTTACATTTTTGCTCAAGATTTTACAGTTTTTGGCGGATCATTATCGGAAACCCATGCTGAGAAAATATGCAAAATTATGGATCTTGCCATGAAAACAGGTGCACCAATAATTGGACTGAACGATTCTGGTGGCGCAAGAATTCAGGAGGGAGTCAGATCTTTAGGCGGATATGCAGATATTTTTTACAGAAATGTTCAAGCATCTGGCGTTATCCCACAAATTTCAGCCATTATGGGTCCTTGTGCCGGAGGAGCAGTGTATTCTCCAGCAATTACTGATTTTACAATAATGGTCGAAGGAAGTTCCTATATGTTTGTTACTGGACCAAATGTTGTGGCAACAGTAACAAATGAGCAAGTTAGCGCAGAGCAATTAGGGGGAGCTAGCGCCCATTCCACTAAATCAGGAGTGACACATCTCACTGCCCAAAATGATTTAGATTGTATTTTGAAAATAAAAAAATTACTATCTTATTTGCCTCAGAATTGTGAAGAAAAGACTATAGTGATGCCATATGAAATTGAAGAAGAATATCGGGAAGAATTAGCCAATATACTGCCAGATGCTTCAAATAAACCATATGATATGAAAGAAATCATATATGGTATAACCGATAGGGATACTTTTATGGAAGTCCATGAAAAGTACGCGGATAATATTATAGTTGGTTTTGCAAGGTTAGCAGGAAGGAGCATCGGAATAATAGCAAATCAACCATTCAGTCTCGCTGGTGTATTAGATGTCGATTGTTCTAAAAAAGCAAGCAGATTTGTTAGAACTTGTGATTGCTTTAATATCCCTATGTTAGTTCTTGTTGATGTTCCAGGATTTCTTCCTGGTACGGATCAGGAATGGAATGGGATCATATTAAATGGTGCCAAATTACTCTATGCTTTCAGTGAAGCCACAGTACCAAGAATTTCAGTCATCATAAGAAAAGCTTATGGAGGAGCGTATGACGTGATGAATTCAAAACATATTGGTGCAGATTTTAATTTTGCATGGCCAACAGCTGAAATTGCAGTAATGGGAGCAAAGGGAGCAAGTGAAATTATCTTCAAAAAAGAAATTGCTCAATCCCATGATCCTATTGTAAAATTGAAAGAAAAAGAAAATGAATATGCTGCATTATTTGCAAACCCATATTCTGCTGCCGATAGAGGTTTTATTGATGAAATTATTGTCCCAAAAGATACAAGAAGAAAACTAATTAAAGCCTTCAGTGCCTTAGAACATAAAGTTGTCAATTCCCCTAGAAAAAAACACGGAAATATTCCTTTATAAATATCGATTAAAAGGTAAATGAAAATAAAATTTTAAAAAACTTACAAATCAAAAATGTATTTATAATTAGAGATTGATAGAATAATCTTAAAAGCTAAATCTAAAAATGCTTTATAGAATAAAAGAGAAATATGGAAACCAAATTAAAGTCAACAATGGATCAAAAGCTAACTATTCTTGATCTTGGTGAAATATTAAAAGACTTTAAATTAGCCTGCGAAAGTAGGGAATTGAGTGTTTTAATGAGAAAAGAGGTGCTTACTGGAAAAGCCAAATTTGGAATCGGAGGAGACGGCAAGGAAATTCCACTCATTGCGGTTTCAAAAACATTCAATAAAGGAGATTATTGGTCTGGATATTATCGTGATCAGACGTTTATGCTGGCAAAAAATTTACTTAATTTACAAGAATTCTTTTCAGCGCTATATGGAGATTCTGACAATGATATTTTTTCGGCAGGAAGGCAAATGAACAATCATTTTTCAACACCTATGTTAGACAAAGATGGTAATTGGAAAAATCAAAAAAACGAATTTAATGTAACTTCATCAATTTCTCCACTTGGAGGTCATTTGCCTAGAGCATTGGGAATTGGACTTGCTTCAAATTTATACAAAAATAATGAATTCCTTAAAGATGAAACCATCTTCAGTAATGGAGGTCAGGAAATTTCGTTTTGCACTATTGGGGATGCTTCTACCTCAGAAGGAGTTTTTTTTGAAAGTATCAATGCAGCTGGAGTAATGCAAATTCCTATTGCATTTATTATACTCGATGATGGATTTGGAATTTCAGTACCTACAAAGTATCAAACTACAAAGGAAAGCATATCAGAAGTATTAAAAGGTTTTCAAACTGATCACAGAGCTACAGGAATTGATCTCTATACTTGCAAGGCCTGGGACTATCCAGGTTTGATTGAGATGTTCAAACTTGGTATAGAAAAAATTAGAAATACCAAAATTCCAGCTGTTTTCCATATCCAAGAATGTACACAACCTCAAGGGCATTCAACTTCTGGTTCACACCAAAGATACAAATCAAAAGAGCGACTGGATTGGGAAAATGAGTTTGATGGAATTGCAAAAATGAAACAGTGGATTCTTGACAATTTTGATTTGCATGAAAATGACCTAAATCTTATTCAAAATCAAGCTGCGATAGATGTACGAAATGCTAAAAATAAAGCATGGGCAATATACAAGAATCCCTTAGAGAAAATAAAATCCAAATTATTAGAAATCTATAAAGATTTAAACTTGAGATTTCCTCATTATAATTTTCTATTAAAAGACATTCAAAGTATTCAAAAACATATCAATTCGGAACGTTCTGAGCTTTTAAGTTTTGCCAGAACAACAAGATTTCATTTCGCTAATCTGGATATTAAAACTCCCGAACTTGAAAATTGGATTCTTGAAAACCAAGAAATTTTATCCAAACAATACAATACTAATCTGTACAATTCGACAGATAAAAGCACCTTGAAAGTTAAAGAGATTCCTGCGGTATATAATGAAAATAGCCCAACTGTAAATGGTTATCAAATTCTAAATGCGTTTTTTGACCAATTATTTAGAAAAGACCCTAGAGTTTATGCTTTTGGTGAAGATGTTGGCAAAATTGGCGATGTCAACCAAGCTTTAAGCGGTTTGCAGCAAAAATATGGTGAAGATCGAATTTTTGATACTGGAATTAGAGAATGGACAATCGTAGGTCAAGCCATTGGAATGGCTATGAGAGGCCTTCGTCCTATTGCAGAAATACAATACATTGATTATTTGCCTTATGCATTTTCAGGATTGTCAGATGATCTTGCAACCCTCCATTATAGAACAAATGGAAATCAATCTGCCCCCGCAATTATTAGAACAAGAGGCCATCGGTTAGAGGGCATCTGGCATTCAGGTTCGCCAATGGCTATGCTTTTAGGTTCTATGCGAGGAATAAATATCCTCACTCCAAGAAATATGACCCAAGCTGTAGGAATGTATAACACTGTCTTGCAATCTGATGATCCTTGTATCATGATTGAATGTTTAAATGGTTATAGGATTAAAGAGAAAATGCCTTCCAATATTGGAAATTTCACTGTCCCTTTAGGAATTCCAGAAATTATTTTGGAAGGATCGGATGTTACTATTGTGAGTTATGGCTCTACATTGTCATTAGCCAAAAAAGCTGCATTAATGCTTCATCATTACAAAATTGAAGCAGAGCTAATAGACATTCAAACCTTGATACCTTTTGATATTGAGCACAAAATATTGGATTCAATAAAAAAGACGAACAGAATCGTATTTGTAGATGAAGATGTACCCGGTGGTGCAACTGCTTATATGATGCAAGAAGTATTAGAAGTTCAAAAAGCTTATTTTTATTTAGATGCACCGCCTATATCAATAACAGCTAAAGCTCACCGGCCTGCTTATGGGAATGATGGCGATTATGCATCAAAACCAAGCACAGAGGATATTTTTAAAGCAGTTTACAATTTAGTAAAAGAGCAAGAAATTATGCTATAGTTTATTTTGATTAGTATTAAAATTTAACTTTTTATTTAAATGGAAGAACAAGAAGTTTATCAATCAAAAAATAAAATTCGATTAGTAACGGCTGGTTCATTATTTGATGGTCATGATGTGGCTATCAACATTATGCGGAGAATTCTTCAAAAATCTGGTGCTGAAGTAATTCATCTTGGTCACAATAGATCTGTTGAAGAAGTGGTTAATGCTGCAATACAAGAGGATGTTCAAGGAATTGCATTGACTTCATATCAGGGTGGTCATTTAGAATATTTCAAATACACTTTCGATCTTTTGCATCAAAATAATGCTAAACATATCAAAATATTTGGTGGTGGTGGAGGAACGATTTTGCCTTCAGAAATTCAAGAATTGGAGGCATATGGTATTACAAAAATATATTCCCCAGATGATGGAAGAGCAATGGGTTTGCAAGGAATGATAAATCATTTATTGCAAAAATGTGATTTCCAAGTTGGCAAAAATGCACATCTTGAATTAAATGAAGTATTGAAAATCTCTGAGACCCAAAAAATAGCTTCCTTAATTTCAGCAGTTGAAAACTTTCCTGAAGAAAGTAAAATATGGGTAGATGGGCTGAAAATTAAAGTCCAGGAATCCACTGTCCCAATACTTGGAATAACTGGTACTGGAGGTGCTGGAAAATCAAGTATTGTAGATGAACTTATCTTGAGGTTTTCTAGAATTTTTCCTGAAAAATCAATCGGGATTATCTCAGTTGACCCATCGAAACGAAAAACAGGAGGAGCATTGCTCGGTGACAGAATTAGAATGAATGCCATTAACAGCCCAAATATTTTTATGCGTTCTGTGGCAACTAGACAATATAATCTTTCTCTTTCCAAACACATTGATGCTATAATAGCAATTTATAAAAAAGCTGGTTTCGATTTAATCATATTGGAAACTTCTGGTATAGGACAATCTGGAAGTGAAATAATTGATTATGCAGATTTTTCAGTTTATATAATGACTCCAGAATTTGGTGCTGCTTCACAATTGGAAAAAATTGACATGCTAGATTTTGCAGATTTAGTTGTCATTAATAAGTTTGATAAAAGAGGTTCTCTTGATGCGTTAAGGGATGTGAAAAAACAATATCAAAGGAACCACGATCTTTGGAATGAAGAAGTAGATAAAATGCCTGTGATTGGTACAATTGCCTCACAATTCAATGATCCTGGGATTAATGAGCTTTTTGAAAAACTAATTTCAAAATTATTCAAAAATGAAAAAATTAATTTTAATCCTAATTCTCACACACATAGTACAACCATAATTCCTGGGTCTAGAATTAGATATCTAAGTGAAATTGCAGAAACAATTCGACAATATGACAAAGAAATAAATCAGCAATCTGAATATGCTTCACGATATTATGCTTTACAAAAAACTAAAAATGTCCTTGAAAATTCGTCGATCGATTTTGTTCCAATTGGCCAACTCATAGAAACTACAAAAAAACAATTAAAAAAAGAATATTTAGATATTATCCATGATTGGGAAGAACAAAAAAAAGCTTATTCGGCAGACAAATTTGTTTACAAAGTGAGAAATAAAAATATCGAAGTAGCGAATTACAGTTTCTCTTTATCAAAAAACAAAATTCCTAAAATATCTGTACCTAAATTTAAGGATTGGGGCGATATTCTGAAATGGAAATCTCAAGAAAATTTTCCAGGTTCATTTCCATTTACAGCAGGGGTTTTTCCATTCAAGCGAGATGGTGAAGATCCCACCAGAATGTTTGCAGGTGAGGGCGGACCTGAAAGAACCAATAAAAGGTTCCACTATTTATCTTTAGATAGTGATGCAAAAAGACTATCTACAGCTTTTGATTCTGTTACACTTTATGGAGAAGATCCAGCTATACGTCCTGATATTTATGGAAAAATTGGGAATTCAGGAGTCAATATTTGCACTTTGGACGACGCAAAAAAATTGTATTCTGGTTTTGATTTGTGTAATTCAAACACTTCGGTATCAATGACTATCAATGGTCCAGCTGCTACCATTTGTGCTTACTACATGAATGCAGCTATTGACCAACAATGCGAAAAATACATTCATGAAAATGGATTAGAATACAAAGTTGAAGCTACTTTAAAAGCTAAATACGATGATGAAAATTTACCTAGACCCAATTATAATGGTTCATTACCGAATGGCAATAATGGATTAGGGCTTTTACTTCTTGGGATTAGCGGTGATGAAGTATTAGAAAAAGATATTTACAATAATATCAAATCAAACACTTTAAAATTGGTTCGAGGCACCGTGCAAGCAGATATTTTAAAAGAAGATCAAGCACAAAATACTTGCATTTTTTCAACAGAATTCTCATTAAAACTAATGGGAGATGTTCAAGAATATTTTATTTCGAACAAAATAAAAAATTTCTACAGTGTTTCCATTTCGGGATATCATATTGCTGAAGCTGGAGCCAATCCTATCACACAGCTAGCTTTTACACTTGCAAATGGTTTTACTTTTGTAGAATATTATCTGTCAAGAGGGATGCAAATTGACGATTTCGCTCAAAATCTTTCTTTCTTTTTTTCGAATGGAATTGATCCAGAATATGCAGTAATCGGAAGAGTAGCAAGAAAAATATGGGCAAAAGCAATGAAATTTAAGTACGGCGCTAACGAAAGGTCTCAGAAATTAAAATATCATATACAAACATCAGGAAGATCCTTGCATGCTCAAGAAATTGCTTTTAATGATATTCGTACTACGCTCCAAGCTTTATATGCAATATTTGATAATTGTAATTCACTTCATACCAATGCATACGATGAAGCAATCACAACTCCTACTGAGGAATCTGTGAGGCGTGCTGTTGCTATTCAAATGATTATTAACAAAGAATTAGGTTTGGCAAAGAACGAAAATCCACTGCAAGGTTCATTTATCATTGAAGAACTTACAGAACTGGTTGAAAATGCAGTTTTGTTGGAATTTGACCGACTAACTGAAAGAGGCGGAGTTCTTGGAGCGATGGAAACAATGTATCAAAGAGGAAAGATTCAAGAAGAAAGCATGCATTATGAAATGCTTAAGCATAGTGGAGCATACCCTATTATTGGTGTAAATACATTTTTGTCAAAGGAAGGATCCAAAACTGTTATTCCTAATGAGGTAATTAGAGCCAATAAGGAAGAAAAAGTGTCTCAAATACGTAATCTTCAGAATAGTATGAATTCAAACAAAAATAAATCTCAATTTTTGCTTGATGATCTAAAGTCAAAGGTTCTCCAAAATAAAAATATATTTGAATCCTTGATGGAAACCACCAAATATTGTTCCTTAGGCCAGATAACAAATTTACTTTATGAAGTAGGTGGCCGCTATCGACGTAACATGTAGGTTAATAATTTCATTTTAAAAAGCTATTTTTGGTTTTACAACGCATAAAATGGACATAGATAAAATCAGAACTGATACTCTGCATTGCCAAGACATCATTCATTTCAACAATGCTGGAGCTTCACTACCAACGAAATTTGTTAATGAAGCTATCATTCATTACTTAACTCAAGAAGAGACCATTGGAGGTTATGAACTTGAAGCAGCTAAGCAAACAGAAATTGCAGAAATCTATGATGAAATTGCAAAGTTAATCCATTGTGATTCTAATGAAATTGCTCTTACAGATAATGCAACTACAGCTTTCAATAGGGCTATTTTTTCGATTGATTTCAAAGCTGGAGATACAATAATTACTAGTGAATTGGAATATGGGAACAACTTTCTCAATTATTTAAGATTGAAAAAAGAAAAAGGTATAAATATTAAAACAATCCCTGGAAATAACGATTCTCCTTTTGATTTAGAAGAATTTGAAAAAGCAATTGACGACTCGACCAAATTAGTTGCTGTTACCCATATGCCGACGAATTCAGGAGCTGTTGTTCCGATAGAAGCCATAGGACAAATTACAAAAGCTCATGACATTTTATACTTAGTTGATACTTGTCAATCCATTGGCCATTATCCGACTTTTGTGGATAAAATTGGATGCGATTTCCTTACAGCTACTGGAAGAAAATATCTAAGAGGCCCTCGTGGAGTCGGATTTTTGTATGTAAATAAAAATATTTTAAACAAGTTGGAGCCATTTTCAATTGAAATGACTGGAGCTGAGTGGAAGTCTATTGATCATTATCAGAAATTGGGGACTATTAAAATGTTCGAAGGATGGGAAAAGCCATATTCTTTAGTGATGGGATTGTCCGCAGCAGTGAAATATGCCAATAATCTCGGAATTGAAAATATTTGGAAAAGGGTTTCCTTTGTTGCTAATGATTTGAGAACAAAATTACAAAACGTAAATGGGGTTACCATTTATGATGGTAAAGGTGAACTTTCTGGAATTGTTAGCATTACTAAAAATGGTGTTGATACCACAAAACTTCAAAATCATTTAAGAAAGCATAAAATTAATACTTCGATAAGCCCTCAATTTACTTCTCTCACAGATATGCAGAAAAAAAATCTAATGACGAGCAATCGACTTTCATTGCATTATTATAATACCACCGAAGAAATTGACAAAGTGGTTGAAACAATTGATAGAATATAGCAAATAATAAAAGGGTTTAAAATGGATGTATAGACTCCAAAATAATTGAACCCTCCATTAGAAAGAGTGTTTAAGGATTTGATCAATACACTATAACAAGCAACAATTTTCCTCGCAAATGATCTTCGAAGTTTGAACAACAATAAGCGATTTAATCAAAAATCGTAAAATGGTGCAATTCTTGTATTTTATTTTGCATGAAAGGGAACAAACCATCTAAGAAGAAAATAGCTTTTCCAGTGAGTCCACAATTTGATGAATATCTTAGAGGAAATGGGCGACAACTTGAATTACCATTGCAATATATTGAAATGGAAAGATCAATTGGAAGTATTCCTTTGATGGACCACAATGGAAACGATACGCAATGGAATACCTTAATATATGATGAAATAGAACGTGTTGATTTACATCGAAGCCTCTGTGAAATTTACGCTTTACTAAAGACAGATGGGGATTTGAAAGTGATCGAACACCTAAAAGTGGACAGAATTGATTTTTGCAATTTTGGAAATACCCACCCTTACAGGATAAGAATTATAAATAGGTTGAACGACAATTATGACCATTTTTATATTAAAAAAATTGATTCATCGAGAATTTATGGCTTAGAATTGGAAGATCTGCTTTCACCAAATAGAATTAGTTTCTTATACGACAAAGACACTTTAATCGAAGAACATATTGCAGGAATTCCTGGAGATGATTTTATGAAAAATAATATGGCGGTCAGCCATTTTGATCAAATAAGGATTGCAAAGGAGTTCATTAAGTTCAACGAAAGATGTTTTGTAAGGTTGCTTGGAGATATGAGGGCCTATAATTACATTGTGGATATCACTCCAGATATTGATGGAAACCAATATCGAATTCGAGCAATAGATTTTGACCAGCAATCGTATGAAGGAAGAAAAAACTTTTACTTACCTCAATATTTCAAGGAGAATAATGCTATCATTCAATTGGGGATTGATCATTTGAGCAATGAAACGGTTACCCAATATCAATTAGAGGAAAGAGCGTTAATAACTCGAAGGGCGAAATCATCAAGTGTTCGGCTAAATGAGCTCTTGAAATGTATGATTGCTGATAAAATTTCTTTTGACAAAAAAATAGACCAACTCTGTAAGGAGTTGGCCCAGCATCATAAAACGAATATTTTTGATTCCTGCCATTCAATGGGAGAAATTGTGCTTGCAAATTTAAAATTGCTGCTTTTGAAAGAATTCAAACAAAGTATAATTGAATTCTAATTATTTTCTATTGAGGAAATTGCCTAAAAGTTTCATTCCCATGCCAGCTACATCATCCATTGTGTTACCGTCTCCATCTTGGTCTAACAATTTCTCGAAAAAACTTAACTCTTTTCTTTGCGGAGCAGCTTGTTTCATAGAATTGTTAAGAAAATCGAAAACATTGTTTTGGCTAACTACGTTCTCTTGTTTGGCTTTTCCTAAACTTCCCATCACAATAGGTGCAAGAGATGTTAGTAAAGAGGCAATCTGCATAAAATTCAAATTTGTACCTTGACTTAAAGCAGAAATAACATTATTTGTCTTTCCACCCAACAAGTGGCTTAATATACCAAGTCCATTGGTTGATTTAGAAGTTGAAACGCCTGCTCCAGAAACTAAACCCATAATATCGTTCAAAACAGATCCATCATGGTCCCTATCTAAAGCACTTAAAAGTCCGCCCGCACCTTCAGGACTTGAAGCATTTTTAGAAAGTGCTCCTACAATTGCAGAAATTGCTCCTTGAGCTGCAGATGCAGTTGTGCTTTCATCTGCTCTGATTTGCTTGCTTAATGCACCAATTACTTCTGGTGTCATCTGATTTTGTAATAAATCGAAAATGTTGTCCATGTTAATCTGTTTAATTTAATTTTTAATGTAATACTATTAAGTCACTTTCTCAATATGATGCATATTAAAAAAAATAACTACTTTTTTTATAATTTAGTTTAGGTTTATAATAATAAGACCCATTTTTGTCAAAAAGTAACATATTTTAAAACAATCATTTAAAAAACAAACTCTATTTACTCAATTGATAATAAATTGATCTAAATGCGCATTAAGAAGTAAAGTCTTTACGATGTTTTTTAAAAAACGTTAAACTTTATTTATTTTTCTCATTTTTCTGAACAAATCAATTACAATTAAACGTTAGTAAATCTAGTTAGAATCTTACTTTTCAATATAATTTATTAAACAACAATTGCATATATGAAATATTTCAACTCACTATCAATTTTATTATTTTTATTATTTGCGACTACACTCGGCGCTCAAATTACGCAAGGTGCTGAACAAGCTGTAAAAAAAGCAGAAGACAAAGCCATTTCTAAAGCCATTGAAAAAACTTTTAATGGGCTTGTTAACAAGTTATTTGGAAGCGATTCCACAAGCACAGAAACTACAGACGGGACAATTGATTCCACCAAAACAAAGCCGACATCGAGTGGTGGACTTTTTAGTTCAAAAACCATAGAAAAGGAATTTAATTTTGATATAACTTTAGACATTGATATCACGACAGCGGACAAAAAAGGAAAAGAAAATGTGGTTAATTCTTTAACCCATTATCCAAAAGATGGCAAATATGTAGGTATAGAAACTGAATCTGTACTCAATATTATGGATTTCGAAGACATGAAGAATTATTCTGTAGTGGGTGGAAAATTAACTGTATTAAGTCTCCAATCTATAGTGGACAAGGCCAAGAAAGTTTCTAAAAAAGAACAAGAAAATGATGAAAAAGTGCCTGAATTAGTCAAAACTGGAAAAAAAGAAATAATTGCAGGTTTTGAATGTGAAGAATATACTTTGGAAGATGAGGATATGAAAGCAAGTTATTGGATGACGGAAGAATTAGGCATTTCTCCTGCAACTATTGCATTAGCATTTTCTACAAATCCCAACATTGATGTTCCAGAAAATTCTCATGCATTGGTTCTGAAAATGATAATTTATGACACAAAAGAGAAAACGACCACGACGATGTTGACTAAAAGTATCAATAAAGACAAAAAATCATATGATCTAAGCAAATACAAAGCAAGCGATCTTTCACGATTAAAATTTTAATACTTAATGACTGATTATTTCAAAATTTTTGTGAATGGATATTCGGGTTATGCCAATTACTTGTGGCATGAAATCACGAATCCTAATTTTCACAATTATTTTTATTGGTTGATTCTAGTGTCTGCCTTTTTCTTTTTATTAGAAATATTGATGCCTTGGAGAAAGGGACAAAAAACTTTTAGAAAAGATTTCTGGTTGGATTTTTTTTATATGTTTTTTAATTTTTTTCTATTCAGCTTGATTATTTACAACGCTGCCTCTGATGTTTTTGTCAATCTATTTAACAATTTTATAAAATTTGCATCTGGAGGATTTGACTTACAAGCAGTGAACCCATTGAAGACTTTTCCATTTTGGGCTATATTGCTCATAGGTTTTTTAGTCCGTGATTTTGTACAATGGTGGGTTCATAGGTTATTGCACAGAGTCCCAAGACTTTGGGAATATCATAAAGTGCATCATTCCGTGCAAGAAATGGGATTTGCTGCTCATTTGCGATACCATTGGATGGAAAATGTGGTTTATCGATTTATTGAATATATTCCTCTAGCTTTATTAGGAATAGGGCTGTATGATTTTTTTGTCATCCATATTTTTACTTTAGCATGGGGTCACTATAATCATTCTAATATTTCCATTAATGGAAAAATAACAGGGGGAATCCTAGGATTGTTAATTGGCTTTCTTGTAGCAAACTCTCTGCTTGACATAAATTTATTGTCAAATCCAAATTTACTAATAAAAACTACGACTATTTTTATTTCTACTTTAGTCGGAGTATTCCTGTTCGGCCCAATTATGAAATTCATATTCAACAGTCCAGAAATGCATATATGGCATCATGCAGAAAATATTCCAAAAGGATACAAATATGGAATTAATTTTGGAATCACTTTAGCCATTTGGGATTATATATTTAGAACTGCATCCATTCCAAAAGAAGGAAGAGATATAAAACTTGGTTTTGAAGGTGTAAATGAATTTCCAAAAAAATTTATTAACCAAAATATTCACGGTTTCAATAAATAAAATTTAACTCTAAAGATTTAATTTAATTGTATTTATAAATTAATTACAATGAAAATCGAAGTTTAAAATCAATCGATATTAAATATGTACAAATTTTAATAAAAGTTAATATTTAAATCATTATTTCCTTTTTTAATTTTTGACTTTGTCTTCACATTTTATATTGCTATTTTTACTTAAGATCACGATATTGCAATAAATTCAAAAAATAACTAATATGAAACAAATTATAACTTTTGCTATTTTATTTATGGCATCTATTTTTGCTATTGCACAAGACGAAAGTAAATGGCCAGAATTAGATGAAAGTATTTTAGATCAAGCCTATTATCCATCAGAAGTTGCTTATAGAAATTACCTTGGTTCCGATGAAAGAAATATTCAACCAAAATTGAAAATTGTCTATTCACGACCTAAAATGAAGGAGCGAAAAATATTTGGTGGATTATTAAAATTTGGCGAAGAGTGGAGATTTGGTGCTAACGAAGCAACATTAATTACTTTTTATCAACCTGTCGAGGTGGGGGGAACAGAAATTGACCCCGGAACTTACAGCATTTTTGCTTTGATCAATGAAAAAACATGGACTTTCAAACTTTCCTCGGAAACAAATATTTGGGGAAATGCAAATAGAGACATGACTAAAGATGTTGCTTCTGCGACAGTGAATACCATTCAAATTCCAAATGCAAGAGAAGCGCTTACTATGACTTTTCAAGAAATTGATGACAAACTTGTAAATTTGGTCGTTGAGTGGGAAAAAACAAGAGTAATACTTCCAATTAGTTTAAATCCTATTCTAATGGATGATCTCGATCCAAGTCCTATGGATGTGGCCCATTATCCGGGAAATAGCGCATTCAGTAACTACTTGGAAGGAGATGCTAGAAATGTTAAATCAAGGATTCAAGTTTTCTACAGCAGACCACAAATAAAGGGCAGAACTATTTTTGGTGATTTACTAAAAATGGGAACTGTATGGAGAATTGGGGCAAATGAAGCGACAGAAATTGTTTTCTTTGAAGATGTAAAAATTGGAGATACAAGTATTAAAAAAGGCCGGTATTCTATGTTTGCAAAGATTAACAAAACAAATTGGGACATTATTTTTAGTAAAGATTACCCAATTTGGGGCGAAGCCAATCGAGATATATCTAAAGATGTTGCAGTTGTAAATGTTCCTGTGACTATGGAATCTGAGGTCGTGGAAGCATTATCAATGATTTTCGAAGAACAATCCCCAACCTTGGTTAACTTAGTTATTGGATGGGAAAAAACTAGAGCAACAATTCCTATAACTCTATCAAAATAATTTATTGTAATACATAAATAAGCCTTGCTAAAAGCTATCATCAAGGCTTATTTATGTATTTTCAACTACTACTATTCTAAATTGTTTACACTTATTTATTTTTGACTTTCTTAAATTCTAAAACCTTTTCATTAAATGAAGTCAAAAAATTATATTTTCTTACTTGGAACATCCATTAATTATAAAAGCATGAAATTTGGCATCTCCGCATTGTTCATTTTATTAATTCTTTCATTTTCATGCGTTCAAAAATCAGCCTCTGAAAAATTATTGGATCAAATAAATACTCTTTTTGAAAATGAGGCAGGAAAATTCAGTTTAGCATACAAGAATCTTAATTCTGGGGAAATATTGTTGATCAATGAAAAAGAAAATTTTCATGCAGCAAGCACTATGAAAACTCCTGTTATGATTGAGTTGTACAAACAAGCCAATCAAGGAAAATTTAATCTTAATGATTCGATTTTAATCAAAGATGAATTTTATAGTATAGTTGATAGCTCAACTTTCAAAATGGATATTGGAGTTGATAGTGAAGCTAGGCTATATTCATTAATCGGTAAGAAACTTACTATTAAAGATTTGATGTTTGAAATGATAACGATGAGTTCAAATTTAGCTACCAATATTTTAATAGATTTAGTAGATGCCAAGAAAGTTACCCAATCGATGCGTGATATGGGAGCTATGGACATTCAGATTTTGAGAGGAGTTGAAGATTTAAAGGCATTTGACCAAGGACTTAATAATACTACTAATTCCTACGATTTAATGAATATTTACGAAAAAATGGCATTGAATGAAATCGTTTCAAAAGAGGCTTGTGATGAAATGATACAGATTTTAACTGCACAACATTTTAATGAAATTATCCCAATGCATCTTCCCAAAGATGTAACAGTTGCTCATAAAACAGGGTCCATCACAGGAGTTCATCATGACTCTGGAATTGTATATCTGCCAAATGGCGACAAATATGTACTTGTATTACTTTCAAAAGAACTTGGAGACTTTGATAGTGGCACGGCATTATTGGCAAATATTTCCAAAATGATTTATGATTATCAAATTCGCTAATTCATTTACATTTTTGACTTTCCAATAGTAAGTTTATAAAAACCGCAAAAAACTAAGCAGTTAGATTTTTGCCAAGTTATCTTTTGGTGAAAAACCACTCAATATTTTATCAATTTCATTTGCCAAATCCTTTTTATCTAAAGCTTGAAGAGCAGCTTTCTTTCCCAATAAGGCCTTTCTTCTATTTGGAGCTCTATCTAAGCTTGTAGAAAATTGATCCAAGGCTTCTTCATACCTTTCTTTCGATAATAGCCACTCACCATACAATTCAAAACTCGGAAAAACAACATCTGCAGGTCCAGACGAATATTCAGAATCTTTTTCAAGTTTAACAGCTTCTTTTAAAAATTGCTCCAAATTTTCGTCCTCTTCAGCCATAGCTTTATATGCATAAAGTTCATTTAATATCACATTTGCTTTTACAAGTGCATCTTTGTCAGGTGCATATCTAGAAGGACCCGAGCTACACATTTTCTTGGCATCAGCAGTAACGTATAGTTCGGCTTTTTTTATTTCATTGGTTAAAGTGTCAATTTTTAATTGAATAGCATTTGCATCTTTAGATTTCATCAATCTATAAGCATCAAAGGCAAGCGTATTGCATACTGAGCCAAGACCAAGATCACTGGTTTTAATGACTATTGGTTCAAGATCTTCTGGCCAATTACCTGTCTCAAATAAAAATGCACATTGCATAGAAGCAATATAGGATCGAATTCCTTTAATCTGAGTATTTTTATAAAACTCACTCATTTGAGCCAATAAATTTTTAGCATCCTCTACCCTACCTTGCTGTAAATAGGCATAATGAAGCCAAGCATAAGGGTGGTATCCTCTTGCTGCATCATCTAGATTTAAATTATTCATTCTATCTACACTTGCTTGATATGAAACCTCATTTGATTTTACAACCTCGTTCCACATTCCCAATGCCAAATAGATGTGCGAAGGCATATGCAGAGCATGGCTCGCACTAGGCGCAACTTTAGAATAATTATTAGCAGATTCCATTCCAAAATTAGCCATATGCGGATCATCATATGCATGAATAGTATAATGTAAAGCTCCTGGATGAAGCGGATTTTCCTTCAATATTCCATCAGTAATCATTGCAGATTTCTTACCTCGCTCTACATATGTTGCTTCATCGTCGCTATCCCACAACATACTTAATGCATAAAAAGCAGCGACCTCCTGATTTTGAGGATGTTTTGCATACAATTCCGCCATGTAAGTATTAAACTTGCTGTTCCTTTCTTTCAATGTTCCATCGCCATACAAGATTTCTAAGCCCAACCAAAAATCCTTTTCTAATGGATCAGAAATTTTACCAATTCTTTCTTCTTGAGTAATCCCTAATTTTTCCATCACTTGATAGCCTGCTCTTTTATCTTGTAATCCCCATAAAGCTTTATAATAACTCATTGCTTCACCCCAATACGCCATAATTTCAGTTGAATCTTTAGTTTTTGCCGCTTGGAAAGCCGTCAAAGCATCATCATATTCAAAACTATGAAGGAGTAATAACCCGTGTTCAAAATCGACTTTTGCAGCATCGTTGATTATAAATTCATGATTTAGTACTCCCAATTGATTTTCAGTGGATGGAATTTCTTTTGATTTATTGCATGAATAAAATAGAAGTACTGCAAGGAATAAAGGGGTAAATTTTAACATTATCAAATTTTTTCTCCAAAATACACAATATAAAAAAAGTTTTTATTAGATAACCATGTAATTATCATGAAATTGGGCCACTATTTTATACTTGAACTCTAATTGCAAAAATAATAATCCTTACCTATGTTTTAATCTTCGAACATCTTCAACATAATATCCCTTTCGAAAGCATAAAATGAATCTCTAAGTTGGCTTGCTCCGTCTGTTCCATAATTAATGAAAAAAATCATGCTCATATCTACTTCCGAAAAGTAGAACATATCTGCAGAATATCCAAGATCTTTACCCGAATGACCAATTCCTTGGTACTTCATTCCACCAAATTTTTTCAAGAAACCAGCTGCTGTTTTTGTTCCACCTATATATTCATCTTTTCCAGAAGGGTAAAAATCTGAAAGCATATCATCTAAAGAGGATGAAGACAGCAAAGTTTTATCAATAAGTAAAGCGGTCAGGAATTTGTTTAAATCAAAAACATTTGAAAAAATTCCTCCATAACCATTACCGCTTCCAGTAATAAAGTTGGAAACATTCAAAAGTTCACCAGAATTATGTAGGTCAAAATACCCTTGAGCTGTAGTTTCAGGAAGTTTTTCTCTACTTTGATAATAGGTATCTGTCATCCCCAATGGATCCAGAATTTTTTCTCTTAACAATTCATAATGAGGCCTACCCGTAGCTGTATTAATACACATTGATAATAATAAAGTGTTAGTATTCGAATATTTTGCAGGATATTCATCCGTTAATTCTACTGGTTCAGCACCATAAATGTATTTTAATAACTCCTCAGGTTCCCAAGTCCTATTTGGATAATTTAGTACGTCCAGATAAAATGCTGAAGTCTTAATTAAATCAGCTATTCCTGTGGTATGAGTCATCAAATTTCTTAAAGTCATACCATTAGGATGATTAATCTTATCTAAAATATCACTGCCTATATATTTTGAAACCGGGTCATCTATGTCTAAAACCCCCTCTTCTTGAAGTTTCATTGTCAAAGCACCAACCATGCACTTTGTAATGCTTGCTGCTTTTGAAATATGGCAAGGTTCAAATTTGATTCCTTGCGAAATATCGGCAAATCCAGAAGACCCTACCCAAACTCCAGATCCATCTTTTATATAAGCGCTTATACCTGGAAAACCTATTGCCACATATTGATCAATAATCATCTGATATTCATTTGCTTTTGGGTGATTATTTCCTATTTCAGCTTGACTACAATCTATAGCTTTGGTATTATAAATGTCTTTTTCACACGAAGTCAAAACAGTTGTAAGAATGAAAGACCCGTATACTAAATTTTGAAAGTTATTCATCTTCTTTAATTTTTTATTGGTAAACGAATTCCAATGTTAATGGAGTTTAAAGGTAAAAGTGGCACATAACTTTTCACATAATTCCCTTGCATGAATGACTTAAATTGACAAATCAGAATTGGGCTATTTTCATTATTTGCCTTTAAAGAATATCCGGCACCAATCTCGAATGCTATCAAAAATTGAGATCTAGCTCCAAAAAAACCTTTGTTTTCATAGGTACCATCCTCTTTAAAAACAAAAGCATTTTTTCCTTCAAAACTCAATCCATATCCACCTCCTAAACCAACACCTAATGACAATTTTTGATTAAGTTCTCTTTCATAGTTAACAGTTGGGTATATTCTGAGTAAGCTTTGCACAAATTGATGGTAATAGAATCCTAAATTTGCTTTTAACAAAATTTTATTGTTCTCACTATTATTTAATTGTAACGAATAAAAAGCATCTATTCCAGGATGAAATTGGCTATAAAAAAGTTCCGGATATGCAAGGATAGGCAATCCTGTCGTGTTGTTTGATAATGTCAGTCCTATATGTTTACTTTGGCCAAATGATAAAATGGAAGTAAACAAAATAAAGAATGCCACTATTTTTGATTTTTTTATATATTTCATAATGACTTTTTTAAGATTTTAAAAACACTTTTATTGAATAATCAAATGATTATTATTTATTAAAAATAAATGGATAATAGTTGGTAAATTTATCTTATATATATAATTACATATATATATTTATCTTATATAGACATATTCATTAAATTATTTTTTTAAGCATCTTATCATTACAAAGAGCATAAAAAGGTAGGCTTAAAATAAATTTCGTAGTCAGAAAATAGAATGAAATTTAGATCAAATTAGATATCTAATTCAATTCAAAAAACTAGTAAAATCATATAATATAGATTCAATTGTTGATTTTTTACGATCTTCGAATTCCATGGAACAATGACTTTAATAATTATAAATACCAAATCTTAAATGGATCTGTATGAATTCTAAATACTTTTTCTTGATCATAGTCTATTTTACGTTGGTTTCAGTTCAAGCTCAAATCAGTGATATTCAATTACAAAAAATTGATAGCTTATTCAATTCTTGGTCTGAAATTAACCATCCAGGAGGTGCAATAGGAATAATGCAAAAAGGAAAAATTATTTACTCTAAAGCTTTTGGATTGGCCAGTATGGAATATCAAGTGCCCAACACAACTGAAACCATTTTTAATTCTGGTTCTGTATCCAAACAATTCACAGCAATGGGAATCGTCTTGTTGCATGAAAAAGGATTGATCTCTGTCGATGATGATATACGAAAATATTTACCTGACCTGCCAGACTTTGGTCACACCATAACAATCCGTCATATGCTGCATCATACTAGTGGTTTGCGCAGTCTGCATGCAATGCTTAGTTTGGCTGGTTGGCGAGATGATGACTCTAGAACAAATGAAGATTTGTATCGCTTCATGCTGAATCAGAAGGAATTAAATTTCATTCCTGGTGATGAATACTTGTACTGCAACACTGGCTTTATGTTAATGGTCAATATTATTGAAAATGTGACCAAAGAAAAATTTCCGCAATGGATGAAAGCCAATGTATTCAACCCTTTAGGCATGTCCGATACTTATGTTGAAGATCGATATGATCGTATTGTTCCAAAAAATGCAACATCTTACTACGGTTCAGGTACTGATTTTTTTAGAGCAGTAGAATATTGGGGTTACGTAGGATCTGGTAATATGCATACCACAACTGCAGATCTATTGACTTGGTTACAGAATTTCAGCACACCTTTGCCAAATTGGAGTTCAGCATTCAAAATGCTCCAAACGACTGACAATTTTAATGATGGCAGTAAAAACAATTATGCTTTCGGTATTAGTATAGACAATTACAAAGGATATAAAAAAGTTCAACATGGGGGAGCTATAGGTGGCTTTAGATCTTATGTAAGTGCATATCCAGAAGAACAGTTGAATATTGCAATTCTTACTAATTTTTCATCTTCTAATACTGGAGAAATAGAGCATAATATTGCATCAATATTGCTCCCTTCCAATCCAAATTCCCTTGTCGAAATTGAAAGCCCAATGATTTCAAATAACATAACTTCCTATTCTTTGGAACAAATCACAGGGAAATATGAAATACAACCAGGTGTTTTTTTAAGTATTAGCACAGAAAAAGACTCTCTGCACGTAATGCAAGAATGGAACAATGTGGAATACAATCTTTACAATACAGCTGGAAACACATTTGAAATTCCAAACGAATCAAATGTTCAATTTGTATTTTCAGACCTAAGCGACCATAAAACCCAATTATTAACTGTGTTTCAAAATGGTGATAAAACAGAAGCTAAAAGATTTGAGGAGTTTAATTTATCAGGTATTAATTTGAGTGAATACATCGGAAAATTCTATAGCCCAGAACTTGAAAGCACAATAGACATCTTGTTAAAAGATAATAAATTATTAGGCCATCATGCAAGACATGGCGATTTCCCGGTTCAAATTTTAGGAAAAGATGCATTAGTAATTACCGATTTTGGGACCATTGCAATAGTTCGAGATGCTAAAAATTTAATTATTGGAATTAGAATATCTAATGGAAGAGCAAGGAATGTATGGTTTGAAAAACAATAATATAGAAATATAAGTTTGTATCTGGATTTTCAACCGAAGAGAGTAAAGTTTTTTTAACAGGATAATTAAAATTATTCATTTCACATCCATTAATAGGCTTCATGATCAATTACTGAGGATTTAAAATGGGAAAATTTTCTTTTATAGGCAACGTTGAATAATTAGTCTTGACAATTGAAATTTTATGGAAGTAGAAAATATTTTCTTATTTTTTGATTGAGAAAAAACGAAACAAAAAACTTCCTTTTTCAAAGGAGTTGAAAGATTTTTGATTGTATTTTCGGACATCATTGTTTTGACTAAAAATGATGCCAAAATTATTCACTGCACATCCATTAATCAGCGTGAGTATAACAAATTGCATAAAATCTAAAATATTTGCTTCCTAGTTTTGGGATCAAAAGGGGGAAAATAAAAAATTGGGATAATATTAATAGGATGATAGCAATAAACTGTATTTGACTTTTCAATGTTTGGGTAAAATATTGTTTAATAGCATTTCATGCTTAGTTGGTTTGAAATAAAGATTTTAATTATTGGTTTTGAAAAATCTGGAATATTTAGACATAAGGAAATTAGCCTAAAATTGAATTTAAGTGATAAAAGGAAATTATAAATCTCAGTTCTGATGATACTTACCAGATTGGGACTTCGAAATAGGATAAAATTTTGAATAGGAGTCTAAAATATCTGTAAATTGAGTTTTCAATCTTCAACGGTGGAAGATTTCTGAAATGAGCTTCAAGGTCGGTTTTATTCACTTGGATTCCATTCCATAAAACCTGAGATCCCAACTCCGCAAGCTTTTCATAATTTATTCCCCACCTCATTCCTTTTTCACTCTTTAAATTTTCACTTTTTCTTATCGCCCATTCTCCTTTATGTGGATTATTAGGTCTTTCTTTTTTCAATCTTTCATTTGTTGAAATCAATTCTTCCTCAGAAGTAATCAATTGTTTTTGATACCTCCTGTAAAACAAAGCACCAACTCGTTTATTCAACCAGTTATAATGTTTAGCAAATCCAGATTGCAAATTAGCCATTTCTTGACTGTAGATAATTGAAGATTCTGGGATTAGAAATTCCTCGATATTTTCATTTTTGTGTTTCTTTCTATAGAAATTAATGAAATCTTCTCTGCTTTTCATTTGTACCAAAAGTTGCCATTGGTTGTCATTAAAAGCAAAAGCAAGAATATTGCATATTGGACTTAAATAAATATCGGCTTTTTCTTTAAACCGCTCTATGCTTTCTTGGTTACGAAATAGTGGGTTCCTAGCGACCGAAATATTATTTAGCAAATAAATAGCACCTTCAAAAACATGTTTTGCATTCTCCATTTTTACTTTACATTTTATTGTGTAAAGCATTAGTGTTTTAAAACTCTATTTCGTCCCTGTTTTTTTCATTTATTTTCAAAATTTAACATTTCAACTGTTTTTATTCCCCAACTTTATCAAGTTTTACCATTAAATGCCTTGTGAAAACTGAACCAAATGGAAATCGTACTTTTGCTCTGAATATATTAAAAAAAAGTGTAATTTGTTATACACACTTAAGCGAATACCTCATAAATTACTTAGTTTTTTTATTATTTTTATATTATAATGGATGAACTAATAGAAAAATACAAACCTTTTGAGGAGCTTGAACTTAAAAATATTAATGAAGAGTTACCAAAAGTATTCAAGAAAATTTATTGTCCTTCTTGCCATGAAGAAGTAACTTCAGACAACATAAATCTGCAAAACAGCCTTTCAAAATGCAGCAATTGCAATGTTATTTTTTCAATAGAAAAAGAAGTAGAAAATATTAAATCTAAAAATGAAATTAAACAAGAAGTGCTTCGACCTGAAGGAATTGATTTATTTTACTACAAAGACGAATTAGACATTACTATACAACAACATATCGAGGGTTTTAATGCATGGGCGATCGGTTTTTCACCCTTATTTGCCCTTATCTCCATAGGTATTTATTTTGTTGAAAAAATAACTATTTCTCCCTTTATTCCAATCGCATTTTCTTTATTAGCTATCTATTATATTTACAAAGCATTTAACTACTCTAACCATAAGACTTATATCGATATAAACAATAGATCTTTGAGCATCAAACGTAGACCAAATAATTTCAAAAAGGATAAGTTTTTTTCAGTTGACGAAATTGACCAAATTTATATAAAACCTAGCCTTGAAGGAGCTGGTTACCAATCTATTTATATGATAACAAATGGGCTGGAAGGCCAAAAACATGAAAAGCTAATGACAGTTAATTCACTTTCTAAAGCAAAATATCTTGAGCAAGAAATAGAAACTTACCTCAATATAAAAAATAGAGAGGTCGCTGAAGAGAAAATTTAAAACCCGTAAACTATTCAAAGGATGCTAATGTGCAAATCAAATTTCACTTTTTTTAGTAGAAATATTTCAACCTAATTGAATTAAAATCCTTTGGTCCATCGTGCAAAATATTTTTACATCAAAACTTGATTCCGAATATTTTGGATAATTTCTAAAATGGTTGTAATCGATATTTCCAACTATTTTCATTTTAGTTATTAATTGTTAACTTTCGTTCTTCAAACATTTTCAAACTATTATTCACGATTAACATATTTAATCATTATAAAGCATGAATTAATGATTCTAAAAGTATTAGGCAATATAGGAGTCAAACTAAAGTCATCTTTTTATGACTTATTACCTATTATTGTCGTAGTCTCATTTTTTCAAATCGTAGTTTTACGTCAACCTTTCCCCAATCTGTGGGAAATTATTTATGGTTTAGTGTTTGTAATCGTAGGGCTTATGCTTTTCATTGAAGGTCTTGAAATGGGACTTTTTCCAATTGGCGAAAACTTGTCTTTTGCTTTGGTCAAAAAAGGAAGTTTGTTTTGGCTTTTGTCCTTTTCTTTTTTACTTGGATTTTCAACAACTATTGCAGAACCTGCATTAATTGCAATCGCAAAAGAAGCTGCAAATATTGCACAGAAAGCAGATTTAATAAAACCTGAAATTGAATCAAGTTATGCTTTTGGCTTGCGATTAACTGTTGCATTTTCTGTTGGACTAGCTATACTTATTGGAATATGGCGAATCATAAAAGGTTGGCCTGTTTATTATTTGATTATTGGCGGGTATGCTTTAGTCATTCTAATGACGCCATTTGCTCCTGCAGAAATTGTTGGAATTGCTTATGATGCAGGTGGTGTAACTACTTCGACGATAACAGTTCCTTTGGTGACTGCATTGGGTGTTGGCTTGGCTAGTGTAATCGAAGGAAGAAGCCCATTAACGGATGGTTTTGGATTAATTGCATTTGCATCTCTTTTGCCAATGATATTTGTAATGGGTTATGGAATGTTAATCTTCTAAATATGAATGGATGTTAGCAGAACTCGGCAATACTTTTTTAAATACAATTAAAGATGTCGCCCCAATTGTACTCATTATTGCAGTATTCCAGATTTTTATCATAAGAAGGTCAATACCAAATCTAAAAAAAGTTCTCTTTGGCGGTGTGTTGGTTATTGGTGGATTAAGTTTTTTTCTGATGGGTCTAGAAAAAGCATTATTTCCTGTTGGAGAATTAATGGCCAAGCAATTATCTAATCCAGAATTTATCCTTAAAAATTATTCAGGAGATGTAACTGATTGGCAAGCCTATTATTGGGTGTATATTTTTGCAGCATTTATTGGATTTTCCACAACTATTGCTGAACCTTCACTATATGCTGTAGCAGTGAAAGCCAATGAAGTTTCAGGAGGAACGATAGGAACTTTCTATCTTCGATTTGTAGTAGCAATAGGTGTGGCCATAGCATTGGTAGTGGGTACGTATAGAATTGTTGTTGGTGATTCCTTAGCAACATATATAATTGTAGGCTATGTAATAGTAGTAATTCAAACTATTTTTGTAAAAAAAGACCTTGTTGCGTTGGCATATGATTCAGGCGGTGTGACGACCTCTACAGTTACTGTACCAATTGTGGCGGCTTTAGGATTAGGGCTAGCGTCAGTAATTCCTGGCCGAAGCCCTGCAATAGACGGATTTGGTTTGATTGCCTTTGCGAGCGTTTTTCCTATTATTACGGTTCTAGGATATGCACAATTTAATGACTTATTATCCTATATTAATAAATTAAAAAAGAAATATTATCATGAAATTTGATCTAATTGTAGGGTTTGTAAACCCAAATATAACTGATAAAGTTGTCAAAACTGCAAAAGAGGCAGGTGCCACTGGCGATGTGATAATTCAAGGAAAAGGAAGTGGTTTGGAACAGTCGAATTTTTTAGGATTGACTATACAAGAAAAAACAGATATTGTAATTTTTGTAGTAGAAGAACACCATACCAAGCGCATCATAAAAGCTGTTTCTAAAAAATGTAATATTGAAGAATCTGGTAATGGAATTATCATTGCACTCAACATAGATAAAGTGGCAGGATTATCTCATCAGATTAAAAAAATTAGAGAAAACCTTAATACAGAACAATTGTAAACAATAGATTATGGATACATTTAAAAAAGCTAAGGATATAGCTTCAGGCAATTTATATTATATAGATGGATTGTCGAGTATAAAAACTGCCGTTCAATTGATGAAGGAGAAAAATGTTCAGGCCTTGATTATAAAAAAAAGAAATGCCGCCGATGCAAATGGCATCATAACCGTTCATGATATCATTAAAGGTGTCATTATTCCGAACAAAACTCTCGATGAAGTAAGTGTATATGAAATCATGACCAAACCAGTATTTTCAATCCCAGCAAGTCTAAATGTTAAATACGTGCCAAGGTTAATGTTCAATTACAATGTAAGAATTGCACCTGTAGAAGAAAATGGAGAGTATATTGGAATTATTGATTATGCTCAATTCTTATTTACTGAATTTTAATTATAGAG
>JAHEAQ010000141.1:5740-7394 GCA_024642705.1 Bacteroidota bacterium | reverse complement strand
TTCCTGCTTTCAATTCAAACACTTGGTCTTTATTTAATTCTGGAATAAAGGAATCTTTAGAATTCTTGGATGTTACTTTTATTTGCTGTAATGAACTTGTTGGCAGCTCTACCAGTGCAGTACTTCCATTTGGTACCTGAATATCATATGTTTGCTTTCCACTTGCTTCTTTTTTCCAATTGGAAACTATCTGTCCAAATGGCGTTTCATAGGAAGTGCTCACCTGATTCAATCCATTGGGAATAAATGGATTAATGATAAATTTTTCAAAACCAGGATAATCAGACATTGGCCTTATTCCACCTAGCCATCGGTAAAACCATTCGGTTACCGATCCAAACATTGGGTGGCAATTGGAATAGGTATTATCGCTCTCCTTCCATGTTTCCCAAATTGTGGTAGCTCCTTGTTCTATCATGAATCCCCAACCTGGATACGAACTGCTATTTACCACATCGAAAACATTCTGAATATGCCCTGTTTTTGACAATGCTTCTAGAATGTACTTGGTTCCGAAAATTCCAGTGATGAAATGATTCGACTTTGCGGAAAGTGATGCCAAAAGCGAATCTGCAGCTTGGTCAACTTCTGCCTCTGGAATGATATCATGATACAATAATGTGGCAAATAAGGTTTGCTTGTTTATGGGTTGTGCAACTGGCATTTTCCAATATTTTTCCAAGACAATGGATTGTAGATTTTGTTCGAGTTGCTCAAATTCTTTTTCATGGTCTGAATCTCGCATAATTGAGGCAAAATTTTTCATTATTCTGGCACATTGAAGGTAATGAGAAGTTCCTGTAAGCTCTACTGGAACTGGCTCTAATGATTCGTGATCACTCAGTCCTTCTTCAACCAACCCTTTTGGATGTATGCGTTTTGCTTTTTCCATCCATTCCAAATCTAATTCGTACATTTCTCGAACAATCGCCGTATCATTGTAATATTGAAAAAGACTGTTTTGTGTAGTGATAAATGCAGATTCCCAGCTTATTCCGCAATATTTGATGCCAACAAAAGGTGCAGTATCCACAAAAACAGAATCGTTCATAGCATCCACCCAATCATAAACCGTTTTACGGTAAAAATCTTGCATATTATAATTGTAAATAAATGCTTCGCAAGTCGCATTCAAATCGCCGCCATATCCAAATTTTTCCCTTGCCGGGCAATCGGATTGCACACTCAAAAGATTGGCCAAAAATGTTCTTTCTGTAATTTCTTGAATTGCATTGATACGTTCCGAGGACGAAGTAAATTGACTGTTTTTCTCCACATTTGTATTCAAAGCCAATCCTTCAATATCTTGAATGGATGGAGTTTCTCTCAATCCTGATATTTCCATATACCTATAAGTATGAAATGTAAATTCTGGAGTAAACCAAACTTCAGCATTATTTCCCAAAATATAACGATCTTCCTGCCATGCAATTGGAGGTGCTCCAGGGCCACCGCGACCCGCTTTTTTTATTTGTCCCGCTACCGTTGTCATTGGGTTTAAAGTGCCATCTTCATAGATTCTTTCTCCAAATCGAAATGTAATGGTATCGCCCTTTTCACCTTTCAATCGGATTTTATAAAAACCTGTAAAATTTACTCCCATATCCACCATATGATTTCCATTTGCTAGAGTCTTTATTGAAACTGGTGTTTT
>JAHEAQ010000141.1:0-5640 GCA_024642705.1 Bacteroidota bacterium | reverse complement strand
GGATCTTCAATATACCTCAAAGAATCTATTATCGGTGAATCGTATTTTGCACCAATCCATTTGGCGTCGGTTAATTCTGAATCTCCATTTTTAGAACTCTCATCTGAAGTTTTAATACTACACGCACTAAATGTAAATAGAATTAAAAAACAATAAAGCAAGTTAGACCATTTGGATTTTATTAGTCGCATTTGAATCGGTCGAGTGTATAGCATATTGGGAAATTTAATTTAAGAACTTCTAAAATAAAGTATGTGAAATAATTTTTAATGGTCGATAAGAAGTCAGTTGCTTACAAGTTAATCTTTAAATAGGCCATTACCGCTTCATCGCCTTGCAATGCATTTTTAGGGATCGGATGTTCATCATCGAAAACACTCAAATGCTGCTTTGATAAAATAGAAACAAATTTTTCGTTGAATCCATTTTCATAAGGTATTTTGTTCACATTCAATTCCAAATGATAAGCTAAAAAATTGTATGCCACAGTTCTTTTTGAATAGCCATAATCATGTTTTTCTGCTGGGAAATGAGCATTTTCTACTTTATGTTCTGCATTATAAACTGCATATATTTTTTGAATATAAGGATATTCGATTCTTGGCGTATTTCGTGTCCAATCTGCTCCATCTGAAAGTATTAACATTGGTCTTGGCGCACACAAACCAGCAACCTCCACATTATTGGTTTGAAAATTTTGATTTTTATGAACAGGCATCCCACTTTCACAAACGCATCCACCAAAAAAATGAGCTGAAACTTGAACAACTGGTACAGAAACTTTAATTCTTTCATCTATGGCTGTCAACATAAAAGCTTGGGTCCCACCACCAGAAGCTCCAGTTATTGCAATCCTAGATTGATCTACATCTGGACGTGATATTAGATATTCAAGAACTCTTTTGCTATTCCAAGTTTGCAATAACAAAGCAATTGGTATTTTATGATTTACTTGCAATGATTCTCCATATCCAACCATATCATAAGCAAAAACTACTGCCCCCGTTCGAGCTAGAACGGCACATCTTTTTTGCATATCCTCTCGAAAGCGGCCATCACTCCAATGACCATAAGGACATAGAATTGCTGCGTTTTTACTTTTAGTTTCAATTGGTCTATATAAATTTCCAGTGATATAAAATCCTGGAAAACTTTCGATGGCAATATTTTCAACAATATATCCATCCATCACTCTGGTATTCCTTATAATTGGATTGAAATTTCCAATAATCTTTGGCATTTTATCCAATTGCATACCTTCAATTATGCCTTGACGTATTTTCTGTGCCCGTTGTTCCCAGGATGCTAGGTCATTCCACTCAAGGGCAAAATTTTTCATTTGAATATTGGCCTCATCTTCTGTCCAATATTTACCCATGCATAGATTTTCTTGTTGAGCTTGCAATTGAAAACTGAATGCCATAAGAATGGCTAGAAAATTAATTTTTATATGCCTCATCCGTCTTTTTTTATGCATTTAGTAAACTTTGATTCGATTGGATCAATATTTTTTAAATTATTTATTGACCATTTACCAAAATAACAATTTTATAAATGCACAAAAGCTTTTTTGAGAAGGATTTATAAATGAAAGTTGATAATTCTATATTTTGCTAAGCTTTAATGGTTTTTAAAAGCTCATCCAAGCCTTTCATTGCTATGGTTAATCCTTCTTTGAATCCCATTTGAATAGTTGCCTCTAATTGAGCCAAATCATCGTAGGAAATATGGAAGTTGACCAAAGTTTGGTCTTTTTGATCTTCGAAAGAAACCGTCCATTTGGATTGTGGTAATGCTTTGTTGATAATTCCATCTGCATCTGTGAATGAATCCAGGCCAGTAAAACTTTTTTTTATCTCGATGTCTAAATATTCTGCAAGAGCCCAATGTTCTTCTCCTTCAGGTCCAACCATTGCATAATGCCAAAAGCCGCCTTTTCTAAAATCTAATTTTTTGGTTCTTGCTTTCCAAGGTTTTGGAGCCCACCATTGATCTAATATTTCACTTGTTGTGTATGCTGACCATACTATGTCAAGAGGTGCATCAAATGCTCTTGTTACTAGAATTGTGTTGTTTTCTTTGTTGACTATAAAATCAAATGTTAGGTTCATTTTTATTTTTTTTAAGATTTTCTAATACTTTGTCCAATTCATTATACCTGTCTTCCCATATTTTTCGGAATTGCTCAAGCCATTTATCAATTTCTTTCATTTTATCAATGTCAAGATGATAGTAAATTTCTCTGCCTTCTTGATTTGAATTTATTATTTCACATTCGCTCAAAATTCGCAAGTGCTTTGAAATGGATTGTCTTGAGGTATCAAAGTGTTCAGCAATAGCATTTGGGGTCATAGCTTGCATAGCAATGAGGGCAATGATTGCTCTTCGTGTTGGGTCTGCAATAGCTTGAAAAATATCTCTTCTCATTTTATATTGGTTTATATGTCAACACCATTATGCCGCATTCAAATTGATTCGAATCCAATAGCTTGAAGTTCTGTTTTGCATGGATATCTTGAAATATTTGCATTCCTTGCCCAATTATGGCTGGATTAATAAAAAGATGCAATTCATCAATTAGTTTTTCTTTAATCAATGAGGAGACGAATTGTCCACCACCATAAACAATCATGTCTCCTCCGTTAGCTTTTTTCAATGTGTGGAGTGTTTCTTTCAAAGGTCCACTTGATAAACGGGTATTTTGCCAACTACTCACTTCTGGATCGGCAGGGGTTAGTGTTTTGGTAAATACTATTTTGGGTGTTTCAAAAAGAATTTTTGCTCCTTCTTCTATTTTTTCAGGATTGTGGTAGGCTTCGGTCCAATATGGAATAAATCCTTGTGCCAGATTTTTTCCCAATAAGATGGTATCCACTGGGTCTGTAAGTTTTCGGACATATTCCTTTAAATCCTCTGACCAATCCATTGTCATCCAATCCATTTCTCCGGAGGTGCCTGCAATGAAACCATCTATGGTCAATTGTATTTGTAATTTCAATTTCCTCATTTTATATGTTTTTATTTATGAAACCAATTGGTTGCAAATATATGTGCAACTAATCGGTTTCGCAAATTATTTTTCTATTATTTTTAAAGATTTTGGAATTTATATTTTGCATCTGGGTATAAATATTTAATTTAAAGAATGGAAAAATCGCGAATGAAAAACCAAGTCATATATATTTTACTATTCATTCAAGCATTTTTTACTCCAACCATTTTAGCCCAAGAATCTTATTTGTCAGCAGATACAAACCAAAAATTGAAGCTTTTTGACTCGTCAGAACCCTTGCCTATCCAATTGAAATTTTCGCTTAAGACAGTAAAAAGAAATACGAACGACACTACATATATATCTTCCTACTTTTATTATAAAGATAAAACAGATGCTTATGATTCAATAAAAATTAATCTTAGAGCAAGAGGAAATTTTAGACGAGACGTATGTTACAATGTTCCTTTGAAATTAAAGTTGAAGAAATCCTTAACCAAAGGAACATTATTAGAAGGAAACAAAAAGTTAAAATTGGTCATGCCTTGCATGTCAAATAACAATAGCAATGATTTCATCATTAAAGAGTTTATGGCTTACAAAATATATGAAATTGTTTCGCCCAATCATTTCAAAACAAGACTTGTTAATATTCAATTTATCGAAGAAAAGAACAAGAAATTAAAGGAGCATGACCTTATTGGGATTTTAGTAGAAGATATAGAAAATGTGGAGAAGAGATTGGGTGGCAAGGAAGTTACCAGGCGCATCCATCCTTTTCAACAAGATGCAGTTAGTTCCATTCAGTTATCAATATTTCAATTTTTAATTGGAAATACTGACTTTTCAGTTGACCATTTACACAATGATAAATTGCTATTTATGGATAAAAAATTTATTGGAATACCATATGATTTTGACATGTCAGGATTGGTGAATGCGAATTATGCCAAAGTATCTGGAATTGAAAATTTACCCACAAAAATCACACATGTAACCCAAAGAGCTTACAAAGGTTATGCCAGAGAAGAGTCGGTACTTCAAAGTGTACGGCAAGAATTCATAGCGCATAAAGATAGTATATTTGATGCTGTTGAACAGTTAAAAGACTTTTTCTATGATTCTGACCAATTCGATAAAGCAAAAGAATACGTGGCTGATTTTTTTGAAATCATTGAAGATGATAAGAGCTTCAACAAATACATTGCAACCCAATCAAGAAAAAAATAAGAACTGCAGAATAGTTTAATGATTAAAATCAATAAATTTTTTCTTCAATTAAAAGGATAACACTTTTGGTTTTTTCCAACGCTAATTTCTCGTGATTGATAGATTTTTTTCTGAAGTCTTTACTTATGCTTAACATATTTAAAAATTCATTATCGTTTATCCAAGAATTGTTGTCATTTGAAATCCAGTTTCCATCTTCGATTCTAAAATATTTTTGAAATATCGGTAAAACAGAAGTTGACCAATATTGACTTTCTTGACCATTGGAATCATTTGATAAAGGCGCATAATCCGCTTTAAATAGCTTGATTATTTCTTCTTTCAATTGTGGATCTTGGATGATTTCAATGCCTGTTTGTTCCAAAGATTCAAAAGCCGAAGTATTCATGGGTGGAATAGTTTTATATTCCATTAATTTCATAAAATATGCAATGGAATCTTTATTTATAGTTTGATTTTTGTCTAGTTTCATGATGTAATTAAAACCTTTCAGACTTTCTGTTTGAGCCATTATTTCTGCTTCCAAAATTTCAATATTGGCGATAAGATCATTTTTTATATCATTGGCTAATGAATATTCTTTTATCATTAATTTATTTGATTCCTTCCAACTGCTAAATGAATTGGAGAAGAATATTCCAAAAATAATTATGAAAACCAAACCAATAGCATATAGCACAAACTTTAAATTCTTATTCATAGATTTTTTATTTTTAAAAGTCTAAATATAGAATAATTTTATTTAGTGGTTATCAAATAGCATTGCTGGTATGTAAAACAAATTGCACTTATTGTGCTGACGATACTGACGATAAATGTCAGCACACTGTTTGTCATCATTAAAAATGGTATTAATATTTCATGTTAAATGGGTGGCTTCCCTTTAGTGTTAGGCCTTGCGAGGCTTTTTATTCCAAATATTGATTGCATCTAAATTGGATTTTGTGCAATATGGTTTGGACACTAGCTGATAAGCCTGTAGGTCTTCAATCTCTATAGCCCTAGGTGCAGCCTAGGGCAAGGAATTATCCAAGAATCTAATTTTGGCGACATTTTTGACCAAAAATGATGACAAAATTATTCATTGCATGTACCCTAATCGTCTGTATGAGAAGTAATGATATCTTTTCATTTTTTGATTGAGCAAAAAACGAAACAAAAAACTCAGTTTTTCAAAGGCATTTTTCCTTTTTTAAAGCATCGAAAATTATTCTTTCGAGCATGAATTCTTTCAATCCTATTAAAATACTTTCACAAGGAAAACCAGGAATTAAAATCTGAAAATCGGTCCAAGGATTCCCGATTTTCTTCGATTTTAACCCCTTATGCTGTTGAAAAACACTTCTTAAAGGTAATTTTTTAAAATAATATGAAATTGGTAAGGAATGAAATTCTTGTACCTATTATGTTCAAAATAA
>JAHEAQ010000140.1 GCA_024642705.1 Bacteroidota bacterium | reverse complement strand
GAGCAATTGGATACGTTGACCTGCATCAATGATTTACAGTTGACCAGAATATGGGTGGCACGAGATTTAGCGGGCAATGAGGTAAGAGATACACAGATTATCAGAATCAGTGACACGACGGCACCTACATTGAATGAAACAGAGCCAGGAGATGTCACTACTGGTTGTGGTAATTTAATACCTGCTGTACCTTCCTTAACATGGAGTGACAATTGTGGGAATGGCGTATTAGTAGATTTCAGTGAAACACTTGATACATTTGAAAACATTGGAAGAATTGTATTAACAAGAAGATGGATTGCACAAGATCTTTGTGCAAATTCAGATACAGTATTACAAGTTATAACCATTGATGATACCACAGCTCCTGTTTGGACATGTCCTGAAGATATTTCAGGATCAACTGGAATTTATATTTGTGAAGGACAGTTTGAATGGAGCCATCCAGTTCCTGATGAAATGTGCGGAATTTCTAAATATGAATTTTTAGTTAGAAATCCTGACGGTACTATCGATGGGCCATTTAATTTATTGGGTGTTTTATCTCAATATATGGATGGAAATACTACAGCTTTGGATTGGAATTATAAATTTAAAGTTGGAAATAGCGTCGTTGAGTATTTTGCTGAAGATTTCAATGGAAATGATGCAAGTCCTCAATGTTCATTTAATGTGAATGTAGGAGATGTTTTGGCTCCATATTTTGTGGATTGCCAAGCTGATATGTTCGTGGGTAATGATCCAGATGAATGTAGTGCAAAAGTAAATTGGGACATTCCAATTGCTTTTGATAACTGTGATCTTCCTGCAAACTTAGAAAATACCCCTGATGTAATATCTGTTTATCCTCTTTCAACGAATTTATATACTCCTGGATCAGTAATTCCAGTTGGTGGACCATATGAAATTGGATATGTAGCAATAGACACTTCAGGAAATTCAGATACATGTGTTTTCTATATTACAGTTTGGGATACTCAAGATCCAATTTTGACAGCGGGCATCCCAGTAGATATGACTGTTTCATGTGAAATGTCAGTAGACACCTTCCATTTGACACAAGATCATATTTTGGATAATTGCGTGGCTGAGCCAACTATTGAAGAGGTAATAGCTTCTAATAGAGTGATGGATATATTTGATTGTGGATATTATAACTACCAGGATACACTTAAATGGATCGTAACAGATAGTGTCCAATTTTTACCAGATGGATCCAGAAAGATTAATCAAATGACTTGGAGGCAAGTAATAACTTGGGTTGATGAAACAGCACCTGTTGTAACATTACCGGCAGATGTCACGATTAATGACTGTAATTTGGACGCGACTTCGCCTACTTTGACAGGGTTTGCATCAGGGGTTGATAATTGTGCTCCAGAAGAAACTTTAATTACAACCTATCGAGATTCTGTTGAAATTTTATGCAAAGGTGACAAAGTTGGTATAATACATAGAATTTGGAGAGTTGAAGATCCATGTGGAAATGCAGATTCTTCAGTACAAAAATTATTTATTTTGGATCAGAATCCACCGGAATTAGTTTGCCGTGATAATGTTACTTTGTCTCTTGATGAAAATGGAAAGTTAACTTTGACTACGGATGACGTGGTAGAAAGCTATGTGAATGGTTGCTTTGGAAATATTGATGATATTTTAATAGTAATTGAACCTAAAAACTTTAATTGCAATGACCTTGGAAATCATACAGTTTTAGTGTCTGCTTCAGATCCTTGCAATAATAACACTGCTTATTGTGAAGTTAATTTAACTGTGATAGATACTGTGCCTCCTGTTTTGAATTGTCCAACTACGCCGATTGTTTTGAATATTAATCCAGGAGAATGTACTGCTGCTTTATCGCCATTAAATACTTTCTTGGTGTATGATGATTGCAATGTTACAATTTCAACAAATCCTTCATTAGAAGGAGGATTAGAACTTGGAATACATACAATAGAAATAACAGCAACTGATGGTTCAGGGAATAGCTCAATGTGCACAATTACGATTGACGTTCAAGGAGTCCCAATAGATTTTAGTGAATCAATGATTTGTAGAGGAAACTTAAACGTTTCGTTAGATGGAAGTTGTGTGTCAAGAATTACACCAGATATGCTGCTTGTTGGATCAGTACTATGTTCACAATTCTTGTGTGTTGAAGTGACGGATCTCAATGGTAAATACCATCCTAACTTCTTTGATGAAAGTGACATTAATAAAGAATTCTTAGTAAGTATCGTTGACTGTAATGGTTCAGGAAATTCTTGTTGGGGTAAAGTGAAGATTGAGGAGAAATTGTATCCAGAGATTATTTGGCCTGAAGATGTTCAGTTGTTATGTGTTGAGGATGTGAATACTTCCAATAAAATAGGTAAGCCAGAGATAACAAATTGTGTTCAAAATTGGGATATAAGCTATTATGACGATTTTACACAATTTGACAGATGTTCAACAATCAGAGCAGAAATCATGAGAACTTGGACTATATCTCACCCAACAAAAGGAGATACTTCATATGTGCAAACTATTCAGATAATGCCTTTTACAACGCAACATATAGTTTTACCTTTTGATGTTGTTATTGAAAATCCTCAGAGTTGTGATAATATTATCCAAGAACAAGAGAATATTAAAAATGGTAAAATCAATATAAAATCTCCGTTCCACCCTAATCAAACAGGCTTACCTAATTTATTTGGATTAGAGCTAAGTGCGAATGGTGGATTGTGTTTGTATTCAATGATTTATTCAGATGAATTGTATCCAATTTGTGAAGGATCATTTACAATAGTGAGAACATGGAAAATACTTAATGTGTGTGGTGATTTAGAGCAAGGAGTTAATCCAATTGTTTACGAACAGTCGATAACAGTATTTAATTCTGTTGGAAACGAATTTGAAAAATGCAGCGACGATATTACAGTTTCTACTGATTTATGGTCATGCTCATTCAATGGTTTGTTGCCAAATCCAACTATCAATGATTCCATATGTGGATTAAGTTCATTTGATGGATATGTATCAGGTGGCGGATATATTGAAATGGTGGGAGATTCTATTTTCGGATATGAATTATCAGTTGGAACACACAAAGTTACTTATGTTGCATTTGACGATTGTTACAATGTCAGTTTATGTAATTATAATGTAACTGTAGAGGACAAAATACTACCGACACCAGTTGTCGAACAGCACACAGTCGTAAGTTTGAGTGCAAATCACAAAGATGGCTTTGCGGAACTATATGCAACGTCGCTTGATGATGGTTCATTTGACGCATGTGGTGAAGTAAGAGTAAGTATAAGGAGAATTGGACAAACTTGTCCTGGGTTTACGTTTGAAAATGGGCCAAATAACACATTCTTTGAATATGTACATTTCTGCTGTGAGGATGTTGGAAAAGAGGATATCATGGTGGAATTTAGAGTGTGCGATGATGGAAATAAGAATGGAATATTTGGTGATATAGGGGACAATTGTAATTCAGCAATGGTCAATGTGGAAGTTCAAGATAAGTTGCCACCAGTCATAGTATGTCCTAAAGACATGTCTATTGATTGCAATAGTTTCAATGAATATTTGGACCTATTGAATGGGGAGACATTATCAGCTATTGATGCATACAAAATCGATCAAATATTTGGTGAGGCATCTGCAAATTCCCCTTGTAACTTTGAAGTGACTCAATCCTTATCAGGAGATGAGTTCTGCGGATCAGGTTCGATTATTCGAACCATAACTGCCTTAAATAAAAACAATGGTTTGAAATCAACTTGTCAACAAGTTATAGATGTTATTTCATTAAATGAAAACAAATTGACATGCGACTTGATTAGTTTCCCTTCAGACTCTCCAGAATTTTTAGCAAATTACAATTGGTGTGATCCTCAAGATGATATTACTCCGTATGTAAAAACTATAACAATTACGAATTGTGAAGGGACTATGTATACCAAACCTGTAATTGATATAGATAATCTTTGTACAATTGCTGGTATTAATTTGACCTTAGATACATTTGATTTTGCTGGTGGAGGTTGTAAAAAAGTATTAGCTCATTGGGAAATTATAGATCAATGTATTTTTGAAGAAAATTATTTATACTATACAGGTGCAGGTTATGAAATTAACCCATATGTTAGTGAAAATGGTTATTTCGAATTATATGTGGAATACGATATTTTCGATGATATACCACCAGTTATAGAGTGCAGTGGAGATATGATTATAGGATGTGATGAGAATTTTGCTGGTCCTATAACTGCTTCTGCGATAGATAATTGTAGTGGAGAAGAATATTTAGGTTGGTCATGGAGACTAGATTTAGATAATGACGGAATATTTGATGCTAATGGCGAAGGTTCAAGTTTTAATGCTCTTCAAGCAGGCATTATTGGCGGAGTTTTCCCACTAGGAATTCATAGTATATATTGGATTGTAAGCGACGGATGTGGGAATACAACAAGCACGAGTTGTGTATTGAGTATTGGCAGAGAAGATAATAAAGCACCAACTCCATATTGTTATGATGGAATTGCCACTGCTGTTATGAATGAAACAGGAACAGTGACTATTTGGGCTTCGGATTTTGATGCTGGCAGTTACGATGATTGTGACGTTGAATTGGCATTGACGATTATACCACAAAAAGATGCAACTGAAATTATTGAGGGCAACCAAGCCATTTTTGAACAATCTAAAGCAAGTTGGCAGTTTGATTGCAGTTATATATTGAATGGAGTTCAATCTACAATTGATGTAAGAATGTACGCTATCGATGATGCAGGAAATTATGATTACTGTGTTTCCAGAATAACAATAAATGATAATTTCGATGTTTGTAATGATATAGGTGGTGCAGCTTCAATAGGAGGTACAATCATGACAGAATCAGGAGATTCGATTACTGGAGTTGAGGTTAAATTAAATACATTCTTGACAGAATACCCTCACTTTACGTATACGGAGGAAAATGGATCCTATGTATTTAGCTCAAATCCATATTTTTATGATTATGAAGTAAGTTCATCAAAAGATTACGAATACTTAAATGGAGTTTCAACTCTAGATTTAGTTTTAATTCAAAAACATATTTTGGATATTGAAATTTTTAATAGTCCATACAAGTTGATTGCAGCAGACGTTAATAATGATTGTAAAATTTCTGCATCAGATTTGCTTCAATTAAGAAAATTAATTCTTGGATTGTATGAGAATAATGATTTGCCATTCAATGAATCATGGAGGTTTGTTTCTAATGGTTATTCATTTGTAACTTCAAGTCAACCATGTAATTTTGATGAAATTAACGCTTTATTAGATTTTCAGTCAGAATCAATGAATGAAAATTTCACGGGGGTTAAAATTGGAGATGTGAACGGATCTTCCTTGGCTAACAAGAATATGAAGTCTACAACCAGAAGTAATGAGAATTTAAGTTTATCTATTGATGATGGAAAAGTTAAAAAAGGTGAATTTAAAGAAATAAGTTTCTATGGTGAAAACTTCAAGAATGTTTTTGGATATCAATTTACAATCGGTTTTGATACGGACTTGTTTGAATTTGCAAGTATCAAATCTGAAGCTTTACAAACAGTAGAGCAAAACTTTGGATTGACAAATGTAAATAAAGGTAGGATTACGACGAGTTGGGATAATATTGATGGTATTTCATTGAATTCAGATCAGAAATTGTTTACAATAGTTTTAAAAGCTAAAAAGAATGGTGTAATTCACAATTCGATTAGCATAAATTCAAGTTTAACGCCTAGTGAGGCTTATTTTGAAAATCTGATTGAGGTTCATGATGTTAATTTAATCGAGCGTGCTGGTGCATCAGAATATGTGTTTGAGTTGTATCAAAATACTCCAAATCCATTTACAAAATCAACAGAGATAAAATTTGTAATTCCAAGTGATAACAGAACAACATTAACTGTTTACAACGGTTTAGGTGCATTGTTGTACACTTATGAAGAAGATTTAAAAGCTGGTGAGCATAAAGTGAATATTGATAGAAAAATGTTAAATTCTACGGGTGTATTATTTTACAAATTAGTATCTGGGGATAACAGTAAGATCAACAAAATGATAGTTATTGATTAATAGTTTTAAAATATGAGCGTTTTAATAGGGCCAAGTGAAAATTTGGCCCTTATTTTTTTAAATTTGGCCTATTGCTTTTTTTTGATTAAATAATAATTTTGTTTCTTCCAAATTGATTTTATAAAGTTTACTCGCTCACTACATTTAGTGCACATATTTCAATAATAAGAAGAGGTTATTCAAGGATAGTTTTACTTTTGAAAATTATATTATATGTAAAATAAATATTTGACTTTTATGAGGTTGAAATTTGGTCAGGTTAATAATTTTTTCTTTATTTGTTTATTCTATTTATTTATCCCCCTAACAGTAATATTATTTAATGGAATGCGTCGTGCGCATATTTAAAATTTTGATAAATACTATTTAAAATGCTTGTATTGTATGTTACTGTTTTTCTTTTGGTGATGAGCTTTGTTGTAAATTTTGCATTAAAGTATTCCCAGAAATAATATTATACTAAAGTTTATATTTTATGATTTTTTAGAATTCTCGAAACGATTATTCTAGAACAAAATCAAATGTAAATAACTTAGATAATTTGATTCACATGTGGATTTAATGTCTAAATATGAGCCATTAAAAGTTATATTTTAAGGAACAAAATTATAACCGCTAAATTTAGATTCTTTAAATAATTTTCAGAATATTTCCCATTTCTTTTTTTAACTGAACTTGCATCTAAATTTTGATAAACTATCTGATTAATGTTTTAAAATTAACCTGATAATTTAATATCCTTTCTCTTTCTTTAGCATTTCTTTCAAATAACTTTAGTAGGATTATTTATAATTCAATGGACTATGAAAGCTAGAAATAGTGTAAACGTTCACACATGTCATTTAAATCAATACAAACAAATGAGACTTAATGTTGATTGATCTTTCAATATGAAATGCTTGGGCATAAACTATAATTTGAATTGCTTAAGTTCTTAAATTTCTAAATTTTTTTAAAAATATTTAGAAAAAAAGGTAACAAAAAGCCTCACAAAAACACTAATACATAAGCGAATCATTTTTGCTTTCCAAAATTTAAGGTTTTTGGGTTAATGCAGATAACAAGTAATTATGAAAATTGATCATTTATGTGGCGGGCACATTTATTTAATTTCAAATTTTGGTGTGGCGCGAAATCCCATTTTTCATCAACAAGGAGATGTTGAATTTTTTCGATCTAATGTTGAAAAATATTTGTCTAAGCTTTGTGACATTTATGCATATGATTTTACTCACAATCAATTCCAAATTCTAATTCGGGTTAAATGGAGGAATGTAATTGAAGATTTTTTTATTTTGAAACATAACGGTGCATCTA
>JAHEAQ010000068.1 GCA_024642705.1 Bacteroidota bacterium | reverse complement strand
CGTTCAGAATGTACAAAGGCACCAATTTTTTTATCCTTGAGCTAACTCAAATAAAAAAATTGGTGCCTTTGTACTATCCTAATCATTCTTTAGTGGAGCTGCCGAGATTCGAACTCGGGTCCAGACAAAGCCTCAGAGAGCTTTCTACATGCTTATCTTATACTTGAATTTTCGACTTTGGACAGGTGTACAAGCAACCATGTCCTCCGCTTATCTTCTTTAATTTCGAAACAAACCCAAAGCGAAGTTTATTTCTAGTCCGAAGTTTTTTGATGGACATTTACGCTGTATATCAGACGTCAAACGTATAGCCCAAAAAGCATACTAATCCTAGATTAGGCAGCTAATGCGAATCTATTTTCGCCAATTATGTTTTGATTGTCATTTTCAAGGAGTAACCAATCATTCCCCTGCATGCTTACTAACCGATCAACCTTCCTGTCGATACCATTCAGCCCCATATTTCAAAAATAAAAAGTTCTGCTTTTCAGAACTTAATTTATAACAATACAATAAGAAGTTTTGTTCCTTCGAATGTAAACGGAGAGCGAAAATAGTCTATTTCAATCAAGCAAACAAGGACAAATTTGATTATGATAAAAATCATTGCTAACTGTGACACATATTATCACTATTTATTTTCTATTCTATGATCTTTATAAAATAAACTCTGATTATGTTAAATTCTGAAACAGCTAATGATTTGATGAGTACCAAAATTATTTCTTTACATCCTAAAGATAAGATGCAAAGAGTAAAAGAAGTATTCGAAGCTTATAACATCCACCATATTCCTATCATGGTAGGAAATAATATTGTCGGTATTATAAGCAGATCTGATTACCAACAAATACTTGGAATCGCAAATAATAGTTATCAAGAATTTATCAAATCTAAAATTTTTGAGACACATCCAATAGAAGAATATATGATTTCTGAAATTATATGTTGCGATATTGATACCCCACTTGAAAGTATTCTAGATCTTTTTTTAGCCAATACCATAAGATGTATCCCTGTAGTTAAAGAAGGCAAATTGGAAGGTATAATTACTCCAGTAGATTTGCTCAAAAGGATGAAAAAAATGATAAACTAAGCAGATTTTGAAAGTAATAGACGCTAATACACAATATTTGGATGGTCCAAATAGCAGAGGGAAAGAATTGAAATTCTCATGGAAAGTAATGATACAACTTTTAAGAGGATTTAGAAAATTACATTTTGTTGGTCCGTGCATTACAGTTTTCGGATCTGCAAGATTCTCTGAAGAAAACGAAAATTATGTTGCGGCGAGAAAAATTTCTGGTACACTTTCAGAAATGGGTTTTACGATTATGACAGGCGGTGGACCTGGTATTATGGAAGCTGCCAATAGAGGAGCATTCGAGAAAGGTGGCAGATCAGTGGGATGTGCAATTAAATTGCCCAAAGAACAAGTAGTCAATCCATACATGGATACATGGATTACTTTTGACTTTTTCTTTGTGCGAAAAGTGCTTCTATTGAAGTATTCTTATGCCTTTATAGTTATGCCAGGTGGGTTTGGAACTTTGGATGAATTGTTTGAAACTACAACATTGATACAAACTTCTATTTTAAATAAATTTCCAATTGTAGTTTTTGGAAATGAATATTTTGCTGACATACAAAAAATGATTTTAAAGATGAAAGCAGAAGGAACTATTTCCCAAAAAGATAGTGACTTACTCTTATTTACAGATAATTTGGATCATGCAATAGAACATATACAAACTTATATTTCTGAAAATTATAAAATTAAAAGCAAAAGAAAAGCATTATGGTGGCTGTTTGAAAATTAATGTCACGTCTAAAATACATGAAATGAAAAAAATAACTCTATTCATTGTTTTGTTTGCATGTGCCATATTCGCTAATGCACAAAACCAAGAAATTCCTATTAATCTTAAATATGAGTTTCAGAATACTCTAAAATTAAGTCCTTTTGAATTGGGCAGAGCAGAATTTCAAATCAGTTACGAAAGGTATTTTAATAATAGAAAAACAAGCTTAGTTGTATTTCCATCTATTATCCTCAAACAAAGAGGAGAAGAAACCATTAATGGGACGCAATTAATGCTTCAATACCGATTTTATCTATCACAATTGAATATAGCAAATCAATATACACTTGGAATGTTTAATGTAGGTTTTTATTCTGCACCATATCTTTTGGGAATAATTGCAAAAGAGCAATCCTATTATGATTATATGGATCCAAAGACTTTTGAATATTCGTTTAATTTGATTTCTGAAAAAACCAAGGGAGCAGAAATTGGTGCGTTAATGGGAATACAATTGGATATTACAAAAAGGATTGTTGCCGACTTTTTTGTAGGCGGTGGAATTAGAAAAACTGCAGTAACGCAAGAAACACTTTTGGATTTTGAAAAAACTTATTCAGTGTTTGACTTAGGGTATTCAGGTGTTAAACCGCGCATAGGCTTTCAAATCGGCATCACATTTTAAAACAATTTAAATTCAAAGCAATGAAAATCACTTTAGACATGAAGGTAAGAGACATTAAAAATGATTTCAGCGCCAAATTTCCAATGCTAAAAATTGAATTTTATGCCAAAAAACATGGGCATTTTAAAGGTTCAAAAGACAAGGAAATTATAGACGATTCTATGCTAATTAAAAAATTAAATCCAAAAATTATCCCGGGAGTAATTAATATCAACGATCAAATGATTGTAGATCAATTCGAAACTATCATGGAAGAAAAGTTTGGACTGCATGTTCAAGTTTTTAGAAAGTCTGGAGAGCAATGGCTGCAAACTTCAATAACGGATAATTGGACATTAAAAAAACAAGAAGAAAAAGCAGAAGAAACAGACTTTTTTATGAGGTCCTAAATTTTTAGTAATTTTTTTGATTTGTTGAATTCAATTTTAGCATTTTGATTTTATAATTCCATGAAATATTTAAATGGCTTACTTTGAAAGAAGTAAGCCATTTTATTGCTAATGCTAAGTTCATTTTCTCATTTAAAGAACTGGTGCTATTCTTTATTTTTTGATAAATTTTTTATCCTAATGTTTCTAAATTCCATAGGGTGACTTTCTGCTTGTAATGCAAAATATCCAGAAGTCATTGCTTGCCCATTAATAAATGGAGCATTTTTATCCATTCCCGTGCTATCTATTATTGGTTTCGAGTAGGTCATTACTGTATCCCCTTGAATGACATGATAGATAACACTGTCTTTATACACAATCAAACCAGCTTTAACCCATTGATCTCCATGATAAGTGGGTGAAATTGAATTAATACAATGGTCAGTAACCAATTTACCATCAATTGTTACGTGACTATTAGGGGTACATAAATTTCCAGTTGACCTTTCATCCGTTCCATTTCCACCAAGAAATTGATATTCCACACATATGGGAAAGGATTGATCTAATGTCATTGTATTAGGATCTTGGGCGTGGAACATGATTCCAGAATTCCTGAAAGCCCACCCCTGACCACCTGCGGTTTGCTCACCTTTAAATCTATACTCAACTTCTAAATAGTAGGATGAGAAAGGTTCTTTATAAAATAAATGCCCATATTGATTTACAAAAGTATCGTACTCATCATAATTAACATCTATTATTCCATCCTTAACTCTGAAAGTATTCAAGCCATTCACTCCAGCTTCATAACCGCCAATTTTCGGGATCCAACCATCTAGATTTTCACCGTTAAAAAGAACTTGCCAATCTTCTTTATCTTGTGAAGCTGAATCACTTTTGGCACCATTATTACATGAAATTGCACATGCAGATATAACTAGAAAAAATATAAAATAATTAAGTTTCACAATTGTAGATTTATTAATTAAGAGAGAAATAATGAATATTGCCACAAAATAAAGTTTTAAGGTCTGAATATCCAAAAAGTTTGGAATACAGCGACAAATGGAGATTGTGGATTTTCATTTAAAGTTAATTAAAAAACTTACAATTATTAATTATTAAAAGAAATTATCAAAAATACAATTTATAACTATCTGAATTACTTCGCCTTAATAATAAATTTCATTTAATCAAAAATATTTTGTATATTCGCACTCCGAAATAAAATTTAATTAACACAATTTTGAATCATTTTTAATTTCAATATTGATTTTTAATAGAGTTACATCGGGTTAAAATATCAAAATAAAAAAAATAAAAAATGATAATAATTGACGTTAAAGATGATGAATCAATAGATAGAGCACTAAAAAGATACAAAAGAAAACATAGAGATGTTAGAATTGTAAAAGAATTGAGGGCTAGACAACATTATACTAAAAAATCTGTTGAAAGAAGGGAGCAAATGCTGAATGCGGAATATAGAAAACAAAAATTCGGTACTAACTAATAAATTTATGTCAAGAAGAAGTTTAAAAAAATTCGATTTTGGAAAAGGTATTTATTACTTTAATATCAATAAAGGCCAAAATTCTAACATTACCATCAAAAGAACGGATAAAGACAAAGCAATCGAAGCTTACAAATCTTATGTAAGATCTTATCAAGATAAAGTAGAATGGCTAGGAAAATGGGATGGAAGTAAATTTGTAGAAAGCGAAATAGAAAAATTTGATAAAGCGAGCTAATTGCTTTTATCATTTCCACATGTTTTAATTGTTTTTTTTAATCTAAGGTTCAAGATTCCTTGAGACCGCAGTATGCATATATAATTTATATTAGCTTACTGCGCATCCAAAGTCAAAATCTCTTTGGGATCAAAGCTTAATTGTAATAAAAGTTACAATTAATACTTCCTGACATTTCAAATTTCAATTTTCAAATCTTCTATGTATTTTAGTTTCAATTAATAATTCTGGTAAGAATGGTTTTTTATCCTTTATTGAATTCAAATACTAGACAACATTGCCTTGCTTTTATGAAATTGAATTCGATTAAAATTAAAGAGGTAAATATTTTTAGAAATTTCAATATTTAGTAAGGATTAATATTCATGCATAAAAAAGCGGAATTTAATCAACATTTATTCCAAATTGATTCGATCAACAACCCTTTGAATTCTTCTGACCTTAATGATCATTGATCCAATGTTTTATATTTTTCAATATAATAATGATCCAAACTATCTGAATCTTTATATTTTATTCTAAGCTGTTTAAGTTTACTTTTCAGATTTCTTACTACTTCTTGATATTCTTCTTCAGCATACACATTTTTCAATTCTGAAGCATCTTTTTTTCTGTCATACAATTCCCATTCGTCAATGTCATAGTAAAAATGCACTAATTTAAAATCCTCTGTAACAATTCCATAATGACGACGAACATTATGTTCTCCTGGAAATTCATAATAATGATAATAAACGGCATCCCTAAATGCTGTCGATTGACCTTTAAACAGAGGAATCAAACTTTCACCTTGCATATCCTCGGGAACTTTAATACCTGCGGCTTCCAAAAAAGTCTGAGCAAAATCTAAATTTTGCACCATTTGATTATTAATACTATTTGGCTTAATCATTTTTGGCCACCTCACCAATAATGGCGTTTTAAAAGACTCGTTATATATAAATCGCTTATCGAACCATCCATGTTCCCCTAAATAAAACCCTTGGTCAGATGTATACACCACAATAGTATTTTCACTCAAGCCATTAGCATCCAAATAATCAAGCAACTCCCCTACTCCTTCATCAACAGATGCAATACTTCCCAAGTAATCTTGCATGTATCTTTGATATTTCCATTTCATCAAATCATTGGAATTCATTGTTGGATATCTTTTAATAAAATCTTCGTTGATTGGTTGATAATATTTATCAAAAGATTTCTTTTGTTCATCATCGAATCTTGAAAGTGCAGATTTTAACACATTCTTATCCCAATTATGAGCCTCAGGAATTTTAAGCTCATCCAATGTTTCAGGGTAAAGTTTTGAATCTCCCGCCCAATCCATTTCAGTCAAAATATTCATTTCAGCAGTTTTCGCTGCAGTTCCACGATTAGAAAAATCATCAAACAAAGTCTCAGGTTCAGGAAATATTTTTTGAGTATATTCTTCCAAATGGCGTTCTGCAGGCATCCAATTCCTATGAGGAGCTTTATGAAGATACATCAACAGGAATGGCTTATTTTTAATACGATCTTCTTTCAGCCAATCCAATGTCATTTTTGTGATGATGTCAGTAGTATAACCACTAATTTTTATTTTACCATCATTTTTTGTAATAAAATCAGGATTATAATACACTCCTTGACCAGGCAAAATTTTAAATTGATCAAAGCCTTTTGGACTGTTTCCAAAGTGCAATTTTCCAAATAATGCTGTTTGGTAGCCTGCTTTTTGCATAATCTGAGGAAAAGTTACTTGGGTAGTGTCGAATGGGAACATATTATCTACTTTCCCATTGATATGACTATGCTTTCCAGTAAGGATGACAGCCCTTGAGGGCGCACAAATTGAATTCGTTACACAAGCATTAGTAAATTTCATGCCTTCAGAAGCAATTCTATCAATATTTGGAGTAGATGTTAATGTATTATTGTAGGCACTAATTGCTTGATATGCATGATCATCGGACATGATGAATATTATATTAGGTGGATTTTCGCTATGAACTTGTTCTGATGTACAAGCAAAAAAGCTCAATCCAAATAGAAAAAGAAGTATTTCGAAAAATAATCGGCTAAAATTCATTTGTAGATTTTTTTATGCATCAGTTTTAAAGGTAGGAATCAATTTGATTATTTTACAATTTCAATTGGAATTGGTAAGTATAAAATAAAAAGCTTTTTGTTTTTTCTCATGTTACATTCCAACAATGAGCTTGATAATGATCCTTTTTTCAATTGCAAACGCATCCAGAATTAATGGATAGGTCAAAATTGAATACAATAATCAAAGAATGGACTCAAAAAGCAACCTGAAATAATGCAAGAATTAAGGTGCAAATAAAAATGGGTCATACAAAATAATTGTATGACCCAATATGATTTTTTTCAAACAGAAGCTAAAAACTAATTTTCTAAACGATGCTAACTAATTTTTTAAAATAGTCCTGTTTTTTCTTTCCAAAAAAATTCCTCTTTAAGGTTTTTCCAACCATTGTTGGAAGTCGAAAATACAAAATTAGTATTTTTAGATACTAATGATTTTACGGATAAATATATTTAATCAATAATTTTGAGTTCTCAGCTTATGGGAACTTTTATTAGTATATATCCTTTTAAGAGGTTTGTTTTGATATTATTATTTTCAATTTATTGTTGGTGTATAGATTAATGTCATTTTCACCCTTTTAATTAACAAAACCCTCTTCTGGAAAGTTTGATTTTTATCGGCAAAGTAAATTCTAACTTTGCCATAATCACGTATGGCGGCTCCATCTGTAATGATTTAGCATTCTTTTCATTTAAGAAATAGAAGAGTAAAAAATGAAATTGATTTCAATGGTTTAATTCGGGTAAAATTATTTGCTAGGACAGCAATTCTAAATTTTAATACTGCGTACAATTCGAGAAAACAAATCGTATAAAAAGCTTTAGGATCTTAAGATATTTTATTAAATGTTCTGTCAGTATTAAGATTGATAAAAGAAAATATTCATCTTTAAAAATCTCTATTTCTAGTAATTCAAAGAACTTGGTTAGTAATAATTCAAATATACTTTTTATTCTTAATTTCAACAAATATTAACTGCATTATTTTTAATATTTTAACATTTGACAAATATTAATAATGCAAATTAAAATAATGCAAAATATAAATAAGCAAAAATAAAACTAAGTAAATATTAAAATGGGAAATTTATGGGTATTCTTCAATTCAAAAAATACATAGCAAAAATATAAATTCATGCTATGTATTTTTTTAATTAAATCTATTTTTCATCTAAAAATGGATATTTATAATCTCTTGGTGGAACTAATGTTTCTTTTATAGTTCTAGGAGATATCCATCTGTATAAATTCAATACAGAACCAGCTTTATCATTTGTGCCAGAAGCTCTGCCTCCTCCAAATGGTTGTTGCCCTACTACTGCTCCTGTCGGTTTATCATTGATATAAAAATTACCTGCTGCATTTTCTAAAGCTTTCGTTGCAATATTTATTGCGTTTCGATCTTTTGCAAGAATTGACCCAGTTAAAGCATAAGGCGAGGTTGTATCACAAATTTCTAAAATTTCATTAAAACTTTCTTTTTCGTATACATAAACTGTAAGAACGGGGCCGAAAATTTCTTCACACATGGTAACACTTCTCGGATTAGAAGAAAGCACAACTGTAGGTTCGATAAAATAACCTTTTGATTTGTCGTAACCACCACCAGCAATAATCTTTGCATCATTTGAAGATTTAACGCCATCAATATACCTTGCTATATTGTTGAATGATTTTTCATCAATAACAGCATTTATAAAATTGGTAAAATCTTCAGGTGACCCTATTTTAAATGATTTTATTTGTGCTTCCAATTTTTCCCAAACGCTTGGCCATAAAGATGCTGGAATATAAGCTCTGGAAGCAGCTGAACATTTTTGACCTTGGAATTCAAATGCTCCCCGAGCCATTGCTGTGGCAACTTCGTCAGCATTCGCACTTTCATGAGCAACAATAAAGTCTTTCCCTCCAGTCTCTCCTACAATTCTTGGATACGATCGGTATTTCTGAATATTGCTTCCAATTGTTTTCCAAAAATGCTGGAAAACACCTGTGCTACCTGTAAAATGAAGGCCTGCAAAATCTTTATGGTTAAATACTACTTCACCTGCATCTGGACCATGCACAAGAACTAGATTTATTACTCCATCAGGTAATCCTGCTTCTCGAAAAACTTCCATAATCATGGCTGCTGAATAAATTTGTGATTCAGCTGGTTTCCATACAATGGTATTTCCCAACATTGCTGGAGCTGCGCATAAATTTCCAGCAATTGCCGTAAAATTAAACGGAGTAATAGCAAAAACAAAACCCTCTAAAGGTCTGTATTCTAATTTATTCCATACTCCATCTGAACTTTCTGGTTGCCCCGCATAAATATCTGCCATGTATTGAACATTGAATCGCAAAAAATCTATCAATTCACAAACAGCGTCGATTTCAGATTGATACGCATTTTTTGACTGACACAACATCGTTGCTGCATTCATTCTTGCTCTATATGGTCCGGCAATCAAATCAGCGGCTTTTAGAAAAACAGCAGCTCGATCTTGCCAAGGCAAATCTGCCCAACCCTTTTTCGCTTTTAAAGCTGCATCAATTGCCATTTCAACATGTGACTTATCTCCCAAATGAAATTCTCCCAATAAGTGTTTATGCTCATATGGAGGGTGCATTCCAACTTTGTTTCCAGTTCTAATTTCTTTTCCACCAATGAACATTGGAATATCAACTTTTGTGGATTTTAAAAGTTTAATGGCTTGTTTAAGTTCTTTTTTTTCTTCGCTACCTGGAGCATAGCTATGAATTGGTTCATTATAGGCTAATGGAACCTCAAAAAATGCGTTTGACATATTCTCTCTTTTTAATTTAGTGCAAAAGTAAGCTTTTAAGATCAAAACAGACCAACGAGTGAAAAGTTAATATTTAAAAATTAAGATCAACTATTTTTTTGGATTCAGACCGTCTTTAAACAGGAGAAAATTCACATCCTTAAGGATTCAGTATTATTCAAGCTGGATTTCATAAAATAAGATTTTGAGAATAAAAACTGTGATATCTAGCCAATTTGATTTTTGTGAAAAATGAATTCTTAAATAATTGCATAACTCGCTCTTTAACAATCAAATAATCAGGTCATTTTCATATTTTTTAAAAATAAGTCAAAAAAAAGGTAACGAAATTTGAATTTTCAACACTAATACATAGAAGAGAATAAATAACATATCACTTCATTATTACATAAACCAAAAATTAGTATGAAAACGATCCATTTGTTTGAGGACCATATTTATTTGATAAGCAATTATTCTGTTGCTCGAAATCCAATGTTTTCCTCACTTTCAATGCAAGATTATTTCAAGATGAAGATGGAGAAATACTTATTGCCAATTACAGAAATACTAGCTTATAGTATGATTGGGAATGAATTTCAAATACTTGTCAAATTGAAAATGAGAAAAACATTTTGTGCTCATTATAATTCTTATCAAAATACTACTATTCCCTTTGCAGAGATTCCTGAAACGACCTATATTTTTTCGCAAGCAATGGCTAATTTGCAAATAAGTTTTGTCAAACATTTCAATTTTGTGCATAAGCGATCAGGCACATTAGTAGCAAGTAGATTTGGGCGTAAGTTGATCGAAAGTGAAAACGAAATGAACGGATTAGTTGAAAAATTAAATAAAGGAGAGGAGCGTCCACATTATTCAGGGATTTGGATAAATGAAATTATGAAAGAGAGAAGGGCGATGACTAGTGTTTGGTTATATGGGGAGAATTTAAGCAGAGAAACCAAATGTGCGGAAGGATATTTGAATGCTCGCAAAGCCGACCTCGGAGCTAGCTTCAAAATTCTGCCACCTTACCGACTTCCATCCACCAATAATTTTTTCTTCCACCAAATTTTTAAAATTTTCCGCCAAAATGCTGCTCCCTAAACCAAATATTCTCCACAAAATTTAATTTAGTCCATTTTCTTACCAATTGACAATTCAATTGCCTTGCCTAACCTTTTCCATTTTCAAACCCATAATATCTGAAATTATGAACCCCCTAATAAAATCGAAAATTGCTTATAAATGTGTTTTCAAACCTATTCTCCAATTAAATTTTTACTTCTTTTGGCAAAAAAGGTCGAGCATCACCATGGCCTTTAATTATTTCACGAACAATAGTTGAAGATATATGCGAAAATTCTGGTCTGCTGATCAAAAATATAGTGTCTAAATCATCTCCAACAATGGAATTTAACTGAGATATCGTTTTCTCATAATCAAAATCTGAAGCATTCCTCAATCCTCTTAACAAATAATTAGCGCCTATTTCGGAGCAATAATGCGCTGTAAGCCCTTCAAATTTGCCAATTTCTACCCTTTCCATTCCTTTAAACACTTCTCCCAGCCAATCCATCCTTTGATCTAGGTCAAACAAATAACTTTTCTGAGAATTACTACCAATAGCTACTATAATCTTATCAAATAAAGGTAAAGCTCTTTTTACAATATCTACATGGCCTGAAGTAATTGGATCGAAAGACCCAGGGAACACTGCTATTTTCATTTATGAATATTATTATTGAACCAAAAATACAGTATATCTACTAAAGAGTTTATTTTTGACAAAAAAATAACCACGGCGGACACATGGAGAAATTGCGAGAAGAACTTTTAATTTTGGAGAATAAAATATCAAAATTAGAACCTAATAAGTCTCAAAGAGCTGAATTGCTTAATAAACTAGAACAATATGCAGATAATTTTATAGGTCAGCTGGATGATTCTTTGAGTTTCAGAGGAAATGAAACAAAAGATTCGTCTAGACTAGCAATTGATGGAACAACTGCATCTATAGAAGAAATTATTTCAATTTTTGAAGAAGAAGTTGATACTCCAGGACTCAATCCAGCTTCTGGTGGTCATCTTGGATATATTCCTGGTGGCGGAATTTTCGCTACAGCAATGGGTGACTTTATTGCTGCAATTTCTAATAGATATGCTGGACTTTATTTTGGAAGTCCTGGAGCTGTAAGGTTAGAAAATAGGCTAATTGATTGGATGAAGATGGTTTTTAATTATCCAGATTCTGCATTGGGCAATCTAACATCGGGAGGCTCGATTGCAAATTTAATTGCAATAACTGCTGCTCGGGATCACTTTGGAATTGAAGGGGAAAAAGTTCAAAAAGCTGTAGTTTACTTGTCCGAACAAACGCATCATTGTGTTCACAAGGCGTTAAGAATTGCAGGCTTGAATTCTGTGGTGATTCGTAATATTCCTTTAGACGAAGCTTTTAATATTAGGGTTGATGCATTAGAAAAAATGATTATTTCAGACAAAAAAGCTGGTTTATACCCATTTTTAATAGTCGCTTCTGCTGGGACAACCAATATTGGAAATATTGATCCAATCGAGAAAATTGCTGACATCAAAGACAAATACAACTTATGGTTGCATATAGATGCAGCTTATGGCGGTTTTTTCATTTTGGTGGATGAATTAAAATCCAAATTTAAAGGAATTGAGAGGTCAGATTCTTTAGTAATTGACCCACACAAAGGCCTCTTTTTAGCTTATGGTCTTGGAGCAGTTCTCGTTAAAAATCAAAAAGCAATCCTTAAATCTCATCATTATAGAGCAAGTTACCTCATTGATGCGACCAAAAATGACGAAGAGCACTCCCCTGCAGACCTTTCTCCTGAACTAACAAAGCATTTTCGTGGACTTAGATTATGGATTCCTCTAAAGTTATATGGTGTTGAAATATTTGCAAATGCCTTGAAAGAAAAAAGAGGATTATGCATATATTTCTTGGAAGGCGTGAAGAAATTGGGTTTTAAGGTTGGACCTGAACCAGATCTTTCAGTAGGTATCTTTCAGTATATCCACGAATCCATAGATTCCAATACCTTTAATAAAACATTGATGGATGAGATTCACGAGGACGGGAGAGTTTTTCTCTCATCCACATTAATCAATGGTGCAATTTGGATTCGAGTTGCCGTCCTATCATTTAGAACCCATGTTTCTACTGTAGATAGATGTCTTGAAATGATTAAAGATTGTCTTCAAAGGACAGAATTGAAATTGGCTCTCAAATAGAAATGAATATTATTATATACTTTCGAAAATATTAATGCAGAATTGACTTAGAAAATTCTATTGCCCTCTAAGTGTGAAAGATTCAAGAAAACGGTCTACGTCATGATTTAAAGACTTACTTTCAATGGAAAATACTTGTAACATATAAAATCGATCATTTATAATAAAAGCCCTGCATTTAACAACACCAGAATCTGATTTACTTCTCCACATCAATCCTTTATGAATTCCAATAGAAACAGGGGTATTATACATCAACTGGCCGTTTAGATCTGAAATGCTCTGATCCATAGTATTTTTGAGGAAGATTTCTAAAAGTTCTAAAGAATCTTGAGGAATGAGACCAGGCTCTAAATCATAATAATTAATAACATATAAATAATTCCCTATGGAATCATTTGGATTTAAATAAAATGTATGAACGTCGAATTCTCCAACTGTTGTGGTAACAGTCGCCGTTTTTGTTTGCATTAATCCAGGGGTCAATATTGAAAATTTCCCTTCTATGGATTCGAAAACTTTCCATGTCTGCCCTGAAATTGTGCCAATCAGTAGAAAAAAAACAAAAGCTAAATAATTTATCCTCAATTTCATACAAGCAAATAACGTTATACAAAATGAAATCGTTTGCAAAAACACAAATAAAATCGCAGGACAATTATATTTGTGGTTTAAATAGATCTAAAATACTTTTGATGCAAAAATTTAGCTTTTTTGTTCTTTTTTCAATTATTCTAGCATACTCATGTAAACCTGATCCGGCAGATACATTGGAAAAAGGAATGAGCGCTGAGGAGCTTTATTTCCAAGATTATGAAGCCCCCATTCAGAAATGGGGTTATGTAGACACTTTGGGTCAAATTGTAATACCAAACCAATATGATGCTGCACGTCAATTCCAAAATGGAATGGCAATTGTTAACAAAGATGGAAAGTGGGGATTCATTGATCAAAATAATAAAGTAATTATTGATTTTCAGTTTCGCTCATTATTTGCATTCAATAATGGTATTGCTAGAATTCAAAATTTTGATCAGAAATATGGTTTTATCAATGAAAAGGGTGAGATTATCATAGAAGCAAAATATGATGAAGCTCATGATTTTAATGACGGGTTAGCAAAAATAATTGATAATGGATTTTATGGTTTCATCAATACTTCAGGAGAAATTGTAATCGAACCAACTTTTACCAAAGCAAGTAATTTTCAAGATGGTTTTGCAAAGGTAAAACAGTTCGATCATTATACTTTAATTAATACTAAAGGTGAACAAATATTACCTCTAGAGTTTGAACAAGTTAATTTTCCTTCTTCTGGCTTGATAAGGGTCAAAAAAGGCAGCAAATATGGTTTTTATCAAAGCAATAAACTAAGCATTGAACTAAAATATGACTTGGCCACAGATTTTTATAATAATGTTGCTGCTGTTAAAGAAAATGGAAAATGGAAACTCATTTCCGAAAATGGACAAACAAAAAAAGAACTTAATTATGATGATGTAGAATATGGTAATGAGGGTTTTTGGTTGATTAATAAAGATGGAAAATTCGGAATGATAAATAGCTCCAACGAAATTGTTATTCCTCTGCAATACAAGCTATTATATAAATTCAAGGAAGGGAAATGCGCGTACAGTCAAGATGGCTTTTGGGGGTTTTACAATCATGATGGTTCAAAATTAACGGAGCCAATTTATGCATTAGTATGGGATTACGCAGAAGGGAAATCTCGTGTACTGAGCAGATCTGGACTGAATATATTAAACAAAAAAGGTGAAATTCAATTTGTATCACCGTCCATTGAAATTAGAGATTTTTCAGAAGGATTAGCGCCTATTCAAATGGGTTTTTAAACATTTGATTTACTTTTTAAATGAAAATCTCTTTTTATTTAAGAATATTTTATCCAAAATGGGCAAAATATTTATTTTAACTATCTTTGGCACCTAAAAAAATAGCAAATGAACTTTGATATCATCATTATTGGAACTGGACCTGGCGGATATGTTGCAGCAATTAGGGCCTCTCAACTAGGAAAAAAAGTAGCTGTCGTAGAAAGAGAATCTCTCGGAGGTATATGTTTAAACTGGGGATGCATTCCTACCAAAGCACTATTAAAAAGTGCCCAAGTTTTTAATTACATTAACCATTCTGAAGATTATGGAATTAAGGTCGGAGATGCTACAGCAGATTTTAGCGCAATTATTTCAAGAAGCCGTGGAGTAGCAGATGGAATGAGCAAAGGCGTAAATTTCTTAATGAAAAAGAATAAAATAACTGTTCTTGAAGGAACTGGAAAATTATTAAGAGGCAAAAAAGTTGAAGTAACTGATGAAAAGGGTGCTAAAACAGAATATTCTGCGAATAGCATCATAATAGCTACTGGGGCAAGAGCAAAGTCACTTCCTGGCATTCCAATTGATGGAGAAAAAATCATAGGTTATAGGGAAGCGATGTCTTTAAAAACTTTGCCTAAATCAATGGTTGTTATTGGTGGAGGTGCCATTGGTGTTGAGTTTGCTTATTTTTATAAATCATTAGGAACAGAGGTCACCATAGTGGAGTTTTTGGAGCAAGGATTAGTACCAAGAGAAGATTCAGATGTTTCAAAAGAATTAACTAAAATATTTAAAAAATCTGGAATTAAAGTTCTCGGAAATACTAGCGTTGAAAAAGTAGATACCAAAGGTAAACTTATAAAAGTTACTACAAAAGACAGGAAATCTGGCAAATTAGAAGAAATAGAATGCGAAATTGTACTCTCAGCGGCTGGAGTTACTCCAAATACAGAAAACATCGGACTGGAATCATTGGGAATAAAAACAGAAAGAGGTTTGATTCAAGTAAATGATTTTTATGAAACCAATGTACCTGGAATTTTTGCAATTGGCGATGCTATCCCAACACAAGCATTAGCACATGTTGCGAGCGCAGAAGGTATCATCTGTGTTGAAAAAATAGCTGGACACCATCCTGAACCAATGGATTACAATAACATCCCAGGATGTACTTATTGTTCCCCTGAAGTGGCTTCGGTTGGGTATACAGAGCAAGCCGCAAAAGATGCTGGTTATAAAATTAAAGTAGGAAAATTTCCATTTTCAGCTTCAGGAAAAGCAAGCGCTGGTGGAGTTAAAGAAGGTTTTGTGAAGTTAATTTTTGATGAAAAATACGGCGAATTTCTTGGCGCCCATATGATAGGAAGTAATGTAACGGAAATGATAGCAGAAGTTGTTGTCGCGAGAAAATTAGAAACAACTGGACAAGAAATCATCAAGTCTGTTCATCCGCATCCGACGATGAGTGAAGCTATTATGGAAGCTGCAGCAGCAGCTTACGACGAAGTAATACATTTATAAAAAAATAAATAAACTGGGAGAAAAAACCTGATGAATTCTTCATCAGGTTTTTTTTGTTACACAAATATTATTTTTAGTATTACCATAATTGGTGGACATCTTTTTTTATTAACTGATCATATATTTGCTGAATAGCTTCCATTTCAGTAAAGGATAATGGCGGCTTTTCACTAGCCTCGACATTATGCACCACTTGCTGTGGTCTTGATGCTCCAGGAATTACACAACTGACTTCTTTGTGCATGAGGATCCATTTCAAAGCTAAATTTACAAGATCAATTTCTGGGAATTTTTTAACCAATTGGTTTACAGCCAATAAACCTTTTTCATAATCTACGCCTGAAAATGTTTCCCCTTTATCAAATTTTTCTCCATTTCTATTAAAATTTCGGTGGTCTCCTTCCCCAAAATTGGTATTCTTACTAAATTTACCAGTCAGCATCCCACTAGCCAAAGGAACTCTAGCCAAAATTCCTATATTTTTCTTTTTCGCTAATTTGAAAAACAACTCATTTGGCCTTTGCCGAAAAATATTGAATATTATTTGAACTGTATCGACATTTTCAAATTCAATTGCTTTGATGGCTTCTTCCACTTTTTCCACACTGACTCCTAATTTCTGAATTTTACCTTCCTCTTTCAACCTGTCAAATAATTCAAATATCTCTGGTCTATAATAAACTTCCGTTGGTGGGCAGTGCAATTGTATCAAATCTATAGTCTCAATTCCAATATTTTTTAAACTATTTTCCACATAAGTTCTAAGCTTTTCTGGTTTATAATTTTCATTTATATGAGGAGAAATAAATCGCCCGCATTTTGTAGCTACATAAATTTTTTCTGATTTTGATTTTATAAATTTTCCAACAGCCCTTTCGCTTTCGCCATTTTCATAAACGTCCGCAGTGTCAATAAAATTAACTCCATTATCAAATGCAAGGTTTAAAATTTTATCGGCTTCTTTATGATCAAATTTGCTTCCCCATTTTCCGCCAACTTGCCAAGTTCCAAGACTTATTTCTGATACTTCGAATCCTGTCTTACCCAATAATCTATATTTCATATACTTTTTTGTTATAACTCTTTAAAACTAATTATTCTGCTATTCTATGCAAATCTAAATCTTGAAAATCAAAACTGAAATCAATATTTGGAGAAATTCCTTTCATCTTTATACTTTGTGCTAACCCATTTTCATCTAAATAAAACATCGCAAAAGCATCAGCATTCATGTCTTGAAATTCCCACTTTATGGCAAAACTATTGGCATTATAATATTGCATTTCTCCATTTAACTTAGGAGACCTAAGAGCCTTCATCCATAGCTTTTCGTCTTTCATAAAAACTTCTACTTTTCCAAACCACTTGTCTTCATATATTCCAATATAATCTTCTTTTTTTATATGATCTGAATTTGCTTCCTTTACAGTATTCCAAACTGCATTGGAGACTGAATCTCCCATACTTTGATATTCAAGGAAATTTTCATGGAATTTATCCACCCACCCAAAATCATCTAGACCTAAATAACTGTCTACAATTGTTCTTGTCACTGATTCGAATAAAACTCCCCCACTCTCACTTGTATTTGTTAGCAACACAATTCCGAGATTAAGATCTGGAATCATTATCGTTTTAGAAAGCATTCCTGGTAATCCTCCTGTATGAGAAACACTTAAATTTCCATTCATATCCGTTAAAAACCATCCCAAACCATATCCAGCAAAATGCGCATTGTATCGAGGATTCAAACTATGATTAACCACAGTCTGCACTTGCCACATTTTATAATGACTTTCAGGCGTAAATAATTGATCTTTTAGGTCTATACCATACTTGCCGGAATTTAAATGAACCATCATCCATTTGGCAATATCATGTACACTTGAAATAATATCTCCAGCTGCTCCATTGATTAATTCAGGATCAAATACAAAATTATCAATTGCCCGTAATTCACCGGAGTCAGAAGAGTGCGGAATAGCTAAATTACTCTTTTCTTTAATTTTGGTGAAAGAAGAATACGTATCCTTCATTTCCAATGGTGCAAAAATTCGATTTTCAACAAATTCGCCCCAACTCTTTCCAGTAATCCGCGCAATAACTTCGCCAGCCACCATATAAAGCAAATTATCATAATCAAATTTTGTCCTAAATGCAGATTGAGGTTCGAAATATTGGAAGCATGATATAATATCCTTCATGCTAAAGTCACTACCATCAGGAAAAAACATCAAATCTCCTGCACCTAATCCAAGCCCACTTCTATGAGTTAATAGATCTACGATGGTAAAATTCTGGGTCACATAATCATTGTACATTTTAAATTCAGGAATATATTTGACAACTGGATCTTCCCATTTCATTTTTCCCTCTTCAACCAGAATGGCCAATGAAGCAGTGGTAAAAGCCTTAGTATTGGATGCTATTGCGAACTTTGTATGTTCATTGACTTTTTGCTTGGTGATTACAGAAGAAACACCATATCCTTTGGAATGAAGAACCTTTCCGTCTTTAACAATAGCAAGACCCATTCCTGCTACATTAAATTTTAAAAGCGCACCTTCAACCAATAGGTCAATTTCAGTACTCGAAATTTGAGCTTTCGAAATGCCAGTAAAAATTGCGAGAAAAAAGACCAAAAAAAATAACCTAGTTCTAATTAAATTTTTCATTTCTATATCTATTGCTTTAATCAAATACTTTCAAGCACAAAACTAAATATGATGTTTATTAATCCATTTTGGGACTTCAGGTGCAATATAATTTTGCATTTGATGAAGCAAGGAATCCAAATTGTCATCAATCAAAACCATATTTAGGTTAATATTTTTTACAAATCCTTCATCTACCATAATTTGCATCATTTTAAACAAGGAATCATAAAAGCCATTAATATTCAGAATTCCGACTGGTTTTTTATGAAGTCCAAGTTGACCCCATGTCAACATTTCGAACAATTCATCCATTGTTCCAAAACCTCCAGGAAGTGCAATGACTCCATCTGTCATTTCATCCATGAGCATTTTTCTGGAATGCATGGTATCTGTAGAAATCAATTGCGTTAGATTAGGATGTGCCAATTCCTTTGCATTTAAAAAATGTGGGAGAACACCAATTACTTCGCCATTTTCTGATAATGCTCCATCGGCAATTGCGCCCATCACTCCGATTTTTGCCCCACCGTAAACTATTCTGATTCCCTTTTGAGCTAAGGTTTTTCCTGCATTAAAAGCTTGAATCGTATAATTTTTATCAAAACCCGAACTCGATCCACAGAATATTGCAATGCTTTTCATGGATTTAAGGTACAAAAATTAAGCAAAGCAGAGTATCAAATGTGGGATAATTATATTTAGGAATGTATAAAGAATCAAAGTTTGATGCTCAATATTATTTAAATAGCTATGATATTAAAATGAAAAAATAACGTAACGCCAGAATACTAATTTCATTAATTACTAATTAAATCTAATACTTGTTAGTTTAATTAATTTAAATCAACTTTTCTAAAGATAAGCAGCCAAATAAAATTGAACAAATAAGAATTAATAATTGAATGATTTGGCTTAAATAGTGAGTAGAATAAGGCAGAAAAGAAAAAAAGGGCACATCTCATATTCAAGCTCAAAATCGGTTTTTGAGATGGCCCCCCTTTTGATTCATATTAAACGCAGATTATGCAAGATTAGTATAAACAGCTTGCACATCATCATCATCTTCTATTTTATCGATTAATTTTTCTATATCAACCATTTGTTCATCGGTGAAATCTGTTGGAGAATTTGGAATTCTCTGTAGATTTGCTGTAGTAATTTCAATTCCCAACTTCTCGAATCCCGAATGAAGATTTCCAAATTCAGTATAGTCGGCATAAGCATATAAAGTATCACCATCTTCTTCTATGGACTCCAACCCAAAATCAATCAATTCCAATTCTAATTCTTCTATGTCCATTCCTTCTGTTTTGCTAAATTCAAAAACAGCCTTCCTAGAAAACAAAAATTCGAGACTACCCATTGGAACCATTGTTCCTCCTGATTTATTAAAATAAGATTTTACATTAGCTACTGTTCTAGTCGTATTATCAGTAGCGCATTCAACGAAAACTAGAACACCGTAAGGCCCCTTTCCTTCATAATTTACTTCTGTATAATCTGCTTCATCTTTGCCAGACGCCCTTTTGATAGCATTGTCAATATTATCTTTAGGCATGTTGGCAGCATTCGCATTCTTTATAGCAAGTCTAAGCTTAGAATTCATTTCTGGATCAGCGCCACCTTCTCTCACAGCTACCGTAATAGTTCTGCATATTTTTGGAAAAACTTTAGACATGTGCGCCCATCTTTTTTCTTTTGCAGCTCTTCTATATTCAAATGCTCTTCCCATTTTTTATTTTACATATTTTGCCCAAAAGTACCAAACCTTTTTCGCTCATTGAAATGTAATGAATACATTTTTTTCTGTTTTTAAAAATAAACCAATTCTCTCTGTCCATAAAGTTTCATTTTTTCTTAATAAACCATGACTACAGCCGCTTAGTTAATAAAATTGCTATGCTCCAATTTAAATTTGCTCGCACTGACCTTTTTGTCATTCCATGCAACTTTTAATTAATCTCAAATTGCTCCTTTAATATAAAACTCAATTTAGAAGAATTGTCTGTGTTATAGTATCTGAAATACAAAACCAACCCTTGAAATACAATACCAAATGATATTATTTATCCCAGTACCTAAATATATAGATGTTTTTAAGGAAATAAAAGTTAATAATTTAACTTATAAACAAAAGTTAGAAATATGCTACATTCACGAATGTAAATTTCAACCGTTTGTTATACATATGCGATTTTCTTTCAACCAACTTTTAATATTTTGCATTAATAATGCTTAAGCGAAAATATAAATTATGAAATATTTAATTACACTTTTATCATTGATTGTAATTTTTGCAATTGCTTCTTGTTCTAAGGATACCATAATAGATGTTCCGATGGAAAATTCATGCAATACAGAAAATGTTACTTATACCAATACCATGAAAACAATTTTTAGCGGATGCACCTCTTCCAGTTGCCACGGATCTTCCTCAGGGAGAAGTATGGCAAATTATAATGATGCGAAAGCATGGGCGGGAATGGGCAGAATGATTGGAGCACTAAATCATGAGAACGGATTTTCACCAATGCCTAAAAATGCAGGAAAATTAGATGCTTGTCAAATTTCTCAAGTGTCAAAATGGATTTCAAATGGTTTCCCTGAATAAAAAGTTTACAATAAAAGCTTAAATTCTCAACTGAACAAAAATCCAATTGGTCTAAATTCTTTCAAATAACACGTTATTAACATTTGCCGTTGCCTTTAAAATTCTTAAATCTTAAATATAGATTATATTTGTAAAAGTAATTAAATTGTAATAAGAGGAATCATTGCAAAATTTAAATCAAATAAGCTATCTATCCGTTCGGCACGTGTCTTCTATTTTAATTTTGTGCCTTTACTTATTAGGAATTGGAAGATATTCAATATCTGAATATCATCATTCAACGCATTTATCCTTAAAAAACAAATTTGAAAATTTTCATTTTCAGTCTATCCATAAAAATCTAGATATAGGCAAATCTTGTCATAAATGCCATTTTGTTTCTGTTCCAGATGAAGATTGTAGTCTTTGCCATTCCATCCTGAAAAATATCAGTCCTTTTATTGTAATAGGTAAAAATAAAAATCTGCCTTCAACTTTTGCACAATATCAATTTTCTTACCTCTCTCAAGAAATTGAAGTTTTACAAGAACATTTTTCCCCTAGAGGACCCCCAATTTTACTTTTTTCTTAAGTAATAAGAATACATTTTGGGCCTTTTGAAACAAATTAGGTCTAATTATCTCTTCATATTTAAATTAATTGAAATGAAAAATTGGCAAGTTGCAATCATATTATTTTTTTTATTTACTGCATGTTTAAAGAATGAAATTCCAGAAATTGAAAACCAGGAAGAACTCATTACTACTTTAAATATAACATTGACTCCTGAAAATAGCAGTGAAAATATTTACTTGAAATTTCAAGATATCGATGGTGAAGGCGGCATTAATCCAGTAATTTTAGGTGAAACCCTTTCTGCAAACACAACTTATATTTGTACGTTAACTTTACTTGATGAAAGTAAAAATCCAGTCGAAGATATTGGATTGGAAATCCAAAACGAATCTGAAGAACACCAATTTTTTGTGCAACCAAGTCAGGGATTGTCTTTCTCATATGAATATTTAGATTTTGATGCAAATAACAAACCTTTGGGTTTGAATATGAAATGGAAAGCTGGAGCTTCAAGTCAAGGATCCATTCGAATAACGCTTAGGCATGAGCCTAATAAAAATGCTGCAAATGTTTCTGAAGGAGAAATCACCAATGCAGGAGGAGAAACAGATATTGAAGTTGATTTTCCGATAATTATTCAATAGAAAGTAAATGAAAATTTTAGTAATGTTTTTTGTCCTTTTTTATGCTTTCGTAAATGCAATTCAAGGACAAGAATGCAATATAGAATTATCGGGAACCATATTCGACAAGCATGAAAATAATGCTTTGGAATACGCAACAATCTATTTGGAAGAAGCTTTTCAGGGCGGTGTCACAGATGAAGTCGGTAATTTTAACTTCTCAAAAGTGTGCCCTGGGAATTATCACATTATTATTACTCATTTGGGATGTGAAACACAAAGATTGTATTTAAGCATTAAAAAAGATACTTCAATTTCCATTTTTATGGAGCACCATGATAATGTTTTGGATGAAGTAATAATTAGCACGAGTGCTTTAGAAAGTGTTAAAATAAACGCACAAATCAATAAAGAACAATTAAGGGAATCATCTGGTAAAAATCTTGCTGAAATTACTAGTCAAATTAGTGGTGTTTCACTCATAAAATCTGGAGGAATAGCAAAACCAATAATTGACGGAATGTATGGCAACAGAATTAGCATTCTCAATAATGGTATAGTTCAATCTGGTCAACAATGGGGTCTCGACCATGCTCCTGAAATTGATCCTTTTGTCGCTCAAAATATTCAAGTTATCAAAGGAGCATCTTCTATTAGATATGGTGGCAATAATTTGGGTGGCGTAATTATGATGAACCCTGGATTACCACCTCAGGATCCACATATTCACGGGAGTATAAGTTATGTTTTTGATTCTAATGGTTATGGAAATACAGTATCCTCAACTCTGGAACAATCCAATAAATTTCTGAATTGGAGGGTTATTGGTACTTACAAAAAAAGAGGTGATCTAAAAACTCCAGATTATAATCTTACCAATACTGGAAATAGAGAACAAAATATTGCCTTTCAAATCAATAAAACCATTAATTCAGCCTTAAGTTTTGATGCTTTTTATTCCCTATTTAACAATCAAAATGCATTATTAAGAGGCGCTCACATTGGAAACATCACAGATTTAGAGAATGCATTCATAAGAGAAATTCCTTTTTTTACAGAGGAGCAGTTCACTTATAATATTGCAGTGCCCTATCAAAATGTCCAACATCATTTGGCAAAAATCAAATTGAAATATATTGTATCTGACAATCAATATTTAAACTTTACTTATTCATTTCAATTAAACAATAGAGAAGAATATGACGTCAGAAGAGGTGGCCGGTCTGAAAAACCTGCTTTAGATCTTTCCATTTTCCAGCATTACGCAGAAATCTATTATAAATTTTTCAACAACAACTATTCTTTCGAAGCAGGTATTCAACTTTCTGCTTCAGATAACACCAACATTCCAGGAACAGGAGTACTTCCATTAATTCCTAACTATATTTCGCACAATCCTGGAGCTTTTGTGATTTACAACAGAGAATTTGATAAAGTTAAATTGGACTTAGGTTTTAGATATGACTTTAAATATTTTAATGTCTTACGAGCTGTTCAAACGACAATAGAAAAAAATATTCACAAATTTCAAAATATAAGCATGGATGCAGGAATAGAATACAAAATAAACCCATCCTTAGTATTGAATTATAATACTGCTTTTGTTTTTCGTTCACCCGAAATAAATGAGCTTTATAGCATGGGACTACATCAAGGAGTGTCTAGCATAGAAGTAGGGAATAAAGACTTAGATCAGGAAATTGGATTTAAAAACATACTTGGATTGCAAATACAAGCAGCTGATCGATTCAGCATTGATGTTTCTACTTACCTTCAAAATATTAAAAATTATATTTATTTAGCTCCTGATAAGGATTATAGACTAACAATTAGAGGTGCATTCCCTGTCTTTCAATATAAACAAACAGATGCACAAATTGCAGGTATCGATTTTATGGGCAAATATCAAATTTTGGAAAACTTTGAAATTAGTACTAAATATTCCATCATTAGGGGTAAAAATAAAGAAAATAATTTATGGTTAGTAAGAATGCCCTCTGACAATATTTACAATAGAATAACTTTTGAAGGAAAAGCGCCAGGCAAATTTAAAGACTATAAACTTTCGTTTGGACATCAATATATTTGGAAACAAAATAGATTTAATTTAGAAGAGGAATTGATTGCTCCACCAAAGGCATACCATTTATTTGAAACAGCAATTTACTCTTCTTTTATATGGAAAGAAAAAGAACTAAATTTTGGTTTAAGTATAGAAAATTTATTCAATTCGACTTATAGAGATTATTTGGATAGGCTTAGGTTTTTTTCTGATGCGCCAGGCAGAAATATGAGAATCAATCTTAAATATAATTTTTAGAATTGGTATTATTTAATGTGGAATAATCATCTTTCGTAAGGAGAGTGAAATATGCAATCTTGTTGGTCACAAAATTATGCAAGCGAAAGATATCTTTTCATTTTTTGATTAATCCATATAATTACTTAGTCTTCCAGATTGATTTTTCCTTGTTTGACAAGCAAGCAATATTTGTGTTTTCCTAATTTATTCTACGTCTTAATTTACCTATTCACAGAAATAACAAAAAGTGAAACTCTTCCTAAATGGACTTTTCTTAAAATAATTAGAATTGTAAATACTCAGTTTGACTATAGTTTTTTTATTGATAAGCCAATGTATAATTAGGTTTTACCCTATAGGGCAACATTACGCTAAGAATTAACCAGTACTCTAGTTTTGGTGTCACTTTAAACTAGAAATAAAGTTGAAATTATTCATTGCTCGCTCAATAATCGCATAAATATGTAGCTGTATATATTTTTTCAGATTCCCCCTAGATGACTCATCGCCATGGCAGCAAATGTCAATGCCAAGAAGAAACCTATCATGTCTGTAATAGTGGTTAGAATTGGACCTGAAGCAAGAGCTGGATCTACATCAAAACCTTTAAGAATAAGAGGAATAGTCCCTCCTATAGATACGGCAATTATTGTATTGGTTGCCAAGGCTCCACCAACCACTAAACCCAAATACATATTTCCTTTCCACAAAAATGCAGCTAAACCCATTAATAATCCCAAAACCAACCCATTGATTAGACCAACAGATACTTCTTGCCACCAAACTCTTAAAATTTCGCTTGGATTTACAACCCCAAGAGATAATTCTCTCATACTCACTGCAACAGCTTGATTTCCAGAGCATCCACTCATGTCTGAAATTATTGGTAGAAATACCGCCATTGCAATAACAGAACTTAACACATCTTGGTGATAGGCTATAACACTTGCCGCCAATATATTCAACAATATATTTACCGAGAGCCACGACAATCTCCTTTTTGCTCTTGTAAAAATCGGCATTGTTCTTAATTCATCTCCACCAACAATACCCTGACTTTCTAAATGTTCTTGGGTCAATTTATCAGATTCTGCTTCTAACACATCTCGCCTTAAGATCACACCTACTAATATGTTATCATCATTGACTACAGGCACTCCAAAAAGTTCATGATTATCAAAAAAGAAAATTAGTTCGCTTAATTCTGCATTATGATTAACCATCATTAGTTCTTTCGAAATAAGTTCAGAAATCCGCGTTTCTTCATCAGCAATCAGCAAATCTTGCATATGCAAAACACCTTTTATTTTGCCTTTTGAAGTAGTGATGTATATATTTTTTAACGTATAATCCGCGTATTCTTCGGCATTTTTCTTTAAATCTGCAATAACTTGTTGGACGGTCAAATTCTCTCGATAAACAAAATACTCTGTTCTCATTAGTCCTCCTGCAGTATCAAATTCGTACGAAAGCAACTTTTTAACATCAGCAGCTTCCTCTGGGTCCATTTCATTCAATATGGCGGCTGCATCTTCATCGTCCAACTCCATAATTAAATCCGCTTGTTCATCACTTTCCATTTCATTCAAAATGGCAGCAACATCAACGAACTCCATATCTTCAATTATTTCTACTGCTTGTGCTTCTGGAATGTCTTCCATGACCTCTGCAGCATCTTCTGGAGAAAGCAAGGTGAATATTTTAATTTGATCAACCCTGTTCATGTGTCCAATTAAGTGGACAATCTCTTTTGAACTTAATGAATCGATAATCTGCGTTAACGAATTGTTATCATTACGCTCTAGCGAATCCATTACTTTTTCCTTCACGGATAATATTTCAAAAACTTCAGTCATAATTTTATTTTCTATAGATTAAAGTTAATGGACCAAACTTATATATTTTTGAAATTTTTTAAAAAATATCAGCAAGTTTTTGGCCATTAATAATGGCTATTCATCAAATAAGTTTTTCAAACAATTGAATATTTTGGAGTTTTCAAATAGAATTGATATTGGGGAAAATATCCTTTTTTATTGAAAGGTTCAAATCTATTTGAAAAAATATATTCATGCAATGACGATTTGATATTTCTCCATCATTCCAAAAATTGATATATTTTCAAATTATTAATATTATTTAGAATCTTATGGCTCCTAAACAACAAAAGGATGTTTTTCCTAATCATTTTGAAAATAAATTGAATATTAAAAATCCATTTTCTGAAACTAATTCATTTCTCCAAATAACCGATTTTGCTGGAAAAATAGTATTTAAGGAAAAATATAATGGCTATGAAGAAATAATTATAGATACAAGTTATTTTCCTGCTAAATTTTATTTTTTGCAAATTACTTCTTATAAAAACACCATCTCAAGAAAACTTATAAATTCGTAACATGCTAATTATCAACAATTAATAAATATGTAATAATATGCATATTAAATTAATTTAACTTATTAATCTGAAACAAAAGAAGCAATAATCGCCATTTATGGCATTTTTTAGCAAAGCTTTTAAGCTTGGAATTAAATAAAAAGAAAATAATTGCCTTTTAGAATGAATTAAAACGTAACTTTGCACTTTAAATTACAAATTAATTATTTTATAATGAACAAAGGCACAGTAAAATTCTTTAACGACTCTAAAGGTTTTGGATTTATTAAAGAAGATGACTCAAACAAAGAACATTTCGTACACGTTTCTGGATTAATTGATGATATCAAAGAAGGAGATGCAGTAGAATTTGAGTTAAAAGACGGTAAAAAAGGATTGAACGCTGTTAATGTTAGAGTACTCTAATTTTAACGCTTAAAGAAATTTATTACGAGTGAGAGCCAGTCAAAAATGACTGGCTCTTTTTTTTGCCCTACTCCAAAATTTGCCTTTCATTCTATAGCCCTAAAAAATTATTACCTAATATTCAATTTCCAATAAGATAAAATTAATGCCAGGCATCTGCATTTATCTTTTGAAAGAATTATCAAATGGTTTTTTTATCTGAAATTTCCTAGTATAAGTCCATCCTTCACCCTCTTTTGTCGTAATAATGATCTTCCATGCATCTTTTAAGCCTTTAAATCGGTCTTATAAGTATAGAACATTTCAAAAAAAATAAAAATTAAAAATTAAAAATTAAAAAAATGAAAAATATTATTTTAACAATAGCAACATTATTTACCTTAAATTTGGGAAATGCACAAATGTCTTCATTTACAGGAAATATTACTGATGAGTTCGGTATGCCAATTCAAAACGCATATATTTTGGTTTTAAATGCATCAGATTTAAGTTATGTGAAAGGAGCAATTTCAGACGAAAACGGGATTTATTTTCTAGAAGGAATAATTGAAGGGGATTACGTCATTTCTGTAGACCATGTTTCTTTACAAGAACCAATTGATTTTCCAAAAGTGATCACAGTAGAAGGAAATCAAATCTTTCCAGGAAACAAAACTGCAGATCTTACATTCGATGTATATTCAGAGACAAAAGAAATAGATTGCAAATTATATTCAAATGGATCTCAATTTACAATGACAGTTCTTGGATATGAAAAACTGGTAATAAATTAAAAAAGAATAAATATTTAAATGCAATTACGTCAAAATTCAAATTAAGTTTTGGGTTTAGAAACTTAACTGACTAATAATATTATGAGAAACCCAATCAGGTAATAGCGATTGGGTTTTTTTGATATGCATAACCAATTTAAAGATTAATAAAGTTAGCTAAAAGTTTAATTATTTTTTAAACTCCACCCTTGAATTTCCTGGTAAGTTTAATCTTGCCATTAATCGCAAATTACATACTAAGTTCTTTATTTGCATTTTCGGATTCCAATCTTTTATTTTATTTTACAGACATGAAAGCTGTAACTGTAAAAGAATTAAAAAATGAACTCTTTGCTCGTACCCATTCTGAATTAATAGAAATTTGCCTCCATCTTTCAAAATTTAAAAAAGAAAACAAAGAATTGCTTACTTATCTATTATTTGAGGCAGAAAACGAAAGAGGTTATATTGAAAGTATTCAATATGAAATTGAAGAACAATTCAACTCCATAAAAACGAAAAGCTTCTACTTAATGAAAAAAGAAGTTCGTAAAATACTAAGGAATGTAAAAAAGTATATTCGCTATTCAAAAAACAAAGAAACTGAAATAGAATTGCTGTTGCATTTTTGTAAAAATATGAAAAACTTTTCGCCACAAATCATGAAGTCAATTACCATGCAAAACTTATTTCAGCGAGAAATTGCGTTAATGAAAAAAAAGTTAGCAAGTCT
>JAHEAQ010000067.1 GCA_024642705.1 Bacteroidota bacterium | reverse complement strand
AACTTAATCATAATTATAAATTTTGTCTGGTAATCCCAGTCTGAAAAGTCGACTTTGTGTCCTTAATATAAAACAACAATTAGATTAATCTTGATTTTTTTCATTAAAATGACTTCCCATCCGCGCCAGTTCGCTCTCTTGAAGGACTCCGTCCGTCGCCAAAGGCTCTATTCAGCGGTGACCAGACCTTTAACCTTCGGGATCGTTCGCTCAAAAAAAGAATTTTATCATTGGTTATAGGTTTCTAATAATTCTGATTGACGTCGGCTAAGTCGTTGATTATCAACTTGCATTTTTTTTAGTAATATTGTTAAGATAATAATATTTTCACTAAAGCCATGGTTAGCTTTGGAAATTAATTTGTAATGGAAAAATTGATATCTTCCTTAGATCAATTTTAGTAAGCCAAAACTGGGGAATGAAACAAATCGGTCTTTACTATGAGCAGTCGAAGATTTTAATCCCTAGCTTTACGGCTTAACACCGACCTTTATATATAATTTTAGTTTTGTTTAATCAATTTAGTTCCAATTGCGTATCGCAATTGTTGTGCGGCTGTACTATTCAGAATATTCATTGCTAAAAAAAATCTTGTTTTTGACCCTTTGCTACCACAAACTCTCTAAAATACATTTCATTCTTTCTGTTTTTTTCACCTTCTATAATTTCTTCGCGTTCACTTTTTGGCATACGCTCGTAACAATTTAAGGATTCCATTGCTTTTTGTTCATCCTCGTCTGTGTAGTTTATTATTACGTTAAAATATTGGTCATCGACATACCTTATCCATCCATCATTATCTTGCTCAAGAGATTTAGTCCACCCGAAATAATACAAGGGATATTTGTTAACCCATTTCTCTCTCAATAACAATTCTGTTACAATACTCCCAACAATGATATGTTCAGGATGGCCATATTCTCCATCGGGTCCATAAGCGATAATTAGGTCAGGTTGAATCTGAAGAATAGTTTGTTTAAGCTTTTCTCTTAATTCTATTCCTGATTCAACGGCAGCTCTAACACCATCTTTTTGTCCATGTTTTCTATCAAGGCTAATCAAATCATAAAAAATAGGTTCTGAAATCCCCAGTTTTTCACAAGAGCAAATGGCTTGATTTTTATTAGCTAGGGCCAACGAGTCAGGATTTTTGTTTCCAGATTGGGTAGCATAACGCCCATCAACACCAATGACCAAATGGACATTATGTCCAAGGCGTGAAAATTTTGCCAATACGGACCCAAATCCAGTTTCATCATCTGTATGTGCAACTACCACTAAAATGTCTTTCGACTTATCTTGTTTTTCATTGCAAGAAATGGCGATAGTAATTATTAAAGCCGAAAGAATATATAATAATGAAGATTTTTTCATCTTGATTGAGTTTTATATTTTATACCGCACAACAATTGGATATGCGTATTGCGTATTTCACCATTTTAATTTAAACCCAAATTAATTAAATCTATTGGACTAATTATTTTTTTGAACTTGATTATAACCAAAGGTCTATAAATCTTAATCGTTTTTGCAAAGCTATATTTTATCCTTAAGCTATTCTAATTTCAATAATTAATCTCAGTACTGAAACATGAAGCTGGCAATCCTTCTATATTGAATAGATTTGGCGTGGCTGTATTGGTCATTGCAAATTTTATAAAAACTGGATTTTTGACTTTTGAGCTTTCCAAAACTATCGTTGAACCAACAATTTTTGCGCTTGCTGGAAAAAAACTATGGTCTTCTCCAGCAATTTCAAAATACGTTATTTCTCCATCAGCCATCAAACCATTTTCGGCATGATCAAATTCTACAATTATTTTATTGCCTAAAGTGGTATGGCTTTTATATAAAGGCCCAGAATATTCTGTATTGAATTTCGAGTAAACTTTATTTAAGGCAATATTGGCAAATCTTCTTCCAACTTCAATTTTGTTTTTGGGATGTATATCTGTTAAATTTCCGATATCTGAAAGTACCACCATTGAAGTATTGGGAGACATTTCTAAAACTCTCCTTTGCTGATCTCTCACTATGGCCCCATTGATGTGTTCAGCACCATAAGAATATGGTGCAATTTGAGCGAAATAGAACGGAAAATTATCGTCCCAGATGTCCCTCCAATTTTCTATTAATCTTCTTAATAGACGAGCATAGGTATCAGCATTTTGGACATTAGTTTCTCCTTGATACCACAAAGCTCCAGATATTTTATAAGGAGCAAGTCCATATATCATTGCATTGTATGCTTTTCCAGGATCTTTCGGACCCCAAGGTTCTTGTTTTAATTTTTTAGCTGCATTACTGAGTATAACATCATTGTTTAATGAATCCGCTTCTAACCATATTTCTGCTGGTGTTCCGCCCCATGCAGAACAGATCATTCCAACTGGTGTGTATAAGCTTTCATACAATTCTTTTCCAAAAAAATAGCCAATGGCGCTGAATTGTTTCATCGTTTCTGGCGTGCATATTACCCAAGATCCTTTAACATCTTCCTGTTGATAATCTGAAGTTTTACTTAAGACTGTGAACAACCGGATTTTAGGAAAATTAGCTAAAGCAATGGATTCTTCACTATCATCGATGCCACTGAGAGCCGTCCATTCCATATTGGATTGCCCGCTGCAAAGCCAAACTTCACCCAACAAAACATCAGAAATTAGTATTTCATTGTATCCTTTTATATTAATGGTTTGAGGAATGGTTGAATCATTCGTTTTTATAACCAACTCCCATTTACCAAGTGTATTCACCTTAGTTTCATATATTTCTGCTGGATCCCAACTGCATGTTAATATTACATTTTCGCCCGTCTTTCCCCATCCCCAAATTTTGACTTCATCATTGGCTTTCAAAACCATATGGTCACTGAAAATTGCTGGTAGCGAAATATTAGCCAAACTTTGAACTAATAAAATAAGATTGAATATTATAATTGAAACAATTTTTTGCATGGATTTATAATTTTGTATTTGAAACAAAAGCTATTTTTTTACTATCAGGTGACCAACTTGGTACATTTATCGTTCCTTGGCCACCATAAATATCTGCTAGTACAATGGAATCTCCGCCTTCATAAGGCATTAACTTGATCATGCAGTGTTTATAGAAAGGATGCTCATTAGGATTAATATCTTTTGGGAAGGAAATATATACAATCCATTTCATATCTGGACTTATATGCGGAAACCAATTGTTGTATTCATCAAAAGTCAACTGTACTTGATTTTTGCCGTCAGGATCCATTCTCCATAATTGCATCTTTCCACTTCTGGAAGAATTGAAGAAAATATATCTACCATCTGGGCTGTATTCAGGCCCATCATCCAATGTGGATTCATCTGTTAGTTGGGTTTCTAGTCCTGTTTCAAGGTCCACACTATAAATATCATATTTCTCTTTCCTATTTCCCGTAAATACCATTTTTTTATTATCGAGAGACCAACCATGCAAATAGGATGCTCCAACACCATCTTTAGTTACTTTTATTGGCTTATTACTTCCATTTATTGACATGTAATACAATGATGAATTGCCTTCATCATCATTGTTGTGATGACTAATACCTAATAATTTACCGTCAAAACTAATCACATGGTCATTATTGTTGCGATTTGCAAAACCTGTATTTAAAGGCATAATAGAATTTTGGTACAATGAATATTCATACAACAAACCTTTAGAATTGTAAATTAAATTTTTCCCATCCAATGACCAATTTGGAGCTTGAATAGAGTGTGTGGATTGGTAAAGAATTTTTCTATGCCCAGTTTCAATATCCATAACTTCCAAATTACTGCCGATATAATCTCTATAAGGCTGATAATCTGGATCGACAGGCTTGATAATCCTCACATTCCTAAAGCTAACCTCCCCATGAGTATTAAAATTTCCTGGGCTTAAAAATAGACCTATATATGCTTCATTATTTATGAAATCCCCTTCGGTTTCAATAGATTTTAATTCTTCCCCAAATTTTGAGGTTGACAGAATAAATTTGTCTCCTTTTCTTTCCAATTGAATTATCGTTGAAAAGTCTTCTTTTGATAGAATGTTTTCAGGATTGTTGGTTAAAGTGGTTTTAATTTCAAGTCCTTTATCCCCATTTTGCCTAATTAACCCTTTGACGAATTCTGAATTTTCCCTTAAGTCATTTTTGACAAGCCAACCCACACTATAATTATCATTTTTTCCATTTCCTGAAAAAATTGCTTCAGCTCTTAGAATGAAATCACCTTGAATAGTTGTCCAGAGATAATAAAAATTAGATTCTTCTGAAACGGAACCGGGACTTGCATGACTGATGGTATAAGTTTGCAAAATATCATTAAAGGAAACTGTTCCAGCTATTTGGCTTGCTCCTATATTTAATAATCGATCAAATTGCCCTATTTTATTTTGGCTATTCATAATTCCAGTAAAAATTGTAATTATTAAGATTGTGAAATAAAACTTTTTCATATTCAGTTTTTGAAAAGTTACTAATTATTCTTTAAGACATTTCCAAAAAAATTAAAAACTGTTTTTTTTGCATAAGCCTAAGCCCAGTTATTTTTTTAGGTCTGTTAATGTCAATATTTCTTTTTTATTCACAAAAGCCCTGAAATCAGCCGCTGCATTATGTCCAGGATAGACCATAAAATGGTGTTCAATACTATGGTTTCTCCAAAAAAGTATATATGATATTCTTTGTGCTTTTTTTGAACTCATCAAAGGGTCATAAAGTCTAGTAGTGAACCAATCGTCGTCTTTAATTCCCATTGAACCCGTTTCAGTTAATGCAGATATTTTGTGTTTCTGTTCAGCAACATCCGTTAACATCTCAAGGCTTTTTACAAAATTTGTTATAGATTGATGATTAATAGAATCATTATCTGAGATTCTCATATCTGCATAATTATCCAAACCCAATAAATCTACATAATTATCTCCAGGATAAGCATACAAATATTCCAAGCTATCAGATGGATTCATGATTCGGCTCCTGTCTGGAGAAAATGCATACATCAAGTGGTGTATTTGATGTTTTTCTTTAAAATAATCAGCAACAAACCTATATAGTGCTATATAATCTTCTTCTGAAGTATTGCCCTTTCCCCACCAAAACCAATCTCCATTGTGCTCATGAAAGGGTCTGAATAATATAGGAATGAGTTCATTATTAACTTTGCACTTTTGAAAAAATGCAGCAGCCAAATCTAATTTTTCAGTAAATTTTTGGTGATTAATTCCGCCCGGTAAAATGTCTTTTGCAATTTGAGATTTATCCCATGAACTTGCACCTGTAATAGGATTATCCATATGCCAACTGACCGTATTTATGCCTCCTTTTTTATGCACTTCTCCCATCCAGGCTATCATCTTATCGAATGAAACACTATCCAAATTTTCTGATTTATGGATATCACCGATGTCCCAGCCATAGATTGCTGGATATTCACCTGAAACAGTAAACATATCACATTTGTCTTTTTCATCCCACCACCCAACGCCATAAGCCAATGCATCTTCATATCCAATCATGACTCCTTCGTTAGAAAAAGTTTTCATTTTTTGGTACAACTTTTTAGTTGCTTTTGTCGCCAATGGGTCAGAATCAATATTAGGAAGTTTAGTGCAAGAAAATATAATAACTGAGAAAATGAAAAAGAGAACTATTTTATACATTTTAATATTTTAAAAATTTTGAATTCATGTAATTGGAACTAGCTATTAATTGAATTACCGTTTACCAAAACCAGGACCTTTAACAACCATTCCTGGACTCGCTCCAGTATGTTCTCCATTTTTTAACACACAAGTTCCATTTACAAAAACGTCAATCATACCTGTGGCATATTGTTGAGGTTTGTCAAAAGTTGCATTATCTTGAATCTTAGTTGGATCAAATATGACAACATCGGCATAATTACCAATTTTCAAACTTCCTCTTTTCTGTATTTTCAGATTGGATGCTGGCAAGGAAGTTAGTTTTCTAATTGCTTCTTCAAGTGTAATAATTTTTTCATCTCTCACATATTTACCTAGTAATCTGCTAAAATTACCATATGCCCTTGGATGAGTGCTTGATTTCAAAAATACTCCTTCGGGTGCTAAAGAACCTGCATCAGATCCAAAACTTACCCATGGTAATGCAATTTGTTTTCTTACATTATCTTCAGACATCAGAAAATAAATGGTTTCTACTCTTGATCCATCCTGAATAACTAGGTCAATTGCAGTTTCTTCAGGAGATTTATTTCTCATTTTTGCTATGGCACCAAGGCTTTTTCCTGTAAGATATTTTAGACTGTCGTTTTTAAAACCTACAAGGAGAATTTTTTCGGGGTCTCCTGCAGCAAGCATTAAATTCTCCCAATCATTTGATGGAGTTGACATTTCCTTAATGATTTTACTTTTTATGGCTGGATCTTGTAATCTTTTAGCCCATTGATCATACCCTCCTGCTTGGACCCATGGGGGCATTGAAGCGTCTAATCCTGTTGCACCTGCAATATAATTATACATGTCTGCAGTAATATGCAACCCTGCAGATCTTGCCGAATCAACTTTGGTAATGACTTGGTCATATTTATCCCAATTTGCTTTTCCTGATTGCTTGAGATGGTAGATTTCAGCTCTAATTCCAGCATCATTAGAAATTTTTATCAATTCGTCTAAACTCTCTAACAATCTTCCACCCTCCGAACGCATATGAGATATGTACATCCCATCATATTCAGCAGCAATTTTGCATATTTCAATCAATTCTTCTGTTGTGGAATAAAATGCTGGAGCATAAATTAATGATGAGCCGATCCCCAAAGCTCCCTCTTGCATAGCTTGTCGAGTCATTGCTTTCATTTCGATCATTTCATCCTCAGTAGCTTCTCGATCATCCAAGCCAACTGCATTCATTCGCAAAGTCGTTGCTCCTACGAAAGAAGCAACATTTGTTGAGATACCTTTTTTAACCAAGAAATCTAAGTATTCAGCTAAAGTGGACCACTCAATTTCATATTTTATATCAGTTTGGGATTCTTGGAGATTCTTTTTTGTTTCCGGAGTTAATGGGCCCCACGACATGCCTTCACCAAAAACTTCAAGGGTAACACCTTGTCTTATATCACTTTGTGACTTTCCATCTTCAATTAAAGTTTCCACAGCCCAACTCAACATATTTATAAATCCAGGCGCAACTGCCATGCCTTTGACATCGAAATCTTGATTGCCATGTGCATTCTTTAAATCTCCAATGAAAGCAATGGTATCACCATTAATTCCGATATCTCCTTGAAATGAATTTTCGCCTGAACCATCGTAAATCTGACCATTCCTAATTATGGTTTCATAAGTCTTTTCTGGAGTGCATGAAATAACTGAACAAAGAACTAAAAATATAAAATAAGACTGTTTCATTTTAAACTATTTGATTTTCATAAATTTAACATTTTCATTAATGGAAAAAGCCATTATTTCACCTTTTTCGTTTTCAATAAAATTGATTTGCTGAGGGTTTTCAATGTCCATGAAGATTAATGGATCAATTGGATATAATACATGCTTACCATTCAGATTTATAGAAAGTTTTCCATTTTTGGCTTTCACTTTTGCTTTATATACTTCATCCTCCGAATATTGGTATTCGCCATTGAATTTTTGGAGCTGAGTTTTAGTCATTTCAATAACAGCAATTTCTGTTGGCTTCGAAATGCCCATTTGATAATACTCCGAAATTGCAGATTGCAAAGGCCCAATAATACCACTTCCATTATCGCCATTGGTCATTACAATAATAGCATCTCCTTTATATGCAAATCCTAGCATATTATTAGTAAATCCTGCATTTTTTCCACCGTGACCAAAAATTAATTCATCACCTGAATTTTTAAGTGCAGGACCAAGACCCCAATTATTTTTGTCTTTTTCAAACATCATTTCTACGGTCTTTTTTTGCAAAACTCCATTGCTGTTTCCATTCAAAATATTTTGAATACTTCGATAATACTCTACCAGATCACTTGGAGTTGTCCAAAGCCCAGCTGCTGCTTGTTCAGGGTAATTATTGTATTCACCTTCTATGATTTTTCCTTTTCCATTATATGCAGCACTAGCCTGATCATAAAATGGAGTTGGTAATGGCTGAAAATAATGACTTTGGTGCATGTTTAAGGCTGGAAGAATTACTTCGGACATGTATTTTTCTAAAGGCATTCCTGTAACATCTTCTACTATTTTTTCCATAATTGTGTATCCACCGCCCGAATATCTCCAAATTTTACCAGGTTCGGTATCCACAAAAATCGGAGGCGTATTTCCGTTACCGTCTAAAACTGTATTGATATCAGGAAAAACATCTTTTTGTTTATATCCCGGAAATCCATGGACTGTTATTCCTGCAGTATGAGTTAACAATCTCCTTAATGTTACCTTTTCCTTAGTTGTAAATTCAAATTCTGGTAATTTCCATGACTTTAAATAATTGTTCACATCAGTATCTAAGTCAATTTTACCTTGTTCTACTAATTTCAAAGCAGCGATAGCTGCAATTGGCTTACTGATTGAACCTGCTTGAAAGAGAGTTTTAGAAGTTACTTGAGAGCCAGCTTTTGAATTTGCAATCCCATATGATTTTGCCCAGATGAGCTTTCCATTTTGTTCAACTGCAATGCTTACACCAGGCACCTTATATTTTTTCATTAATTCTAAAATATTTGATTTCTTGGATGCTTTGCCTTTGATAATAATGGAAGGTAAAAGATTATTTTCGATAGTATTGATTTCCATATTTACTGCTTGTGCAAATGAAGCTTCGGAAATAAATAAAAAGATGAAGAAGAAAAATATTAAGTTATTGATTTTCATTAAACGAATATTGTTGTTTTTCAAAATAGAATTATATATTTCAAGCTAAGTTTTAGTTTGAAATTAATGCTTAGAGTCGATTGTTATTCCAATAGATTTTTCAATAAAATTATGCAAGGTAACCATTTGATCGTGGGCTAATTTTTGACCAAAAAAAGAAACTAAATATAAGGATGTTATAATTACACTTAGAATAGGAACAAGCCAAAGAATGCTGCCTGATAATTTGAGTGAAAGATTAGAAAATCCTATAATTGTAATAATTAGTAATGCAAATCCTAAAACTGCATAAAAAAATACAAACATTGTCCAAACGGCTGGTCGGGGAGCGTAAAGTCCTCTAATTGAACTTCCGTTTTCGGTCTCTTCTATTGTAAGTGTCAATTGCGGTGACCAATAATGCTGATCTTTTACTGGAATTTCAATGGTGCCATATCCATGTGCGATTTTTCCTTTGCATTCTGAATTTTTAATACTCAAATCTGCGTTTATTTTTTCTGAAATTGCATCCATAGATTCATGTGTTTCTACCAAGAATCGTGGTCTAATCCTAAATGGGGGTAAATGATCTTCAATTTGCTGAACCATTTTGACTTATTTAGTTTTAATTTTCAAAATAACAAAATATGAAATTTATGTGAATTGTGCATATAGATGATATAAATCACTTCATTATTATTACACATAAAAAAAAAGTAAATTTGGGTGATATTAAAATGTAAGATTTACTTTTATTTATGGCATCTAAAATTATAATTTGTTTATCAATTGCAAGCTTAATTTTTGTATTCAGTTGTGAAAGAAAATCGGTATCTAATGAAGTAGAAAAAGAAAGACAGATGTCTAACGTTTCTATTTCTGAATTGCCATTAAAAATTCCAATCCCAGAAAATAATCTTCAAAGTGAAAGTAAAATAGAATTAGGAAGATTATTGTTTTTCGATCCCATATTATCAGGAAATAAGGATGTAGCGTGTGCGACTTGTCATCATCCATCAAATGGTTACGCGGAAAGCAGAGATATTTCAATAGGGGTAAATGGAGAAGGTTTTGGGGGAAAACGTACATTTAAAAATAGGAATACCATTCCATTTGTAAAGAGAAACGCCCATACTGTAATTAATACTGCATTTAATGGAATTGGCACTAGTTATAAATATGATGCATTAGAAGCCCCGATGTTCTGGGATTTAAGGGCAAAAAGTCTGGAAGAGCAAGCATTACTGCCTATAAAAGCTTTGGAAGAAATGAGAGGTCTTCAATATTCTGAAGCAGAAATATTAGAAGTCGTTCTGAAAAGATTGCAAAAAATAGAAAAGTATAATTTGTTGTTCGCAGAAGTTTTCCCAAACGAAAAGGAACCTATTAATGAGATCAATTTATCCAAAGCAATTGCTAGTTTTGAAAGGACATTGATTGGTAATAATTCACGATTCGATTTGTATCAGCGAGGTGATAAAAATGCTTTATCTCAAGGCGAAATTGAAGGAATGAAATTGTTTGTAAAGGTGGGTTGCATTCAGTGTCATAATGGGCCAATGTTTTCAGATTATAAAATTCATGTTTTAGGCGTACCAGATCATCCAAATTTGCCAGAACATGATTTAGGATTTGAAAATGGAAATGGTTTTCGAACGCCTACACTTAGAAATCTCAGATTTACCTTTCCTTTTATGCACAATGGAACAAAAAAATCTGTAAAGGAAATCCTTGAATTTTATGAAGATATTTCTTTGGGAAAATCTCAAAATCAACGAATTACAATAAATGAAATTGATTCTTTGGCTAGAGATTTGGAACTTAGAGTAAAGGATTTTGGCCCAATAATTAATTTTCTTCTAAGTCTTAATGACGATAATTTTGATCAAACAATACCTAAGCAAGTGCCAAGTGGTTTGGCAGTTGGGGGTAATATTGGGTTGTGATAATTAAATTTTGATGCTGTATTTATAATCATAAAAATTATAATTTACATGGATGAAAAACATATTATAGAATGGTTGCTCAAAGGTGACGTTTCAATTCAATATCAAGTTTATCGAGATTTGCTCAATGAAGAAAGACCAGATTTGCAAGAAAGAATAGGTGTTGAAGGGTGGGGGGGCCAATTTCTTTCTAAGAGAAAAGCAAATGGACATTGGGGGGATCGTTTTTACCAACCCAAATGGATATCAACCCATTACACTTTATTGGATCTTAGAAATTTAGCTCTGAGTCCTACAAATAGGTTGGTGCAAGAATCTATTAATCTTGTCTTAGATTCTAATTTGGCACAGGATGGGGGAATTGCCTTAGGTCCTTCAACATTCGTTCACAGTGATGTTTGCGTCAATGGAATGTTTTTAAATTATGCAAGTTATTTTAAAGCAAAAGAAAAAAGATTGACTTCGATTGTAGATAGCATAATCAAAGAAATAATGCCTGATGGCGGTTTTAACTGCCGTTCTACTAGAAGTGGAGCTACACATAGTTCTTTGCATTCTACACTTTCTGTCCTTGAAGGTATTTTCGAATTTCAAAAGGCAGGTTATAATTATAGGCATAAGGATTTAAGGAGAGTAAAAGAAAGCTCAGAACAATTTATATTTATGCACCATTTTTTTCTTTCTGACAAAACTGGAGAAATAATTAATAAAGATTTTCTTAAAATGCCTTATCCATCGAGATGGAAATACAATATTTTAAGAGCATTGGATTATTTTCAATATGCAGATGTAAAATGGGATGATAGAATGGCTGAAGCATTTGATAATATCGAGAAAAAAAGAAATAGGAATGGAACCTGGATTATGCAAGCTGCACATCCAGGTAAAGTTCATTTTGTAATGGAAAAAACTGGAATTCCAAGTCGTTGGAACACTTTAAGAGCAATGCGAGTTTTGAACCACTTTCATATTAAATTAAACTAAGTTTAAGTTATTTAATAAATGATATATAAAAAGTTTATGGTTCAATAATTTGTTCCATAACTTTCGGTAGATATATTAAGTCAAAAGTAGCGTCGTAAGTAAGAAACATCATTTGCCAAGTGGGATCAAATTTTTCTTTGTATTCTCTCAAACTTTTATAATGACCAAATTGCTTTATTTTCTCATAAGCCAATTTTATGACTCTCTCTTGTAAATTTTCAGGTGTGGTAATACCGGACATAGGCACCATTCCTAAGTTACAAGTTTTAAATCCAATTTCTTTCAAATATTCAAACATCATGACAAAAAGGAAATCCATAGCACCATTAGGCGCGTCAGCGGTTTTTCGCATAAGGTCAAAATTTGCCTCTCCTGGGATATAATCAGAAACTAAGTTGACAAATCCAACAACCTTATTTTCATGATTTTCAATCGATAATATAGTTTGGTTTTTAAGTTCTTTTTCATTAAAAATTCCTTGCGAAAAAGCAATCTCTGATCGTTTTGTATGTTTCAGCCAATCATCACTTGTTGCCTTTAATTGCTGAAGAAATGCATCCTTTTGCGGAGGTTCTTTAACTTGAAATGTATAGCCTATTTTTTTTAGTTTGTTTATTGAATTTCTGATTCCCGCTTTACTGCCACCTTCAAGTTTCCAGGATTCTAAATTTACCACTGCTTCTTCTCCTATTGGAAATAACTTTTTTCCTAATTGTTCATAAACAGATTTATTTGTTTCTGGGATTCTATAATATGCTGTTCTGAGACCATTCTTCCTGCAAAATGAGTCAAATAATTCAATGATTGTTGGCATTGATTCTAAAGAACAAACTGGGTTTTCTAAAACCAAGACATAATTTCCCGAAGCTTTAAATGAAACAAATCCTTCAATTTCTTCACAGAACCAAAAACTTTTGTCATAATACGTTTTAAAATAATCCAAACTAGAATTTCCATATTTTTCAATTAAAGCTTTAGCTCTAGATTGTTCATTTACAAAGTTGGTATTTGGTTTTATCACAAGTGGTCTTAAAAATAAATATATGACATAAACCATTGTTGACCCTCCTAATATGTTAAGGCTATATAAAAATTCTTTAGCAAAAACAGTATTTGGAACAAAATCAATATTAAACAAAAAGAATGCTGAAATCGCTTGAACAAAACTATTCCATAAAGTGAATTCAGTATTGAAATGCACAAGGTTTAGAAAATAAAACCCCACAGTTCCTGCACTTAAAACACCAAATAAAATTAAAAGTCCAGGCAAAAGGCTTCTTTTTGTCAATTTTAAATCTGGTTGAATAAAATAATGTTTTCGTTGGTAAAGCAAACTAATTATCGTTGCTAAAGCAAACATCGCTTCTTCCCAATCTATCCCCTTTGTTAAATGGGTTATAAAGGAGACAATGGATAAAATTATTGCAGCAAGCCATGCATTTCTCAATCCTCTAATAAGATAAAGAGAAATGGCTAACATAAATAATCCGGACAAAATCACAAGAGCTGTTGAAGCATGGATTGCATCCATCGGAATAAATTCCAAAAGAGTGCTCAATCTTTGGGGTAAGGCTGGAGTAATGCCTGACAATATGTTGACAATGCCCAATGAAAATATCAATATTGCTGGAAAGAGTCTTAATAACAAATTATTCTTACTGTTTACCAGTGCAATAACTCCAAAAATCAATACACCCCAAAATTCGAAGAAACGGAATAAAAAAGCTACAGATAAAGCTAAAATATTCGATAATCCAAATAAAACTAAAGAATAAGTTAAAGCAACTTCCACTGCACCAACACCTCGTAAAAATGGAGAACTCATGAGCAATAGCAGTACAATTGCATAACCAATAATTGCCATTTCTATTGTAGGAGTTCCGCCAAGTGCAAATATTGCGATGTACAAATGCCCAATTCCTATTATTTCAATTAATATTGATAAAGCTAGAACTAATCCAATTTTTTTTCGATCAAAAGATTGTGAAAATAGAGTATCCAAAGTCTGGGTAATGGATGGGAATTTTTGTTCTAAAAAAACAAATACTTTACCTTGTTTTATGACGTTTATTGTTGCATAAACAATGAAAATTAGCAATAAAGAAGTTAATAATATTCCATATACCAATGATCCCGATAAGCTCCCTTTCATTAGGAGCCAAAACAGAGATGGAATTCCAATAATTACTGCTGAAAGTATTGAACAAAATGAAAAAATTGAAGAAGCAAAATAGATTTGAGTTTTGTTAACACCTTCTTTCTTTTCAACGAACTTGTTAAAAAACAGCACATTCGTTAAAACCCCAGCAGGAAGAAAGACACTTACTAAATTTCTTTTTAAATACAAGTCAATGCCAGTTCTTAATTGTATTTTCTCATGAATTGCTCTGAAACTCTGTTGGTACATCATTCCTTGAACCAATATAAAAATTATCATGAGAAAAATACCCCAGAATACCCACACAGGATCTGAGGTAAGTAAAGCATCTTTTACTTTACCCATTTCAGCCTGCTCTTTTTTGATAAAATAAATGCCAAAACCAACAAACAATAACCCTAAGATAATTTGAAGTATGATTTTATAATTTGATAGAATATTTTCAATTCTTTTCTTGAAAGTCATGATTTTTTCTTTTTAGTCTATCAAATCTATAAAGATTAAAGCTATTGGGTCTTCCAAACTGGAATTAAATACTGTGTTTTTTCAATTAAACCTGAAGTCATTAATTTTTTATAACTTACAATTAAAAAAACGCAAAGACAAATTAATAATTTAAACCGTTTTCCTACCCTTGTTTTTTCTGTTCTAGATGTTTGAAATGTCTTTTTCAAATGCTCATTTTAATATCAGACGTTGAAACCTATGTTTCATGATTCTTATGAAATATTATTATTTTATAACACAAAAAAACCAAATCAATGGAAAAGAATCTTTTTCAAAAAATCAATTACAAACTAAGTTTAGAATTTGATGATGATAGCGATAATAAATTATGGCTCCAAAGTGGATTGACACTTAGGACTTTTGTAGGAATAGCTGGAATGGCTCTACCATTTTTAGTTTGGTTTTTTCTATATATGGCTACTGGAAGAGGTGAACCTTTGGACTCCATCAGTCACTATTATTATACTCGTGTAGATAGTATTTTTATTATTGTAATGGGTTTATTGGCAATATTTTTAATCTTATACAAAGGCCCTAAAGCTTATGATTTTTATTTGTCAACAATAGCAGGATTTGCAGCTTTAGTGCTTATTTTCTGGCCAACAAGCTCTATTGTTAACGTAATTAATGATCCAAATACAAGTTATTCCAATACAGTCATACAAGATCTTTGTTCAAGAGAGCTTATACATTATATTTCATCGGGTATTTTTTTATTTATTCTGGCAATGATGTCGATTTGCATTTTTACAAAATCAGATAAAAAATGGGAAGACATGGGAAAAATGAAACGACGAAGAAATAGGGTTTATATTTTCTGTGGTATAATCATGCTTCTTTGCATTTTAATAATTTGGCTGGGTTCAACTGGAAAAATCTTTACAAATTTTTATGACGATTATCACCTCACTTTTTGGATGGAAACAGTAGCTGTGGAATTTTTCGGATTTTCTTGGTTGGTCAAGGGAGAAGTAATTTTGAAAGATATAACATTAAAAAATCAGTTGAATTAAACAGAAATGACCTTTTAAACTATTCTTTACTGCCTATTTTCAAATTATTAGATTCCAATTCAGCGCTCAAAGAAATTAATATTTTATTTTAGTAAGAGTATAATTGATTAGCAATATTATTGGAAAGATGTCATTAAACTATGCTCCGTCAGACCCTTTTTACATCCAAATCTTTTTTCCTAATTATAGGATTCTAAAGAAAAATGTGATTATATTCTAGTTTACAACTTGCAATAAATAAAACTTTTCAATTCAAAGATTTACGATAAAACAAGCACAGATCTGTCAAACTTCTTTGAAATAATGAGTAGTAAAGAAGCTGTCCTCTGCGGCTAATTCTGATATTTTCAAGCTTTGCTAAAACCAGATAATGGCTATAGGATTTTTAGCCCTAATTGTGGTGAATTGTTTGTAAAAAGAAATGTAAAAATAATCATTAACTCTTTAGGTACAAATTTTATGCTGACAACAGTGTTTTCAATTATTACCTTAGAGAGTATTTAAGCTCTATTTTTCTAGTAATATTAATTCACTTGAAATATGATTTTAATTTTGGGCACTCACAAATATTTGAAATTCATTATAATGTCTTGAGATAACAATGTTCCTGCAGGTTTAAAAATGTGGATTAATCATTTTGATTTCTGATCAGATCTTATTTTTGTTGATAATATTTTAATATTATTATACTTCAAATTATTAATCTTTCAAAAAACAAAAAAATGAACGAATACGCTCTTATTTTCAGGCACGAAAATGTGAATGGAATTGTTTCTCCTGAACAAATGCAACAATGGATGGAACAACAAATGGCTTGGATCGGTGGAATTGCAGCTCAAAATAAATTTGTAGGTGGTACAGGTTTGTTATTTGACGATGCAAAGGTAGTTGACCACAATAAAAATGTTAAAAACGGCGCATTTGGTAAAAACCAAGAAACTCTAGGAGGTTATGTAATTGTTAGAGCGGAATCCGCTGAAGAGGCTGCAGAGTTTGCTAAAGGTACACCAATCTTACAAGGAGAAGGGAACACTGTTGAAGTAAGGCAAATTGTAAAGCACTAAAATATTTGATAATTGTCTTAGTTTTAGAAGTTATAATGAGATTTTGAATGGATTTACTAGAAAGGGCAAAATTTAACATGCAGAAAAATAGAATTTTTACTTTATTTATTCTTTTCTTTTTTCAATTTGGATCATCACAAGTTGCTATTCCTCATCTTGAAAAAGTTGGGAATAATATGCATTTGGTAGTTGAAGGGAAACCATTTATTGTATTAGGTGGTGAATTAAGCAATTCATCATTCACTAATGTACAATATATGAAATCGCAATGGCCAAAACTACAAGCGATGAATTTGAATACCATATTGGCTCCAGTTTATTGGGAGTTAATCGAACCTAAAGAAGGGGTGTTTGATTTTGCATTGTTAGATGAATTAATATTAGAAAGCCGAAAAAATGGAATGAAGATCGTTCTGCTCTGGTTTGGTTCATGGAAGAATAGTATGTCGAGCCACGTGCCTTCATGGATCAAACAAAACCAAACCAAGTACCCTAGAGTAGTGGATGAAATCGGAATCAGTCAAGAAATATTAAGTCCTTTTTCTGAAAACAATATGAAAGCTGATGCAACTGCATTCAATGTTTTAATGAATCACATCAAGAGCATTGATTCACAAGACCAAACAATTATAATGGTTCAACCAGAAAATGAAATAGGAATGTTGCCTTCTGCAAGAGATTATAGTCCTATTGCAAACCAACTTTATGCTTCCACTGTACCAAAGGAGTTGATGGATTATTTACATAAAAACAAAGCAGATCTAGTGCCTGAATTTTTAGGTGTTTGGCGTAAAAATGGATTTAAAGAGAAAGGAACTTGGGAAGAAATTTTTGGAGAAGGTTTTCATACCGATGAATTATTCATGGCATGGTATTTTGCAAAATTCGCCGAAGAAATTACCAAAGCTGGAAAATCTGCATATGCATTACCAATGTTTGTTAATGCTGCATTAATTAGGCCTGGAAAAATCCCTGGAGAATATCCCAGTGCAGGCCCCCTTCCACATTTAATGGATATTTGGAAAGCTGCAGCACCGTCAATAGACATGTTTTCGCCAGATTTTTACAATCCAGATTTTGAATATTGGTGTGACTTGTACAATAGACAAAGCAATCCTTTATTTGTTCCAGAACATCGATTTGATGCAACAGCAGGTCCAAAAGCACTTTTTGCAGTTGGACATTATGAAGCCATTGGATTTTCTCCATTCTCTATTGAGAATAGTGAAAATAAAGCACTAGGCAAGGCTTATGCTTTAATCAATCAGTTGAATCCACTGATTACTGCGAGACATGGAGAAAATTTAATTGATGGCGTTTTATTGGATAAAGAGAAAATATTAACCACAGTAGTGCTAGGAGATTATGAATTTTCATTTAAGAATAGTTATACTTTGGGGTGGGAGGCAGGTGCATCTGAAGCAGTATGGGATTCGGGAGCAGCAATTATTATTCAAACAGGGAAAAATGAGTTTTACATAGCTGGTACTGGAGTTGTTGTAACCTTTAAAAATTGGAAAAAAAGAAACCATATTGTTGGTATTTTAAAGAACGAGGAAGGTGTTTTCGAAAATGGAACTTGGAAAATTGTTCGTCACCTTAATGGAGATCAAACACATCAAGGAAGGCATATAAGAATTAGCCATGGTGATTATTCGATTCAAAGAGTGGAATTGTATGAATACAAATAATTATGGAGCTCAATAGCAAATATTAAAATGGAACCATTATTTTTTGAAAATCAAAATGAATTTAGGAAGTGGTTGCAACTTAACTATACCAAAGAGAAGGAACTAATAGTTGGTTTTTATAAAGTTGCTACTGGCAAACCGTCAATGACATGGTCGGAATCTGTTGATCAAGCATTATGTTTTGGTTGGATTGATGGAATTAGAAGAACTATTGACGAAGAGGCTTATTCTATTCGATTCACGCCGAGGAGAACCAACAGTATTTGGAGTAAAATTAACATCCAAAAAGTAGAAAAATTAACAAAACTTGGGTTGATGACGAAAGAAGGTTTACATGCGTACAGTCTTTTAGCTGAAAAAAAGTCAAAAATTTACGCCTATGAAAATAGGATAGAAAAACTGAGCAAAGAATTTGAAAAACAATTTAAAGAGAATAAAATAGCTTGGAAATATTTTAAAAATCAGGCTCCTTCCTACAAAAAGGTTATGGTGCATTGGATTATGACTGCAAAACAAGAAAAAACAAAAATATCGAGGCTCGAAAAAACAATTGCTGCAAGTCAGGAGGAAAAAAGATTGCGGTAAGTATTGCCTTCGGATTGCTAATATTTATGCAATCATCAAATTTTATATTTTGTTTATTGCATATGAAATGCTTAGAATGAAAAACTCAATCAATTTAGAAACAAAAAGGACTTATTTAAGGTGTTTGTCTGTTGATGATGCCGAAAATTTTTATCAGCTCAATTTGGACAAAGAGGTAATAAAATATACTGGTGATAAACCATTTTATGATGTTTATGAAGCGGAAACATTTTTAAATGAATACGATCAATATGAAAAATATGGCGTAGGAAGACTTGCTGTTATTGAAAAAGAGAAAAATAAATTTCTTGGCTGGTGTGGTCTTAAGTATGACCCAATAAAAAACGAATATGATATTGGGTTTAGGTTTTTTAGAGCAAATTGGAACAAGGGTTATGCGACAGAAACTGCCTCAGCTTGCCTTGATTTTGGATTTCAAAAAATGGGGATTGAAAGAATTCTAGGCAGAGCTATGAAACTTAATGTTGCATCCATTAAAGTGCTGCAGAAAATTGGTTTGAAATACGTGGGAGATTTTGAATTAGACTTACATGATGGTGTGCTTTATGAATTGATGAAAAATCAATACGAAAAGCTGAAATCCTTTAATGAATCTCATGCCATTGAAGGGTCTATCCAATCGAATTCAAGTGGTTCAGAAAACAGAATAAATCGTTAATTTCAATTCTTCAAACATTATTAAATTATATTTAGAATAATTGTAAGAAATGATAGGAAAAATTATTTCATTTGTAAAACTAATTTAATTTTAAAACAATGAAAAATATAACTTTTCTGTTTGGTACATTTCTATTGTTTTTTTACATTTCTCCAATTTCTAGTCAAGGGTGTGTTGCAATCAGGGGAAATTCTGCCTGCGGAGGTAGTTTTGGATCTACTTTGAATTTGAATAAAGGTGAATTCAATACTCAATTTGGAATTAGACATTTTAAGTCATTTAGGCATTTTCGTGGAGATGAGGAGGAAACAAATAGAGTCGAAGAAGGAACTGAAGTAATCAATAGATCTACATTCTTAGATTTTTCGCTAAGCTATGGAATAACGGATAGGATATATGCAAATCTAATTTTACCAATAGCATTTAATAACCGCTCATCCATGTATGAACATGGAGGAAACCCTCCAAATGGACTTGGTGAAAGACATGAAACTTCATCTCAAGGCCTTTCAGATGTTAGAATAGGAATTGGATATTGGCTCTTTGATCCATCAAAATATAATTTCAATTATTCTGTGGGTCTAGGTTTAAAATTGCCCACTGGAAATTATGATTATACAGATGTTTTTTACAATCAGGGACCAAATAAGAATGAAAATACTGAAAAAGTTGTAGATCAATCTATTCAATTGGGGGATGGAGGATTAGGCGTTACTTTGGATTTTCAAGGATATCATCCCGTGACAAATCATTTGGGTATTAGCACAAACCTTTATTATCTTTTTAATTTTCAGGAATCAAACGGTGTACTCACTCGAAATGGAAGCAGTGAATTTTCATGTCCCGACCAATTTGCAGCCCGAATTGGTGCTTTTTATAGCACAATGAAAGGAATCAATTTCTTTTTGGGTGGAAGAGTTGAAGGGGTTCCCGCAGAAGATATTTTTGGAAGTAGTGCAGGGTATCGAAGACCTGGTTATGCAGTTTCTATGGAACCTGGAATCGGTTACAGTGTTAATAAAATTTCAGTATTTGCAAGTTTTCCAATTGCATTATATAGAAATAGAACCCAAAGTTATGAAGATAAAGCACGAACATTGGCTACAGGTGTTTTTACTCAAGGAGATGCTGCATTTGCAGATTACTTGGTAAATGTTGGATTTTCATACCGTTTCGGAGGTCATAATCACATGAAAATGAGTGTTCCAATATTAGATAGTGTTCATTGATATAATTTTTCGAAGTGGAATTCAATGGGTCAAATTCAATTGGTCATAACCCAAAGAAATGAAAATATATTTGAAACTGAATAATAATGAAACTTACATTTCTTATAATAATTACACTCAATTGCGTTTACTCTTTGACTTCACAGCAGCAATCTGATATAAAAAAGAAAACCTCTTTTTCCATCGGCGAAATCATTGAACTCCATTCTGAGATTCTGAACGAGGACAGAATTATAAATATCTATTTACCTACAAGTTATTCTTTGAATTCTATAAAAACATATCCAGTTATCTATTTATTAGATGGGTCTGCAGATGAGGACTTTATACATGTGAGTGGAATTGTTCAATTTGGATCGTTCTCTTGGATAAATATGATTCCGGAATCAATCGTAGTTGGTATTTCGAACGTTGATAGGAAAAGAGATTTTACATTTCCAACAAATAATATAAAAGATAAAGAAGAATATCCCACGACAGGAAATTCGGATAAATTTATCCGATTTATGGAAGATGAACTTCAACCATTAATCAAAAAAAATTATAAAATAGATACTATTTCAACGCTGATAGGGCAGTCCCTTGGTGGACTTTTAGCTACAGAAATTTTATTTAAAAACCCAGATTTATTTGACAATTATATCATAGTTAGCCCTAGCTTGTGGTGGGATGATGAATCGCTCCTTTCCTATATGCCACTATATTACAATTCAAAAAAATCAATTTATATAGCAGTTGGTAAGGAAGGCGAAGTAATGGAACGCACTGCTCAAAACTTATTTGACAAAGTGAAAGATCTTAAGCTAAAAGATACCAAACTTTATTTTGAGTTTTTGGAAAATCAGAATCATGGAGATGCTCTACACTTAGCAGTCTATCATGCTTTTGAAAAATTATTCGAAATTAAAGACTAAATTAACTTCCTAATTCACAACCATAATAAATGCGATAATATTCAAGATTTGGTCTAATCCATTTCGATTCTTATGCCACTTTCTTGCCCTGCATTTCCAATTTTGTAATTTGCACCGACCATAAAATATCTACTTAAATTATTGAAATATACTTGTTGAATTGAGTTTTCATTTCCTTGTCTTCTATAACCAATATTTTCTTTAAGAATATCATTTACCGAAAACCGAATTTCTAATTTATCTTTCAAAAATAATTTGTGAATAGCTGCGGCCCAAAGTGAGTAGGATGGATCATCTGAAAAAGTTTCAGCTGAATATTTTCTATAATTAAAGCTTGAAGAAATGGTCCAACCTTTAGGCAAATATGTCTCAGCATCAAGAAAGTAATTAGTATTGAAGTAATTCTGATTAAAATCAGGATTGACTCCATATTTTTTTGTGTCATAATCTAGAGAAACACCAGTTTCTAGAGAAAAGTGTTCCGTTTTTCTATTGGTAATACTAAACCTCAAATTAAGATTGTTATCCACCACATTGCTTTTCGCATCATTGATATAACTATCATAATTAGCATATCTCATTCTAGTTCTGATTCGATAATTTATTTTTAGTGGCTTAAGTGGCCTTGAAAAACTTAAAAATGATGAAATGTCCCAGTAATTATCCGTATTAATGGATTGAATAGTCCTAAAAAGATTCTCATCAATATTGGTTTTATAAACTATTCTGTTTTTTGCTTGAGTAATATTCAGATTGGCAAAGAAATTTGTAAAACTAAAATTGTCAAAATAGTTAAAGCGAAAGCCTAATCCTTGGTTATATTCAGGAATCAAATTTGGATTTCCTATAAATTGATAATTTGCATTGGTATTGTCAGGTAAGGGTAGTAATTGATCCAATGTTGGTGCAATTACATTCGTAGTATAATCTAAATTCATGCTCTTTCCTCCTTTCATTTCATAATCTAGATTAAATGAAGGCAATAAATGTTTATAATTGCCCTCGATACTTTGTTCTCCATCATTTATTAGTCCGTTCAATTGCGTCAATTGACCTTGAAGCCCAAAATTCATCTTCACTTTTGAAGTATTTCTTCGTAAACTTAAACCTGCAATATTGTACGCATAAGTTTTTTTGAAAATTGCACTTAGGTCAGTATTTAAAGCCCTAACATTATCTCCAATATCATAATAATCTCTCGTTGGACTTTCTTTGCTTAGGCCATATTTATAATTAAAACCTAAATAGTATTTTTTTGAGAGGGGTTCCGTGTAATTTGCTGAAGCACTCCATTGATTGCTTAAATTACCATATTCTTGGTTCTGAAAAATATCAAAACTGCTGCCAATCAATCTATTCCTATTATTAATCCATTCATTAGATTGTTCGCTAGCATTTTTGAATGTAAAACTGCTAATTAAATTACGGCCAATTTTAGTAAATTTTCGTTTAAACAGTGTGTTTGTGTCAAACCCGTAACTATCATTATTTGAATCAAATGTCGATAAAGATTTGCCTTGGTAAATCTGACTCTTGTAATATTCTATACTTGAATTACGAAATTGATTCCTTTGACCCAAACTTCCATTATTTTTGAAAACAATTTCTGTCAAAGGATTAATTTTAAAGTCCATTCTAGTATTCAGCTGGTGGCTGCTGTTTTCTTTATTGGAATTTATCGAATCATTACTATTGTAATCGAAATCATCAGAAAATCCATAAATATTGCGCAGTTGTTCCAAAATATTTTCATTTCTGTTGAAAACATAATGGGCATTAAATTTGAACTTAGAAGAAATATCATAGCTTAAATTGCTTCCTGCTGATAATGATTTGTTGATTCCATCTTCAATTCCTGCATAATCAGATAAATTTAAAACACCATTTGACATGGCATTCCCAATTCCTCCCATAAAAGAAATTCGATCATCTATGGTGAATGTTTCTTTATTTAAATTATTGGAAGCAAAAATTGCCGAAGCTTGTAACTTAGGGGTAAACCTGAAATAATTCATTTTTGTTTCGTAACTTTCTTCAGTTCCACCTCCAAGATTTAGATTTCCAAAACCTCCTTTTTTATACTCTTCTTTTAATTTTAAATTGATGGTTTTTTCATCTTCACCATCGTCCACGCCAGTAAATTCTGCTATTTCGGATTTTTTGTCAAAAACTTCTACTTTATCTACTGCTTGGGCTTCAAGATTCTTAGTCGCCATTTTGGGGTCACTACCAAAAAATTCTTTTCCATCCACTAGCACTTTATCGACGTCTTCGCCTTGAGCTTTTATTGAACCGTCTCTTTCAACTTCAATTCCTGGTAGTTTTTTCAATAAGTCTTCAACGGTAGCATTTGGGCGAGTTTTGAATGCGGATGCATTATAACTAATGGTATCTCCTTTAATACCCATTGGGATATGGTCTGCATTAATAGTAATTTCTTGCAATATTTCTGAAGATTCTTCCAATAGAATAGGATCCAACTTAATTGTTTTATCAGTCCAATTCAATTCTAATTTTTTGCTGTAATTAGCATATGAAATATAACTTGATTGTAGAATATATTCTCCTTGTTCAATGTCTTCTAAAAAGTATTTCCCATCATTATTTGTTAAACTAAAAGCTATCATGGTGCTGTCCAAATCCAATAAAACAACCGTTGCACCGACGAGTGGCTCATTTTCGATATTAAAAATGTTTCCAGTTATGTTGTATTGAGCAAAACCCGAATAATGAAGTATTATAAAAATCGAAAATATTATGTATTTCATTGAATTAAGTTTTTAGCCTGATTTAAGGCTTTTAGAAATAGATACATCTAGCGATAAATTGGAAGAAGTTTAAGGCGTCTAAAGTTCAGAAAAACTATAATGTGAATTGTAATAAATACAATTGCTGTTGTTAATGCTTAATTTTCATTCTTTTACCACCATACGTTTCCTCCATTTCTTTCTCTTTTTCAATTCGAATTTTTTCAAACTCTTCTTCTGTAACTTCCTTACCATCTGAAGGAGCTTTCATATCATCAGGATTCAATGCATTAAAGTCAACACCCAAAGCAGCGACTTCTGTTTCACCTTCATTAATAGAAATTAGCAAAATAGCGCCTGGCAAACCATGGTATGAGCCTGGACCAACTTGCACAGGAATTTGAGAAGTGAACCACGCAACAACAAATTTGCCTTCTTCTTCAATTACTGCCTTTTGACATTCATAATCCAAAAACTTTATTTTTTCATTGGTTATTTTCCATTTGTGTTTTGGTAATTCATCTTTGACAACAAAAGATTTTCCCATCATTCCTTTTTGATGAATTTTTGTTTTTTCTTTAAGATTTTTGTATAAAATATCCTCTGTATCATCTCTCATAATTTTTATCTGAAAAGAGCCATCATCAGAAGCCATATTAATATTTTCCAATTCTTCTCCTTTTTTATTTTGGTAAAGGGATTCTTTGCCTTTGAAAGTTAAAACTTTCGTGACGCTTTGAGATTTAGGAAGCATTGCTTTCATGGACTCGTCCATTCCTTCAAATTGAATGTCAAGTTTTACGGTTTCTTTGTACACAATTGTTCCTTCAGTTTGAGCATTGATAAATTGGAAAAGAAATGTGCACAATAAAGTTGAGATGATAATTTTCATTTTTTTTATTTATATCGTTTATAAAATATTAAAATTGATGGTTTTTAAATCAAACCAATAATACAAATCTAGATATGTTTCTCAAGATATAAGGTTAATCTATGTATAAATTAGGTTAATTAAGGTTAATGGATTGTGTAAGGCGATATTTATTGATTTACATTTATAGTATGAAAAATAAAAACAGAAATTTTTTAATTCCTATGGTGGCAAGTATAATACTGCTGCCATGTTTTATGGGATATTTCCTAAAATCTGAATACGATAAGGAAAAGGCAGCAATAATCTTAGAAAAAAGAGATGGTGTTTTCGTAAAAATTCTTCAGAGATTTGAACCAAAACATTCGATAAATGAGCATGCAAATGGGGATTTAATAAATTGGTCTCAAGAATCTTTGGATGATTCAATTAGATTCAGAATCGAATACCTATCTGATTCTGTTCTTTTTCCTGAATTCAAAGAATTCAAAATACAAACAGAAAATATTTACGGCCCAGAAGATGAAAAAGCAATTGAAAACAATGGAATACGAACTATAGATACCATTATTTTATTAAATAAAGAGGAAGATAAAATCGAGAATGTTCCTTTAAGTAAAAAAGGTAAAATCGGGAATTATATTGAATCAAGAATGAAAAAAAAGAACTTAGATAATAATATTAAGCAAGGACATTTAACGACACAATATGAATCTAATTCCATGGAAATTATAGGGAGAATAATTCCTCAGATTGTTTTTTCAATTTTTTTAATGGTAATCGTTTTACTTGCTTTTTATTTAATTTCAAGGAGTCTAAAACGTGAAAGGCAACTTTCAGAACTGAGAAATGACCTGATGTCTAACATGTCACATGAATTAAAAACTCCGGTTAGTACAATAGGTATAGCACTTGAGGCACTAAGTAATTTTGATGCGGGAAATAACCCAGAATTAAGAAAGGAATATATAAACATTTCAAAATTAGAAGTGGAAAGATTGAGTTTGTTGGTTGATAAAGCTCTGAATTTTAGTTTGTACGAAAAGGGAGAATTCATCTATGATTTTCAAGAGGTGGATGTCAATATAGAAATAGAAAAAGTATTGAATACTTTAAAAATTCAACACCAGAATCAAAATGTTGATATTTCTTATCATGTGGAAGGAAATAATTTTTTAGTTCTTGCAGATAAGAGTCATTTTGTGAATGTGATTTACAATTTAATAGAAAATGGCATAAAGTATTCTATGGATCATGCAGAAATAAAAATTCAAGTCACAGAAATGCCTTCAGAAATCCTTATTTCAATATCGGATAAGGGGAGGGGAATTTCTCAAGAATACCAGGATAAAATTTTTGAAAAATTTTTTCGAGTGCCTCAAGGAAATACCCATAATGTAAAAGGTCATGGATTGGGTTTGTCCTATGTAAAAGAAGTAATAAAAAGTCAAAATGGAAAAATCACAATACATAGTGAAGAAGGAAAGGGAAGTACATTTGTAATTTCTTTGCCAAAATTAAAACTTGTCTCAATAACTTAAAATTATGACCAAAATTCTATATCTAGAAGACGAGCATTACCTTGGAAGAATTGTTAAGGAAAGTTTAGCAAGCAGGGGCTATGAAATGAAGCTAGTTACAGACGGGGCAAATGTAATGAGAGTTTTCGACTATTTCAATCCAGATATTTGCATTTTAGATGTCATGGTTCCCAATATTGATGGTTTTGCATTAGCTATTTTGATTAAAGAGAAAAAGCATAATATGCCCATTATTTTCCTTACCGCAAAAAACCAAACCGAGGACGTAATCATGGGTTTTAAATCCGGAGGAAATGATTTTATTAAAAAGCCTTTCAGTATGGAAGAGCTGATTCTTAGAATTGAGAACTTGATGAAGTTGAATTCTGGAAATGAGGAAGTTTTGAAGAATCAAAAAATTGAGTTGGGGAAATATCTTTTTAACTATGATAAATTTCAATTGATACATCAAAATGAAATAATTACGCTTTCTCATAGAGAGAATGATTTGATTTATCTCTTATATGAAAATCGGAATAAAAAGTTGGATAGGAATATTATCCTAATGAAATTATGGGGCAACGATTCATTTTACAATTCCAGAAATCTCGATGTTTATATTAGGAAACTAAGAGTTTATTTTGAAAAAGACCCTTCCATTCAATTGAAAACACTCCGTGGTATTGGTTATTATTTTTCAATCGGATAAATATTTAAATGGTTTGAAGAGATAGAAAGAAGAATTTATTTTTTTTATGTCTTTCTTGATTTTTTTTGAATCTTGATCAATAGGAAAATCTCAAATCCACTCTGATTGTTTGAAATTCTGGTGGATATCACATATCTTCAAAAATCAATAAAATAAAATATAATTTGGTGGTTATAAAGCGATCTAATTTCCTGAGATTGTTATTTATCTGTATATCATTAATTAAAAATTATGAAAAATATAATTCTTTTAATCGGCCTTCTTTTTACATTAAATTGTGTAGCACAACAACCAGCCAGAGCTTTAAAAATTGTTAGCTTTTCGGGAAGTGGCTATAATCTTGGACTTCAACATGGTAAGGAACTCAAAAATGAAATAGGTGAAATTTTGACGGCATGGAAACAGAACACAGAATCAACTTTAGGGAAAAAAGCAGAAATAGTTTTAAATGATTTTTTCGAATATGCTAAGTTTGAAAATGACATTAAAAAATGGACTCCAGATTTGTATGAGGAAGTCAGAGGAATTGCGGACGGATCAGAACAAACATTCCACGATATTCTAGTGCTTAACCTTTTAGACGAGTTTTGGGTGTACATTGATGATATATCAAATCACCATTGCAGTGCAGTTGGTGTACCATCGAAAAATGGTAAACCTGGATATATTTCTCAAAACATGGACTTAGAAAATTTTACAGATGGCTTTCAAGTAATTATGAAATTGAAAAGAACCGAAAATAATCCAGAGCAGTTAATTTTGACTTATCCTGGGTTAATAGCTTTAAATGGATTGAATGAAAATGGAATTGGTGTTTGTGTCAATACGCTCATGCAACTCAAAGCGTCTTCTTCAGGACTTCCAGTAGCTTTTGTGATTCGACGAATTCTTAATTCTTCGGATAAAGAAGACTTATTGTCATTTATACAATCTGTAAATCATGCTTCAGGACAGAACTATTTAATCGGAATTAAGGGAGAAGTTTTTGATTTTGAGGCATCTTCTAATAAAGTATTGAGATATAATCCAATGAATGAAAATGGTACTGTCTATCATACCAACCATCCTATCGTAAATGATGATATTAAGCCTTGGTTCAAAAAATATGATCCAAAATTAAAAAATAGAAAGAAACCATCTAAAACCAACAGTTTTATACGATTTGCTGCCGTTGAAAAAAGGTTTGCTAATAATTTAAAAGTCGATGATGTTTTGATTAAAGAAGCTTTACGGTCCAGGGATAATGAAAAGAATCCCGTTTGCAGATCTAATACAGAAAAAAACAATGGATTTACTTTTGCGTCAGTTATTCTAACTTTAGCTGATAATCCCTATATACAAATTACAGCGGGGCCTCCTGATGAGTCGGATTATCAAAGATTTGATTTTAGTGAAAATGAATAAAACAATCCAAAAATTATCTTTAATTTAGAAAAATTTTTGAGTATTAATTTTATTTAAATTTAATCAATATGAAAAGCATTCTTTCAGTTATTACTTCGGTTCTCATTTCTACATTAACCTATGGGCAAAATCCACGCGCAAGAGATTTAGGTGTTCCATTTGATGGGCAACCTGGCAAATTTAATGCGATTACAGATGTGCAAGGTGTTGAAGTGGGCTACAGTACAATTATTGAAGGAAGTGGAAAAAATATTGCAGGAAAAGGTCCAGTAAGGACAGGTGTTACAGCAATATTTCCAACAGGTAAGGCAGGAAAATTTAATCCAGTATTTGCAAATTGGTACAGTTTGAATGGAAATGGAGAAATGACAGGAACCACTTGGGTGACGGAATCTGGATATCTTGAAACACCTATTATGATTACCAATACCAATAGTGTTGGGGTAGTTAGAGATGCTGTATTGAAATGGTATGTGGATACTGACTGGAATAAGGGAGATGATTGGTGGTACACCTATCCAGTAGTTGCAGAAACGTATGATGGCTTTTTAAATGATATTTATGGATTCCATGTAAAAGAAGAACATGTTCTTGAAGCAATAAATAATGCAAGTTCCGGAAAAATAGCTGAGGGAAATGTAGGAGGCGGCACTGGAATGAGGTGCCTTGGATTTAAAGGCGGTACAGGAACATCTTCAAGGGTTGTAAAAGTAAAAGATTCTGAATATACTGTCGGTGCTATTGTCCAATCAAATTTTGGCAGCAAAAATTCACTAACTATTGCCGGAGTCCCAGTTGGAATAGAATTATTAGATACGCTTAATAGTGAATTAAAATTACCTCCACAATCCTATAGACGAGAAGGGGATGGTTCTATAATTGTGGTTGTGGCTACTGATGCTCCTTTACTCCCTCATCAATTGAAAAGAATTGCTCAGAGAGTTCCATTGGGAATTGGGAAAACTGGAGGGTATGGTACAAATGGTTCGGGAGATATTTTCATAGCTTTTTCTACTGCAAATTCAGATTCTTTTCAAAGAAATGAATTCTCAAAAGTTGACATGCTACCCAATGATTTGATTAATCCTTTATTAGAAGCGACAGTTCAATCGGTTGAGGAAGCAATTATAAATGCGATGGTTGCTGCAGAAACAATGGAAGGCATTAATGGAAACAAATCCTATGCTTTGCCGCATGATTTGCTGATTGAAATTTTAAAAAAATACAATAGGATTT
>JAHEAQ010000066.1:26269-30297 GCA_024642705.1 Bacteroidota bacterium | reverse complement strand
AAAAGTATATTCAGTCTGTTGGTATTCCTTATACTTTTCTTCGGGCTGTTTACTTTATGGACAACTTAAAGCCAACAGAACAAGGATCTTCTTTTCATTGGGCAATTTTGCCTTCCACCCTTGGCGAAAAGACCACGCTTCAAATGATTGCAACCGAAGACATCGGATGGTTTGCAGCAAATGCTTTTTTAAATCCCGAACAATATTTGAACAAAACATTGGAAATAGCAGGTGACGAATTAACCTATTCTCAAATTCATTCTGCATATAAAAAAGTGTTCAACGCAGAACCTAAAAAATCAGCATTTATGAAGTTTTTGATGATGAATACGATGCCAGAAGTGAAAAAAATGTTTCTCTGGTATCGTGATCCGGTATTTAAAGCGGATATTAATCATTTAAGAACAATATATCCTGAACTAAAAGGAATAGAGGACTATTTTAGACAAGTTAAAAATGGCCAATAAACGCAATTAACCATTAAACTGAAGGGGATTGATCCATTAGCTTGGGCTTTGCAACAATAGGGTGTGTAGTGCTTCATTCGACAGTTTTGTACTTGGTTTTAAGGCTAGTCCTATAAATTCAGCACAAAGTTCTGTTTTGAAACGAATTTCTTGAGCCAACTGGATAAATTATATTATTTTGACAAGTCAAAAATGATTTCAATAAATTTAAATCATCAATTTTGAAACGAAGAACATTCATCAAACAATCCTCTTTAACAGCTTTGAGCACAAGTGCATTTGGAGCAATTCAATGGACTGGTAATAGCTTCGTAGGCAACAACCCTACAACCACAGATATTCTTGGACCTTTCTACCGGCCAGGGGCTCCCCTGAGAAGTAACATTATCCCAGCAAACTCGAAAGGAAGTCTCTTAAATTTAAAAGGAATAATTTACGGAGAAGATGGAAAAGCACCTCTAAATAATGCCTTGGTTGAAATATGGCAATGCGATGAGAATGAATATTACGATAATATTTCGGATAGTTATAAGTTTCGAGGCGCATTGATTACAGAGAAAAATGGTAAATATGAATTCAAAACAATTATTCCAGTTCCTTACAAAGCTGACTTAAATGATGATTCTTCTTGGCGACCAGCCCACATTCATATGAGAGTTTCAATTCCGAATCAACAAGATTTAATAACGCAGCTTTATTTCAAGGGAGGCGAATATGTGGACAAGGATGCTTGGTCATCATCCCCACATGCAGCAAACAGAATTTTAACCATTTCCAAGAATAAAAATGGCGAAAGCGAAGTTAAATTTGATGTTGTAATGAACAAGGAAATTCCACTTGATGAAGAAGTTTACAAAAAAATTACAGGACTTTACCAAGTAGACAAAGACGTTGTTGAGTTTAAGAAAATGGACGACTTGCTATTTGTAAAGTACAATGGACAATATGTTTCAAGTATAAAATATATTGGCAATAATACTTTTGAAGAAAAAATAGAACAACTAAAAGTAACTTTTGAGTTGTTGCCAAATGGAGGTACTAAAGCAAACATAAATTATTATGGAAAAGCAATGACAGGTGAGAAATTCTTAAAGTACACAGAGTAATAAGAGACAGGATCATAACATAAGTTGTTTTTTGTTTGAATTTGAAAGATCAAGTGAAAAATGGAGACGTAAAAAATATTGCTTTTGTTCTTCACACTTTAACAACATTTCTTAAAGCTAATGGATGATTTCCGATGAATTATGATAATCATTCATCCATTAATTCAATGCTACATATATTTGGAATAATAATCAGTGGATTGTTTTTTATGCTGGCAGGGTTTACCATATCCAAACAATTTAAAAAGGATGAAAAGTGGAAACATCTTATTGCTCCTTTGCTTTTCTTAGTATGGGTTTTAATTGTTTCTGGTTTTTTCAGAAATTCTGAATTAGGTGGATTAGCGCAAAAAAATGGCATTTTAGAATATTATATGTACATTTCATTATTATCTTGGAATGTTTTTAAAAAAGAAAGAAAAGAACTAAATCGGTTACAAAAAAACAATATATAAACTAAAATGAAAAAGATATTTTTACTCTTAGTTGCATTGTTATATGTTAATGTAACTTTTGCAGATAGTTTTCTCACTTCCACTGAATTCAGTAAAGCTTATCAAAATAAAAGAATCGTTAAAGAGGCCAAAAGTGCAAATCAACTAAATGATAAACTTATAGCTTACATTCTTAAGAAAAAGAATCCCATTGCTGTTAAACTAGCTATTATTAATCAACTTGGTTGGGACTTCGAAGGCAGAAAAATAAACGCGGAGATATTTGCACTATACATTATTGACCATGGGATTTATAAAGATTTTGACGATATGCTTAAAAATGCAGATGAGGAAATTTTAATTTGCATGGCCTATATGAAAGCTATGGGAGATTACTTCGATGTAAGTGAAGCAAAATATATAGCTAGGCAAGCACGATCTAAAGATAAAAAAGGGAGTTATACTATTAGCATGATTTGTGCATTGATAGAGGCACAGGAAGAATTGCATAATGACAATTGGTGTAAAGCTTATCAAATTTGTGATGCAGTTCGAAATAACAAATCTCTCAAAAAAGACCTTAAAAAAGGAGCCCAAAAAATAGTTTTTGACTATGTGGATCTGTACCAAGAATATTGTTAGGTAATAAATTAAAATTACCAGTCCACATTAAAATCGATTCTAGTTTGGGTTTAGATTAAACTTCTTTATTTCATTGGCATACCATTCAATATTCATTTTTTTTTAACTGAATTTGACAATCCAAACAAATAATTTACAAGAATCTATTTTGGTTTCGTACCCATTTAGCAAGCATAAAAAATGTTGATTTTAAGATCATCTTTTGCAGCAAAATAACAGCATTCTAAACATTTTTCGAAAGATATATTTTGCAGAGCGTTTAAATACTAAAAGCATTATTTAGTATCTTGCAAGGGTAGGTGGAGATTAATAGTTAAATAATTCAAACACGAATTTTTACTTTTCGGTGGTGCTTTTTATAAATACCTTTCGTTTTAATAAAAAAAATAAATGGAATTAGCAGATTTGGGATATAATGCAATTCTTGAAGATTACATTTTAGCACACAAACTCGAAAATTACGATATAGGAAGAGTAATCTCGGAGCATAAGGAAAGATATATTGTCAGAACTTTAAATGTTGAAACTGAAGCTGAAATTACGGGTAATTTGCGATATTCTGCCAATGGTCGTGAAGATTTTCCCGCTGTAGGCGATTGGGTTGCGATGACAAGTTATGATATTAATCATGCAATCATCTACAAAGTTCTGCCTAGGTTCTCAATTATTAAAAGGCAGGCTGTTGGAGTATCAGGAGAAATTCAAATCATAGCTACAAATATTGATTTCGCATTTATTGTACAAGCGGTGGATCGGGATTTTAATTTGAATCGGCTGGAGAGATATCTCACCATTTGTAATTCCTCAAAGGTAAGTCCAATTATTATTCTTAGCAAAACGGATTTAATGGATGATCTAAGGATTAAAGAAATCATAATTAGCATTGAATCTCGTGTCCATGGGGTGCCAATTATTGCAATAAGCAATGAGACAGAAAGTGGTTATGAAAAAATTAAAAGCACTATTTATAAAGGCAAAACCTATTGTCTGCTTGGTTCTTCTGGAGTCGGAAAATCTACATTGATCAATAACCTTTCGGGGAAATCAGTGATGAAGACAGGCGAAATAAGCAATAGTGTAAATAAGGGAAAACATATTACCACCCATAGATCTTTAATCATTCTTGAAAATGGAGGGATGTTGGTAGATAATCCAGGTATGCGGGAAGTTGGGATAGCTGATACAATGGATGGTTTAGAAAACGTCTTTGAAAAAATTGTCAAACTTTCTGAAAATTGTAAATTTAAAAATTGCTCTCACACCAATGAAATTGGTTGCAAAGTACTGGAAGCACTCGATGCAGAATCTATTGACATTGATGCATATGAGAATTATCAAAAATTGGAAAGAGAAAAGAATCATTTTGAATCTACACTCAT
>JAHEAQ010000066.1:23101-26169 GCA_024642705.1 Bacteroidota bacterium | reverse complement strand
TTAGACAACATTACACAGTTAGAAAACAAAAAGAATTTTAACGGGTCTGATTTTTCATTTTGAAATGGATTAACCCGCCGTGGCTTAAAAATTCCTAGTTCAAATCGGCAACTATTTCTAGACTGTTAGCAAAATAGCATTTAGATTTTTTAGAACAATTAAGCACATCTTAATATTCACAAGAAGAAATAACAAACCTAGATGTACCTTATGTTGCATAACCATTATGAATAAAATTGGTTCTGAAGAATTTGCCAAAGAAAGAAATTTTATCGGTTTATAAAATTATGCACATGACTAAATATAAGCATAAACGTTGCTTTTAATGAAATTAAATAAATCAGAATGCTTAGCGCCCTTAAATAAAGATCTGAAATCATATTTTTATAAATTTTTAAGTACAATAATTTATTATTAACAATTTGTATAGAATTGAATTTTGAAATGGCTAAAATGAGATTGAAGTCTGGAAGAATTCTAATGTTGATCTTGGTTGAAATGATGTTAAAGCAGATGAAAAATTTGGTAAAATTTTGGTAAGTACATTAGAAATAAAGTAGTTTTACGACACAAATTTTAATAATTAATACTAAATCACATGATTTATCCAAAAACAGAATTAAAGTACATCAGCAATGAAATTGGATATGGAGTTGTAGCGACAGAATTTATACCTGCGGGAACGATTACATGGGTTTTGGACAAATTGGATAGAGAATTCAGTCTTGCTGAATTCCAATCTATGCATCCCATTTATCAGGATATTTTGGACACTTATACTTATAGGAATAACAAAGGAAACTTTGTGCTCTGTTGGGACAATGGACGATATGTAAACCATAGTTTTAGGTCCAATTGTCTTACCACTGCATATGATTTCGAAATTGCCATTAGGGATATTCAGCCGGGAGAGCAATTGACCGACGATTACGGGTACTTGAATATTCCTGTTCCCTTTCAAGCGGTTGATGAAGGAACGAAAAGAAAAATAGTAAATCCTGACGATTTGGTAAAGTATCACAAAGTTTGGGATAAAAAAATAATGAAAGTTTTCAATAAAATCATTGTGAATGAACAGCCATTAAGATCTTTAATTCATGATGATCTTTGGGCCAAAATTCACCGAATAATTGAAGGGAAGGAAGAAATTGATTCTATTTTGAATAATTATTACAATGGTCAGAATAATGGAGGATAACTTCTAAAACAGAAGTGAACCCTTTTTCTGAATACCATTAAAATAGAATTTCGAATTGGAAGACTAAAGTATATTTCTATACTAATATTTATTCTATACAACTGTTTTATTAACGAGAATAATGTATAATCAGCATCTAAAAGTAATTGTTTTTGAATAAGCTTTTGCTTTTCGAATTTCAAAGAAGGTTTCTTAGGTAAAAAATGATAGGCACAGTGTTTAGAAAGTGGTTTATTCATAAAGTAGCGCAATGAACGATTCTTGATATGTTTCGCTGAACCAATATTCCTCAACTCATCAATGACTGATTACATGAGAGATTTTTCGCGAATTAAAATGTCAAAAACTGGCATCTGTGATTGACCGGATTATGTGCATAGGAGGCATTAATCAAGTTAAAAAATAATTAGTCCAATAGATTTGATTAATTTGGGTTAGAAATATAATGGGGCTATGCATAATCCACAAAGCCATTTGTTGCCGAGCTACGCAAAAAACGACATTCAAATTTGAATTATGAGTTAAGAAAAAAAGAAACTTCAATGCGAAATAAACTTTTAAGCATTATATCATGGATTCTGATTTTAATAATCGGGATTGCTTTAGGAATAATTATACGGCAAAATAAAACCATCTGGTCTTTGTTTGTAAATCCCTTTGTAGAATCCAATATTAAATTTGATGATACAAAAGAAACCGAATGGAGTAGTGATTTTGAATTGATTGATATAAAATCTACTATTGACAGCCAAATTCAAAAATGTTATTTCTATAAAACAAAATCAAATAGTCCAAAACCATTAATTGTAAGCCTACATACATGGAGTGGTGATTTTAAGCAAAATGATACATTGGCAGAAATGTGCAAACAAAGAGATTTGAACTATATACATCCAGATTTTCGCGGTTTTAACTGGACAAAAAATGCTTGTTGCAGTGAACTTGCATTAACGGATATAGATGATGCGATATCTTACGCTATTCAGAATTCGAATATTGACACCTCTGAAATTTATGTGATTGGTGTGAGTGGCGGCGGATATGCTACATTAAGCACTTTTATGAAATCTAAGCATAATATTAAAAAGTTTTCCGCTTGGGCATCAATATCTGACTTAATTGCTTGGTATAATGAAAGCAAAATAAGGGATAACAAATACGCAAAAAATATTATGGATTGCACCGATTCTGAAAATGTCTTAAAAATAGAAAATGCCAAATTAAAATCGCCAATTTATTGGAATACTCCTATTTCAAAATTTAAAGATTCTAAACTGATTATTTATGCAGGCATTTTTGACGGAATTCAAGGAAGCGTTCCAATTACTCATTCTATTAATTTCTATAATAAGATATTGACAGATTTGTCTGTTTCCGATACAACAAAATATGTATCGAATACTGAAAAATTAGCATTGCTTGAGTATAGAGAACCTTTAGGTGAATTTGGAAATATAGCGGACAGAAAAATTTATTTAAAGAAAAATTTCGAAAATATCAGTTTAATAATATTTGAAGGCAATCACGAAATGCTTACAGAATTTGCATTAGATGAACTACTTGGAGAATAAAAGCATTCCTTTAAGACGTGTAAAAATTATATTGGCTAAGTGCCGCTGCGTTTCACGTGCAGGACTCCTAACCTTCATTCCCCGGATTTTGTTGACCAAAATTGATCAAATGAACATATCTGTATCTTTACAGCAAATTAATTTCCCTGGCTAAATTTCGTATTAGTTCAAGGATTATTATCTTAGCAATATGGCTAAAATGAGAAGCTTAAATCATTGCGTTATTAACTTTAGAAGAATAATGAGAAACCGTTATTCAATGATATTATTCTTTAAAACCGGGAATGATCTTGAAAAGT
>JAHEAQ010000066.1:0-23001 GCA_024642705.1 Bacteroidota bacterium | reverse complement strand
TATCTTAGCAATATGGCTAAAATGAGAAGCTTAAATCATTGCGTTATTAACTTTAGAAGAATAATGAGAAACCGTTATTCAATGATATTATTCTTTAAAACCGGGAATGATCTTGAAAAGTCAAGTACGACAGTGCTTGAAATAAGTAAACCGCGAAAGCGGATGGGGGTGCAAAAACAAAAACTAGAATGATTAAGTTTTTTAGACACATACGTCAGCGACTTCTCACTGAAAATAAAACAGGCTCGTCTGCCGACGGCGTATCGCATGAAGCTTTAGCGGAGGCTCAAGCTTCAGTGAAGGTAGGAAAGTATCTGAAATATGCTGTGGGTGAAATAGTTCTTGTGGTTATTGGAATTTTAATTGCATTACAGATAAATAATTATAATGAATGGAGGAAGGATCGGGTAAAAGAAAAAGAAATTTTGGTGAATCTTGCTGAAAATTTTGAACTCAATATCGAAACCCTTGATTCGGAAATAGAAAGCCTTCAGGAGTTTAATAAGTCGTCACGAATTGTTCTGAATGTTTTGGATAACCAACTACCTTTTGTTGATAGTTTGGCTATACACTTTCACTTGGCACGGGTACCAAAAACGATTGTTAGCCTTTCACAATCCGGATATGAGCAATACAAGAACTTGGGTTACGATATCATTTTAGACAAATCCACAAGATCAGAGATCGTAGCTTTTTTTGAATCCACATTGCCAAAATGGATCACCAATTATAACATGGTAAATGCTACTTATGTGCCGTTTGTGGATCATCATGTGCCATTATTTATCTATAAAAGTGAAAGCTTAGTACCTATAAACATTGACCAGCTGTATAAGGACAATTATTACTTGGGTTGGATTAGGGCGTATATGGAAGGAAGGAACACCCTGATTGAGGAAGAGAACAAATTTATCAAGGAGAATAGGAGAGTGCTACAAGTCATTAATGATAAATTAAATGAATAACAAAAGTTCAAGTTCATAGGTATATAAAAAGGATGGCTCTTCACCACTTCACATTATAAACCGACTAATTTTCTTCATTTTCCCATAACTAACTTTTGGGTTTAATTATGTTAGCTAATTATGTGAGAATAAATACTGTATCAGCAAAAAAAATAAAGTTTGTGCCAAACATATTTTTATTAATTTAAACACATGAAAAAAATCTTATTACTTCTCCTATTATTATTTCTCTTTTTGATTTCGTACTCTCAAGAACAGAAAGAATTGCAGAAAGAAACCTCCTATTTTGACACCCGCCCTGAAATCAATTACGATATTTTAAAGACTGGATTTTATAATGTTCCCAATGAAGCCAGAATGAGAACTTGGTGGTTTTGGATGAATGGAGTGGCAACAAAAAAATCGATAACACAAGATTTAGAGGCCATGAAAACAAATGGTATTGCAGGAGCAATTCTTATTGATAATGGAGCGGGCTATTCTCCAATTGGACCCACCTTTATGAGCAATGAATGGAAAGACCTTTTCGCCCATGTAATTAAAGAAGCGGAGAGGCTCGGAATAGAAATAAGCATTAACATTCAAAGTGGTGCTGGTGATCCAGGGAACCCAAATATCACAGATGACAATGGATTGAAGAAGATAACATGGAGCGAACACAAAGTATCGGGGCCAATGAAAATAGATTTTGAACTGGCGATGCCTCCCAATCAAATTTATTACAAAGACATTACTGTCCAAGCCATTAAAATTCCGTTATCAGATTCACTCGGAGATGGCCTAATTAAAAACTGGAGCGTAAAGAGCTTCACAAAAAAAGAGCGTTTCAATAATGAGTTAGACAGATATGATATGAAGCAGTTTTCCGATGATTATAGCGACGATGGGCAAGCAATGGCCATTGCAGAAAATGAAATCATCCATCTCAGTCAACAATTCGTAAATGGCATGATAGTTTGGGATGTTCCAGCTGGTGATTGGTTAATTATTCGCTATGGCTATACATCCACAGGAAAAAGAAACGAATACGCTAGTGAAGGTTTTAAAGGAGGTTTGTGCTACGACCCTATTCATAAAGAAGGAATAAAAGCTCAATGGAAAGATGTTGTCAAACCTTTAATCGACATTGCCAAAGCAAATGGTAACAGCCTAAAATTTGTTCATGTGGACAGTTGGGAAATGAAGACAACCAATTGGACGCATGACTTCGAAATTGAATTTAAAAAACGCAGGGGTTATAATATTGATTCGTATCTACCTGTATTAACCGGCAGAATGGTGGAAAGTCGAGAAATATCGAATCGATTCTTAGAAGATTTCCGCTTAACAGTTGGTGATATGGCAGCCGAATATAATTACAGCGAACTGTACAGGCTTGCACATGAAGAAGGATTATCTATGCATTCAGAATCTGCAGGACCTCACCTCCCTCCTGTTGATGGATTAAGAACACTAGGCATTAACGATATCCCCATGGGAGAATCATGGGCAAGAGCCAGCACTCACAGAAATACGGAAGGAAAAAGATTACATGTAAAACTTGGTGCCAGTGCGGCGCATATTTATGGGAAGCGTTTCTTTGCTGCTGAAATTCCTACTTCTGTTGGTCCTGTTTGGGAACGTAGTCCAGCGGATGTGAAAATTGTACTCGACCGTGGATTTTGTACTGGTGTAAATCGAGTAAACTGGCACACTTATACTTCATCACCAGACGAATATGGTTTACCTGGAATTGAATATTTTGCAGGTACACATTTAAATCGACATGTTACTTGGTGGAACGAATCAAAAACTTTTATCGATTACATTAACCGAACCCAACTAATGCTAATACAGGGTTTGCATGTAGCTGATGTTTTGGGGTATTTAGGCAGTGGGGTTCCACTTTTTGGCTTTTTGGATAGTGATCGTGGAGATATTCCCGAAGGATATGCATGGGATATGTGTAACAGTGATGTGATTATTAATCGAGCAAGTGTGAGAGACGGTCGGATATATTTGCCAGATGGAAAAAACTATAAGATTTTGGCTCTACCTGAATTTAATGACTTGTCTCTGCAGGTATTGAAAAAGATTGAAAGCATGGTAGGAGAGGGAATAATCCTTGTGGGAAATCCACCAAAAAGACCATCCGGGCTAACTGGATTTCCTGAGTCTGATGTTGAACTGAATGCAATTGTTAAAAAGTTGTGGGGAAATGGTGATGATGTAAACCATTATGGAAAAGGTAAGGTTTATAATGGCAAGACAGTTGCCGAGGTATTGGCATTAGAAAGCATTAAACCTGATTTAGCTTGGACACCCAATGAAGAAATTGATCTTGAATATATTCACCGCACATCTGATGATATAGATATTTATTATGTGCTGAACAAATGGGCATGGGAAGGAATCAATGATTTAAATTACAGAAACCAAGCGACTTTACCCAACCGATTCATTCATGTTAATTGTTCTTTCAGGGTCAATGGGGACAGAAAAATTGAACGATGGGATCCCGTTACTGGAGAAATTACTCCTGTAAATGTATATGAGCAGGAGGATGGGATATACACCTTCCCAGTATCTCTTGAACCAGAAGGAGCTGCATTTTATGTTTTTAGTAAATCAGAAAAAACGAATAACATTGTAAAGATTGAAAAGGATGGAAACAGAATAACGGATGGGAATACACCCTTTGAAACAGGCGCATCTAGAGTTATTGTTCGCAATAACAAGTTGGAAATTTTTGATAAAGGACAATACAAGCTAATAGATTCCAAAGGAAAAGAAATCACAATAAACAATGGAGCTGAAGGAAAAAGAATAATCTTACAAAAGGATTGGCAGGTAACTTTTCAAGAAAAACCATTACTTGGAGAGCCTTTTGATACCACTTTTGAGAAGCTCATATCTTGGACGGAATCAAAAGAACACAAAATCAAGTATTTCTCAGGAACAGCACTTTATCAAAAAAGTATTGTGATCGAAAAGGCTGAGAATGAAAAGGAAAGATGCTATTTGAATCTTGGAAAAGTAGGTGACATTGCTTCGGTAAAGATAAACGGCAAAGAGGTAGGAGTATACTGGAAAGCTCCATATATCGCCGATATTTCCGACTATGTGAATGATGGTGAAAACAAACTAGAAATTTCCGTAACAAATCTTTGGGTAAACAGATTGATTGGGGATGAAAAGTTGCTACCCAAAGAGAGAAAAACGGCAACTAATCTAGTAAATGACATTCCTCGATATGACAAATTGACTAAGCCAGATGCAGATCAACACCTTCGGTTTTCAGGCTTGATAGGGCCAGTTGACATTGAGTTCTCTAAAATATATGAGATAAACTACAAATAATAAAAACTAAAATGTAACCACAGTAAAACTTCATTTTTTGCTTTAAAAAGGATACAAGCGTAGTTTAGCCAATGTTTGCAGGAATTAGAAAACACGATCCAATTTCAAAGTAAGAATCGAAGCTAATTTGTAAATTTCTAAAATTGTTGTAATACTTTAAACAATCTAAAATGCATTTTTTTGATATTTTGACTATTAGCAATTGCTTTTTTAGTCGTTGAGCAATTTTTTGTTTAAACATAAAGAACACGCAATTGTTATTGAAACAGAATAATTGAATTTTACCTGAGAATAAGAAAAACTCTTGAAAGGAAATACAGCTATTTAATAGATTTTCACTGCCCAAAAAGCTTTAAACTTTGTGAGGTTAAATAAAGAAAAAAATGAGTAAAATAATTTTAGTTGCAGGAGCAACAGGAAATTTGGGGAATAAAATTGTAGATGAATTATTGAAACTTCAAGTTAATGTTAAAGTTTTAGTAAGAGATGAAACGGATGAAAAGAAAATACAATATCTAGCTTCAAAAAATGTGGAAATCTGCAAAATTAAAGAATATACAATTGAAGAAATTGCATCAGTTTGCAAAGGGGTTGAATGTGTGGTTTCAGTTCTAGCAGGTTTTGAAGATACCATTGTTGATGCACAAAAAATACTAGTTGAAGGTGCTATAAAGGCCAATGTCCCGCGATTTATACCTAGTGACTTTTGTACAGATTTTACAAATCTAACTTATGGCAAAAACCGTAACCTTGACTTTCGTAAAAAGTTTCATGAATATTTAAGCCAACAACCCATAAAATCCACAAGCATTTTCAACGGAGCATTTATGGAGCTCACGACAGGTGATATGCCACTCATATTATTTGGAAAAAATAAAATTCTATGTTGGGGAGATAAAAATATTAAAATGGATTTGACATCAACTTATAACGTAGCCGCATACACTGCGCATGCAGCATTAGACGATTCAACTCCTCGTTATCTCAAAATTGCAGGAGAAAGTGTGTCTTGCGCTGACTTGACAGATATGATGACACAACTTACTAAATCTTCCTTTAAAATTTTCAAGCCAGGAGGGATTGGATTATTAAATATTATTATTTCGATTACCAAGTTTTTTGATTTTTCTAAAAAAGAATTATATCCTGCGTGGCAAGGAATGCAATATATGCGAGATATGATGGCTGGTAGGGCTGAACTCAGTAAACACGATAATGAAAGATATCCAGTTGTTTGGACAAGATTAAAAGAATACATAAATTCTGAAAAAAAATTCATTAATAGTGAAAAAGTGTAGTTAGCTAACTTCCCATTTGGAAAAGTAGTGTTTCAGTGCTCCAAGGTCACATTTGTGTTTTATCAAAAAAATGATTCTCTGAATAAAATTTAATGATGAAATTCTCCAGCCTCGCAATGCTTTAACTTTCAGTCTCTTCAAAATTAGTTTAGATTATTCGGCCAGTAATCTATGGAAAAAAAACATTTCTATGATTTTTATGAAAGGAAGGGAAAATGTTCGTTTAAAAGGTAGCTAATGATTTGTTACAATCTTTTGACATTGACTTCCATTTTTTCAATGAATGATATTACAAACAAGCTAAAAAAGCATTTTTTTTAATAATTAGGTTAAAAACGTTTTCAACTTTTGAGTAAATAATTTCTTTCCTAGAATTGTTAAATATAAGCGTATTCAACTGTAATTCAATAGTATATAACATATAAATTATGTTGAAATAATTATTTTTTATTGTCGTATCTTCGAGTAGTGCAACAAGCACATTGAGCAAGAAGGAATTCTTCCTTCGGCAGAAATCCTTTTGTAATTGATTTTTAAAACAACTAGAAACTAACCAAATGAAAAAATTATTAACTTTCATTACTTTGCCAATTCTTTTGATAGGATGCCAGTTTTCAAATCAGAAAAAAGACAAGAGCTTGCCGACTTATACGATCATGTGCGCGCCTGTTCAAAACGACAAGGAATGGTATAAAAGCAATAATAAAGCGCCATTATTTGATGGACTTGGAGATTTTAGCTTACCAATAACTACTAAGGATTCTTTGGTTCAAAAATATTTTAACCAAGGCCTAATATTGGCTTATGGTTTTAATCATGCAGAAGCCGCCCGTTCTTTTTACTATGCAACTAAACTAGATTCAAGTTGTGCGATGGCTTTTTGGGGTTATGCATATGTGCTTGGTCCTAACTATAATGCGGGTATGGAAGATGATAATTATGAACGTGCTTACTATGCCATCCAGAATGCTATAAAGCTCTCAAATAAAAATACAAGCGAAAAAGAAAGAGATCTAATTAAAGCACTTTCCCAAAGATATGTAAAAGAGCCTGTAAATGATCGCAAACCCTTAGATATGTTATATTCCAAGGCCATGAAAGGTCTGAATGAGAAATATCCAAATGATGCTGATGTAAGTACTCTTTATGCTGAATCGATTATGAATCTGCATCCTTGGGATTTACAAGACAAGGAAGGCAATGATAAAGAATGGACTCCTGAAATTATTTCAATTCTGGAAAAATGTTTGGTTCTTCATCCGAGACATCCAGGTTCTCATCACTTTTACATTCATGCAGTAGAAGCTTCAAATACTCCCGAACGTGCTTTAAAAAGTGCTAAATTATTTGATGAAGGCCTTGTTCCAAATGCAGGTCATTTGGTTCATATGCCATCCCATATATACATTAGAACAGGTGATTATCATAAAGGCACCCTTGCCAATATCCAAGCTTTAAAAGTTGATAGTGCTTATGCAACTGCTTGTAATGCACAAGGTGCCTATCCTCTAGCATATTATCCGCATAATCAACATTTTATGGCTGCTACAGCAACCTTGGAAGGCAACAGTCAATGGGCACTTTATGCATCCCTCGAATTACAGCAAAAAACCAACAAACAATTAATGAAAGAGAAAGGGTGGGGCACGATTCAGCATTATTATACTATCCCATATTACGTTTATGTTAAGTTTGCTAAATGGGACGATATCTTAGCCATTGAAAACGAAGTGCCTGATTTAGTTTATCCGTCAGCTATTTTACATTATGCCAAAGGAATGGCCCATTTAGGAAAAGGCAATTTAGAAACTGCCAAAGATGAACTTGGCTTATTAGAATTAATTGCAACTAAAGAGTCGCTTAAAGAAATTACCATTTGGGACATTAATTCTGCTTATGATTTGGTGCAAATTGCTAACAAAATTCTAAAGGCGGAAATACTTTCAAAGGAAAAGAGATATATGGAAAGTATAGCTTTATTGAACGAGGCGATAGCTATGGAAGATGCATTAAACTATAACGAACCACCAGATTGGTTTTTTTCCGTGAGACATAATTTAGGAGCAATTCAGTTAGATGCTAAGCAATACGAAAACGCAATCAAGACATATACTCAAGATTTAAAAAGATTACCTAAAAATGGTTGGGCATTAAAGGGGCTTAAAATTGCTTATCAGGAATTAGGAGACATAGAAAACCAAAAAGAAACAGAAAACAAATTTAAAGAAGCATGGAGAAATTCGGATATTGAATTGATATCCTCAATTTTGAAATGATTTGCCGGTCCCTACATCAGTAGCTATTTCACAATTCGATTTTAAATTTACATATAGTGGATTTTATGTCTTTTTAGCTTTTGCTAAAAATATAACTTTGCTGAGTAGGATGAAAAGATAGTTCGGAAACACGCTCTATTTCTCTATACAGACCGTCAGACTGCAATTAGGAATTCAAAAAAAAGTATGTAAAAATAATTGTCAAAATACAATAACTAGCCGTACATTTATCAATTTGCTATTGTTGGTGCATTTTTAAATATGACAGACATATTATCAACGAGAAAGAGTTTTATCATTTTTTACAACCAACAATGCCAGACAGACGAAATAAATTTTATTTAAATTTTTGAATCATTGAATCGTTTTTCAGTCAAATCGGATTAAAATATGAAAAAAATAACTAGAGGAGAGTTTCTTAGAACAAGCTCTATTGCAGTTGTAGCTGCATTTAATCCACCGAATATATTTGGAGAATCCGCATTTGTATCAGATCCAATTGATGAATTAATGTTAAATCGTTTGCTAAAGGCCAACGATAATTCAGTTGAACGGTTATTAAAAATGATGTCATCGTTTCAACAAAGACAAAACTATCGTAACCTGAGCTCATCTTTTTCTATCTTATCAGCCGCTTTTTCTTACCCAAAATCTTTGTATTATGGATCAAATGATGTCCTCAATGCTTTAGATAGAATAATGGACAAATTATTGGAGTTACAGTATCCAAATGGAACGCTTGATTCTGGAGGAAATAGGAAATCGCCTCCTGATACTGCATTTTTGATAGATTCATTATATCCCGCTGCTCTGATTCTTAAGGAGAATGATTCAGAAGAAATTGTCTTGGTAAAAACTAAGCTTGATGAATTCTTATTGGCAGCAGGTGAAGGTATTAGAACAGGTGGAGTTCATACTCCTAATCATAGATGGGAAATAAGCTCAGTTTTAGCGAAGCTTTACAAATTATATGGGGATAAGAAATTTGTTGAAAGGATAGATGAATGGTTGGCTGAAGGAATTTATCAAAACTCCGACGGTAATTTTCCAGAAAGAAGCAGAAACTATGCAGTAGTTGAAAACCAAGCTTTCATCGCAATTGGCGAAATATTGAATCGTCCGGAATTATTTGAAATAGTTTCCAGAAATCTAGTTGCTAATTATTATTATATGGAATTAGATGGAGAACTGGTCAGTTTGGACTCAAGAAGACAAGATCAATACAAGCCGATTTCAAGTGTGAGAACTTATTCCCTTTACAGATATATGGCCATACATGAAAAAAGCGATTTTTTTGCTTCGATTGCAAAAGAAATTGAGAGTTTTGAAAATTTCGATAGGAATTACTTGAACAATGCTTTTCCTCATTTTATTAGCAGTTCAATATTGAAAAGAGAAATGCCAAAAGGTCAGACTTTGTCGACAACATTTACAAAACACTTTAAAGAATCAGATCTTGTTAGAATTAAAAGAGGAGATATTACCGCTTCTATTTTTGGTGGAAATGATTTACCATTAACTGTTGCATCAGGAAGATCCTGCAACCCCACCTTCTTTACATTTAGAAAGAGATCTGCAATTCTAGAATATGCCCGTCTTTCAACTTCTTTCTTCAGCACAGGATATGTGAGAAGTGAGGGACTTCAAAAGGAAGGAAACAGATATACTTTAAATGAAAAGAAAGAAGCATATTATTATTACCCTATGCCTGAAAATAAGAGAAATGAAAAAGGTGATTATAAATTAACTCCTTCCCTTGATGGAAGATTTTGGAGCAAAATGGATTTTGAATCAAGACCAAAAGAAACTATGACTTTGGAATCCAAAATGGTAATCGAAGAAATTGAAAATTCCTTCAAGATTGATATTGAAGTTGTTGGTGCTGAAAATGTTGAAGTTACATTGGATCTTTGCTTCAAGGACGGTGGTAACTTTGAAGGTGCAATTCAGGGGGAAAATGAGAAAGACTTCTTCTTAGAAGGTGAATTTGCAAAATATACCATTGGAAGCGATACCATTGAAGTTGGTCCAGGAAAATATGAACATTCGAATATTGATGGCTTGGATGGAGAGGTTTATTCCACTCATTTTGGATCGATAAAAGGAGAAGGGCAGCATCTTTATATCACTGGCTTAGTGCCGTTTAAGCATTCCTTAAGGATTAGATAGCATCATGATATTACTTTTTTAGTTTGCTGAAATGGAGAATTTTTAATCATTTTTTTCTCCTTTGGTAAAATCTTGTGTGGGCACTTGTTTTTTTCTATTAAGACGTTTGGATTTAAATATATTTAGCCCTTGTGTTTACATAGGGCTAGAAATTCATAAAGAATCTAATTTTGGTGGCATTTTTGACGGAAAATTATATCAATTCCATTCATTGCGCGTCCATTAATCGCCAATCTAAGTTACAGACCAAAATTTATTTTTAAGCCGTTTTCTACTACGCAATCATGAATAATGGACCTCATAGATTGCTTATTTATAGATGTAAGAGATATCTTTACATTTTTTGAGTAATCAAAAAACGAAACAAAAATGAGCCCTTTACCAAAGGCATTTTTCCTTATTTACTAGAAACCAAAATTATTTTTTCAAAATCCGAATTTCTTCTATCCAATATTCTTCTTTTCTCAATGAAAACCAGAAAGAAAAATTTTATAATCGGTCCAAGGATTCCAGATTTTCTTTGCCTTGAATTTTGAATTTCCAATAATCAAAGAGAAATAAGTGATTCTGCAATTTAGTGCTGCAAACTGAATTATTATTCATCAAGAAACTTTTTTAAATAAGTGCTGCACGGAACTGATACCGGAAAACATTGTTCAACATCAAAATCTTTTAAATTTATAAACTCTTGCAATACTTAATTTTATTAACTTCAATTTTATAATAAGAGGAATGAAGTGAATTTTTTATTAGAATCTGAAAAAAGGATTAATAATATGTTGATTAGATATTTGGGGCCATTAAGTATATTTTTGATTTTCTTTATTTCTTTGAATGCTCAAAATCCTGAAGCAGTTCCCATTCCTACACAAGCTCAGCTGAACTGGCAAAACGCAGAATTAGCAGCATTGATATCACTTGACTTACATGTTTTTGATAATAAAAACTATAATCAAAAAGAAAATCGCATTACCCCAATCGAGGATTACAATATTTTTAATCCACAAAAATATGATACTGACCAATGGATAAAATCCTTAAAAGATGCAGGATTTAAAATCGCCATATTTACAGTAAGTCATGAAACAGGTTTTTTTTTTCACCAAAGCAATGCTACACCCTATAACATGAAAGCTCTAAAATGGAGGGAAGGAAAAGGTGATGTTTTAAAGGACTTCAAGGCTTCATGCGAAAAGTACGGTATTATTCCTGGTGTTTATATTGGAACACGGTGGAATTCTTTCTTTGGCATTCACGATTTTAAAATAGATGGAGAGAGTGAATTTGCTCAAAATAGGCAGCATTATTATAATTCAATGATCGAAAAAATAGTAGAAGAAATTTTTGTCGAATATGGTGATTGGGGAATGGTATGGTTCGATGGAGGAGCGCATGGCCCAGAACAAGGAGGCCCAGACGTATTATCAGTTTTTGAAAAATACCAGCCAAATTGCTTGTTTTACCATAATTTGCAAAGGGCAGATATAAGGTGGGGAGGAAGTGAAACAGGCACAGTTCCTTACCCAAGTTGGGGAACATTTCCTTATGTTTCATTTGGCGCAGGAAAAAGCGCAAAAAAAGAGATTTCAGAAAACAATTTCTTATTACTTAAAACTGGTGATCCTAATGGAACATTTTATATGCCGGCCATGAGTGATGCTCCTTTGAGAGGGAACGTAGGACACGATTGGTTTTGGGAACCAAATAGCGAACAATTCATCTATCCTTTGGACAAACTGGTGGAGATGTATTATCATTCTGTTGGACATAACACGAGTCTGATATTAGGAGTTACTCCAAATTCAGATGGTTTGCTGCCTGAATCTGACGTTGCGCGGCTTTTGGAATTCGGAGGCGAAATAAATCGCAGATTTTCAAACCCTATTCAATCTGCATCTGGTACTGGTAAAATTTCAAATATCAAACTTCTTTTAAAGCAAAAAATAAATCAAGTTGTTCTCATGGAAGATATTTCAAAAGGAGAACGGATCAGGAAATTTAGTTTGGAAGGGAAAACCCCGAATGGTTGGGTGACAATTTTTGATGGTTCTTGTATAGGTCATAAATTCATTTATCGGTTTGATGATTTGGAAGTTTCGGAAGTTCAGCTGAAAGTCAGTGAATCAAAAGGAGATCCGAATATAAAAGAATTCAGTATCTATTGGATTGACGAAAAATAAATTAGATGGAGAAATTATTTCAATTTTTAGAATGTGGATGAGGCATTAATATTGGAAATTTTACATGAAGCAGCTATTAAAATGATGTAAGATCTCTTATGTAATAAAGATAAAACTTTGTTTGGGCACCCTTTAGCAGATTACGGGAAATAGGAACAAAACAATGTACAAAAATTAATAAATCTAACTCTCTAAACGAATTTAATAGAATCTTAATCCAGATATTTTTGAAGTTTAAATGTCTGTCCATATTAATAATTATAACGAATTCATCATTGAATAGAAAAAAACTTCAATCTTCTCCAAAAATATATATTTCTTAAACTACTTTAAAATCCAAAAGTAAGTTACCCTCTATATAGGCTTGTATCCGATCTCCTTTAAAAATTTCACCCGTTCCTTTTGGTGGCGTTCCTGTAAAGATAAGATCTCCAGGTTCTAAAGTCATAAATTGGGAAATAAATGAAATGATTTCAGCAAAATTATATATTATGAAATCAGTGTTTCCTAATTGTTTTTGTGTCCCATTTATGGATAAACTAAAGTTAATATCTTTCAAGTTTTTAAAATAGGAAACAGGCAAAAAATCGGAAATTGGTGCCGCCCCATCAAATCCTTTTGCTAATTCCCATGGTCCTTTCACTTCTCGAACTTGGTTTAAAATATCCTTAGCAGTGAAATCAATTCCAACACCAATTTCAGAAATATAAGTAGGTGCTTCAACTTCGGTTATTTTTTTGCCAGATTTACCAATTTTAATAACCAATTCAACTTCATACAAAAGATTTGAAGTAAAGCTAGGATAAATTACATCTTTATTATTAGTTACCAGGCTCGATTCAGGTTTTGAGAAAATCATTTGAAAACCTTTTTCGATTTCGCCCAATTCAGCTTTGTCATCGACATAGTTTTTACCAATGGCTAAAATTTTCATAGTTATTTTGTATTAAAATTATTTGGTTTAAAAATAATGATTTTAAGGCAGTAATGATATCTTATTAAACTTTGGTAAATTCTTTTGCCAACTTTCAAAGGAGTTGGAACAGTCTAAAAAAGTACGCAATTGATCCAAAATTGAACTTTTAAACAAGAATTATTAGGTACTTTTAAAAATAATTGATATTAAAGTGGCGATAAACTCGCTTAATATATTCTGCGTCTTTGACCAACTGCAGATGAACCACTAAACATCAATAATCTAATTAAAAATTAAGTTAAAGGTCCACCAATGGATATTTTTTATGAATTGATTTTAGATTTTAGTTTGAATTAATTAGTGGTTTATCAAAAAGGAATTGAAATTAATAAATTCATGCATTCTTAAAATGAAATGGTAAAACAACAAGCAAAAAGAATATTCAGAATAGTTTTTATTTTAGCAAGTATAGCTTCTCTATGGTTCGTTCCTTGGATTTTAGTTAAAGCATGGATATTACCACTACCAAATACGATTCAAGAACAAGTAAACGAATCTATTAAAAATGGATTTGATGGCATTATTGTTTATATTGAACAAGGTGGTAAACCTTCAGAAATTTATGTTGCAGGTTGGCATGATCGAAAAAACAAAATTCCTGCTAAACCCAATGCTTTATTTAAAATTGCCAGCATAACCAAACTGTACAATGCCGTTGCAATCACTAAATTGGTGAATGACCAACGGCTTAATTTGGATAAAACGCTTTCTGATTATTTCCCTGAACTTGAAGGTAGAATTGCTAATGCGAAAGAAATCACCTTGAGAATGATGGTGCAACACAGAAGCGGTATTCCCAATTTTACCGATCATCCCGGATATTGGGAAAATCGGCCTAAAACTAGGGAAGAAACACTTGAATTAGTTTTAGATTTGCCTGCTAAATTTGCGCCAAATAAAAAGTTTGAATATTCAAACACGAATTATTTGTTAATTGAAGCACTAATGGATAAAATACTTGGATACAGTCATGATCAATTTATTAAAGAAGTGGTATTAATTCCGCATGGATTGAACAATACTTTCAGTTCACTTAAAGATGCGGATATTGCAGATGTGATGAGTGGTTATTATATAGGTTATGATGAAGATTTAAAAAATGAAGAATATGGAATGCTAGCGACGGCCGAAGATGTGGGCAAATTTTTAAGAGGATTGAACGATGGATCTTTGTTTGAAGAAGGAGAACAAGAAATCTATTCTTCTATTTATGAGTACAATCATACTGGTTGGATACCTGGCTATCAGAGCATTGCAAGATATCACGCTGATATTGATGCTGTGATTATTCAATTTGTAAATACCACAGGAGGATACAATTGGAATTTATTAGAAATCACACATAGTCGGATTGTGAAAATTCTCAAGAATCAGAAAAGTTTGTAATAGAGAAAACTATAAAATATAGTTTTTAAATCCGATTTTGATATAAAATCTACAGTTAATATTTGATTTTGAATAAAAAAAAGCATTTAAAAAAATCTTTTTTTTAGTGTTTATAACATTAAATTTGAGGAAATAATAAATCCGTATCTTGTGAATCTTCATCGCAAATCTTATCACATGGATACAATTTTAAAATTTATTTCAATCTATTTTATTTGCGTTGAAATTGAGTTGAATTTTTGAAAATATTGAAAAAAAGGATATGGAAATAACACAAGCACATATTGATAGGATAAAAAAAATGACATTCTCATCGGTTTATCCTCATTACGTTGTAAAAGTCGAAAAAAAGGGTAGGACCAAAGAAGAACTTCATGAAGTAATACACTGGCTAACAGGATATGATGACAAAAAAATTCAAGAATTTATTGACAATAAATTAACTTTTGAGGAGTTTTTCAAAAATGCCAATTTGCACCCAAACGCTCATTTAATTACTGGCATGATTTGCGGTTATAGAATTGAAGAAATTGAAAATCAATTAACCAAAGAAGTCAGGTATTTGGATAAATTGGTAGATGAATTAGCAAAAGGTAGAAAAATGGAAAAAATTCTTAGGTAATATGGTTGAGAATTATTGAATGTTTAATGAAACTTGAAAAAGTATTGTATTTCTTATAGACTCAAGATCGAATAATCTTCAAAATTTATTCATAAAATTTCATTTTTCAAATGTAATATTTAATTTAGGAACCCACCTTATTTTGTAATTTTTGAGTTATATTCGGAGCAAATAATAATTCAAAAATGAAAAAATCAATTCTAACCTACTTTATTTTCCTATTTATAGTCCTATTTAGTCAGTCTATATTTGCTGCAATAAAACTTCCTGCCATTGTATCTTCCAATATGGTTCTTCAAAGAAATACAACCGTAAATTTGTGGGGTTGGGCAGATGCCAATGAAAAAATTACCATCGAAGCTTCTTGGTTGAAAGAAGCAATAAATACAAAAGCAGATGAAAATGGTTCTTGGTCGATTGAGGTGAAAACATCCAATAGTAAAACAGCACAGTCCATTCATTTAAAAAGCAAATCTTCAGATATAAAATTAGAAAATGTGTTGTTTGGTGAAGTTTGGTTATGTTCGGGACAATCCAATATGCAACAACCACTAAACGGATATTTTGCCCAACCTACTTTCGGTACAAATATGGAAACGGCAAAGTCTACCAATTCAAATCTTAGGTTATTCACAGTGGACCGAGTTGGATCAAAGACTCCGCTTATGGATGTGGATAAATATTCAGGATGGGCCCATGCAACGCCAGAAAATGTATTGGAATTTAGTGCAATTGCATATTTTTTTGGTAAAGACTTGCAAGAAATTTTGGATGTGCCAGTGGGGATGATTCACACATCTTGGGGTGGAAGCGCTGTCGAGGCATGGATTAGCAAAGAAGCAATTGAGGAATTTCAAAAAGTTGATCTTGATGACGTAGATATCACTAAAGGTACCAATCATATCCCAACAGCATTATTTAATTCGATGATAAATCCACTCGTTCATTATACAATCAAAGGAGCTTTATGGTACCAAGGCGAGTCTAATCGTCAGGAACCAGAAATGTATAAATCATTATTTCCAGCTATGGTGAAAGATTGGAGAAATAGATGGGGTATTGGTGATTTCCCATTTTATTACGTTCAAATTGCTCCATTTCTATATGGTAATAATAGTGCTTTCAATGTTAAAGATAATTCAGCTTTTATGCGTGAAGCACAATTGCAATGCATAGATCTTATGCCAAATTCAGGTATTGCCATTGCTATGGATCTTGGAGAAATTAATACCATTCATCCTCCAAGGAAAAAAGAAGTTGCAGATAGATTGTTGTTCAATGCACTTAACCAAACTTATGGTCTAAAAACTATTGATTATGCAGGCCCAACTTTTGATTCATTGACAATTGAAGACGGTAGAATCAACCTTGCATTCAAAAATGCTGAAACTGGGTTATATACTTCAGGAGAATTAACAGGATTTGAAATAGCTGGAGAAAATAAGGTATTTTATCCAGCGATGGCCAGAATAGTTAGAGGGTCTTCCGTGCAAGTATTAAGTGAAAATGTATCAAAACCAGTAGCTGTAAGGTATGCTTGGAGGAATTGGGTGGTAGGTTCCTTATATGATACTAGGTTATTACCTGCTTCTTCATTCAGAACAGACCAATGGGATGATGCAACTCATGTGGAAAAATGATTAAAATATTTCGCCGTATCCGTCAATCTTACCTTTTTGAAAACAAAACTGGTAAGTATTTAACGTATGCCTTTGGAGAAATCATATTGGTGGTAATAGGCATTCTTATTGCTTTGCAGCTCAACAATTGGAACGAAAATAGAAAAATAAAAACATTTGAAAAAGATCTCTTGATTGGATTACAAACACAATTGAATGGAGATTTTGGGCTAATTAATAGGTCTATTGAAGGAAATAAAAGAGTACAAACATCTAGTCAAATTATCCTAGATCATATGGATCAAGATCTGCCATACCATGATTCATTAGCTTTACATTTCGAAACTACAAACATTTGGTGGAAAATGCTAATCAAAAAAACAGCTTAAGAAAAGGCAAAAGCGCATGGTTTAGAATTTATAAAAGACGATACCACAAGAACCATGATTTCAGATATTTACGAAAATTATGTTGGATTTGGTGATAAAATGGATGAGAGACAATCTAATTACTTTAGTAATACAGTAGCGCCAATATTGCTTGAATTATTTGAATCCATCAACAAATCTTGGGGTTACGCAAAGGATGGAAATGTGCCTTATGATTTTGAGGAACTTAAAAAAGACAGAAGATACAGAAGTATCCTTAAAACAAATATTTTAGAAAGAAAACACTATAATGAATGGGTTTATAAAACAAAAGGTGATATGGAAATTGTAGTAAAAAGGTTGCAAAAAGAAATGGTTCAATATTAATTCAATTTCTATTATAATAAATATGTATTCTGGAAATGTTTTCCAACATTTGCTCAATCAAAAAATGAAAAAACATCTTTTACTCCAGTAAATAATTTTGGCGGCATTTTTATTCAAAAATGCCGCCAAAACTAGATTTTATTTTAATCACTTGCTCAAAGTCGTAATTAAGGCTTCTCATTTTGGATTAACAGCATAAAAATAGCAACCAACTTGAGGATTCACCTTTTATTTAAGCATAAACATAGCTTTTTCTATCAATTGATCTTTATGTAATAGTTCGTCTTCGGCGCCAGTCACAACGTGAATATCAGGTGATACTCCCATTTCTAATTCACTTCCATCTTTCAACAATATCTTTGCACCCGAGTACCTGTATCTCCAGCCATTAGATAATTCTGAAGCTACTGCAAATCCACTACCTCCTCCCGTTGTGTCACCAATTAAGTTTACGTTTGGTAGTGTTGACATAAACCCAGCGAACAAATTTGCTGAAGAATAACATTTTCTATTAACCAATAATGCAATTGGGTTTTTATAATTAATTTCTTTTGGAGTTACTTCAATGGTACTTTCAATATCCAAACTCCCTCCTTTTATTGAGGGACTCCACAATGATCCAAATTCTATTTTTTCACTAATCAAATATGAAATCAAAGCAGTCACGTTATCAGTGGCGCCTCCAACATTATCTCTAATGTCTAAAATCAAACCTTTAGTAGTTGACATATAATCCACCAAAAAGTCTAGTTCTTCTGAAGTAAAGTCTCTTCCAAAGGATTCATAATAGATGTATCCTATATTTCCATCTAAAATTTTGTAAACAAATGGACCTATTCTGTTGGCGCTACCTAAGTAGGTTTGCTCTACAAAGTTTTTGTTGAAATTTGAAGGGCTTTCCAAGTAAAAGGAAGTATTTAGCCAGGTATTAAAGCCAGCATAAAGGCTAACGTGTCCATCTTTTAGTTCAGACAACATTTTTGAAAGCACTTCAAATAAAGCCTGTTCTGACATATCATCATTGATTTGTGCTTCATATTTGTTGTAAACTTGTGTCCAATCAATGTTCTTTAGATCAAAAAATACATAATTCTGATCTATTTCATTCCACATGGATTCAAAGATTTCTTTTGGATTATTTTCTGGATTTTCTTCCATCCATATTTTTTGACATCCAACAAAACTAATAGACATCAAGATTATAATTATTTTAGTTTTCATTTTTTAATGTTTTTTGGTTAATGCAATAGCTGAACCCAATTCTGTGCTGATCCATATTTTTATTTTCTTGGACATGATTAAAACCTCCTAAATATTCATAAAAGAAGTTGAATTTTCTCCCGCTATTGGTTTGAAAATCCAAAGCGGTCTTGGTATGGATATTGAAAAATTTATTAATAGAACTTATTCGCCCACCAATTATAATCTGTCCCATATTTATATCCATATTTTCAGTGGGAAATAAGCCCAAAATATCAGGGCGAACCGTGTAAGCAATTATTGGAATGTCAGCTTCAAACCTCAGTTGTATTTTTTCACTATGTCTGTACACAAAAGTTGATTTTGGGTTTATGGACAGACTCAATTCATAGCCAACAGGGTTATTTGCATTGTTGTTAAAATTAATAAAATCGTATAATATGTTTGTTGCGCCTCCCATGAAAATATGGATTTCCCCTTTTTCATAAATATTTTTCTGAACAGAATACGATCCTGTTAACATGGTTCTTTGTGCATTGAAAAGTCCAAAAGTGTTTTTAATATTCCCATTTGGGGTAAGCTTAGACTTCGCATAATTTACTTTCGCCTCAGTCCTAAAATCATTACGTAACTTTTGGGTAGATAAACCCAAATATGTGTTGTTACCAGAATATTGCAAAGGAGAATGTCCAAAATCTTGGACGCTGTTGTGCTCTATTCCAATTTCTAAGTTATAAAGTCTTAAATTTTGAGCATAAGAAATACCAACCATTTGAATACCCAAAATAAATAAGAATATTCTGATGTGATATGGGTGATTTAAGTAATTCATTTTTTCAATTTTTATATTAAAGTCAGTTGTTTTTGTTCAATCAATTTTTTAAAAGCCTGATTCATGGCTTCAAATCCATTTTTAGTATCGGTTTGAATAATTTTTAGAATTGGACCCGCAAGAATTCCTGTAAAATTTTCGCCATGTATAAATTTTACTTTATGGTTGTCTATTGCTTCCAATTTGAAATAATGCTCTCCATCAAATAATCCTTCTACAAATAGTTTCCCTTTCCATCTGAATTCATTTGTATTATTATTAACAAGCACTTTAGGCGCCATAGCCATTGGTTTTTTGTCTTTTAATTGCAGCACAACATCCAGAATGTCGCCTTCCTTTGTATTGCCTTTTATTTGCTTGATAAAGGGATTCCATTCAGGGTATGAATTATGATCCATTAAAGTATTCCAAGCTTCTTCTAGATTTGATTCTATAATGATGTGAGTTTCTATATTTTTCATTCTGTTTGTATCTTAATAATGATTAATAAATATTTATAAAGTTGCATTTTGGTTATAAAGTTTTCTAAAACGACCATCCGAGATGCAGTGTAGGAAAAAAAGTAAATGCTTTTTTGGAATAAGTATGATCTTGTATTTCGAAACTATTAGATGATGGAGACCAGCTGGTTCCTATCCATGGTGTCAAGTACAAACCATTTAAATACTCGGAGTTTTTGAATAAGTTAAATTTGTAACCTCCTCTTATTCCTATGTTTACCTTTTTTTCCTTCAATGAATACTCTAATTGATTTGCATACTTTACAAAAAGAATATCAAAAGTAGGTCCTGCAAAAAATCCTTGGCTTGCGTTTTCTTTACCAAAAAAATAATCCCACTTTAAAGCTATTGCTTTAAAACTTTCGTCCAACTCCTCATGATTTCTCATAAATTTTGGGATGGATAACTGACCGTAGCCCAATTGAATGCGCTCATTTTTCCAAGTAAATGCAATATGCCCTGATCCCCCGCCTATTGCATATGCAATTGGATCCAATTCGAATTCGAAATGATTACTTTGCGAACTTAATCGTATAAAGAGCGAAAAGAAAAGTAAAATTGTTACAGTAATTGTTTTCATAATATTTTGTTTTATTTATTGATATTACAAATCTCAGCATTAAAGCATGGAGGTAAGTGGCACATGACGACATCTTATTATCATTACACGCCATTTGATTTTTTTTTATATTTGGGAATGGCATTTAACGGGAGATTCTTAATGAACATGGCTTTTCTTGCTTCTAGAAATGGGGCTAACATCAATGATTTAGTTGCTATTACGGGAAAATCATTTGACGAATTGAGTGAAGAAACTTGCGTGGTCGATAATTTAACTTATAATGCCGTAATTGAATTGGCAGTCCAAGAAACCAAAGATGAATTTTTTGGCTTACATGCAGGCGAAAATTTAAATTTGGCAGCTGCTGGTTTGATAGTCCAACTGGCGCAAACAAGCGAAACAATAAAACAAGCTATTGAATTATGCTGCGAATTCGCCAATCTTGGATGCAGCGCTTTACCTATGAAATTGTCAAAAAAGGAGCATTATGAAATCATCTTAACTCCTGATGAATTATGGAAAAATCAATCGCAAATAGCATTTCAACATACTGCCGAGGGAGTAATCGCCTTTACCATTAAAGAATTTCACTCTTTAACTAGGATGAAACACTATCCAATTGCCGTTCATTTGCCTTGGTCAAGGCCTTCAAATATTATGGAATATGAAAGAGTTTTCGGCTGTAAAGTACACTTCAATAAAGATGAAATAGCAATTTTATTGGATAAGAAATTCGTAGATCAACCAGTAGTCACATCTAATTATAACTTGTTGAATATTTTAGTCTCGCATGCACAAGAAAAATCAGCAGCAATCAACAATTCCTTAGGATTTTCTTCTATTGTAAAGCATTCATTGATCAATTTGATAAAACCAGAATTTCCTTCCATTGACCAAGTTGCTGGACACCTAAATATAAGCACGAGAACTCTTCAAAGAAAATTAAAAGAGGAAGGAACAACTTTTAAACAAATAATTAATGATCTTAGACTTGATTTTGCAAAGAGTTATTTGAAACAGCAAGAATTGCAAATTTCAGAAATTGCATACTTATTGAGTTATTCTGATGCTTCGGCATTTAACAGATCATTTAAAAGCTGGACTGGAAAAACGCCAAATGAATACAGAATGGCCATTAATTCTTAGCATTTCTATTTATAATACTATTTAAAATTGATAACACAATGAATAGAACATTTTGCTTTCTGATCCATATTTTTCTTTTTACTAATATTTCTACAGCACAAAACATTTTTCATGAAACATTTCCGGATGGAACAATTATTCCAGATTGGTTTTATGAATCAAATAAATTTGAGATAGACGACTTTGGTAAAAAATATTTTATCACAGATTTTGGAGCAAAAAAGGATAGTTCAATCGTTCAAACAGAAATTATTCAACAAACCATTGATGAAACTGCAAAAAGTGGAGGAGTAGTCGTAATACCTAAAGGTGTTTTCTTAAGTGGCGCATTATTTTTCAAGCCAAATACTCGATTGCATATTGAAGAAGGAGGTGTTTTGAAAGGCTCTGATAATATCATCCATTATCCAATTCAGGCTTCAAGAATGGAAGGGCAAAATCTGGATTACTTTCCAGCCCTCATAAACGCTTATGGAGTAGATGGTTTTTCCATTTCAGGAAAAGGAACGATAAATGGGAATGGACTCAAATATTGGAAATCTTTTTGGCAAAGGAGGGAAGAGAATCCAGCTTGCACTAATCTAGAAGTTTCGAGACCTAGGCTAGTATTTATCTGGAATTGCAACAATGTACAGTTTCAAGATGTGAGAATGATTAATGCAGGTTTTTGGACGAATCATTTTTACAAATGCAACAATGTGAAATTAATAGATTTGTACATCTACTCACCTTTTGAGCCAGTGAAGGCACCAAGTACAGATGCAATTGATATAGATGCATGTTCAAATTTTCTAATAAGTGGATGCTATATGTCGGTTAACGATGATGCTATTGCTTTGAAGGGTGGGAAAGGTCCTTTGGCAGATAGCGATCCGAATAATGGAGAAAATACGAATATCATTATTGAAAATTGTGAATTTGGTTTTTGTCATTCTGCTTTAACTTGTGGAAGCGAATCAATCCATAATAAAAATGTAATTATGAGGAATTGCATTGTAGATGGCGCCGATAGGTTATTGTGGTTAAAATTAAGAGGTGATACTCCTCAGAAATACGAATTTATTAGAGTTGAGGGCATTTATGGCAATGCCAATAGTTTTATTTTTGCTAAGCCATGGACTCAGTTCTTTGACCTCAAAGGCACTACTGAAATTCCAATATCAATTTGCGATAACA
>JAHEAQ010000192.1 GCA_024642705.1 Bacteroidota bacterium | reverse complement strand
GACTTTCGGTTGAACTGACCGAGAATGGTCCTAACGAACTTACGGTAAGTGCGTTAATCGACAATTTAAAATTGCGTCTCAATTTGTTGTACCGTCTCAAAGAACAATTACAGGATTTAAAGGATTCAGATTTGGATCAAGAAACAAGTTAAAAAGAAAACAATGAACGATTTAAAATTAAATATGACCTTAGTATTGCTATGTGGCATGTTAAGCCTTACAGCACAGCAAAAGCTGAACAAGCTTTCAAAATCCATCAACGTGTCTAAAGATGTGACCATCGATTTAAACACGAGTTATGTACAGATCGAAGTGGATACCTGGAACAAAAATACCATAGAGGTTGAAGCTTATGTTGAAAGTGACAAATTAAGTAAAGAGGAACTCAAAAAAGCACTTGACGACTGGAATGTTACCGTAGATGGTTCTGGTAACATGGTCAGTATTGCTTCAAAAGGCAATCAAGGGTCTTGGGATAATTATCATTTCAACTTTGATTATGATTTCAATTTTGACGCTTTAAAAGATTTGGAAATTCAACTAGCCGATTTACCTGAAATGCCTCCAATGCCCGAAATGCCTGAGTTGCCTGAAATGCATTTTCCGGAGATGCCCAAAATGCCTGCATTGCCAGAACTGCCTAAAGGGATGACCGATGTGAATTTTGATTATGAAGCCTATAAAAAAGATGGCGAAACCTATTTAGACAAATGGAGTAAAGACTACGAAGCTAAATATGGTAAAGATTACAAGGACAAAATGAGAGCTTGGGCCAAAAAATTTGGTGAAGTGGATTTTGAAGCTTATGAGAAAAAAATGGAAGCTTGGGGTGAAGAATTTGGAAAACAATTTGGAAAGGATTACGAAGTAAAAATGGAAGCATGGAGCAAAAAGTTTGATGAAAAATGGAGTAAGGAGTATGAAGCTAAAATGGAAGCTTGGGGAGAAAAGTTTGGTAAAGAAATGGAACAACGTGCTCAAGAAATCGAAAAACGCACGGTAGAACAAGAAAAAGTACGAGCTGAACGTATGGAAGTACGGGAAAAAGAGATGGCTGATCGAATGAAAGAACGTGAAGATCGTGTGGAGAGCAGACGCAATGAATTAGAAAAATCAATCGAAAATCGAACCAGTAAAGTTAAAAAGACCATTAAAATTAAAATGCCAAAAGATGCCAAACTAAAAATGAATGTGCGTCATGGTGAGCTTAAATTTTCTTCGGTCATCAATAACTTAAAAGGAGATGTATCTTACGCTACCTTGGTAGCAGATCACATTGGTGGAAGCAAAACTTCCATCAATGTGTCTTATTCTCCAGTGCTGATTTCAAATTGGGATATGGGAGAGCTTAAACTCAATTTTGTGGACAAGGCGCAAATAAATACCGTAAATAGATTAGTGCTCAGTTCCAATTCATCCAATATTGGTATTGATAATTTAACTGGTAATGCGGTAATTGATGGCACTTTTGGCGATCTGTCTATCAGCAAAATTGCCGACACGTTTAACAACCTTAATATTATTCTTGAAAACTCTGATGCCCTGATCAATTTACCAAAAACCGATTACAATCTTCAATATAAAGGCAACCGTTCACGATTTACACATCCTAAAAAGAAATCTAGTGAATCCGTTTCTACATTTTCTACTGGTAATTTAAGCAGCCCTAAAACTATAGTAGTCAATGCTAAATTTAGCACTGTTGTGATGCAATAAAGCAAAGCTGGAGATCAAACCCAAATATGCATTTTAAATGTTTTGTTGACTTTTAATTTGGTTTTCATTCTTATTGATGCTTTAATGGGGAGTAAATACGTTTCGTGTTTAGTGTCAAACCAAATTGCAGTGTCCCATAGGTATTCCTCTATTTGAGCCTTAACTTTCATCCGACCCCAACCTTCTTCCTGCCATTTAAAATGTGTTCTTATTTCTTCAGATAATTTTTTTGGAAGCGATACAAAAAACCAGCCGCCAGGCGAGTTGTGCTGCCATATTTTTGTTGAAAAGTCATATTTTAGTTTACCATCCATTTTTTGTTGAAGTTGGGATGAGTTCTTTTAATTGATTTTTTGAATTAGAACATCAAAATAGTAAAGACAACAAGCAGACTGTTCCAAAGCCCACCAAAGCCAAAATGGTAGTCATGACCGTCCAGCTTTTAA
>JAHEAQ010000065.1 GCA_024642705.1 Bacteroidota bacterium | reverse complement strand
TCTAAGCTTTGTGACATTTATGCATATGATTTTACTCACAATCAATTCCAAATTCTAATTCGGGTTAAATGGAGGAATGTAATTGAAGATTTTTTTATTTTGAAACATAACGGTGCATCTAACTCCAAATACAGCCATCTAATTAGTGAATGGAAAAAAACTAGAAGCACAGAGCAATTTCCAGAAACTTATAAAATATTTTCGCAAGAAGTTTCAAATATGCTCAATAGTTATGCAAAATATTTTAATTTCAAGTACAAAAGGAAAGGCGGATTATTTGGTTCAAGATATTCGAAGATATTAGTGGAAGGTGAAGAAGAACTGAAGGAATGGGTAAAGCGTCTTAATGAAAGGGAGCCGCTTGTTTTATTTGAAAGAAATTGGAGGGCAGAAGAAGTTTGTAAAATGGAAAATGAGCATGGCGAGGGAAGCAGTAAAGTGTTCTATGAAGAAAGGGTAAAAGATGAATTCCGCACAATTTTCAGCAATTTCTGGCATTACTTTCGAGAAGACTTGCGAGGTTGTTTTTGGAGTTTGCCGCCAAGTAATCTAAAAAAGCAAGATGTCGCCATTTTTGAGTTGAATTTTATTAAAAAAAATGGGTATTTCCCTCCTTGGTGATTAATATTAAAAAATTTTTGCCGTTTAAGGGAGTTCTTTTTTGGAGAGTCAATGATTCAAGATAGTCTGTTATTTCAAAAACTTTTCCATAGAAGCTAAATGCAATAGTTGAAAACTTTTGGTTTTGTGCCCAGTAAAAAACATATGTAGAAAAGGAAAAAATCTTCAAAATCTATTATGGAGAATTAGAATATGGCTAAAGTTAACCTGACCATATAATTATGGAAGAGGTAGCAAAATGAAAATATTTTTATTTCCGAGGTAAATAATAAAGAATTATCTTTTGGTTAACGGCCAAACTCATATTAGAAAATTAATTTCTTCCACACATTGGATTCCAATCCTGTGCATAATAAATTGATAAATTTATGCGATTATATATGGTTTAAGGATAAATTTCTTTCAGGGCTTGCAAGCACGAGGCTTTTTACACCAAAACTTCAAAATAAATATTTTTGATTTGGTGTAATTTGGTATATGCGCTTATAAAATAGTAGACGAGAAGGAATTTGAAAAGATAACTTTTTAGGCATTAATTAGTTTGATTTCCAATTCAGAAACCATTAAAACATCACAATTTAAACATTTAAAGCTTAAATAATTATGAAAAAAATGACTATCCAATAGGTTTTACTTCAGGCATTTTACATTCCTCGTCAGGCTTTCTACCACAAACAGTGCATTCTCCAATCTGATTTTTTAACATTGGATTATTAGTAGCACAAGTTCCTCGAAATTCATTACCAGTAACTATTTGTCGAATATTTATTAGCAAAAATGAGACTCCAAATATTCCGAAAATTATTAATGTAGTGTAAAGTAATTCGTTCATTGTAAAAATAATATTTAAAGTATAACGATATTTGGAAGTGCAAAGTTTATCAAAAGAATTGAATTATTAAACAAATGAATGAAAAATTAAAAGCATTTCAAAGACTTTTGGATATAATGGATGATTTGAGAGCAAAATGTCCATGGGATAGAAAGCAGACCATGGAAACGCTCCGAAACTTGACAATTGAGGAAACTTATGAACTAGCAGACGCCATTTTGAAAAATGATATGAATGAGGTAAAAGAAGAAATAGGAGACCTCATGCTACATTTGGTTTTTTATGCGAAAATCGCAGATGAAAAGGAAATGTTTGATATAGCTGATGCACTAAATGCAGTTTGTGAAAAATTAATCCATCGACATCCTCATATTTATGGAGATGTTGTCGTGGCAAATGATGAAGAAGTCAAACAAAACTGGGAAAGATTAAAGTTGAAAGAAGGAAAAAAATCAGTTCTTTCAGGAGTTCCAAATTCATTGCCTGCAATGGTTAAAGCATTTAGAATGCAAGAAAAGACCAAGCAAGTAGGCTTTGAGTGGGAAAACTCAGATCAAGTTTGGGGTAAAGTAGAAGAAGAAATTTTAGAGTTCAAAGAGGCAAAAACACTTAATAAATCAAAAGCTGAAGTCGAAGAAGAATTTGGCGATATTTTATTTTCGCTAATAAACTATGCACGATTTGAAGGAATTGATCCCGAAACTGCTTTAGAAAAAGTAAATATGAAGTTTAAAAAACGATTTGAATACATTGAAAAAAATGCCCCTGTCGACTTGACAGAAATGACCTTGCAAGAAATGGATGTATTGTGGAATCAAGCCAAAACCCATTTAATTAAATAAGTTTTTCAAAATTCAAAATAGCAATTTATTAAATTTCACATAAATAGGTGATAAGGTTTACTTGGCATCCATATAATTAGTCGTTTAAAACTTTTATTATTCCTTTTTTATTTAATGAAAAAACTTACCTTTGCAGCGCTATAACTGATTTTAGCAATCACTAATGGTATAAATAAAATAATAATGGCAGTATATTTAACTGAAGAAAAGAAAAAAGAAATTTTCACCGAGTACAGTGGAGACTCGAAAAACACTGGATCTGCAGCAGGGCAAGTCGCTCTTTTTACCTACAGAATCCAAAGCTTAGCTGATCACCTTAAAGATAACAAAAAGGATCACTCTTGTAGAAGGGCACTTTTAACCATGGTTGGAAAGCGAAGAAAATTATTAAGGTATATCGCAAGTAAAGATATCCAGAAATACAGAGACTTAATTGAAAAATTAGGAATTAGAAAATAACATTACAAAGTACCACCTTCAAGTGGTACTTTGTTTTTTAAGCTTTCATCCACTACTTTTCAATAATAAAGATTCGTGCAACAATTTTTTTGCTGCAAATCAATAATATCAAATTTTAATATAATATATGGGAAATCAAATTCCAATCACTACGTCATTTAATTTACCTGATGGCCAAGAGGTAATAATTGAAACAGGAAAATTAGCTACTCAAGCACATGGATCTGTTGTTGTAAAAATAGGTAAAACAATGCTTTTTTGTTCTGTAGTTTCTGCATCTGAGCAAAAACCAGGTCAAGGATTTTTTCCCTTATCTGTTGACTATCAAGAAAAATTTTCTGCAATTGGAAGAATTCCAGGCAACTTTTTCAGAAGAGAAACAAGATTAAATGACTATGAAATATTAACTTCTAGATTGGTTGATAGAGCCATAAGGCCTCTTTTTCCTGATGGTTACATGAATGAAACTCAAGTTATCATCAATCTTATTTCAGCAGACGAAGAAACACTACCTGATTGTTATGCTGCTTTGGCGGCTTCAGCAGCATTGGCTGTTTCTGACATTAATTTTGATGGCCCGCTTTCTGAAGTTAGAGTAGCTAAAATAGAAGGAACTTATAAAATAAATCCAACTCGTACAGAATTAACCAAAGCTACATTGGAACTTGTTGTTGCTGCAACAAGAAAAAATGTGATGATGGTTGAAGGCGAAGCTAAAGAATGTTCAGAGGCTGAAGTTGTTGAAGCAATTAAAATTGCACATGATGCTATAATTATTCAAATTGATGCTCAACTTGATTTGGCTAATAAAGTGGGAGAAAAAGCAACCATTAAAAGAATTTTGACTCCTATTGAAATTAATGAAGAGCTTAAAGAATTAATAAAAAGCTTTGCAAAATCAAAAATATATGAGGTTGCAAATTCAGCTTTAGATAAAAATGCAAGAAAAGACGGTTTTAAATTGATTCAAAAAGAGACTGAAGCACATATTCTTGAAACAAAAGGTGAAGAGTATGTGACTGAAGTAAATGGACTGATTTCTGAGTATTTTGATAAAATCAAGAAAGAGACCATTAGAGCAATGATGCTTGATAATTCAATCAGATTAGATGGAAGAAAATTTGACGAAGTTAGACCAATTTGGTCTGAAGTTGATTATCTGCCTTCAGCGCATGGTTCAGCAATATTTAATCGGGGGGAAACGCAATCTTTGACTGCCTTAACACTTGGAAGTAAAACAGACCAAGTGATGGTTGATAATGCATTGAGTTCAGGGTATGATAATTTTATTTTACATTACAATTTTCCAGCTTTATCTGTCGGAGAAATTAAACCAATGAGAGGTCCTGGAAGAAGAGAAGTTGGTCATGCTAACCTTGCTGGAAGATCATTGAAACAAGTTTTGCCATCAGACAATCCTTACACTATAAGAATTGTTTCAGATATTATGGAATCGAATGGATCATCTTCAATGGCAACAGTTTGTGCAGGCTCTATGGCTTTGATGGATTCTGGTATTAAAATAAAATCTGCAGTATCTGGAATAGCTATGGGAATGGTAGCCGAAGCAGGTAGAGTAGCAATTCTTTCTGATATTTTAGGTGATGAAGATGCTCTTGGCGATATGGACTTTAAAGTTACTGGAACTGCTAATGGAATTACAGCTTGTCAAATGGATATTAAAATTGATGGATTACCATATGAGATGTTGGAAAAAGCATTAATGCAAGCAAGAGAAGGTAGAATTCATATCTTGAATGAAATGAATAAGGTGATAAGCGAGCCTAGAAATGATTACAAACCTCATGCTCCAAGAATTGAAGAAATCATTATTGAAAAAGATTTTATAGGTGCTGTAATTGGACCTGGAGGAAAAATTATTCAGGAATTACAAGCAAAAACTGGTACTGTTATCAATATAGAAGAAAAAGATGGTAAAGGTCATGTTAGCATATCAAGTAATAATAGGGAGGCTTTAGAAGCGGCAAAAGACGCAATATTGCGAATCGCCCATGTACCAGATATTGGAAATGTTTATGAAGGTATAGCGCGTTCAATTATGCCTTATGGTGTATTTGTAGACTTCGCTGGAAAAAGCGGATTATTGCACATTTCAGAGATTTCCCACTCAAGAATTGATAAAGTAGAGGATGTTTTTCAAGAAGGTGATAAAGTTAAAGTGCAAATCATCGATATTGACAAAAAAACGGGCAAAATAAAATTATCTAGACGAGTGCTAATGCCAAAACCTGAAAAAACAGAAAAGTAAACAGGTAATTAATTCCTCCCAATAACGTGGATAGAGATTGGGAGGAAACAGAAATATTAAACCTTTGATAAACATTTTTATCAAAGGTTTTTTTTTATTCGTACTTTAAGAAACCTTTTGCGTAATAAAATTGTAGTAATAAATTGTCACCCCAAATTAACACACTAAGCATTATTAATATATTTCATATATATTTATAGCAGAAATATTTAAATCCGGCTTAAATCAATGAGACAATTAAAAATAACCAATAAAATTACTGCGAGAGAAAGTGTTGCACTTGACAAATACCTTAACGATATTGGGAAAATTAGTCTTCTTACTGGCGAAGATGAAGCTGATTTGGCTCGTAAAATAAGAGCAGGTGATAAAGATGCACTTGAAAAATTAACGAAATCAAACTTAAGATTCGTAGTCTCTGTTGCCAAACAATACCAAAATCAAGGTCTTTCTTTGTCAGATCTAATAAACGAAGGGAATTTAGGTTTGATGAAAGCTGCAAAGCGCTTTGATGAAACCAAAGGATTCAAATTTATATCCTATGCTGTATGGTGGATCAGGCAATCAATTTTGCAAGCCATCGTCGAGTATTCAAGAATTGTTCGCCTCCCTTTAAACAAAGTAGGCTCTTACAATAAAGTAAATGAAGCATTTTTGTCTTTTGTGCAGCAATATGAAAGGGAACCCTCGCATGAAGAATTGGCAGAACTACTTGAGATCACTCCAAGGGAAGTAAATACGATGCTCCACAGCAAAGGAAGGCACGTTTCTTTTGATGCACCCCTTGGTGGCGAAGAGGGAGAGTCTACAATGTTAGACATGTTTGAAAACATTGAAGGCAATGAAAGTCCGGATCTCAAGCTTATGGAGCAATCGCTAATAGATGAAGTAAATTATGGTTTAGCCATTCTTTCACCTAGAGAAGTGGATGTTTTATGCGCTTATTATGGGTTAAATGGGCATAAGGCAAAAACTTTAGAAGAAATAGGTGATCTCTACGGTCTAACACGGGAAAGAGTTCGACAAATCAAAGAAAGAGCGCTAAGAAGATTGAGGAAATCAGTCAATAAAAATGCGTTAAAGTCCTATTTAGGGTAAAATAATCAACCAATTGAAATCGAATTCTAAGAATTATAAGATTATTTTTACCTTTGGCATTAATTGAAAATATTATTAATTAAGGTTAATGCTAAGATTATTAGATCTCATTTTTTCAGGTGGCCATGATCCCAAAAAAGAAATTCTTGAGCTTCGAGCTGGGATCGAAAACTTGAGTGAACAGCTAATCAAATGGGACGAATCAGAAATTGAATTATTATCCCTCAATCAGGTAGAAAGGAACATTTCCAAAAGATTTGCAAACACAGTTTCAGGGATTTTTGACTCCATATATCACGAGCATATGGTCGCTTATGCATATCGTGAATTTTCAGGTTTTGCCAAAAGAAAAGCGCTATATGCAACTACTAAAACCCACGAGTTTTTTTACCTAATCAAAGACGATTCCATCCAGATATATGTTGACCAATTTTTTCTTGGATATATGAACAGTCAAGGTCTTTTATATGGTAAAAATAAGAAAAGATTAATCGCCAGAATTAATGATATAGACAAATCTATAAAACCAATTATAGTGGGCGATAAAGAAATTGCTGCATTAGTAGACCCAATCGATAATGATAAGTTTAACCCACGAGCATTTGAATACATCAACTCAAAAATTTCACATCCAGATTTTTTAATTACCATGGCAATTGTTATTTATATTCTTGTGGACAAAACAAAAGAAATAAAAAAATTGAAATAGCTTTTTGAAGCCCAACTTGAAAGCTTTCAAAAATTAGAAATATTTATTCAATTTAGACATTCCAAAAACATTTATTCTAATTAATATTTGACGTTTTAGATGACATCCCTGTCTTTTTTGTAAGAAAAATTGAAATACCAAACTTTAATAGGTACCAATTGATATTTTTTTCTTTAATTGTGACATATTTGCAAACTTTTATATGTTATATTGGTTTGATTACTTACACAAAACAAATATGGGTACTTTAGATAAAGTGAGATTTATTATTTACAGATGTCACGAGAAAGGATTAGAAATTTTTCTTGTTAATTCGGATTTAGAAAACGATCCTGACATTTGGAAAATTCCTCAAGGAGATTTTATAAATCAAAAGTTTAATTCAAATAATCTTATTGAACTTGACCCACTTCAAGACGAAGAAGGTAATATAACAAGAGCATATGCTATTGAAGGAGATTGGCATGATATTCCTTCAATTAGGGGAATGATTAAACATGATATAAAATTGGTGAAGTCAAAAGTAAAAGAAGTTTTACCTGATATCGAAAAAGGTACCTATTTTGCTATGAAAGAAGCATTCAAGAAAGTATTGCCACATGAATATGCAGCTCTAAAAGAACTAAAAGATATTATCATGGACAGAAACTTACTAAGGCACCTGTAAGCTCTTTCTTACTTAATAAAAAACAATAAAAGGTGGTCATTTTAACTAATGATTGCCTTTTATTTTTAACTTTCTATTCTATAAATAAAAATTTAATATGAATATAGTAGGCAATACAAATTATAAGTTCGAAGGACAAAAATCTTTTTACAGAGGAAAAGTTAGAGAAGTTTATCATGTGAAGGATAAAATAATTATGATTGCTACAGATAGAATATCGGCATTTGATCATATTCTGCCAAAAGCCATTCCTTTTAAAGGGCAAGTACTTAATCAAATTGCTTCCTATTTTTTGAATGCTTCTTCAGATAAAGTTCCCAATTGGTTGGAAATAACCCCTCATCCGAATGTGGCAATTGGAAAATCATGCAAACCAATTATGCTGGAAATGGTAATCAGAGGCTACCTCGCAGGTCATGGTGCCAGAACATATAATTCAGGACAAAGGATACTTTGTGGTATTGAAATGCCTGAAGGGATGAAAGAAGGAGATAAATTTCCGGAACCAATAATTACACCAGCCACAAAAGCAGAAGAGGGCCATGATGAAGACATTTCTGCAGAAGAAATTTTAAATAAAGGAATTGTAACACCAAATGAATGGGAATTACTTTGCAGGTACACTAGAACACTTTTTGAAATTGGGACAAGAATGGCTGCAGAAAGAGGGCTTATTTTAGTAGATACCAAATATGAATTTGGTTATCATGACGGAAAAATTCTGCTTATGGATGAAATACATACCCCTGACAGTTCAAGGTATTATATTGCAGAAGGATACGCTGAAAGGCAAAAAAAAGGTGAAAAACAAAAGCAACTTTCAAAAGAATTTGTTAGAGAATGGCTTATGGAACATAATTTTCAAGGTTTAGATGGCCAATCAATGCCTGACATGCCCGACGAATTTGTGGAAGTAATTTCTGAAAGATACATAGATTTGTACGAAAGAATTACTGGTAATACATTCAATAAACATGTAAGTAATGATCTGGAAAGTGAAATAGAAAATGCTGTTTTGGAGAATATTTAACCTTTGAGTACTTATTTATTAATCAAGTTTTTAATCTGACAATTAGCACCATAAATAATTAATGTTTAAAATCTCAGTTTGGCGGTGGTTCTTGTATTTTTTAGTTTGTAGCTATTTAATTTTTCAAGATTTTGGTGCACCCAAAAGCTAAGAATTAAACAAGAATATTGTTTTAGAGGCATTTTTGGTAAAAAAATATTCATTACACGTTCCTTAATTGTGTACTTGAGAACTTAAAATATAGCCATTTTTTTTTGCAACTAAATTCTAATAAAGCAAGTTCTTTTATTTAGTCGATCAAATTCACTAGCTTGCGGACTGAATTTTTATACCATTGGAAAAAGAAAAATCTAACGAAAACTCAATAAGTCTTAATAAGTACATTAGCAGCACCGGGATTTGTTCTAGACGTGAAGCTGATAAATTGATTACTGAAGGTAGAGTAAGCATTAATGGGGAAGTGGCTCAACTTGGGAACCGGGTATTCGATGGGGATAAAGTAATGGTAGATGGAGCATATACAAAATCTAAAAGGAGACCCGTTTATATTGCTTATAACAAACCAATAGGTATAGTTTGCACTACAGATCCATTTGAACCAAAAAACATAATAAGCCAAATAAAGCATAAAGAAAGACTTTTCCCAATAGGCAGATTAGACAAACCTTCGCAGGGTCTGATTTTTTTAACCAATGATGGTGATATTGTGAACAAAATTCTGAGAGCTGGCAACAAACATGAAAAAGAATATATCGTTTCTGTGGACAAACCAATCACTCCTCAATTCATCAGGAAAATGGGAGATGGTGTCCACATTATGGATACGGTAACCAATAGTTGCAAAGTAGATCAGATTAATGAATTTACCTTTAAGATTGTGTTGACTCAAGGAATGAATAGGCAGATTCGGAGAATGTGCAAAGCACTCGATTATAAAGTTTCGAAGCTTATTAGAATCCGTATTATGAACATTACGCTTAATGACTTGAAACCTGGACAGTGGCGAGAATTAAATGATAGAGAAATCAGCCAAATTCTTGAAATGAGCGCAGAATCTACTAAAACAGAAGAAGCTTCGAAGTCTGCAAAGAAAAAAATGTACTACAAAAAACCTTTTCAAGCAAAGAAAACTGAAGGTTCCAGAAGATTTAAAAAGAAGTAATTGTTGCAAAAACTTTTAATTATCTTTCTTAATCTTTTGGAATACGCGAAATGTTAAAGCAAGATTCTCCTTAGATAAACTATTTTAGATGTTATCTAAGTTTTAAAATTCTAGCATGGAAGTTTTTTATTTATGATTTTTCAATAAACTTTATCTTCTTTATTTTCTTTATTTGTAGACCTATAGATGAAGCAAAACATTACAGATATAATTTATGTTGACGTTATTCTTCCTTTGGCTTTGCCAAAGCAATATACCTATATGGTCCCTTCTGAATTGGTTGACGCACTAGCTTTTGGGAAAAGAGTAGAAGTACCTCTTCGAAATAAACTTTATTCTGGAATTATTGTAGATATCAAAAAAAACTTAACCCTAGACTATAAGACAAAGGATATTCGTAATGTGATTGATGAATTGCCCATCATTACGTTGAAACAATACGAGCTTTGGAAATGGATCGCTGAATATTATTGTTGTACGATTGGCGAAGTGATGCTTGTGGCTTTACCTTCTGGTTTGAAATTAACAAGTGAAACTAAGATAGTTATTAAAGACAATATTGATGTATATGAGTTTCAATTGACAGATGAAGAGTTTTTAGTATCAGAGGCTATAGAAATTCAAAATGAATTGACTATTGAGCAAATTAGAGGAATTCTTGGTAAAAAAACGGTTTATCCTGTTATAAAAAGTTTGCTAGAAAAAGGCATTGCATTAATTAAGGAAGAGTTACAATATAAGTTCAAGCCAAAAACAATAAAAGTAATTAATCTATCTCCAGAATTAGAAGCTAATGAGTCACTTTTGAGCGAAGCTTTTGATGCAGTCCAAAAGTCAGAACTCCAAACAAAAGCTCTGTTGGCGTATATTAAATTAAGAAGGAATAGTAAATGGGTGCCGCAAAGTGCAATTTATCATCTTTCAGGTGTTACAAGCAGTGTGATCAATGCTTTGATTAAAAAGGAAATCTTCGTTCAAGATGAAAAAGTAGTAAGTAGATTGGATAATGGTTTTGAAGATACCATTGAAAGGCACCAATTGACTGAACCTCAGAAAAATGCATTGAATGAAATCAAATTTAATTTTAAAGAAAAAGATGTCGTATTACTTCATGGGGTTACAGGAAGTGGGAAAACCAATGTTTATATAGAATTAATAGAAGAAACTATTAAAAATGGAAAACAGGTACTTTTTTTGCTGCCTGAAATTGCTTTGACCGCTCAAATTGTAGCGAGGATTAAGAAAGTTTTCGGTAAGCAAGTTGGCCTTTACCACAGCAAAATGTCTGATAATGAAAGAGTGGAAGTGTGGAAAACAAGTATGTACAAGAAAAAAGTTATCGTAGCTGCTAGGTCAGGAATTTTTCTTCCATTCCATAATTTAGGTTTGATAATAGTAGATGAAGAACACGATCCTTCCTACAAGCAAACAGATCCAAATCCAAGATACAATGGTAGAGATCTTGCCGTTTTTTATGCGACTATTCATAATGCTCAAGTTTTATTAGGATCGGCAACGCCATCTTTAGAATCGTACCACAATGCAAAAGATGGCAAATATGGGTTGGTAAATTTAATGACAAGATTTGGGGAAGTGCAGATGCCTGAGTTGGAATTAGTAGACCTTAAGTATCAATACAAAACCAATAGAATGAAGTCGTTTTTCTCGATTCACTTATTGGAAAGAATTGAGAAAACATTAGCTAATAAAGAACAAGTTTTAATTTTCCAAAATAGGAGAGGATACGCCCCCACCGTTTCGTGTGAACTTTGTAATTGGAATGCGGAATGCGCCCATTGTGATGTTTCCTTAACGCTTCATAAATATCTTGAAGAATTGAGATGTCATTATTGTGGGTACAAAATAAAAATGCCTCCGTCTTGTCCAGCGTGTGGAAATCCCAATCTTAGTAAAAAAGGCTATGGAACGCAAAAAATCGAGGCCGAATTAAAAGAGCTGTTGCCAGATGCAAACATAAAGCGAATGGATTATGATACGGCAAAAACAAAGAGTCAACAAGAACATTTGATTACTGATTTCGAAGAAAGGAGATTTGATATTTTAGTAGGTACCCAAATGATTACCAAAGGGTTGGACTTTGAAAATTTGAAATTGGTAGCTGTAATTAATGCCGATTCAGGAATTCAGTTTCCAGACTTCAGAGCACATGAAAGAGCCTATCAAATGCTTATTCAAGTAAGCGGGAGAGCAGGGAGGAAAGGAACTCAAGGAAGAGTAATCATGCAAAGTTTTATGCCCGATCATCAAGTTTTAAGAGATGTGGTGTTAGATGATTATAGTAATTTTTTCAATAGAGAAATAATGGAAAGGGAAAAGTTTTTATATCCACCATTTTTCAGGTTGATTAACTTAACATTAAGGCATAAAAACTTTAAAATTGTAGAGGAAGCATCGATTATACTAGCAAATAATTTGCGCGAAAAGATTGGTGGTAGGTTAATAGGCCCATCTCAACCGTCTATTGGAAGAATAAGAGGAATGTATATTATGAACATTTTTATAAAAATGGAGAAAAATAATAAACTTATTAAGGGTATTAAAGATTTAATATTGAAGGAAAAATATATGTTTGCAGATAGTAAAGGTTTTCAATCTGTAAATATTAAAATAGATGTTGATCCTTATTAAATAAAAAAGGAGTTTAAAATTTAAAAATGGTGGAGGAAAAAGAAAATTGGGTTAAGAAATTGGAAAAAAGATGGGGAGTAAGCGGACAACAAGTTTTTATTATACTTTTAGTTTTTGCATGCACAGGTTTTACAGTTATGTTCTTAAAGAGTCCAATTGTTGCCTTATTCACAGAAAATGGAGAAAAGTCTTTGTTATTTTCAGTAATCTATTATATTCTTATTTTACCTATTTATAATGTGCTATTATTAATATATGGCTTTGTATTTGGACAGTTTAAGTTTTTCTGGGAATTTGAAAAGCGTTTTTTTAAAAGAATTTTCCGAATAAAGTAGATATCTGATTAATCCCAAATTCCATTTAGAGTAGTTAAAATAATTGGTTCGGAATCAGTCACTACAATGGTGTGTTCGTGTTGAGCAGTAAAACCTCCCCGATTACCAATCAATGTCCATTTATCCTTTTTAGTTATTGTATTATTGGATTTTGTGGAAATAAATGTTTCAATTGCAACAGTTGAATTTTTCTTAAATTTCTTTTTGTTCCACCTATCGCGGTAATTTAGGATATCTTGTGGATCTTCATGTAGACTTCTGCCCACACCATGTCCAGCCAAATTCTTTATAACTTTAAAACCTAACTTTTTGGATTCAGTTTCGATGATATGACCCACATGAGAAATTAATGTTCCAGTTTTTATAGATTGAATTGCTTTGATCAAAATTTCTTTAGAAGCATTTACAAGTGCTTGATGGTTGTGGATGTCTTCTCCAAGTACAAAAGAGCCACCATTATCAGACCAGAAGTTGTTTTTTTCAGCTGACACATCAATATTAATTAAGTCGCCAATTTTAAATATTTTATCGGCAGTTGGAATACCATGAGCAACTTCTTCATTCACGCATATGCATGTCCATCCTGGAAACTCATAAGTTTCATAAGGTGCCGATTTTGCACCCATACTTTTTAGTAGTTTAGCCCCATAATTATCTAATTCCTTTGCAGACATTCCAGGTTCGACATATTCCCGCATTTTTTTTAAAGTAATTCCAACAATTTCACTAATTGCTTTCATTCCCTCCATTTCAAATGCTTCTTTAATAATCATTTATGTTTATTTCTAAAAATTTTATTAAGTATAAATATGTAATATGAATTAAACCTCTTTTCAATCAAACATGTTCTAAAGGCTTAACTTTTAATTACAATTTTGCAGCTAAATGCGCAGCTTCATAAATTGCTCTTTTTGCATCCAATTCATTTGCTAATTTTGCGCCCCCAATAAGATGCACAGATTTTCCATTTTCTTTCAAAAGATCGTATAAACTTCTTAATGATTCTTGCCCGGCGCAAATAACTACATTATCAACATTCAAAATTCCATTTTCGCCATTTTGCAAAATGTGCAGTCCTGCATCATCGATTTTCAAATATTGAACATTTGCTAACATTTGCACATTTTTCAATTTCAAACTTGCTCTATGTATCCATCCAGTTGTTTTGCCCAAGTCTTTCCCATGTTTTCCTCCTGATCTCTTTAATAGGTAAATCTCTCTGGCGGATGCTTCGACATGAGGAAAAGTAAGCGAGCCAGGGTGTTTATGTTGCATATCAACACCCCATTCATCCATATATTTTTTAGTGTTCAAACTTGGCGATATTCCTTCGTGAGCTAAAAATTCCGCTACATCAAAACCAATTCCTCCAGCTCCAATTATGGCCACTTTTTTACCTACAGATTTCCTGTTATAAAGAACTTCAACATAGTTTAGAACTTTTGGATGATCAATCCCTGGTATTATTGGGATTCGAGGTGTGACACCGGTTGCTATGATTAGTTCATCAAATTTTTCAGCCTCAAGTATTTCTGGAGTCACTTTTGTGTTCAACTTGACTTTAACCTGATGTTTTTTGAGCATATTTTTATAGTACCTTATAGTCTCTGCATACTCTTCTTTCCCAGGAATAACTTTTGCCATATTAAATTGTCCTCCTATTTCTTTCCCAGCTTCATAAATTGTAACATGGTGCCCTCTTTCGGCAGAAATACTTGCACATGCTAAGCCTGCAGGTCCTGCGCCTACAATTATAATTCGTTTTGGCATCGCAGTTTTTGAGTAATTCAATTCCGTTTCATGACATGCCCTAGGATTTACTAGACATGAAGAAATTTGCATTGTAAAAGTATGATCCAAACAAGCTTGATTGCATGCAATGCATGTATTTATTTCTTCTGATCTTCCTTCTTTTGCTTTTAAAACAAAATCAGGATCAGCCAAAAATGGGCGCGCCAAAGATACCATATTGGCTTTTCCGGTTGCTATTATTTCTTCTGCGATTTCTGCGGTGTTGATTCGATTAACAGCCACTAAAGGAATGTTCACTTCACCCATAAGTTTTTCTGTAACCCATGAGAATCCGCCTCGTGGAACAACAGTAGCTATTGTTGGAATTCTTGCTTCGTGCCAACCAATTCCGGTGTTTATTATGGTAGCCCCAGCTTTTTCAACTTCTTTTGCCAATTGGACTACTTCTGTCCATGAACTTCCTTCTTCTACAAGATCTAACATTGATAGTCTATAAACAATAATAAATTTTTCACCAACAGCAGCTCTGGTTTTCTTGATAATTTCCAATGGAAATTTTATCCGATTTTCGTATTTCCCTCCATATTCATCTGTTCTGTGGTTGGTTCGTTTAACAATAAATTGGTTGATTAAATAACCTTCAGAACCCATAATTTCAACTCCATCGTATCCAGCTTTTTGTGCCAACAATGCACATTTTACGAAGTCATCTATCGTTGTGTGTATTTCTGTTAAACTTAATTCTTTTGGGGTGAAAAAATTTATCGGTGCTTGAATAGGAGAGGGGGCAACAAGATTTTGATTGTAAGAATATCTGCCAGTATGTAATATTTGCATGCAAATGGTACCATTTTCTTCATGCACAGCCTTTGTAATTAATTTATGCTTTTCTACTTCATTCTCATTGGTTAGTTTCGCTCCATGTTGGGCAACAACACCTGCCTCATTTGGAGAAATTCCTCCAGTTATGATCAACCCAACTTGGCCTTTGGCTCTTTCAGCATAATAAACTGCTGCTCTTTCGAAACCTCCTGGAATTTCTTCTAACATGGTGTGCATTGATCCCATTAAAACTCTGTTTTTTAGCACTGTAAATCCCAAGTCTAGAGGGGCAAGCAAATTTTTGAATGATTCTGACATTTTAAATTATTTATGACAATCAATATAGGAGAAATTGTTAAGGAATTAAAAGAATTGTAATTTTTAGAAGTGATGCCAAAAGTTGAAATGTTAATAAATGGAATTTCGTACAACAATATTTTTTTGAAAGTAAAAGGAGCAAATCTATATTGAAAGCTTCATAAACAATCTACAGTTCTGGAATTAAAAATTTATGTAGGTGATTTTCGATCAAAATCGTCTTGTAATCGAATAATATCATCTTCATCTGATGGATGCTCAGGATCAGTATGTTGCCATATTTCGGCTACTGTGCCCCAATCATCTAATCCAACTAGTCTGTGTCTTTCCCCTTTTTGCAAAACAATTAACTCACCGACGCTATACTTTTGCATTTCATTTTCCTGATCGGTATCACTTTTTACAACTCCAACAACTCCATTTACAACCCTCCAAACTTCAGAACGCCTATGATGATATTGCCACGATAATCTTTTGTGTGGAGCAACAAGCAAAATTTTAGGACTAACCTTTTGATTCAATGTTAAACTTTCCAAATCTTGATTTGGAAAATATTTTTGGATAAACTTTGCAGTATGAATTTCTTCAATAACCCAAAAGCCACCCCATGGACGGTTGTGATCAAAACGTTCGAATAAAAAGCCCTGATTCTCCAAATCTTGTTGTATTTCTGAAAAAATCTTGTTCATAAAAGTTATGCAATATTATTGGTTAAAAAAACATTTATGTGCAACGCAAATGAATTGCTTATTAGTTTCGTCTTTTCCTTTAAATTTTTCAATTGAAAAAGTATTAGAAATCATTTCTTATACAGAATAATTATTAAAGGATTAACAAAAATGCAAAAATAATCCTTAGATCTATGAGCAAATAGATGGAAATTAAATTTAAAATATCCTAACAATAGTTTAAAGAGTTTGGATATTAATTATTGATAAAGATTGCTTGACTCCGCAAATAAAAAAGACGGAAGTAAAAATCAAAACTTCCGTCCAAAATTCAAGTTTGAAAAAATCTTCAGAAATTATTTAAACTTAAATTATTATAGGTCATATTTCATTCTATTTTAATCATTAGAAATCATTACTTACATTATTAGATTGTACGTTTCAGGACTAATAATTACTGGTCGATATTCGTAACCCATTAAATTAAGCTGATCTGTTATTTCTCTTAAATGTTGTCCTGATAATTGGATCAACAATCGATAGGTATCAATTAGCTCAGAATTTGATGAATTAGCTATTATTTTGCCCAAATCTATAATGCTCATTTCTTCCATTTGTGCTGCAGATTTTAAGGCATAAACAGGAGACTTAGAACCATTGGCTAGGAGTTCCCCCATAGATTTTTGCAAATAATTACTTTGTATTATTCTTTCTTTATTCAATATCAATAAATCTGGACTAGGTACAGAATAATTGAGAATAATAGACTCAACAATTGCTATATGCTGAGATTCAGAATATGCAATTCCACTTAAAAAAGGCATGTCCCATTTTTCATCAAAAGAAACATAAAGATCGTGTGCCATTTTTTCTTCTTCTAATAAATAAATAATGTCAATTTGTTCTTTATCACTTAAAGTACAAATTTGACTGAATACGGGTAAAACCAATACAGTCAATAACACAAAAGTTAATAATATTTTCAGATTTCTCATTTCATTTCATTTTTAAACTATATTTTAAAGATTTTTGGTTTGTTTTTAGATTACAAATATAGAATGAATTACGCATGTTTATTATGATGAATATCAGATTATAAAGTGATATTGGTTGCTTATTATCATGCATTGATCACCATTTAAAAATTGCAATTTTTTACAAAAAAAGACGGTAATAAAATGCTTTATTACCGTCAATTCTTAACAATCCAAATATAAATAATTACTCAAGCGACTTCTTTGCTAAATAAAAATCAATTTTTTCATAAGTTTCGTTTGCAATTACCGAATCCATTTGTTTTAAAGTTTTTGGTGGTGGAACAATAACCATTTCTCCAGGTTCCCAGTTTAATGGAAGGGCACATGAATTCTGATCAGCTGTTTGTAGAGCAATTAGAACTCTTTTTATTTCAGCCATATTACGACCGACATTTAACGGGTAATACATAATAAGTCTAATTGTTCCTTTAGGATCAATAAAAAACACTGCTCTAACTGCAGCGGTCTCGCTTGCGCCTGGATGGAGCATACCATATAATTTGGCCACTTTCATATCAATATCAGCGATAATAGGAAAATCCATATAAACATTGGTATTTGTTCTAACATTATTAACCCATGCCAAATGCGAATGAATACTATCAATGCTAAGCCCAATTAATTTAGTATTAAGCTTTGAAAAGAAAGCCTGTTCTTGAGCAAAACCTGACATTTCTGTTGTACAAACCGGTGTAAAGTCTGCTGGGTGGGAGAATAAAATAGTCCAATTGTGTTTAATATATTCAGAGAATTTGATTGGTCCAATGGTGGTTACCGCTTCAAAATCTGGAGCAAGATCGCCAATTCTCGGCATTGTCATAATATCTATATTTTCCATTTTTTAGTTTTATTTTGTTAATAATTCCAGATTGTACTGGCTTAATTAATTTTTATTGCATTTTCCACAGCATTTGGCAGGTGAATTTGAATCTTTTTGTTCTGCAGATTTCCCAGAGCAATTTGAATTTTCACCAGCACCCATGCAACATCCTGAATTTGCTGAATTTTCATTAATAATTGTTTCGTATTCATTTTGATTCAAAAATATGGGAGCATAAGAGACATCCATTTTATTTAAATTTCGAACAAAAGCTCTTAAGTGGTTTCCTGAAGCTTGCCTTAATCTCTGATAAGTTTCGGTGATTTTTGGATTCAAGGTGTTTGCTAATGAAGCATTTAAATCTCTTATGTCTAATTCTTCAATTTTGGCTCCTACAATTAAAGCATCTTTTCTGGAAACACTTCCTTCCTTAATCAGTTGATTATAAATAATTTGTAAGCGTTCATCCTGGAATTGACCTTTTAAATCTAATTTTACAGATTCCGGAATTTTAATGCCATCATCGAGTGCTAACATTTGCATCATTGCTTGATGTTTGATTTCTGCTTGGGAAATATTGTCAAAAATTTGTGTTCCCCATTTTTCTTCCATAAATAAGTAGACATCTTTAGCTAATTTTTCTTCTTCAAGCATGTAGAGTATATCTTTTTTTTCATTTTTTGTCAATTCAGAAAGTTGACCAAAAGTTGGAAAAACTAAAAAAAGAAATCCTATTGTGGCTATTAATAATTTAAAATTTTTCATATTATTTGTTGTTTATAATGAATCAGGTATTTATTTATTATGAGCAAAATGCACCTTTTTTAATTATTTGTTTGTAATTATAATCACATTGATAATTCCATGATATGAAAGACATAAAAGGGCTTCCAGCTCATAAATTAAGGGATAAATATTTTAAAGTCCATGATTATTATCACCTATTAGAATGACATTATAAGTGTCATTTGATTAGACCTTACTCGTATAAATTTTTGAGAAATATTGGAGGTTGGAAGCGTTAATATATTGACTTAAAGTCAATAATATTTTTTTATACTTCCATAATAATGAATTTTGAGTTCAGAAAATTGCTAAGGAAAGACATAATAATTTTAATAACCGGGATGAAAATTAACTGTTTAGAAAATATAAAAACCTAATTATTAACAAAGCGGTCAACTGTAAAATATTTAAGTGCATATTGTGGTTTTGGGATTTAGCCACAAATGGTTATTAGATAATCTCTTCCCTCTTTTAATTCATATTCATGGAAGTTGTTATAAAATTGATATGAGCTTGGTCTTTTCAGCTTAATAACTTAAATAATGGTTCATTCGCATTGTTGCATATTTTTAAACTTGAATGGAGTCTTCCTAATAAATGGTCCTTTTTGACTTACAAATATTTCAGGATAATCAGGAGGTTCTCCTTTTGAGTAAGAAATATCGATTCTTTTTACCCAAGATAATAAAGGTAAATATTTCTAAAGTTTACAATTTTTTGAGGGCATTTAGGCAAATATCATTAAACATTCCCTAAAACTTCATTTGGTTAATAGAGAAATTCTTTTTTCTGTCCAAAGCTCTGCAATGCGGTCAATAAGAGCATAAGAATGATTGACTAACAAAAGTTAATTTAGCTAATATTTACAATGGATTGAAAATTCAAAGTTAAAATGGTCACCAAGGAGGTAAATACCCGTTTTTTGTAATGAAAAGTAACCACAGGAATTTGAAATTTTGATTTTTAAGGTTCGAAGGCGGCAATGAATTGAAACAACCTCGCAAGTCCATTCTAAAGTATTGCATGAAATTGCTGAATATAGTTTGGAAGCTTTGATATCCATGTTTATTGTAAAAATAATTGCTGCTTTCTTCACCTTTCTTATTTGGTCCATTATATTGAGTATTGGTTTTCCATGCTGTTTCAAATTCTACCAATGGAACCTGATTATTCAGCTTTCTTACCCATTCTTCCATTTCTCTTTCACTTTCGATTAATAATTTGGAATACCGCGATCCAAACAAACCGCCTTTCCTTTTATACTTAAAGTTGAAATATTTGGCATAGCTGTTCAGCATATTCGAAACTTCTTGAGAAAATATTTTATATGTTTCTGGGAAATTATCTGTGGTTTGATCTCCAAGTTTTTCTGAAAATAAATCCATATATTTTTTATTGTTGGTACTTTTTTGTTTAAAAATGAAGAAATCTTTAATCAGATTACGCCATTTTACACGTAACAAAATTTGAAATTGATTATGGCTCAAATCATAAGCAATTATATCACACAACTTGCCTAAGTATTTTTCAACATTTGATCTAAAAAATTTGATGTCTGAATCATCCGAAAATAGTGGATTCCGTGCCACCCCAAAATTTGAAATTAAATATATATGCCCACCGCAAACATGATCAATTTTCATCATTCAATAATTTAAATTTACCCAAAACAATCCTTGTTCTAGAAGTTGAAAAATACTTTCATCTATTTATTAGTGTTTTTATCAGCCATTTCGTTACCTTTTTTTGTCATTATTTTTAAATTAATTTATTAATGAACCGCAATTGCATTAAAATATCAAAAGTTGATTTTTATTTATTGCTTTGCATTTCTTGATTGCTATCTTTAATGAATAGTATGATTTATATTAATTCCCTTTTGTATACTCTTAGAATATGGAATCTCTTAAAATAAAACTTAAAGCAAATTATGCCATTATCGAAATTGATAATGGCAAAGTGAATGCAATAAATACGGCTTTAGTTAAAGAGCTGTTTACAGTTTTTTCTAATTTTGAAGAGGATGAAAATATCAAAGGAGTTATTCTTTCAGGCAGGCCGCATTGCTTTAGTGCAGGTTTAGATGTTGTTGCTCTCGCCAATTGTAACAAAGAAGAATTGAAACAATTTTGGAGTTATTATTTACTTTCAGTTCAGAAAATGGTCAGATTTTCAAAACCCTTTGTTTGTGCGATTACTGGTTTTGCCCCTGCAGGCGCAACTATTTTAGCATTGACTGCTGATTATAGGATTATGGGGAAAGGATCCAAACATGTTATCGGCATGCACGAATTCAAATTGTCTATGCAAATTCCTGAATTGTTATGTGATGTTTATGCTTATTATCGGGGAGAAAAGGAGGCTTGGAAAGCCATTCAAAATTCAGAATTGTATAATAGTGACCAAGCTTTAAATTTAGGACTTGTTGATGAGTCAGTAGATGTGGAAGATGTTTTGAGTCAAGCAGAAAGACATTTGATAAAGTTGATTAATGTTCATAGTCCAGTTTTTTCGCTTTCTAAAAATTACTTTAAAAAAGGATTGTTAAAATTAGTAGACCGTGAAATCGAACCAATGATCCAAGTTATTATTAGGGATTTTGATGATCCTTTTTATAAGCAAACGCTGTTAAGTTTCCTTCAAAATCTGAAGAAATAGCATTCATTTATTGAATGTTATTTCTTCAGATTTTAATAACCATTTTAATAGATTCATTTGGCTTAATGGCCTTTAATTTCCTTTCATCATTTCTTCAATAGCTTTCTCCAATTGTTGGTCTATGCCCTTATCAATTTTGCCAGGCATATTTTTTACTTTGATATCTGGCTCGGTTTGGTTGTTTTCCATCCAATTGCCATGAATATCTTTAGCACTAACTGGCACCACACCCCAAACTGATCCATCAGGAAGTCTTTCCCATCCTGCAAAACTGCAAGTACCAGGAACAGGCATTCCTACGGTTTTACCTATTTTTAAATCAGTATAACCACATGCAAAACAATGACCATCTGAATACTGAGCTTCATTAATTAAAGCTAATGTTGGTTTTGTCCATCTTGATGTAGGTTCTCCACCTACAACCTTGGCTTCCGTTTCGTATGATATGAAAGGCACTCCAGTGAAAAACATTGCCAGATCGGCAACTAAATCGCCTCCTCCGTTGAATCTCGTATCTACAATGATGCCCTTGGTGTCGAAATATTTGCCCATAATATCCTGGTAAATGCTCCTAAACGGTTCATCGCCCATTCCTGGAATATGAACATAACCTAACTGACCATTGCTTTTTTCTTGAACCTCTTTTTCATTGATTTTAACCCATCTTTTATAAAGAAGTTGATTTTCTTCACTTAAACTTATAGGTTTGATCGTGTACATTTCACGATTCTGAGTTTTTGGGTCAAGGACCTCTATTAAAGTAAATTGACCGGCAATCCTATTCAAATATTTGGCAATATCCTGATCTGGCGTAATTAAAACACCATTTATCTTCTCTATAATCATACCTGGCATTACTTTAATTTCAGATTTATCTAAAGGACCCCCAGTCAAGATTTCATCAATCAATATTCCATTTCCATCATGTTTGTAATTCATAAATATACCCAATGATGCTGTTTCGTCCGCATTTGGAATTTTATTCCCACTATATCGAGCACCTGCGTGTGAAACATTTAATTCCCCAAGCATTTCAGACAACATCTCAGTTAAATCGTATGAATTTCCAAGATATGGCACATATTTTTGATATTCAGTTTTCATTAAATTCCAATCAATTCCATGAAAACTAGGATGGTAGAATATGGCATTCGTTCGAATCCAAACATGATTGAAAATAGCAAGTCTTTCGGCCACTTCATCAAATTGCATCTCGCCATTGATTTTCACTGCCTCTTTTTTCTCTTTTTCAACGTCGATTTTTGAAATGGTTCCGTTGCTTAATAAATACAAGTTTTTCATTTCACTATCCCATTCTAATTTTCCAGAATTAGCTTCTAACTTGATAGCCATCTTTGTTTCTTTGGTCCTCAAGTCGGTGCTCCAAAGATTCATTTTTCCTTCGAATCTGGAAAGATAATAAAGCTTATCTCCATCTTTGGATAAAACTGCGTCCCCTAGATTTGAAGAATGAATAGTTATTCGACTTTTCCATTCTTCCATTTTTTCCCACTCAAATGTAAGGCTGGAATCTTTCTTTTCTTCCGTTTTTTCTTCATTCACTTTTTCTTCAACTACCTCTTTTTTACCCTTTTTCTTTCCTTTTTCTGCCTCCTCTTTTTCTTTCTTTTCTTTTTCAGCTTTTTCTTTTTCCTTCTTGGCTTCTTTTTCCTTTTTTTCTTTCTCTTCTTTGATCGCTTTATTTAACTTATATTCTTCGTCACTGAGATTAAATTTGTCCCATGCATCTTGAGTGAAAAACATACTGTAAACATCATTTTCTGATCTTCCACTAGTAGCATACGATTTCAAACCATTTCTGTTACTGAACCACAACATTTGCTTTCCGCCATTTACCCACATTGGCCTTGAATCCTGATATCCACTTTCATTTAAATTGACCTGTTTTGAACCATCAGCAGCCATTAATAGGACATCATCATTACTTAATGTTTTTGACCATTCAACTAACAACCATTTGCTATCCGGACTCCATTTAAAATATTTATCTCCATCCCCCATATGAAAAAGATCTTTGGGAGTAAGCAATGAGACATCAGCATTGGTGGATATGTCCTTAACCTTTAACGTTCTGCGACCTTCTATGAAAGCAATTTTTTTACCATCAGGGGAATAGCTAGCTAAATAATTATCAAATTCATTTTCAATCAATAGGTCTTCTTTTAGCAATGTTGAAGCAAAGAAAAATGGCTCTTCTTCTCTCAGTTTTTCTGTTTTATATACACTCCATTTGCCATTTCTTTCACAACTGTAAATGATAGATTTTCCTTCAGGTCCCCATGAAACAAAATTTTCTGCTTCAGGAGTATTGGTAATTCTTTTTGTAAATGATTGATCCACAGAAGTTACAAAAACTTCACCGCGTGCTATAAAAGCGATTTCTTTTCCATTTGGAGAAACTGCCATTTCTTCTACACCGCCATTGATAGAAATAAACTTATCTGTATTATTTGCATTTTGTGTTCTAATATTAACTTTTATTTTTATGGGCTGATTGCCTTCTTTCATGACGTATAATTCTCCATCATAGCCAAAACAAAGCATTCCATTTCCCATGCTTAGAAATCGGACTGGGTGAGTTTTAAAATTTGTTAATTGTTGATTTTGTAATGAATTATTTAATGAAAGCTTGTGAATATTGAAATTTCCACTTTCTTCACTTAGATAATACACAGTTTTTTCATCTACACTTAAAATAGGTTGCCTGTCTTCCCCTTTAAAGCTAGTTATCATTTTATGTGTCTGATTCTGAACATCATAAGTCCAAATATCTCTGGTAACTGAAGAGGTATGGTGTTTTCTCCAAGGGCTTTCTCCTCCTGTTCTATCAATGTAAATCATCATTTCTCCATTTTTACTCACTTGAACATCTTCAGCCGGGATGGTTAAAATTTGATCTACTTTACCGCCAATTATTGGAACTGAATATAACTCAGTCTGAGATCTATGAGGAAATTGTCGATGGTTAACATCATCTTGTCTTAAAGCTCCAAAAATTACACTTTTGCCATCTGCTGAGAAGGAATATGGAGATTCATCATAGGAATGAAAAGTTAACCTAGTTGCTGGTCCTCCATTGGAATCCATAGTGAAAATATCGAAATTTCCATAGCGATTAGAAGCAAAAGCTAATGTCGACCCATCTTTACTCCAAACAGCCATGTAATCATGAGCTTCATGAAATGTAAGTTGTAGCGCATCACCACCAGTACTTGGAACTTTGTAAAGATCTCCTTTGTAAGTGAAGACTATTTGGCTCCCATCAGGGGATATGACTTGATTTCTAATCCAAAGCGGATTTTCCTGACCACTCAGATTAAAAAAGGTAGTTATGGCAATTAAAAGAACTAACAATCTCATATTATTTTTTTTGCGTTTAAAATGAAAGCTGAAATTATAAAAAATATAAACAGTAACGAATAACTTCGGGTGAACTATAAATAATTAATTATTGTGATGAAATTTATCCGAACAAATTTCCCAGGTAATTCAGAAAAATTTAGCGCACCGCAATTGAAAATCATATAGATTTATACTTTAAATTTTTCAGCGTTTTAAGAAATTTGGATAAAGAAATGAACATTGAAAGTTGTTGCTTTTAAATAATATTTTTTTGGCGGTTCATGTGCTTTTTTGAATGGAATGAATTAGTTTCTATTCTGAAAAATTATATTTAAAAGCACTAAAAGAAGTGTTAAAATTGGACTAATTTCAAGTATATTGCATCATTAAATTATTAAATAACAAAAAATTGAATTTTAAAATGTTACAAAAATTTATTTTATACATATTTGTTGCGATATCTATTATCTCATGCAACAGCACAAATAATTCTGAAAATGAAATGACAACAGAAGATATGACCCCTGATTTGAATATTTCCTTAGCGCAATGGTCTTTACATAAGTCTTATTTTGGGGACTTAGGAAATGATTGGGCTGCTTTTGGAAGAATGCTTATGGAGTCACCAGATTCTTTACTAAGAGGAGATATTGATCCTGCAAATTTTCCAACTCTTGCAGCAACATATGGCATTAATACCATCGAATTGGTGAATACATTTTATTTCGGCAAAGCTGAAAACATGGATTATTGGTCAGAATTCAAAAAAACTTGCGATGCTTCTGGAGTTAAAGTAGGTTTAATTATGTGCGATGCACTTGGTGATCTTGGAAATGCTGACCCTGAAGCTAGACAAAAAGCAGTTGAAAACCATTACAAATGGGTGGATGTTGCGCAATATTTGGGTGCAATGACAATAAGAGTAAATGCAGCAGGACAAGGAACTGCAGAAGAAGTAGCAGCGAATGCTGTGGATGGATTGAAAAAATTGGGTGCATATGGCGCAACAAAAGGTATTAATATAGTTGTAGAAAATCATGGTGGTTATTCATCTGACGGCTCATGGTTAGCAGGAGTTATGCAGAAAGTTGGGATGGACAATGTCGGCACTTTGCCTGATTTCGGAAATTTTTGTATTGAAAGAGCAGCAGATTTTAGTTGTGCTAAAGAATATGATAGATACAAAGGAATCGCAGAACTAATGCCTTTTGCAAAGGGTGTGAGTGCAAAAACAAATGTTTTTGATGAAAACGGTAATGAAGCAAACATGGATTATGCTAGGATTATCAAAATTGTTAAAGATTCTGGATTCAAAGGAAATATTGGGATTGAATACGAAGGCAATGATTTATCTGAAGACGCTGGCATAAAGGCTACAAAAGCACTTTTAGATAAAGTTTTAAGTGAGATTTAGAATAACAATTTAGCTTAATTAAAACTGAATTTGAAAGAGGAAATCTCATATTGAGATTTCCTCTTTTTTATTTGAAGATTTCTTTTGTTGAAGAATCAAATATTCCGTGTTTTAAATGTGAGTTTCCAATAGTTAAATCTATTTATCATGAAGATGATCAAAACGAGAAACCAAAAGTGCCACTAATATTGTTAGATAAAGTGGACCAGTTGTGCTTAGTATCATGCTCAAAGCTCTTGAAGGCGCTAAATTTGGAACGATATCTCCATAGCCAACTGTGCTTAAAGTAATGGAAGAGAAATAGAAAAATTTACTAGGGTTTGTTATATCTTCTACAGATAAATTTTGTAAAGACCCAGGAATTGCATTTTCAATTAACATAAATAAGTAGCCGCCAATTATTCCTAAGAAAAGATAAACCAAAACTGAAGCATAAAGAACTCCAGCATTTACAGTTTGCGTTCTTAATATCATAATGAGCAAACGAATTGCAACAAAAGCATAAAAAACTATGTAAATAATAAAACTTAAGTAAAAATCTATTGTCGCTGCATGCTTGAAAACTCCTAACTGATTAATTATTATTACAATAATGGCGAACGAAGACCAAATGATCAACTCTTTTCTGCTCTCTTGAATAGCATGGATTGACAAGAAAACAACTAGTGAATTTAATATAAAAGATGCCAAACCTTGATATTTAACGTCGCCAATAAAAGAAGGTACAATGATCATTATTATTAAGAAAATTAATAGCGTTCTGTATCCCCGTGCAAGCAAACGATTGATAAAAATGAAATGTTTGGAAATAAGTTTTCTCATATGTTAAAACCTGTAGTTTATGTTTATTCTAGAAGTTTGGATGTAATGATTGCATTTCCAATTTTTCCATAAGTATGAAATATTGGAATTCTGCATACACTCATATTTTTGCTTGTAAGGCACTCAATCCCTTGGTTTTCAATTTTGAATTCAGGATATATTTTCTCAATTGATCTATTTGTGTATTTTTTATCTGTTGAAAAAATAACTTTTCCGTTTCTATCTGAAATTAAAATTCCAAAAATTGAATCTGAATCACCAAGAGTTAGTAAAATTTCTTCATTGTCATAAGCATTCGTATTTAGCAAAATATTCTTTGAGCAAATAGAAATAATCTTAAGCATGGATTTTCTCGAAAGAAGGTCTTGTTTTGAATTAAGATCTTTTTTTAGATTTGAATTGTTTTCAGAAGAAAGCAAAAGTTCATCAAACAAGTCAAAAGATTGATTTTTTGAGTCTGAAATTTCTATTTCTTCTGATAATGTTTTAGGAGATGGATTGATTTTTTCTTCTTTAATTAATGGGACTTCAGATAAAGTAACTGAATCTTGTTTTAATCCAATAATTTCTTCCTCTTTAACAGGTTCCTGTCCTATACTGTCCTGCAAGTTTTCCTGATTGATTAATGTGTCGTATTTGGTTTTGAACTTAAAAAAGTCTGATTTTGATGCTGGATTCAAAATGGTATCCGAAATGGTTTCTTCATTCTCAGGCGTGTCTTTTGAAACGGTAGGATTGATTCCAATGAGGTTTCGAATCATTTTTGAATAAGCTGAATCTTTTAAGAAATACAACAATAAAACATTCAACATAAAAAAGAACAATAAAAAATAGAATGTCCTTTTGAAAAATTTTCCAATTTTGGATTTGGAAGGACTACCTTCATTTTCTAACCGTTTCATTTTCTAATTATTTAAGCTAATATATTTTCGTGTCCTGAATCCTTTACAAACAAGCATGTTGTGTTTGCAATGGTTACCATTTCTTTGCAATCTGACATATTTGTATCGTGACTCAAAGAAAAGATGTTGATATCACCATAAGGCCCATTTTTGATGTTTTCATGAAAATCACCAATAAAAACTGCCATATCAGTGATTGGAAGTCTTGCCAATTCGACCATGTTTTTCAAATAGAAAGTAGATCTTTCGCGTTTTTCTTCAACTTTTACAACGCATAAAATTCTTATTTCTGCATTCCAATTCCGCATAAGTTTGTAAGCTGTTAAAATTGCCAAATCCACTTTTTCAGCTCTTTCTTCAATATTCCAATCTTCACTTGTATTGTCAATCCAAATATTAACCTTTTGCCGTTGCCCTAAATTGGCTTTTGGGTGGGGAGAATAAACAATGACCCCTAATTCAAGTTGATCAGCTTCTTTGATGATTGCAGGAAAATCATCTATTATTTTTTGAGATTCATTGAGATTTAGAAATATAATATTGGGCTTAAAAAATGCACTTGACAGCGCTTGATTACCATAATTAACCCCTTCAGCAAAATTATTGGTTTTGATTAAAGAAGTTGAGCTATAAACACCAACTGCTTTGAAAGAATCTGCAATCTTATTCAATTTATCCTTTAGTTCGAGATTGTTTTTATCATTACTGATTGCCATAAGCGTCGCTGAACCTTTTGAATAAGCTATATCTCTAGCAATAGTAAATGCACCTCGCACTGCCGAAGCATCAGCAGTAGGAATAAGTAAATTAGGCTTCCAGGATCTTTCTTGTTTATGAGATAATCCAGCAGTATGTTTTGCCGCCCATTCCGAAAAAGAAGAAAATAATCCAGATCTAACATCCTCGAAAGGTGTAATTAGATGACTTCTGCTTAGAACATTATACACCACAAACATTAATGCCCATGAAATCAAACTTATAGTAGGATTGATGATGAACATAGCCAATATACTGGTAATTAGTCCTACCCAAGGAATAAATCGATTAACTGTAAAAACGGGACGGAAACTAATTAATCCCAAATTTTGCTCTATAATAACTACTACATTAAGCATTGCATAGGTTACAAGAAAAAACATAGTGACCAAAGGAGCAATTGAATTCAAATCTCTCAAAAGCATGGTAACGAAAATTAAAATTCCAGTTACAATCATAGCATTTCTGGGTTGACCCAATCTATCTTCAAACGCAAGCCATTCCCCTTTTGGAAGCACTCTGTGTTGGCCCATTGCATACAAAATTCTGGATGATCCAATAATAGATGCCAAAGCTGAAGAAAAAGTGGCACCTAGAACTCCTGCAATCATTATAGGAGGCCAAAATGAACGTTCAATCATGATGTTGTAATTAGAAATCAACTCTTGCTCTGTGGCAGATCTTGCAATCCAATAAGCTAAAGCCATATAAATGACAAAACTTAAAGCTATCGCAGCTAAAGTACCTTTAGGAATACTATTTCTTGGATTTTCTAATTCTCCAGACATATTGGCTCCTGCCATTATTCCAGTCGATGCAGGGAAAAATACTGCAAATACTATCCAAAAATTTGACCCTGAGAAACCATTTTCTGGTGAACCTCTAAAAGTTCCCCATCGTGCAGCTTCTTCAGTGGCAATTTGCATGGAACCGTAATAGGAGGCAAATACAATTGATAACAACGAAAGACCTATGATTGCCATTATGAAAAATTGCGTTTTTATGGCCAATTCTGCACTTCTATAGGCAATTCCATAGAGAATCAAAAAAACAACTAGATCTACAATAAATGCATTGGCATTGGGAAATATTGACATCCAACCTTCCCGAAAACCAAAAATATACATGGTAACAGCTAAGCCTTGAGAAATATATCTCGGAATTCCAAGACTGCCGCCGACTTCCAAACCCAATGATTGTGATATTATTGCATAGGCACCACCAGCACCAATTCTTATATTGGTTGTGATTGAAGACATAGATAATGCCGTGCATGTGGTAATAATGAAAGAAATTAGAATAATTAACCAAGCTCCTAATAATCCAGCATTACCAACAACCCACCCCAATCTTAAGTACATAATTACCCCTAAAATTGTAAGCAGGGTAGGAGTAAATACTCCCCCAAAAGTGTTGAATTTTTTAGCTTGCGTCATAGGTATGTTCATTTAGCTAGCTATTAAATTAATCTGAAAAATTAATAATCTTTAATTAATCTTCATATTATTAAAGGAAAATTGAATTTCTTTTCAACTAAGTATAGGATTTCCTAGTAGAGTAACTGTTAAATTCCAATCAAAACTAATTCATAGCAACAGAAATATATGAAATTGTAAGCTAATATGTTGAAAAATAATCATTTGATAATTTCATTACGAGCATTTCAAAAATACATATTATCCAAGATTTCTTGAAGACATTATAAAAATACAAAATAAAGTTCATTAAAGGATTAGACATTAGATCTTAATCTGCACATTTTTTTCTTTAAGCGGAAAGATTAATGTTTTTGGTTTTTTTGTCGGGAAATTAAGTTTTTAAATAAAATCCAATTTTCATAT
>JAHEAQ010000009.1:18324-99315 GCA_024642705.1 Bacteroidota bacterium | reverse complement strand
AGAAATTTACATTCAGGTAACGATAAAACCTTTTCAAAAAATAATTATTTTGATAGATTTGATTAATTTGGGATAAAATTATAATAGGGATATAAGCAATGTTAATATCCATTTGTTGTGGGCAAGGCGATGGACAAATTATAACAATTCGAAAAAATTCGGAAATAGGCATATATTATCCTGAAAGGAACATCAGAAACCTTATAAAACTAACAATATGAAAAGAAGAATGTTTATCAAAAATTCATCTCTGACAGCTTTGAGTGTCAGCGTATTTGGATCCATCCATTGGAATGGCAGAAGCTTTGTTGGGGACACTCCAACGACCACTGACATTCTTGGACCTTTTTATCGGCCTGGAGCACCGATGAGAAGTGATATTATTCCACCTGCTTCAAAAGGAAGTCCGATGAATTTAAGTGGGACAATTTTTAAAGAAGATGGAAAAACTCCATTGAACAATGTACTCATTGAAATTTGGCAATGTGATGAGAATGAACATTACGACAATACTTCTGATAGTTATTTATTCAGGGGAGCAATAAAGACTGGAAAGAACGGTAAGTATGCCTTCAAAACTATTGTGCCAGTTCCCTACAAAGCTGACCCGAATGATGAAGCATCTTGGCGACCGGCCCATGTACACATGCGGGTTTCTGTTGCCGAACAACAAGACTTAGTTACGCAAATTTATTTTAAAGGCGACAAATACAATGACACGGACACATCGGCATCCTCTCCACAGGCTGTGAACAGAATTTTGAACATTGTCAAAAATGAATCAGGGGAGAATACAGTAACCTTTGACGTTGTAATGAGCAAAGAATTTCCGCTTGACAAGGAAGTGTACCATAAAATCACTGGGCTATACCAGATGGACAGCGGAAATACCATTGAGTTCATAAAGAATGACGACTTATTGTTCCTGAAAAGGAACGGTCAATTGGTCGCAAGTTTAAAGTACATAGGCAACAATACATTTGAAGCTGGGATTGGATTCCCAAAAGTAACTTTCGAGTTGTTAGGGAAAGGTGGTACTAAAGTGGTTGTTGCGACGCAGAACAAAACTTATACTGGGGAGAAATTCTTAAAATATAGTGATTAATAATCTTGGGTAAAGTCGTTTGAAACAAAGCTGAAAACGGCCTGCCTGCCCACAAAAAAAGCTATTTGCAATGGCTGGGTGCATCGTAAGTATAAAGTTTTATCTTGGCTATTGCGTTTGGTCACCGTTGGAAAAATACGGTTTCAAAAACATGCCACTGCAAATAGCCAAATGTTGTGCTTCATTTAATCGAAACTAACCATGAAATTTTATAATATGAAAACAAATATCAAAAACTTGCTGACACTTGCATTTGTTGGGTGGCATTTTTTTTCTTTCGGACAAAAATTGCATTATACTGCTGATGAATCAAAAGCCATTCACAATAGTATTAACGAAAGTAGGTGGGATGTTGGAGGAAGTTTATCACAGTATAGTTTCAGATATATGTCAGAGTTTTTTCCTGTCGCAATTATAAACAAACCAAGCGTTTCCTTTATTTTTCAGAACAACCCAAAAAAATCAATTGAGAATATCACTATCAAATCAAAGACTGATACTCTTGTATTTGAGGATTATTTAAAAAAATTGCATATAGCTAGTTTTATAATAGTTAGCAAGGGAGGTATTGTTTACGAAAAATATTTCTCAATGCTTCCCGAAGACCAACATACAATACAATCTGTAAATAAGGTAATTACTTCAACCTTAATTACCAGTTTAATCAATCAAAATAAAATAGATGTTAATCAACCAATTGTAACATACGTCCCAGAACTGAATGGTTCAGATTGGCAGGACATTTCTGTAAGGCAAATTCTAGATATGCGTTCAGGTATGGACAGCAAGTCTATAGACTTTGAAAGTGGACCTTTCACAAATCCTCTACATAAAAATTACCAGCTCGAGTCCGCACTCGGGGCATTGCCCAAAGCCGAAAACACACCAGAATCTGTTTACGAGTTTGTCAAGCACCTGAAAAAAGACAAGGCTCCTGGTTTGGCTGCCGAATATTCCAACATCAATACCTTTGTTCTGGGCTGGCTTGCCGAAAAGGTCACAGGCAAAAGATATTCCGATTTGGTATCAGAAATAATATGGCAACCTATGGGTGCATCATCCAATGCATACATATGCACCTCTGATGATGGGATTGCGTGGGCTCAAGGAGGTATGTCTACAACGTTACGTGACTTAGCACGGTTTGGAATGCTGTATACTAAAAGTGAAATTGTGGCGAGGAATGAAAGGATAATTAGTTTTGACCAAATAAAAGAAATATTCGATGCTCCACCTATAGACTTTCCAATACCCTTTAAGTGGGCTTACCAATGGGATTTGGCAGAGGATGGTTTTATTATGAAAGGAGGTTTTGGCGGACAAGCATTATACATTAATCCAGAAAAGGAAATTGTAATTGCATATTTTAATTATGTTGATGAAGACTGGATGATCAATAATATAATATCTGACCATGCTTTAAGTGAAATAATAAAAGCTTTAGCTACCGACAAATAAAACCGATTTGCCACACCATCCTACAACGACAAGTGGCGCTAAATGCACGTGCTGAATATAGCGCCACTTGTCGTGCTTCATTCCTCTGATTTAGTCGACCAAAATAGATCAAAAAAAATATCAATTTTTATAGAGCAAATTAATTCCCTTTGCTAACCTTGGCTTTAGTTCAAGGATTATTATCTTAGCAAAAAGAATAAAAATTCATCTTGATAATCAAAGACTTAGCGAACTTTAGTCAGAATTAATTCTGACCAATGATTAAATTCTTTTGTTGTGCGAACGATCTCGATGGGTGAAGGTCTGGTCACCGCTGGCTAGAGCCTTTGACGGCGGACGGAGACCTTCAAGAGAGTAATTACGAAGGCGGATGGGATGGCCTATAAATATTTGATAACATGATAAAGTTTTTTAGACGAATTAGATTCGACCTTATGGAAAAAAACAAAACTGGCACGTCTGCTGACCGCGCATCGCATGAAGCTTTAGCGGAGGCACAAGCTTCAGCAAAAGCTGGAAAGTATTTTAAGTATGCTATTGGCGAAATTATACTTGTGGTTATTGGAATTCTGATTGCTTTGGGAATAAATAACTGGAATGAAAGTCGGAAAAACCAAAATTTAGAGCGTATTTATATCCAAGAATTAAAAACAGATTTGATTAAAGATTCTACCTTAATTAGCACAATGTTAAATCAATCTAATAAACAACTACGAGCCAAGTATCTCTTGCACAAATATTTAGTAGAAAATACAGATTTCGATTTTTTCAATAACAATTTTAATCATTTTCCTGACTTTGTAAAAACTAATAACTACAATGTAGATTCGTTATCATCCTATTTTCAGATTCAATGGAACTCGGAATCTCAATACGCCTTTACTCCTATAACAACTACAATTGATGAAATGAAAAGTATAGGTAAAATTGGAGTTATTAAAAATCAAGAATTAAGACGTTCCATCATAGAAACTTATAATAGTTATGAATCCTATAAATTGAACTATGAAAACAAATATCAAAAATCAATTGAAGAAATTTATAAACTAGTTTTTGACGAAATACCTGCACTTTATACCATGGATAATTCTAATTTGATTGAAATTTTTAAAGATCAAAGAGTCAGAAATCGTTTTGAAGGCAATTTTGTAATTGGGCAGAACGGAAGTTTAAGGCAGTTAAAACAAGTTAATCAAAAATTGCTGGATGAATTAAATCTATATTCTAAACGTTAATAACGAACGCACAACAAAGAACTGAGGATAAAAACAAATAAAACCAACTAAATATATTGCGAATAAACTTCTATGGTTTGCATCATAAGGCAATTGATTTTTAACTATTGAAAAGGCTTGTTTTAATAACTTATTTCAAGCAGCAATGATTGCTAGTTTTTTACTTTTTCCTTGTGCTACAATTCTATTGAAAATTATTTGACAAACATTATCACAATTGCAAACATAATATTAGAAAATAAAATATAAAATGTAATAACAAATTATTTGAGTAGTACAGAAGGAAGTTATAAAAGAAATATTAGCTACTTTTAGAATAAAATGGATTCGTGTGAAAACTCCCGTTGGTGGTAATTGAAAAAATATTTGAAGAATAAATGTTAAAAATCTTTTGTTGAGTGAACGATCTCGATGGGTGAAGGTTTGGTCACCGCTGGCTAGAGCCTTTGGCGACGGACGGAGACCTTCAAGAGAGTAAATCAACAAGGCGGATGGGATGGTCTATAAATATTTGATAACATGATAAAGTTTTTTAGGAGTATTAGAAAAGACCTAATGGAACAGAACAAAACTGGCTCTTCTGCTGACCGCGTATCGCATGAAGCTTTAGCGGAGGCACAAACTTCAGCAAAAGCTGGGAAGTATTTTAAGTATGCTATTGGCGAAATTATACTTGTGGTTATTGGTATTTTAATTGCATTGCAAATAAATAATTGGAATGAGCAACGAAAATTAAATCTTCAAGAAAAAGCTCTATTAGAAGAATTGCAGAAGAATCTTCAATCTAATCTTGAAATCCTGGACGTCTATATAACTCTGCATAAAGAAAGGCAATATGAACTTAGCTTGGTAATAAATCACTTCGATCAAAAGAAACCGTATACAGATACTATTGGGAGGTATTTACGCAATGCCCGAATTGGAGAATATTTATCTTTAACGACGTCTGCATTTGAGTCTCTAAAATCTGTTGGTTTCAATGTTATTCATGACAAAGATCTAAGAATGAAAATAATAGAATTATTCAATTATACTTATGATCAAAATTTTAAAACAATTCATTCAATAAGTTCAATTCAATATCAATCAACACATGAAATATTTGTTAAACATTTAAGCTTCTTAAGTGATGAATCTAACGGTAAATTAATAGCAAATGATTACGAAGAATTAATAAATAATAAGGAAATCTATAATTTAATCACCTTTAGAATTGCCGGAAAAACAGGCGTGATAAGCATGGCTTCCACATTACAAAATGAAACAAAAGAATTGAAGGAACTTGTGCAAACTGCACTTGATGACTACAATTAATGATTAGGGCCTTTAGTAACATTCTATTTTTAATGCTGCTAGAAAGCCTATTATTCAATAGAAATTAAAAAAATAACGAAAGCGCAATAACTTTTATAGCTCATTGCAAATAAATTCCTAATTGGAATTCATTGTCATTTGCTATCTTTCGGATAAAGGAAAAAAGTCCAGTTGACATTTTCTGCAATGAGCCGTACACAAAACCGTCAGACGGCAGATTAAAGAAAGACTTTCTAACTTATAAAAGGAATGGATTCATATTGTAAAGGCCTATAAATAAAGCATGAAACAGTTACTATCAATATTGCTTTTTTTTGTCACTATTAACTACTCACAAGCCCAGACTGATGATCGTTTGAAAGGAATAGAAACTTTAATAGAAGAAGTTTTGGAATCTACTAGCACCCCTGGATGTGCAATTGCTATTGTTGAAGGTGACCAAATTCTATACACAAATGGTATTGGATTTAGGGATGTTGAAAAAAAACTTAAGGTAAATTCTGAAACGTTATTTCCTATCGGTTCAACTACTAAAGCATTCACAGCTGCTTTATTAGGGATTTATCAAGATAAGAATTTGTTATCATTTGATGATAGTCCGTTAAAATATATATCCGTCTTAAAATTTTTTAATGACGATTTAAATTCGAATATTACTATACAAGACTTATTGAGTATGCGAACAGGTCTGGCTTTGCATGATTGGGCATGGGCAGGTTTGCCATTGGACGATAGAAATCAGTTAATCAAAAGAATAGAATTTCTTGAACCTACCAGTAAGCTGCGAGAAAAGTGGAATTACAGTAACTGGTCATATTTTATTGCGGGAGTGATAGGAGAAAATATTACTAAAAATTCTTGGGAAATGAATGTAAAAGAGTATTTATTTAAACCCTTACAAATGCATGCCTCTAATTTTGGTGTAAAAGATCTACTAAACGAACAAAATGCTTCATTTGGTTACCAAGTCATTGACAATGTACCTATTAAAATTGACTATTATGAATTGAGGGCTATGAGACCAGCCGGAGGCATCAATAGCAACGCAAGAGATATGGCCAATTGGATATTGACATGGGTTAACAACGGGAAATTTAAAGGTCAGGATATTTTACCTGAGAAATATGTAAGTGAAGCAAAATATCCACAAACGGTGATGCCTATGTGGTATTTGCCTGAAGAAGAGTTTAAGGGGATTTTTGCTGCTAATTACGGCTACGGATGGATAATCACAAATTATCAAGGACATTATCGGGTTGAACATGGTGGAGGTATAGATGGTTTTCGTTCTACAGTTGCATTTTTTCCAAATGAAAAAATAGGGCTTGTAGTTTTGACTAACCAAACTAATTATGAAGCGGCTTTGATTATCCGAAATATTCTTGCAGATAGATTATTGGGATTAGAAGAAAGAAAATGGCTTAAAGAATATCAACAGAATTTAGAGCCAGTGAAAAATATCGGTATAAATTCTAATAATTCCTCTAAGCCTGAAATTACTTTAAATAGTTTTCCTTATGATATTTCAGGAAAATACCTAAATGGCGGATACGGTGAAATGGAGATTTTTATGGAAAACAATATATACTACACAATATTTAGAAACCGAAAACTTAGAATAATTCATAAAGAAAATGATATTTTTCATGCCGTCAGGATTGATTCTGCCGAACGGATGGGTATGCCTGCATTACATTTTAAAGTTGCTGAGAATGGATTAAACAAATCGCTGTTTGTGAAATTTGAAAGCGAATTAAATCCTATCCAGTTTGTTCGACAATAAAACTTATAATATTACGGTGACAGAAAGCTGACCGTTTAACATCATCTAAAATCAAGCAGGGGTTTCGTCCTTCGTAGGACAGGACCGTGAAAGTTTTAAAGTTCAGTTCTTATTTAGAATTTCAGTAGTTAAAGTTTCTACCTAAGTATAGCTGAGAGACATTAGCAGCAATCAAAAAATAATGATATGACAAAATCAAAACGTAGAAAATTTATAATTAGATCTTTTTGGTATAATATTATAACGGGACTATGCACAATGCGCATAGTCGATTGTTTGGCAACTATTTTAATGAGACAGCAAATTCGAATATTATTGTTTATTTTTTTGATGTCAAACTTGATGTCTTTTCTAAACAGTGACTCCAAAGCTACTGCAAATATGGCAAGCAAATCTGCTCCTAATTTCATCGTTATATTCACTGATGACCAGACTTACCGGGCTATTGGATACAACAACCCTCAAATAAAGACTCCCCACCTTGATAAGCTTGCTGCTGAAGGGCTCATTTTTAACAAAGCTTATGTGGCATCCCCTATTTGTGCAGCCAGCCGAGCCAGCATAATGACTGGTGTATATCCGCAGCAGCATGGAGTAATTGCTCTTGATTCAGAAAAGTTTAACCCATATAAAATTGGTGGTATCAGAGCCGAACAAACTTTAGGAAACCAGTTACGTGATGCTGGATATCGATGTGGTTTTTTGGGAAAGTCTCACATAGGAGATCCAAAAACATATGGGTTCAGTGAGGGCGCTGAATTGAGTGATAACACCGATACAGAAACATTTGCCAAAGCAAATACCTTCTTAATTGAAGCTGCTGCTGATAAAATTCCATTTTTTCTTTGGCTTGCCCCCCGCCAACCTCACGTTCCCCTGCATCCAACTCAAGAATGGCTAGACCTATATGAAGAGAAAAACCTGATGCTTGATTCTAACTTCCGTGAATATCCTTTACAAGAAAGCATTAATAATCAAGGATTGCCTGGAGAGTTCTATTATAGAGATTCAGACTATAAAGATAATTGGCAGGAACTTCCTTCTGGTCCACCTCGCGATGAAAGTACCATTCAATTATTTATGAAAGCATATTACGCGACTATCAGTCATTTAGATAATCAGGTGGGCCAACTGTTGACGCATCTTAAAGCAATTGGACTCGAATCTAATACGGTAATTATTTTTCTATCTGATAATGGATATCATTTGGGAAACCATGGGCTCGGAAATAAAATTACAATGCACGAAGAATCTGTTAGGGTACCCATGTTTATCAATTGGACGGGACTTGGCACCAAAGGAACTAAATCCAATGCACTGGTATCCAGCTTAGATGTTTATCCAACCATTTTACAATTGGCTGGCATAGAACTGCCAGAGCAACTTATGGGCATCTCACTTGTCCCACTCCTTGAAAACCCTCAGGCACCTTTTCGAGAAATAGTTTTTAGTGAATGTACTGGTGTAGACGGAAAACCTGGCGATGGCCACAGAATGGCCAGAGCACATAACTGGAAATATGTATTATCGGATATTGGTGAGGAATATTTTTTTAACGAACAGTCGGATCCTTGGGAATTGAATAATCTGATTGAAAGTCAGGATTCCGGCACAAAGATTGCCCTTAGCGAACTTCAAAATGCCTTGACTAATTGGATGGAGAAAATTGGTGACAGGAAATAATATTACATTATCATAGAAGTTAATATAAGAATCTTAAACTAAGATTACAACAGAAACATTGGCAATACAAAATAAACTGCATTAAAACGACCTATTATTTAAACGTAGGTGGTCATTAGAGAAATAAAATGAAAAATTATGTTAAAATTCTTTCGAAGAATAAGGCAGCAGTTAATAGTTAAAGGGAATCTAAAAAGATACCTGATATATGCTATTGGCGAAATTTTACTTGTGGTTATTGGGATTTTAATTGCACTTCAAATAAACAACTGGAATGAAGAAAGAAAATCTAATACACAAATCCATATCCTTTTAGACAACTTGGCAAAGTCCATTGAAGAAGACAAGGAATATCTTAACACAACTGCAAATCTTCACGAATTCCGGTCTAATTCATTAACACGATTGTATCAAACTACACTAGCCACAAAACATTCTTATTCACCTATAAGACAAATTTCTAAACTTGAAAATAATAGGTATTGGAATGGGCCTTATCCCGATACTGTAAATGTAGACTTTGCCAAACTAACAATGATATATTCTGGCATACATGATGAGGTTGTTATCAATAAGAATGTTTTAGACGAGTTGAAGAGTACAGGATTATTTTCAGCGCTGAAAAATAACTCGCTTAAGGCATCAATTAATAGCTATTACAGTTTTGTGAATAGACACTTTTTAATAGACGATTGGAACAAAGATTTAAGTGTTTCATGGAGGCATTTTTTGCGAGATGAATATGGCGTATTGACTATGGAATTATATAACAATGATAATCCTTACGACTTGGTTAGAAATAATGAACCAATTCGAATAAGAATCTATGAGATGATAGGGCCAGCAAGATTTCGGTCAAACAATGCGTCAGAAGCAATTAAACTTGCAGAAGACTTATTAATTGAAATTCATAAATATCAAAAAAAAAATAACGCAAGTACAAAAAGAACTGAGGATAAAAATAATTAAAATCCCTTATTTTTTTTCTTTAACTCTGTTGTGACCTTCAGCCAAATTATTTAAATGCTTTTTTTTTCCTAGGTGCAATGCAAAATTCTAATAATCACAATAGTCCAGATGCAACACATTATAGATCTGGAATAAGATAATGAGTTTTAAGCACTCTGGAAATGAAATATCGGTTTTTCACACAATTAAAATACTGGGGTAATCGCTAATAGAAGCTTATATACAAGTATTTGATGGGTAGCAAAGTGGAATCGACAAGTAATAAGTTTCTTACCTTTTAGCACTAATTCAAGCTAAATAAAAGAATTTATCCTTCATAATGCGGGTTTAATGGAAATTTGATTTTCTAAATTTATTTTGGCAGTTGTGCTAGACAAGTTGCCTAGTTCTAAAGGAATGAGTAACTTGGGTCACACGAAAATGACTTGAGTTGGATAGAATTCATTTTTGTACTTCAATGGAAGAACAAATAAGATTAAGGTAAAGGTACTGGATGTAGAATTGCAGAAAATGGATTTGTTTTGGAAGGTGGCGACCCACAATCAAAAGTGAGGCAAATAACGGTATTCTAAAAAGAGGGGAATGTTGATTTGGATCAATTATAAAAAGACTTTAGAAATTTCCTTTATAAATATACAACTTGAAGAATTTAAATAATAAATTGAATTGAGTCAGACTCGCAAATATCAAAATCAGAACCTTATGCATTCTTTACGCTTATTTTCGGCTATAGCTAGTTTGATAACAGCCATCGCATTAACCACAGGGTGTCGAATGGATAAAAAGGATCTTTCGAATGTAAGCGATACCCGCGATTCCACAATCATCGACCGTGAGTATATGCTCGAGGCCAGCATGCTTGGCTTTTTTGGGAAAGACGGAACGAGGAATCCTACTTTACAAGCTAATAAAGGTGAACGTGTGCGCATTACGATCACCAACATTGAAACAATGACCCATGACATCGCCATGGAAAAACTAGGCATCAAAAGTAGAACCTTGTTAGAGGAGGGATCTAGTACTTATATTACATTTTGGGCCGAAAGTGACGACACCTACTATTGCAGTGTGCCTGGGCATAGGGCAGCCGGCATGGTAGGAGAGTTCAAGATTATAGAAGGCGAACTTGACATTCCAATCATAGCCGGCATAGTGCCTTCGAAAGATGGAAAACCATTGAACGTTGGTTTCGAGAGAGGCAATCTTAGTGATTGGAAGGCAAATGGTGACGCTTTTAAAAATCCAGTTTTCAGTCAACCTTCTCCCGTTCATAAAGAAAAAGAAGCGATAGGTTTCGATGGCGATTTCTTCCTAAGTAGCGGTGGAACAACTGATTACAAGCTGACAGGTACATTGACCTCGGTACACTTCGAAGTCGAATACCCTTTTGCATCGTTTCGGGTCTCTGGCGGTGCATTAGAAGATACAAGGGTAGAAATCGTGTTGGCCAAAACAGATGAAGTAATTTTCACCTCAACTGGGCAAGGTAGGGCAACCATGCAACCCATTGTAGTTGATTTGAACGACTATATGAAAAAGGAAATATACATCCGAATCATAGACAACGAAACAGGTATTTCACCTATTTCCTATATAGGTGACGATATATGGGCGCACATCAATTTTGATGATTTTTTGTTTTATCCAACTCGTCCTAGTTTTCCAAATCAGTTGTTTCAAGAAGATATTATTGTAATGCCACCCTTAGATCCTGTGCTTAATTCAGGGCTATCGGGCAAAGAAGCTGCATTGGCTATGACCCTTCCTGAAGATTTTAAGATAATCCTTGCAGCCGCCGAGCCTGATATAGTCCGTCCCATCAGTTTTACACTTGATGCTAAAGGAAGGCTTTGGGTTGTAGAAGGTCATACCTATCCAGTTCCAGCAGAGGAAGGAAAGGGTAGGGACCGTATTTTAATTTTTGAAGATACGGATGGGAATGGAACATTGGACAAGAAAAAGGTCTTTATTGAAGGCCTAAATATGGCCAGTGGAATTGAAATTGGTATGGGAGGCGTTTGGGTAGGAGCTGCTCCATATCTTCTATTTATTCCCTTAGATGTAGAAAACGATAAGCCAGCCGGTCCTCCAGAAATTTTACTTGATGGATGGGGCTTGGAGGACACTCACGAAGTGCTAAATAATCTCCGATGGGGTCCGGATGGATGGCTCTACGGCGTTCATGGGGTATTTACACATTCTAATGTAGGTAAACCTGGGGCCACTGACGAGGAACGAACTAAATTGAACGCAGCAGTATGGCGATACCACCCAACAAGACATGAGTTTGAAACTTTCTCTGAAGGCACAAGCAATCCTTGGGGCCTAGATTTCAATGATTATGGTCATTCTTTTATCACAGTTTGTGTTATTCCACACATGTTTCATATGATTCAAGGAGCCCGTTATGAGCGGCAAGGTGGGAAGCATTTTAATCCATACACCTACGATGTAATTAAGAATATTGGTGATCATGTTCATTATTTGGGTGACCGAGGTCCACATGCTGGTAACTTTCGCTCTGCGGCAGCAGGAGGTGGACATGCACATGCTGGTGCTATGATTTATTTGGGTGGTTCGAAATGGCCAAAGGAGTACCATAATACGATCTTTATGAACAATATCAATGGCGCTCGATTGAACAATGATCAACTCACGCGCTCAGGTTCGGGATATATCGCTTCACACCGAAAAGATTTCTTGATAATGAATGATACATGGTCGCAGTGGCTTAACTTTAAGTATGATCCAAGCGGTTCGGTATTCGCTATAGATTGGTATGATCAAAATCAATGTCATAGTCCGAACCCTGATGTACATGATAAGACCATGGGACGTATTTTTAAGATCATGCATAAAGATGATAAATGGTTACAAGTGGATTTGAACAAAGCGTCCAATATGGCCCTTGTAAATTATCAATTGCATGAGAACGAATGGTACGTTAGGCAAGCTCGAACAATTTTACAAGAACGTGGCCCTAATCCAGAAGTCCATGATGCGCTGAAGAAAATATTGACTAATAACCCTGATATTACGCGAAAACTACGTGCACTATGGACCCTTCATGTGACCCAAGGTCTTTCGGAAGGCGAATTAAGAACCCTGTTAGGGAATGCTGATGAGTATGTTAGAAGTTGGGCAGTCCAGTTAATTATGGAAGATAAAAAGGTTAGCCAAGAAACCCTTAAAAAATTTGGAGCTATGGCTAAAACAGATCCTTCGGCCATGGTAAGACTATATTTAATATCTGGTATGTTACGGCTAGAACCAGAAAAAAGATGGGATGTTTTGGAAGCCCTTGTTCAGCGCTCTGAAGATGCAGCTGACCATAATCTTCCTTTAATGCTATGGTATGCCTCTGAACCTCTTGCAACGATTGATGCGAAGCGTGCCTTGCAAATGGTGGAGAATTCAAAAATGCCAAATTTATCAACTTTTATGATACGCCGTGTTGCAGAGATCAATTCCACAGCTGCCAAAAAAGCATTAAGTGAAATGAAAGATCGATATGGCAAAAAAGACAATGCATTAGGCGTGGCACAATTCAAGCTTATTGATTCACTTTTGATAAGATAATTAAACTAAAAATTTACTTCCATGTTCGTAAAAAAAAATAAAAGCTCTTCAACTGCAACATTGATGGTTTTGCTAATGCTGCCATTCCAAATGATCCTGTCCCAGTCGGAAACTTCTTCAGATTTTAGAAAAACAGTGATTACACGTGATTTCTTATCTGAAGGTGTGGCAACAGGTGATCTTAATAAGGACGGACAAATGGATATTATTGCTGGCTATTATTGGTTTGAAGCACCTTCTTGGAAGCGTCATGAAATGGCTCCTTCACGAATTTTCGATCCTCGCAAGGAATACAGTGAATCTTTTCTCAACCTTGGTATGGATATCAATCTAGATGGTTGGGATGACGTAGTAATTATTGATTTCCCAGGGAAAATGGGCTTTTGGTTTGAAAATACAAAAAATAAACCTGGTCCTTGGCCAAAGCATATTATTGCTGATTCGATGGGTATATCAAATGAATCGCCAGGATTTGTCGACATTGATGGTGACGGAAGGATCGATATTCTATGTGGAGATTTGGAAAAGAAGCAAATTGTATGGCTTCAAGCTCCTTTAAAACCTGGAGAAATAGAATGGAAACGTCATGCGCTAAGTTATGAAAATGTGGCAGGTACTAATCAATTCTCTCATGGCATCGGGCTGGGTGATTTGGACGCTGATGGCCTAGATGATGTGGTAGTTACGGATGGCTGGTTCAAAGGGACTAGTGATTTAAAATCTGGGAATTGGGAGTTCCATGAAGCTGATCTAGGTGAGCCATGTTCCCATATGCAGGTACTTGATGTTAATCATGATGGCAAAAATGATGTGGTCAGTGCTTCTGCCCATAGGTTAGGTGTCTGGTGGCATGAGCAACTAGAAGGTCAGAATTTTACTACGCATTTGATAACAAATACTACTGCTCAGACACATTCGTCAATAATGGCTGATCTTAACGGCGATGGAAGGTCAGATTATATCACTGGAAAACGTTTTTTGGCTCATAATGGAAATGATGCTGGTGATGGAGACACGCCTTATCTTTTTTGGATTGAATTCACAACGGAAGCTCCCTATTTTGTGGAACATCCTATCGACTCGAATTCTGGTGCAGGGCTTAATATTGCCATTGCAGATATGAACAAGGATGGGATGCCAGATATAATAATTGCCAATAAAAATGGAATATTTCTTTTCGAGAATCAAATACAGAAGTAGGCTTGAATAACCGCCAATAACAAAAATAAAGTCATTTAGATTCCAAGTTCCAAATATGGATTGCTAAGATGTAGGGAACCTGCAATAATGAGCAAATAAGTGTGAAAGATAATTGCAATATTATACCACTTTATCTTTGAAGTTGAAGTCGCGTTTAGCAAGGAATGGTGCCACTGAATTAGTGTGTGTAACAAATTGCACTAAGCATCTTTGATAATATTCCAAACCTTACTTTTTCTGAAACATCTATTCACAGTGTTTCTTGCAAAAGCTCAGATCGTTTAATTCATAATCAATAGGCCACTGAATGCCCGATTATTGATCAACAAAAGATAGTATTTCTACCTTTACTTTTTCTAGGATGGAGTCAACTTGTGCTTTTGATTCCATCTTAATTTATTTTTGGTTATTGTAAATTTAATCCTTTTTGTTTAATTTGTAATATACACGGTGCACAGCTGCAAAGTATGCAAGAAATATTAGCTACATTTAGAAATAATTGGGGTTTGTTCGCAGGCTTTCGTTGTAGCACAATAAGATAAATATTATGAAAATAATTAACACTGCAGTATTAACTATCATAATTCTATTTTTAACTGGATGCTCTGAAACTGTCAATTATGATATTGTGATTAATAATGTAGGGCTATTTGATGGAGAGGCTGATAGAGGAATTGTTAATGTAGGCATCAGAAATGACTCAATCATTTCTATTTCTAAAGAAAAAATATCTAGTGATTCCTTAATTGATGGCACAGGTAAGTACATTATTCCGGGAATGATAAATGGTCATGTTCATGCTTCTAGCTTAGAACAACTTAAAGAAGGGTATCAGTACGGAATTTTGGCAAACTTAAACATGCATACAGGCCTTGAAGATCGTGAAGCAGAATGGAAAAAAATGTCACTTGATTCTATAGGGTTTCCTTTTTTGTTTGGTTCTGGTCATGCAGCAACCGTTCCAGGTGGGCATCCTACTCAGTTTAGTCCAGAAATGGAAACCATAAACGATTCAGTTTCAGTTGAGCAATGGGTTGATAATCGCATAGCAAAGAGAGTTGACTATATAAAAATTGTGCGAGATAATCTTCCTTGGTTAAATTACCCTCTACTAGAAACACTAACCTATGACCAAATAGGCCAAATAATCCGATATGCTAAAAGTAAAGGATATAAAACGGTGGTTCATGCCGTTACTATGGAAGATATGTTAGCCATTGCCAAATTTAAGCCTACTGGTTTTGTACATATGATGGAAAGAACGAAAGAACACCCCATTTCTGATGATGCTTTTAAGGAATTAGCAAAAAGTGGGGTTTTTGTCATACCAAACGCAGCGTTATGGCTTAAATCGAAAGATGGTATGCCACCATTTATGAAAGAGTGGATAACTGAACATGTTTTTAGTGCTGATCAGTTTGCTTATTACATCAAAAAAATCCATGATAATGGTATCACCATAATAGCCGGGACCGATGCTCAATCGGGACAATTAAATTTTGGCAGTGATTTTTTACTTGAATTGGAAATGTATAAGCATGCTGGTTTGTCTAACCTTGATATATTAAAGACAGCTACAGGCAATACTGCCAAGGCATTTGAAATCTCTGTGGGTTTAATAACTGAAGGTTCTAAGCCAAATATGTTATTGCTTTCTGGAAACCCAATTGAAGACTTAAAATACCTCCAAGAAATTGAAAAAATATGGAAAAATGGTAAAACAGAATAAAACGTCCTACAATATCTAAGGTTTCGTTGGATCGTGACGGCCGACAATGTTACTAATATTATACTATCCCAAGATTTAGGACAATACTTTTGGAGATTTAAAAAGATTATTACATTTGGGAACATGAATAGGTGAGCAATTTCAAACTAAAACTTAGTTTGAAGAAATTTATATGTTTTGGCGTGACAAGTTTTTTAAAACGGATAATGCTCTTTCCTTTTCATCAAATGCTACAAAAATATGATCATGGTAAAAGCCTGCAATAATATTGCAACTTATATTATGTTCACTTAAAGTCTTCGAAACTGCTGCAGTTAATCCGATAGCGTTAAGATCAGAATGAATATTTAAAGTAATCCAACCAGCAATGAATTCATATATCAAAAGATATTTATCGGCTATTTCCTTTTTAAGAATTAAAGTTAATCCTTCACTTTCACTAAACGAGCCCACAATTTCATGCTTTGAAATATTAAAATCATTTGGAACTGAAACAAACACATATTTTCCCAGATTTAGTTTGGGATTCATATTTTGAATAAGGACATCTAAATTAATTTCTGCAGACATTGGCTTAGGAATCTACTAAATTCAATTGTTATTTCGATTTATTAATTTTTTAGTTCTATTAAGATAAAACATAAATAATGGACTTAAAATCAATATTATAGCTCCAATAACCAAGACTCTTGGGGCATTTTCTGGATTAGTATCCATACCTTTCGGTGCTTGTCCATTAATCAGAAAAACACCAATTAACATTTGGAATATTCCATAAAGCATTGCGATCATATAAATGAGAAAGTCAACATAATACAATATTGCCAATTCAGAAGTAAATGGATTTTGTTTGAATTTCTTTCCACTTGTTATCAAATTCAATTTTCTTCTGGTTTCAATGAAATAATAACCGATGGCAATATTACCTGTAATGAGTAACATAATTTCACCGGCACCCAGATGGATAAAGTTTGCATTGGAGATGGATGCAACGATTAAAATGATGGAAGGCACTAATGTGCTGAACAAATACAGCAAAAAAACATATCTGATTTTTTTGAGAGCATTTTTATCGAAGTTGGAAGAAATATTCATAGGTGCAAAGATAATTATTTAATAAAAGACCATACAATTAATGCATTTGAATCGTTGAAATTAGAATACCTAGAAAGTGTAAAAAGTAAAAATATGACCAAGTTCATTTTCATAAGCTTCTTTTCTGTCTATTTTTCCATAATTTCATATGGGCAAAGTACCTTTTTTGAATTTGAACCTTCTTCAGATCATCCATTTGGATTGCCCAATCCTGATGCACCTCCAGAAATTTTGGATTTTGCACGTTTAATTGGAGAATGCAATTGCAAATCATCGACACTTAATGCTGATTTAACTTGGGCTGAACCCGTAAATATGATTTGGCGATTCAAATATATAATGAACGGAAATGCAGTTCAAGACGAAACATTAAAAGAAGATGGTTCAAACTCAGGTAGCATTCGACAGTATATTCCCGATAGCAGCAAATGGTTTGTACATTATTATAGCTCTGCAGCTCCTTCGCCAATTTTGAGAGCATGGGCAGGTGGTAAAAATTCAAATGGAGACATAATTTTATACAATGCACAAAAAGCTCCCAATGGTTTAGATGGATTTTATAAAATAAGTTTTACTGATATTAATGAAAATGGTTTCAATTGGATAGGAGAGTGGGTTAATGAAACAGAAACGATTTCTCAACCAACTTGGAAAATAGAATGCATTAAATCTAATTATTCAACCAATAAGGCTGAAAAAAATAAGATTTTGAGAAATATTGAGCTCTTTTCACAAAGTTACATCAATAGTGATTTCGAAACTTTAGCCAATTCATATACAAATGATGCTAAGATTTTTCCTACCAATTCAGATATAATCATCGGGAGGAATGCAATCAAAGAACGATGGTCTATTAAGAACGGTACTAAAATTTTAGAGCACAAAATTACTCCCGTTGAAATTAGATTTCTTGGAGATTACGCTTATGATTATGGATATTATGAAGGAAAAACTCTTCTCGCAAATGGTTCAGAAACTTCTTGGAAAGGCAAATATGTTATTGTCTGGAAAAAAGTGGGACAGGATTGGAAAATTTATTTAGATATTTGGAATGGCGTAAAATAGTGCACAGTTTTTAATTCATTTTAGAATTCAAATTTATTATTTTTTGTGCAACAATGGATGCACTTTCAACAGCACCATCCATGTATCCTGGAAAACTTGGCGCCGTTTCAGAACCTGAAATAAAAAATTTTCCTTCCATATAATCTTTCATATAGATTGGATTTCCATTGTTTTGATGTGGTAAAATATACCCATCATATGGGTAAAATGTCGGACTTTTAAGTCTCCAAACGCATTCATGATAATTTCTAAAAGATTTCACCTCATCCCCATAGTATTTTGATAATTGATCTAAAACAAAGTTTTGTCTTTCATTTGGAGTTGCACCATAAAAACTGCCATTCATGAATCCTTTTAATGCATAATAGGAATCTTCAGCATTGGAATGATCATAGAGTTCTGAAATAGGTCCCACATTGCTAAACATGGTTCCGCTTGAATTTTTTCGCCAAAAAGGAAAGTCAAACGTTAAGCAAATTTTTATAGATTCCCCCATCCAGGTGTGCGTATTTTTAGCAATTTGAATTAATTCTTTTGGCAAACTTGGAATAAATTCAATGGTATTAATTAACAAGTTCGGAGGTAAAGTGCTCACTACAAAATCAGCGTCAAATGATTCACTCATTGTATTAACTTCAATAATTCCGTTTTTAGATTTTATAGAAATAACTTTAGCATTTAATATAATTTCGCTGGAAGTCAAATGGTTTGCTAATGAATTTATTAATGAGGAACTACCGTTAGCTATTCTAAAACTTGGATCTTCATTACTAGGAAGTTCTACCATTTGCGGAGGGCTGGTTGAAATTGGTTCGTATATTGCTTTTTTTCCAAGTTCTTGGATGAATGATTCAATTTTCAAATTAGATAAAAGATGGATCAGGTGGGTGTGTTTTTTACCCATCCAAGTTGCACCTAATTCTACAGGTGCTTCATCCTTTTTGTAAATGGTATGAATCCTTCCGCCAAGTCTGTTTCGAGTCTCCAGAATTGTAGATTTAAAACCATTTCTTTCTAAATAGTAAGCAGTTGCGAGCCCTGATAAACCTGCACCTAGAATTAAGATTTTAGAATTTTTCAAGTTTAATATTTTGAATATAAATGCTAAAGTATATTATATAATTTTATTTGCTATCCAATTTTTTGGAAATGTGTGTAAAACAAATTGCACTTTTTGTATTGACGATCCTGACGATTAATGTCAGGACCATGAAAAAGTCAGTATTAAAAATTGTATTAATATTTCAGGGTAAATAGGTGGCTTCATTTTTGGGTCATGGTGTGCGAGGCTTTTTATCCGAAATATTGATAGCATCTAAATTAGATATTGTGTAATATGTGTAAAACGCGAGCAGATAAGTTTAAAGGGCTGCAATAGCTATAGCCCTAGGTTCAACCTAGGGCAAGGAATTACTCAAGAATCTTATTTTGGAGGCATTTTTGACCAAAAAATGATGACAAAATTATTTATTAAACACCCATAAATCATCTAACTTAGTAGTTACTAAATGTTTTCATTTTTTGAGTGAGCAAAAAACGAAACAAAAAACTCAGTTTTTCAAAGGCATTTTTCCTTGTTTACAGCATCGAAATTATTCTTTTGAGCATGAATCCTTTCAATCCTATTAAAATACTTTCACAAGGAAAACCAGGAATTAAAATCGGAAAATCTGTCCAAGGATTCCCGATTTTCTGCGACTTTAACTCCTTATGCTGTTGAAAAACGCATCCTAAATGGATATTTCTTTTAGTAACTAGAATTTTAAATACTCAGGTTGACTTAGCAATTTGTAATGACGATCCTTACGATGAATGTCAGCACCCTGTATGTCAGCAGTAAAAATTGTATTAATATTTCAGAGTAAATGGGTGGCTTTATTTTTGGGTCATGGCGTACAATACTTTTTATCCCAAATATTGATAGCCTCTAAATTAGATTTTGCGCAATTTGTTTTACACCCTTGTTGAAATGTGTTCATGAAAAAGTCGCCATGGCACATTATAATGTAATACTGGAAATGTTAAGTGACGTTTTTTTTAGCTGGGCATATAAAATGACATATTTTAGACATATGTTAAAATGTGGAATAAAGATTGTATTACATTAGGAAATAGAAAATAAATAATGAGAAACAAACTTAAATTATCAATTTATCTATTCTTTTTATTGTCTACTTGGACAATGATGGCCCAAGGTGCGAATTCAAATTCGAGTTCTTTGAATGGAGGAAGCATTAAGAATCAATATGATTTTTTGTTGAGTAAATCAAGCAATTATCTTGACAATAAAGTGGTTAAAAAGGATTATTTAGACAAGTTTTTTAGCAATATTACGGATAGTATTCAAATTTCAATTAAAGAAATTGAAGACCTAAATTTTGCAATTAGGACTCACGAAATAAATATTGATTCATTAAATTCGCAGTTAAGTCAACTTAAGATTGAATTGACCAATTTGAAAGCAAAAAACAATGGCATGTCATTGTTTGGGCTGTTAATTAGTAAAGCTGTTTACAATACGCTGGTTTTATTGACTATCATTGGTCTTGGAATAGCACTTATTATTTTCGCTTCAAGGCACAGAGCAAGCTTTGCCATAACATCAAAAGCAAAAAAGTCATTAGAAGACACAAGAGCGGAATTTGATGCTTTCAAGCAAAAAACTTTAGAAAAAGAGCAAGTTCTCATGAGAAAACTACAAGATGAATTGAATAAAAATCTTCCATAATTGAATTTGCGACTAAATTTTAAAAATTAGAATTTAGCCTCTAAAATGTGTTTAATTTTTTTAAGATCTTTATTATTGGCTTTCTTCATCATAATTCCCATTAGAGGAGCAAATAACTTTGAAAATCCAGTAGGAATTCCCTTGTTTCTTAGATTCATTACTGTGGTGTGATCATCAATTGCTTTCCATGTATAAATAGTTTCCATCGGAAAAGGTCCTTGAGCAGTTTTCATGACCAATTTTTTATTAGGCTGTAATTCGATAATTTCATAAGTATATGCCAATTCTTTTCCTAGAAAATGAGCAATGAAAGCAATTTGTGAACCAATCCTCAACGGCTTTTCAGTGCGCCATTCTGCAGATTTGATATTATCATACCATTCAGGCGCATTATCAGGATCCGAAGCATATTCAGCTACTTTGATTAAAGGCGCTTTAATAAGTATTTCTGTTAAAATATCCACCATACGGCATAAGTTTGCAATTGAAAATCAATTAATATAATTATTTTTTTAAAATTTAGAATCAATATTATTCTTCATTTTTAAATTTCACAAGAGATTGGCGTTCTCTATTCACAATTAATTGGGTAACATCAGGTCTTGAATAATGGCCAGGAATATCAAAGTTTTGTCTTTCTTCTAGAACTCTATTAAAATCTAATTCTTCTACAATCAAAACTTCTTTATTGATTATTGGTTCGCAAATCCATTTCCCATCAGGACCTGCAATACAAGAACCTCCGTCCGACAAAATATCTGGAGCATTATCGAGAATGAGCTCCAAATGAGGTGTGTTTTTAGGGAAATCTTCTTTGCGCATTAAACCAGAACACCCAACTGAAAATGATCTCCCTTCTTCGGCTATAAATCGAGTCAGATCTATTGTGTTTCTGTATGCTCCGGGCCAAACTGCTATGTGCAAATTTTCACCCATTGCATAAAGTGCAGTTCTTGATAATGGCATCCAATTCTCCCAACAATTAAGTCCTCCGAGAGTAAATTGTTTCAAAGAATGTACTTGTAATCCATTGCCATCTCCGGGAGACCAAGTCAATCTTTCCTCATAAGTTGGTTGAAGTTTTCTGTGAACAGATTTAATAATTCCTTCTTTATTGATATAAACCAATGAACAATATAAACTATGACTTCCTCGATTTTGTGCTCTTTCAATAGTTCCCAGATATATTGCTATTTTATTTTCTCTTGCTGCTTTACAAATAGTATTAAGATCTCCTGCTTCAATTTGAACAGCATTTCTTATATAATGAGCGTGAATTTCTTTTTGAACGGTAGAATTAAAATCAGCACCATTTGTCAAGGAGATCCAAAAGGGATAACCAGGTAATAAAGCCTCACCAAAAACTATAAGATCTGCTTTTTCTTTCCCCCCTTTATTAATATAATCAATGATTTTTTCAATCGTAGCAGTTTTATTAAGCCACACAGGTGCTATTTGTGCTAAAGCAATTTTAATAATATTTTCCATTGTATAGTTTATGAAGATGGAAATGCAAAATATTTAATCTTTAAGATAAATTTGAAGAAAATTATTCAATCATTTTAAATAGGGAGATATTTCTTACTTTCAAATATCCATCTATTTCGCGAAAAGTTGACCTATATCTTTGAATGCTTTGAATTCTAGGGCATTCCCTTCCGTATCCAGGAAAAACATAGTTGCTTGTTCTCCAGGTTTGCCTAAGAATCTAATATAAGGCTCTATAATAAATTGAATTTCTAAGTTTTTCAACTTGTCAGCTAACTGTTCCCATTGCTCCCATTCTAAAACAACGCCAAAATGAGGAATTGGTACATCATGCCCGTCTACTGGATTAGAATCTTTGCTTGCATTTGCTTCACCTTCTTTATGATGGATAACCAATTGATGACCAAATAAATCAAAATCAACCCATTGATCTGAACTTCTTCCTTCTGGACAGTTTAGAACATCTCTATAGAAAGCTCTTGCTCTTTCTAAATTATATACGGGAATAGCTAAATGAAAAGGTGTTATTTTTGGCATATTTATTAAGTTTAATTTTGTTCAATTTCCATAGTTCTAATAACAGACAAATATAGGCACTCTTCCTTCTAAAAATCAAAATCGTAACCTATAGAAATAATATGAATGTTTCTTTCTTTAGTGAAATTATAGTCAAGTAAATAAGCGATATCTATTGAATTGTGCTTGTTAATTTTAAATTCCAATCCTGCACCGATTCTAAATTTTTCTAACTCATTTTCATTTAGATTTTGAAATAGTTCACCTACAATAAAGGGCTTTAAAATTGATTTCTTGGGATCATAATCTAAACTCGTTTTATACCTTAATGTATTGAATCTTTCAGTTTCCAAAACATCCTTTTCAGTATTGAATTGAATTCTTAATTCAGGTTTAAATCTATGAAATTTGGTAGAGGCAGAAATGTCAAGATCAAATCTGTGCACATTTTCGTCATTTTTCTTTTTCTCTTCAAAAGAATATCTGTACCCGAAACCTACGTCAAAATGTTTATTAAGTTCATAACTTCCTCCAGTTTCAAACAAGTATTTTTTGATGATTTTTTGTTCAAATCTGATTTGAGGAGCTATAAAAATTTGAAAATCCGAATTTATTTTTTTCTTGATTTTAATGTTAGCCCATTCATTTAATTCATTGGTTCTTAAGTCTGCCGATTGCGCGAAACTGGAACTTCCAATAGCAATAAAAATTACTATTAATAAATAACTAAAATGCAATTTAATTTTTATGTTAATTGTATTTATATGCGAGTTATCCAAAATATTCCGACTTGTGTTTATGTCCAATGTTGTATTTTATTTAAACTAATTGATCTTTAAATTTGGTAATAAAAGAAATAAATGAATTTGAAATAAATCAAATGTAATATTATTCAAGATGTAAATATTAATAAAGCTCGAATTAAAACTTCATTTTTTCGCCGCTAAAATAGCATAAACCATAGGAATCTTATTCTTGAACGGTTTGATTCTGAATTTACCAGGTTCGAATTCTTCCGTCTTTGCAAAACAGTCATAAGGAGAATAATCAAATTCCGAAAATGATTGAATTTCTAATCCATTTAAAATTAGTGCATTAATGACTTCACTTAAACTATGATTCCAGCAAACACTTTGCATATCTAGTTCCGCACTTCTTTCTGCATAAGTATTGACCTCGTTTTCTACAATAGGTCCATCATTGAAATACCTATACTTTATATGAGTAAAATCATCATCAAGCATCCAAACAAAAGGATGAAACTCTGCGAAAACAAAATTTCCTTTAGGTTTTAAAAATTGAGAAATAATTTTTGCCCAATTATCAATATCAGGCAACCAACCAATTGTTCCATAGCTCGAAAAAACTATATCGTATTTTTTATTCAAATGATTGGGCAAATCATATAAATCACAACAAATAAATTCAACTTCTGTGTTTGTAATTTTTGAAAGTTCGTGAGCTTTTTCTATTGCAATATTAGATATATCTATACCTGTGCAATTTGCACCTAATCTTGCAAGTGAGATGGTATCTTGTCCAAAGTGGCATTGTAAATGAAGGATTGATTTTCCACTTACATTTCCCAAGAGTTCTAATTCAATGGAATTAAGAGAAGATTTTCCTTTAATAAATGATTTGTTATCATAAAACTCAGAATGGTAATGAATTTCGGTTCTTTTATTCCAAGAAGCTTTATTTATTTCTTTGTAATTTTCTTCAGGATTAATTGCCATGGAAATTTAACTAACAATTTATTGATTTGTTGCCCATTTGAACCAAATTAAAATTATTATCTCTTTGCTTTATCTTGTTGAATTACGGTCTCTATTTGATTAACTTTTATGTTTTTTGCAATAATTTTCCTTTCTGGATTAATCACATAAATTTCAGGAGTATTGTCCACATAGTATTTTGCGTAAATTGCTCTATTAGTGGGATCAAAAACATTGAACCACGGCATTTTATACTTTGCTAATGCTGCTCTCCATTTTGCATCTTCTGTATTTACAACAATACCATAAACTTCAAATTCTTTTCTAGTTTTTTCAGCGTAATATTTAAGTAACTTTGGCGTTTCTTCAGCGCAGTGTTCACAATCTGGATTCCACATAAAAACTACAATGTAATCAGATTTAATATCGTATAAATTATACATTTTGCCATCAGCTCCTTTTGCACTAACCTCAGGTGCTTTCAAGCCGACTAAACTTGCTGCCATCTCGTAAGCTCGCATCTGTAATCCATATGTTTGAACAGTATCAGCCCAAAAAACTCGTTCTTTTGTAAAATATTTTTGAATCATATGAACGTAAACAGCTTCTGCATCCATTAGACTAGTTTTCGTCGGTTCGAACTTCAATACTATCCAATTAGCTAAATACTTAAAGTATTCAGGCTTGTCCAAAACTTTATCTACCAATTTTGTAGCATAACTGTTGATGGTGTCAGCATTTTGAGGTATTAAACTCGTAAAGAATTTCTCCAGCTTATTTGAAATCACAGGTGTGTGTAATAATCTGTCGTCTGCGAAATTTACATTTTCCCAATATAGTTTTCTTAATGTACTTGTATACTCCGCAGTTAAAGTGCCATCTGGATTGAAATCATAAGGTATGTATGGATTTTGTCCAGCTTCTTTAAAAGCTGAAAATAAAGTGGTTGGATATTTTTTAAATTGGCCGCTTAAATAATCCATCCTTTCTTTAGAAAGTTTATCATTTTTTGCTTTTGCTTCATCATGCTCTGGAGTTCCGGGCTTGAACTTTTGAAAAACTTCTGAAATTTGAGAAAATTCACCTTGTTGATTGGATTCATACTTAAAAGCATCAAATAAAAGTTGATTTTCTTGACTTCCATTAACTTCCATGCTTTGCGTAATATCATTAATATTGGATTTTAGTACGAACTGTTGATCTTCGTCAATCAACATTTGCACTGCACTAACTTTATCAGGAAATAAAGCAAAGTATAATCCTGGATCTAATGATCTATTTAATTTGAAGTTTATTTTGTCTGATACCATTCTTGTAGAATCTACAAGGAAATATTGGTCTTGATAATATCCCATTAAATAATAAGAACCTTTTGGCATTCCAGCTATCTCAATAGTTATGTCCAGATTTTCTAATTTCCTGTCCTTAGCAGGTGTTTTAGAAATTAATTGGTAATCACCTGAAATTGAATTCGACTGAGAATTCACACTTTCCACTGTAGTACTGTTGCAGCTTATAACAAATGCTGCGAGCACGCAAAACCAAATATATGCTTTCATTTTTCTAACTTTGACGCGAAATTAGCACTTTTTATGAAAAGCACACATAGAAAATATCTATATATTTAATAAGAATAATAATCTGAGACCTAATTTATTTATTTAGGCGACTATTTAATACAGGAGATTCTAAATAAATAGGTTTTAAAATAGCATAAAAGTCATTTTTACTTACCATAAATAAAATATAGCACCTCTATCTTTATTGGGATACTTTTAGGGTGATTTGCACTATGATAATATTTTACAAAAAATCACAATTGCTATATATAAGGCAATTTTAATAATGCCAAATCATTTTAAACTTTTGTCTTTTTAGAAACTGTTTTTTTCCTTTTTAAATACATTACGACCATTCCGGCAACCATAAATGGAATACTGAGCAATTGTCCCATATTTAATGACATTCCGTCCTCAAAGCTGACTTGGTTAATTTTAAAGAATTCTATTATAAATCTTGAAAGGAACAACAAAGTGAAGAACAGCCCAAATATATATCCATCTTGTTTTTTTAGATGTTTGTTTTGGTATAGGTATAAAAGAATAAAAAATATAGCAAAATATGCCAATGATTCATATAATTGAGCAGGATGCCTGATTACATTGTCTACTTTTTTGAAAATCACCCCAAAATTGCTTCCGGTAGCCTTGCCAAGTATTTCTGAATTCATCAAATTTCCTAATCGAATAAATGCTCCCGCTAAAGCTCCGCCTACAGCAACTTTGTCCAATACTGAGAAAATATTGCTTTTTGTTTTTCTTGCATATAACCATATTGCTATAAACACCCCTAGAATTCCACCATGACTTGCCAGACCTTGAAACCCTGTGTAATGGAAGCCGCCTCCTTTGAAATTAAAAGGTAAAATCATTTCTAGCGGATGTTTCAAGTAATATTCAGGTTCATAAAATAAACAATGTCCTAATCTAGCTCCTATTATAGTTGCAATAAATATGTAAAAAGCCAAGGTGTCTAAGTTTTCAAGAGAAAGTTTTTCTTTTTTGAACATGTTTTTCACAACCATATATCCAAAGAAAAGTCCACTTGCAAATAATAAACTATAATATCTTAGTGGAAAAACACCGAATAGATCTACTATAACTGGGTCCACATTCCAAGTAATTGCTGCAATCATTTATTTTATCTTTAATTTAATTATAAACAATATTGGAGTGTAAGATATAATCTATTACTCAAAAGAAAATATTTAAAGTATTTTTTAGATTATTTGGTAAGAACAAGAGATGAATTTCGTATTTCTATTTTCTCAATTGTTTTACTCCAGAATTTGAATATAAATTTATTAAAATTCAGGCTGAATCCGATATGTTGATTTATAGTTATTTTTCGTTTATAGCATCGAAATATTTTTAATTTATAAATTTAATTTATTTCGCAACTTTATGTAATTATTGGTTTTAAACCATCTTGATACAAATCAAATGTTTCTAAAATGAGGCTTAATTTATTGTGTACATTTTTCCTTTTAATAATATTCGGAATTTTTTCATGCAAAACACCAAAAGATTTGAATAATAACAATAATGACTATGAACTTCAATGGCAAAAAATAGATAAGCTTATTGAAGAACAAATGGTAAAACAAGCGGAATCAGAAATTTTTAAATTAATTAAACAAGCTCAAAATAATAATGAGCCATTAATTGCCACTCGTGGAATATTGACTTTGATGAAATTGAACAGTCTGGATCAAGAGGAATTCATGAAAGAAAAAATCCCTCTTTTAAAAGGATATATAAAAGATGGCGGTGAGTCAACTTCCTCAAGTTTATTGAATTATTCGCTTGCTTTGATTTATTACAACTTTTGGGAATCAAATTATGGTCAAATTCCATCTCGAATTGAAGGTTCAGAAAATCTTAATTTATCCTATAAAGAATGGAGTTCAGAAATGTTTATTGACACTATTGATTATCATTTTAACAAAGCGTTAAATTTTCCGAGTTCTCAAACTGTGCCAATTTCTGCCATAAAAGAATTTTTTACTAACTATGAATCTCAAGAAGAATTGATGCTTTGGGATTTTTTAATGTTAGAAAATATCAGACTGAAAAAAACATATCAGTATAGCAATTATTACAATGATGTGGATGATTGTGTTATTTGTAAAATTGTTGGGCAAGAATTCAAAAATGACTCAATAATCATAAATGAAGAATCTGGTATTTCACTTAGAATACTCAAACTTTATCAAAATCTTATTAATAAGTTAGATCAAAATGCTCAAAATAAACTTTCGATTCTTCAGGAAATTGAAAAGATAAAATATTACCGTTCAAACGATGTACAAGATCTAAATGATGACTTAAGTAAATATCGAGAAATCCAAAAGAATTCGCCCTTTCATTATATCTCTGATTATGCTTATGCTTCATCCTTAATTGAGAAATCTCAACAACCTGAATTAGAAAAGAAAGTTAGATCACTTCTGAAAATTGAAGCGTCAGAAATTTTTCTCCAAATAATAAATAATAATGCAGATAAGATCTTTGTTGGAAATTCTAAAGCACAACTTGCTGCGTTGAATCAACCAACTATTTCTGCAGAAATGGAAATGGTGTATACTCCCAATAAGTCTATATTGTTAAGTATTAACTATAACAACCTTAATAAAATATATTATCGAATATATAAATTAAATAAAGCAGATTATTTTGAAGATGTCATTTATAAAGAAAACCCATTTGACAAAAAGGAAATGATTTCTGAAAGCAGCTTGGACCTTCCGAGTGCTATACATAAGCATATAGAGCAAAAAATTGAAATTCCTCTAGATGGCTTGGAGTCTGGTTATTATGGAATTGTTATTAGCAATGCTGAAAATTTTAGCACTAGCAAGGAAGTTGCAATATTCAATAATGCTTTTTTGGTTTCTAATCTGTACATCCATGAATTTTTCGATTCTGAGAAAAATGCTTTTGTTCTGGAATGTATCGATCGTACAACAGGAAAATCAGTTACTGGAGCTAAATTTTCAGTTTATGAAAGGACATTTAATCAAAACAAAAGAAAAGCAGAATTTTTACTAATTAATCAAGGAACAGGAAATCCACAATACGAAAGTCAAACGAGCCAAAACAATGAAATTTATCCTTTTGTCGAATACCAAGGACAATTTTTCTTTAATAGGAATGGATTGTATTATAATTATTATCAGGACAAAGGAACTATTACTTGTCACATTTTCACAGACAGGTCAATTTATAGACCTGGTCAAGATGTTTATTTCAAGGGTATAATGGTCCGTTATGATGAAGAAAGAATGCCTGCACTTGTTCAGAACAAAATAATTTCAGTTGAATTTTACGATCCATTTGGACAATTGATCGGAACTCAAAATTTGAATGTAGATGCATTAGGTGCTTTTGATTCAAAATTTACTATTCCTCCAAAAACTCAAAATGGATATTTAAGATTCGAAATTAAGTCTGAAGGTTTAAATATTAATGTCTATAATAACATAAAAGTAGAAGAGTACAAAAGACCAAAATTTAAAGTTGAATTCTTGGATGTTGAACAAGCTTTTCAATTAAATTCTGATGTTTCGGTAATTGCTAATGCACAAACTTTTACAGGTTTGCCAATTTCAAATGCTAAAGTTCAATATAAAGTTTATAGATCAGAATGGGTACCTTATTTTTATTACAGATACAAGTCAATATTTCCTCCAATGAATGGAATTACGGCATTAATAGCTTCTGGGTCGGGTACAACTAATGAAAAAGGTCAAATTGAAATTAATTTCAAAGCTGTTGAAGATCAAAAAAACATTTACAATAATAAAAGTTATAATTTTTCAGTAGAGCTTGATATAACGGACAGCACTGGCGAGACAAAGACAGCAAAAAAAGAAATTAGCATTAGTGACAAATCAGTTTTTATAAAGCTAAATCCAATACAAGGAGAGGATTCGAAGTTCCTTTTGCAAGCTGTTAATTCTGAAGACAAAGCAATAAAAGTTACTGCAAATGTTAAGATTTATGCTCCAAAAGATATGGGATACCGTAATAAAAGATACTGGGAAATGCCAGATATTTTTCAAGGTGGAATTGCTGAAATGTCAAAAAAATTTCCAGAATTTTTAATGATTCCAGAAGAAGAAAATTTTTCCATTCTGACATATGAATCACAAATTAACATTCAAGATTCAACTTTGCTAGATATCGCAAAAATTGCTGGATACGGGAGCTTTAAAATACTGATTGAGCATCCAAATGCAATTCCAATAAAAACAATTGTTCAAGCAAATAATTTCGATACTTCAATATTTGGAACTGAAGATTTAATTCATTTTAATATAAACAAACCTAAGTTTAAACCAGGTGAAACAGCAGTAATTTCTATTGGCTCTTCAGTAAAAGAATTGGAAATTCACGTGATGAAATTAAGGGATAATAAAGTGTTAGAGTCAAAATGGTATAACGTCAGCGGTGTTTTGAAATTGAATAAAATGATTTCTGAATCGGATAGGGGAGGTTATTCTCTAATGTTTAGGTGCTATTATAAAAACAGGAGTTACACCTATACTAAGGATATTAATGTTCCTTGGAGTCAAAAAACATTATCTATTATACCTCAGTCTATCAGATATATTACTGAACCAGGAGCTAAAGAGAAATGGGAATTCCTTATTTCTGACGAAAATGGCAATCCAGTGGAGTCTTCGAATTTCGCGTCAATGTATGATGCTTCACTGGATGAATTTATTCCGCATTCTTGGCAATTTAATCCATTTCCTAGTTATTTTGGTAATTATTATACTTCCAATTTTAGTTTTGGAAGTTCACAGTTCAATACTGCAAACTATTATTGGAATCAAGTAAAATATTCCTTTGTTCCGGAGTACTTATTGCCTTATTATAATTACGCTCCAAATGTTTTTTATGGTAGATATGAAATGATGCTAGCCACAGGGAATGTAATGCGGACGAAAGCGAGCCCTGGTGAGGACCAAGATATAATGGATGGTGTTCAAATGGAAAGTGCAAGCATGGATAATATTCCTCCTTCACCACCCCCGCCACCTCATGTTGGTCCTGACCAACAAAATATAAGAACTAACTTGAATGAAACTGCATTCTTTTACCCAAATTTAAATTCTAATATGGATGGTGAGCTGGGTATAGAATACACTATGAATGATGCCATATCTGAATGGAAATTTCAAAATTTTGCATATACGGCGGACTTGAAATTTGGGTCTTTTTCAACTGAAATAATTTCAAGAAAGGAATTGATGATTCAAGCCAATCAAGTGAGATTTTTAAGAAAGGGAGATAAAATTAGCTTGGCTGCTAAATTGATTAATATTTCAGATAGAGACCAATTAGTCGATGCTCAACTTAATATATTTGATGAAAAAACTGGTCTTAAAATCTCAGATTTGGCATTATATCCAGAAAAAAAGATTGTTATCCTTAAATCATTAGAGCAAAAAGAAGTTTTCTGGGAAATTATTGTTCCTGGATCACATGATAATTTGAAATTGGTTTATTCTGTCGCTGGAGAAAAACATAAAGACGCAGAACAATATATTATACCAATAATGCCAAATGATATTTTTTTAATTGAATCTGTGCCATTGCAATTGCATAAAAATGAAACCAAAGATTATAAGGTTTCTGATTGGTTCGACAGAACAAAAAGGAGTTCGGCTATTGTAATAGAAAGCACTGGAAGTCCCGCTTGGTATGCAATAAAGTCTCTTCCTTATTTGACAGAACAAACTTTCGAAAATTCTGAAGCACTTTTTAACAGGTACTTTTCAAACAGTTTAGCATTTAAAGTAATTCAAGATAATCCGCTTATTCGAGATTTTTATTCGGAGTGGAGAGCAAAATTGAATTTGAAATCTTCTTTAACATTAAATAGTGAGTTGAAAAACATTGACCTGAACGAAACCCCTTGGCTAGCAAATGCTTTAACTGAAGAGGAAGAAATGTTGAAAATGTCAAATTTGTTTAATGAAGAGAATGTAACGATTGAAATTAGCGATGCATTAAATAAATTAATGGCTATGCAAATGCCAAATGGAAGTTTACCTTGGTTTGCTGGTGGATCAGAAAGTTTGTACATGAGTCAATATGTATTGGAAGGATTACTGAAAATGGATGAATTAAAAATTCAATTAGATGATCCAAAAATGGATATGTTTAAATCTGCATTATATAAGTTTTGTCAAGATAGGAATTTAGAGATTTATAAATCATATTCCAATGTTGATGGGGGACTAATACCTGATATTTTAATCAAGCATTTAGCAATGTATACGAAATTGGGCATTGGAGAAATGAAAAGTCAGGACTATATCAAAATGATCAATGTTCTAAAACAAGAACTAAAGGATAATTGGTTTAAATATGATATAAGAGAACAAATTTATATAACAACAATAATGTGGAGCGAAGATAAGCTGATTGCTAATAAAATAGCACAATCCTTATTTGAGCGGTCATTTTATAAAGAAGAATTGGGTAGGTTTTGGAATGTGAATAATTCTCAAATCATAAGTTCTTGGTCTATTGAAAATCAAGCTTTATTAATTGGTCTATTTCATCAAATTGGACGTGATCAATCTGAAATTGAAGAAATGAAATATTGGTTGATTTCTAATAAAAGAACAAATAATTGGGGATCTACTATTGCCACATCTAGTGCAATTTATGCATTATCTTTAGGAAATACGAGTGCCTTGAAATCAGGAAAACCAGTAATTACAAAGTTAGATGGGAAAGAAATTAAAGACCAAAATTCGATTACCGGATTGAATTATCAAAAGAACACTGTTCCCGTTAATAATAGTTCGTCTTTAATAATGAAAGCTTCTTTCACAAATCCTAATGATAATATTGCTTGGGTAAATATTCACCACCAGTTTTTTCAAGATTATGATAAAATAAAAAGAACAGAAAATGCCTTCTTTGATTTAAAAAAGGAAGTTTTCAAAGTAAATGAAAAAGGCGAATTGGAAACGGTAGATGAAATTGCTTTACATCTTGGCAATAGAATACGTGTTAGACTAGTTATTGATGTGGATCGAGAAATGGAATTCATTCATTTGGTAGATGATCGACCTTCTGGTGCAGAACCATTTGATCTAATATCAGGTTACCAATGGAAAAATAGTGTTGGTTATTATAAGTCAATTAAGGATTTAGGAACACACTTTTTTATTGATCACCTCTATAAAGGGAGATATATTGTAGAATATGATATGTATATTAATAATTTAGGGGAATTCAATTCTGGGATAGCAAAAATTCAAAACCTATATGCACCTGAGTTCAATGATTATTCAAAAAATACCATATTGAAAGTTAATTAATTTATTGCTGGATAATATTAATGGGGCACATAATGACTGTCATGACTCATTATAAGAAAGTTACTTTATTTAATGACTTCAAACCAGAATTCGTGGTCTGAGACACCGCCTGAATAATCAATAAGAATTTCTTCTCCTGGTTTTATTGCTTTGATGCATTCGACAATAATTTCATTATTGTCTAGATCAAAAACAATTTCGGCATTAGGTTCAAAGGAATGGTTATAAATAGATCCATATCCTAAGGCAATACAAATGCCTCCTTCCGGCCAAATAAAATAATAATCATGGAGTTTTGTTTTGTGAATTATGTCTTTTTCAGTTTCTGGGATTAAGATTATTGGACAAACTTCAATTGTATCCTCAACAGAAATAGATTCAGCAGAGTAAACTCCTCTTCCTTTTTCTGATTCAAAAATGTAAAGTCCAGGTATATGTCTCAAAACTTATTTTTTGCAAAAATAAAATATAATATCAAGAAGACATCTTTTAAGTTAATTTAGCAAAGATTATATGCATCAAAACTTAATTCTTGGAAAAAAATACATAATTGGTTTTTAATATAATCGATTAGTTCTTTATCTTACTCTTTAATATTCATGGATTGATAGAATAAATAAAATTTTGGAAACTTAAATTATGAATATTGGATTTATAATAGGGATTGAATTTCAAAATTATGATAAAGTATATCTATAAAAAAATGATTATGTCAGAGAACAAAGGAAATAAGGAGAAATCTGATTCTATAATTAAAAACCATATGGTTTGGTCAATGGGCGCAGGTCTTATACCAGTTCCTATTGTTGATTTTTTTGCAGTGTCAGCAATTCAACTTGATATGGTTCGTCAATTAGCCAAACTTCATGATATTGATTTTTCTGAAACAGCTGGAAAGGCATCCATCACTGCTTTGACAGGAAGTGGACTAGCCAGATTAGGTGCAAGGGCAGTAAAATTCATCCCTGGCGTTGGAAGTGTTTTAGGGGGAATAACCATGGCAGTTTTATCTGGAGCATCTACTTATGCATTGGGTGAAGTGTTTAAAAAACATTTTGAAACGGGAGGAACATTTTTGGATTTTGATCCAGCAAGACTCAAGAAATTTTACAATGAAAAATTTGAAAAGGGAAAAGAAATAGCTAAAGAAATTAAAAAAGAACAGGAGGCTGATTCTAAAACTGAAAAGAAAGTATCAACGGTTAGTGTAAGTAATAGTGATTATGTGGAAGAAGTATCTTCAAAAAAGCCAAAAATTAAACAATCTTCAAATGCAGATTCTGAATCAGCTACCAAAACTCCAAAAGATCCTTTATCTCAATTGCAAGCTGTTGCAAAAATGATGGATGAAGGATTTTTGACTGAAGAAGAATTCTTAATCATGAAAAAGAAAATCTTAAAAGAAGATTGAAATTAAATAATAGAATACCAATTCAAACTTAAAAAAAAGAATCATTAATGATTCTTTTTTTTAAGTTTGAACCAACTGTATTTTTTTTTGTTTCCTTAAAATGGAAAATCGTATATTATACCAAAAGTTGAATGAGTATGCAAATTGCAAACACAGCAGCTTACATGCAAATTTAGAAATTCAGAATTTAATAAAGTCTTTGGCTACAAGTCTTTGTAAAGAGATGAATAAGAAAGGCACTGATTCATTAGAAGTTAATCATACATTTGACAACTTTGAAAAATGTGTAAAGATTGCTTTTGTGAAATCGGAGATAGAGCAGCTTAATATTCGAATAGATTTGCATAAAATAAGTTATGGTTTTTCTCAATTCTATACAAATAAAGATATTTTGTTAGATGTTGACTCTCAATTTAATTCAATCCGAAAAAGATATTTTGATGAACTTGTAATTACTGAAATTGGAGAAGATCAATTTATGCTAAAAGGGGAATTTTCAACAACAGCAAAGCAATTGAATTCTAGAGATTTTATGTCTTACTCATTATTTTTATTGGAGAAAGCGAGTCAAATTTCAAATGCGATAAAAGAAAAGAACAAAGTTTTCCAAATTCGATTGGCTGTTTAAAAATGTGAATTTATTTTTAAGTTTTAGGATTACTTTGCCTATCCCATTAAAACATTTTTCAAAGCTCTTTATTTAGAATTTTAGATATTTTTTCAGCTTGAAATCTAATCATTGCATGGCTTCCTTTAGGGATAACATAATTGACCATAGTTGAATTTTTTATAGAAAAAAGAGGGTCTATTTCTCCATGAATATGCACAATATTTTCAGGTCGTTCAATATTTTTCCAGTTAATAATATTTTTAAAAGACCATCTTAAAAATTGATTATCAGAATTTTTGAATACTTTTCGAAACCATAAGTATTTCCTAAAATTTGTCCCATAAAAAGGAATAATTAGATCAAGACAGAATTTCACAAGTCGCGGTGAAAAAAGTAAATATAGTTTTGTCAGTTTTAAGAATTTAAACAACAATGGATATTCTGCGACAGTGATTAAGCTTGATATAGAAATTATTTTTTTTAATGCTATAATTTTATTTATTTCAATTGCAATCAATCCTCCTAATGAAACACCAACCACAATATCTCCTTCAGAAATTTTATAATATGAAATAAGTCGCTTGGAATAATCTTCAAAATTTTGAGAGTTATTTACTGGCAGCCACTCTATAAATGCAGATTTCTTGTAAATAGAATCTTTAAGAATTATATTTTGGTAGATGGTTGAATCTGTACCAAAAGCTGGTATAAAAAATATTTTAGCTTCCATTATTTATGCATTCCATTCAAGTCTAGCATCAGGACCTGTTCCCTGGTCGCAAAAATCATCTTTTTTATATTTGTAATAAGCAGCAATTGCAATCATTGCTGCATTATCTGTGCAATATTCGAATTTTGGAATGTGCACAACCCAAGAATTAAGATTTGCTCGCAAGATCAATTCATTACGCAAGCCAGAATTGGCAGAGACTCCTCCTGCTATGGCGACTTCTTTAATTCCTGTTAATTCGACCGCTTTTTGGACCTTATTGAGGAGTATTTTAACAATTTGAGCTTGCAAGGATGCACAAATGTCAGCTTTGTTTTTCTGAATAAAATCAGGATCAACATTAACATTATCTCTCAAGAAATATCTAAAAGCTGTTTTAAGTCCACTGAAACTAAAATTTAGTTCAGGAATATTAGGTTCGGGAAATTGAAATTTTGGAATCCCAGTTTTGGCCAATTGGTCAATAATTGGTCCAGCAGGATAGGTTAAGCCCATTATTTTTCCAGCTTTATCGAATGCTTCACCAGCAGCGTCATCTAATGTATTTCCTAACACTTCCATTTCGTTATAATCTGTAACCTTAATAATTTGAGTATGGCCGCCAGAAACAGTTAAGCAAAGAAAAGGAAAATTTGGTTTTGGTTCATCAATAAAATGCGCCATCACATGAGCTTTCATATGATGAACTTCGATGATCGGAATATCTAGACTTAGAGCTAAAGCTTTTGCAAAACTTACACCTACGATTAAACTTCCCATAAGGCCGGGTCCTCTTGTAAATGCAATTGCAGAAAGATCTTTTATTTCAATCCCAGCTTGCTTAATTACATAATCTACAATAGGAATAATGTTGGATTGGTGCTTTCTAGAAGCCCATTCAGGAACAACGCCACCAAAATTTTCATGAATTTTTTGAATTGACACACCATTTGCAATAATTTTATCATCTTTAATAACAGCAGCAGCTGTATCGTCACAAGATGATTCAATTGCTAAAATATATATAGACATTTTACTTTTTTTTGATATTATTTTTTTTTCAATTTATATAAATACACGAATTAAAGAAAAAATAGTATTATTGTGTGACTAGATAACGAAAAACAATTAAAATATGCGATTATTATTAAACGTAGTACTGATTTTAGGCATCGGATTTCTTGCGTGGTTATTGTATTATAACATAAAAGAGCCTATAGCTTTTCAAGCTGAAAAGACAAAAAGAGAAAACCGTGTTGTAAAAAGATTGAAAGATATTCGAACATCACAGGAAATTTATAAGAGTATAACAGGAGAATATGCAAGTTCTTTTGATACTCTCGTGCTTGTTCTAAAAACGAAAGATATTCCGCAATATAAAGTCGTTGGAAATCCAGATGATCCTAATGCAGAATTTACAATAGATACGTTGTATTTCAATGCTTTAGATTCAATCGTGTCTATGAAAATTGACTTGGATTCGTTGCAATTTGTCCCTTATTCAAGTGGAAAAATGTTCGATATTGCAGCGGATACCTTGACTTATCAACAAACTTTGGTAAATGTAGTGGAAGTTGGAACTCAACGTACCAACTTTATGGGCAAATTTGGAAATATTAAATATTCTAAATATGACAAATCGTATAATCCTAATTCGATTCTCAAATTTGGAAATATGAACTCACCAAGTTTATCGGGCAATTGGGAATAACACTAGAATACAGAATTAAAGAAGATTTTAATGATAAAATACTGTCCGTTATCTTTGATGCGGACAGTTTTTTTTATTGTGTAACCGATCATAATAATAATCTTTGTTCTGCTGTCAAATACCAATTAGAAAGCAATCCACTCAAAGAAATTAGTGAAATCATCAAAAAAGAATCACTTCAAAATTATTTTTACACTTCAGTTAATATTTTCAGCAAAAGACCCTCCTTCACTTTCATTCCAATGGATGAATATAATTATGAACACGAAACAAGTTTTGCTAAAAATGCATTCTGTGCAAAAAATGGAAAAATAATCGTGGATTTATTTGATGAAGAACGGATTTATATTTTGCATGAAATTGAATTTGGTTTTCAAGAAAGTCTCTCTTTAATTTTGAATGAAAATAGAGTTAAACATGTTAGCTTGGCTTGGATGGAAGCTATCAAAGAGGACGGAATATATGTTTTTTATGAAGATATTTTGGTGAGTATATTAGTCAGAAGAAACAACAAATTATTGTATTATAATCAATTTTCTATTTCCACTGTACATGATGCATTTTATTTTATTTTATTAAGTTGGCAACAATTGGATTTGAATAATGATAATTTTGAAGTTTTTTTAGATGGAACATGTAAGCAAATTCCAGAACTTAAATTGTTGCTTTCTAAGTATATCTTAAAAATTTCAACCTTCCGAGGCGGATTTGCAAATGTCAGTTCAAGTAGTGATATATTAGATTTATATTTTACCTCAATATGCGAATAATTTCAGGAAAATTTAAAAGTAGAAAATTCTATCCTCCTGCTGACAAATGGCCGACTCGTCCTACTACAGACTTTGCAAAAGAGGGATTATTTAATATTTTATCAAACGAAATTAATTTCGAGGAAACAAAAATGTTAGACTTATTTGGAGGGACAGGAAACCATTGTTATGAATTTATTTCAAGGGGTTGCCAAGATGTTACTTATGTGGACAAATTTGGGTTAGCAGTTAAATTTGTTCAACAAATCTCAAAAGAACTTGGAGTGGAAGATCATATTAGAATTATCCGTTCTGATGTATTCAAATACCTTAAAATGGATCCTTTATCTTACGATTATATTTTTGCTGGGCCGCCATATCCACTGCCTAATTTGAATGAAATACCCAACATTATATTCTCAAATACAATCCTTTCACCTGAAGGATTATTTGTTTTAGAGCATAATCCTAATCATGATTTCAAATCACATAAGAATTATCTAAAAGAAAGAAATTACGGCACAACTATTTTCTCCTTTTTTATTCATAAATCTGACCACTAAATTGATATTAAGGCATTTAATTCAAAGTTTTACTTAGAATATAATAAATTTGTGCCGAGATTTTGAAATATGAATGCAACTGCAAATTTAAAAAAAATAATTGTTCAGGCCTTGAACGAAATTTGGGGTCTTGAAATTGAAGATACAGATGTTCTTGTGAATGAAACAAGACCTGAATTTGAAGGCGACTTTACCGTAGTTGTTTTTCCGTTTGCGAAACAGTTAAGGACAGCACCAGTCAAAATTGGTGAGCAATTAGGAAATTACATACTTGAAAAATCAACCGCAATTTCATCCTTTAATGTCGTTCAAGGATTTCTCAACTTGAGCTTCAATAATTCATTTTGGAATGTTCAATTAGATGAAATTTTAAAAAATGTGAACTTTGGTTATTCTGAACCAAATGGCAACAAAGTTTTGGTTGAATTCTCATCTCCAAATACGAATAAACCTCTTCATTTGGGCCACATTCGAAATATCCTTTTAGGTTGGTCCAGTTCAAAGTTGTTGCAAGCCGCAGGTTATGAAGTGGTCAAAACTCAAATTGTAAATGATAGAGGAATTGCTATTTGCAAAAGTATGATTGCCTATCAACTTTTTGGAAATGGAACAACACCAGAATCTACCGGAATTAAAGGGGATCATTTTATTGGGAAATACTATGTAAGCTTTGAAACGCATTTCAAACAAGAATACAAAAAATGGCAGAAATCTGATAATGGATTAAATGCATTTGATTCAAACAAAAAAGAGGGTGAAATTGAAGATCACTTTTTTGATAGATTCAAAAACGAATATTTCAATACTTACAGTAAGCTTGGAATTCAAGCCAAAGAAATGTTATTGAAATGGGAAGACGGTGATGAAGACACAATTCAGTTATGGTCAAAAATGAATTCTTGGGTATATGAAGGATTTGAAAAAACTTATGAAAAATTAGGAGTATATTTTGATAGAAATTATTACGAATCTGATACTTATAAATTAGGGAAAACTTTAATTGAGGATGGACTTAAAAGAGAAGTTTTTTATAAAAAAGAAGATGGTAGTGTTTGGATAAATCTTGAAGATGTGGGTATGGACCATAAGCTTGTTTTGAGAAGTGACGGCACTTCAGTTTACATGACTCAAGACATTGGAACGGCCCAACAAAGAAATGTGGACAATCAGGTAAATCGAATGGTTTATGTGGTTGCGGATGAGCAGGATTATCATTTCAAAGCATTATTTGAGATCTTAAAAAAGTTGGAGGAACCATATGCGCATGAATTGCACCACTTGTCATATGGAATGGTTGACCTTCCCACAGGCAAAATGAAATCGAGAGAAGGAACGGTAGTGGATGCTGATGACCTTATCGAAGATGTAATTAACGAGGCAAAATCTGCTTCAATGTCGAGAGGGGAGTTAGAAGGTGTCGATCAATTTGATCAAGAGGAAATATTTAGAAAAATAGGTCTAGCTGCATTGAAATTCTTTATTATTAAAGTGAATCCTAGAAAGAGGATGACTTTTGATCCAAAAGAGTCTGTTGATATGCAAGGTCAAACTGGACCTTATATACAAAATGCCTACGTCAGGATTTTGTCGGTTTTAAGAAAAAGTAAAAATAATAGCACATTGGAAGTGCTGGATTATGATGATTTGCAAGAACTAGAGCGAAAATTAATCCAAACAATGTTTCAATTCCCAGATTTCATTAAGGATGCTGCCGAAGCTTTAGATCCATCTTCAATAGCAAATTATTGTTATAATTTGGCAAAAATGTACCACAGATTCTATCATGAATTCAGAATTTTGAGTGCTGAAACTGAAAGTGCTAAATATTTTCGGTTGAAATTGAGTGAGGCTGTAGCCCAAATTTTAAAAACAGGCATGGATCTTTTAGGAATTGAAATGCCAGACAGAATGTAGAAAAGTTAGAAAGATGGAAGACAAAGAAAAATCGTTGAATTTTATTGAGCAAATTATAGTTGATGACCTAAAAACAGACAAACATCAAGGTAATGTTCATACTAGATTTCCTCCTGAACCAAATGGATTTTTGCATATAGGTCATATCAAAGCTATTTGTATTAATTTTGAAACAGCAGCAAAGTATGGAGGACGGACAAATCTTAGATTTGACGATACAAATCCAGTAACAGAAGATACATCTTATGTTGAAGCCATTCAAAAAGATATCAAATGGTTAGGTTTCGATTGGGAAGATCGGTTGTATTTTGCATCTGACTATTTTGATGCATTATATGAATTTGCACAAGAATTGATATTGAAAGGCCTTGCCTATGTGGATGACTCCACTTCTGATGAAATAGCTTCCATGAAAGGTTCTCCTTCAGAAGCAGGAATAGAAAGCCCATACAGAAATAGAAGTGTAGAAGAAAATTTAAGTCTGTTTAGAGGCATGAAAAATGGCGATTTCCAAGATGGATCAAAGGTTTTGAGGGCGAAAGTGGATATGGGTGCACCTAATTTGCTAATGAGAGATCCATTAATTTATAGAATTAAGCACGCCCATCATCATCGGACTGGTGACAAGTGGTGTATTTATCCTATGTATGATTTTGCACATGGACAATCGGATTCTATTGAAAATATTACTCATTCTCTTTGTAGTCTAGAATTTATACACCATAGACCTTTATATGACTGGTTTATTGAAAAATTAGAAATATTTCCTTCCCGACAAATCGAATTTGCAAGGATGAATGTGGAATACATGATTACTAGTAAAAGAAAGTTGTTGCAATTGGTTGACAATGGATTGGTTAGCGGTTGGGATGATGCAAGAATGCCCACTGTTGCAGGGTTAAGAAGAAAGGGGTATCCAGCTGCAGCGTTAAGAGCATTTTGTGATAAAGCAGGTGTTGCAAAAAGAGAAAATTTGATTGAATTTGATCTATTAGAATCATGTGTTCGAGACGAATTAAATCGAGTTTCAGATAGAGCAATGGTAGTTGTTAACCCTCTTAAAGTGATAATTACCAATTACCCTGAAAATAAGTATGAAGATCTTGAAGCATTAGACAATCCTGAAGATGAGAACTCGGGAAGCCATTTGATTCCATTTTCTAAAGAAATTTATATCGAAAGGGAAGATTTCATGGAAGACCCACCAAAGAAGTATTTCCGGTTAGGTCCTGGAAGAGCTGTAAGGTTAAAAAGTGCATATATTATTCAATGTGAAGGATTTAAGAAAAATGAAAATGGTGAAGTGGAAGAAGTCTATTGCACATATATCGCCAATAGTAAAAGTGGTGAAGATGTTTCTGGAGTAAAGGCAAAAGGGACTTTACATTGGGTTTCAGTTAAGCATGCAATCACATGTGAATTGCGTATTTTAGACCATTTATTTACAGATCCAACACCTGATTCTCACGAAGATCGAAACTTTCTTGATTTTTATAATAAGGATTCAATGACAATTGCAACTGCTCACATGGAACCTTGGTTAAACAAAGCTGTGTTAGGCAAACATTATCAGTTTATGCGGAATGCCTATTTTGCTTTAGATCAAGATTCTACTGATGATCATAAAATTTTTAATAGAACGGTGGCATTGAAAGCAAGTTGGGGAGGAAAATAAATTTATTATGAAGACCATTAAAACCAAATTGATTCAATAACTAATTCTTAAATCTAGATCAGTTTTGAGAGATTCAAATTATAAAGCATACAAGCTCCATAGGAATGACCGGATTTGATATTAATTCCTGCCTAATCCTTTTTTTATTGACATAATATTTAACACATATAAAAGTTGGGGATTAATAATAGCAGAAGTAGGAAATTATAATCCTTTCAGTATGATCACTAACTTTTAAATGGTAGTCTAATTTGTTATAATCTTTAATGAACTTGTGGAAGATTTAGCTCAAAGTATTGCGATGCTAAAAATTTGAAATTGTAAATTGACTCAAAATCTGCAATTACAAAATTTAATCAGAACCTAGAGATTAATAATAAAAAGGAAATTCCTATTTTTTTGATTTTTCTATTTGTTCTTCTATTGCTTTGAGATCATCAATTCGAAGGATTTCTTGCATTACTTCATCTAAATGTTCAGCTCCGATTCTCTTCATGATTATTTCTCTTTTTTCATTTAGAATAAATATAGATGGAGTTTGTTCTACATTGTATTTATCTCTAAATCGACTTAAGTGATTCACATCTGAAGCATTTATCCATATATCCATTCCTTTTTCGTCAACTGCATCCCAACAATCTGGTTCTTTATCTCTGTGTTTTGTGCATACAGCAAGAATCTCAATATCGGTAGTTTTCTTATACTTATTATAAAAATCTATGACATGTGGTGTTGCCAATTTGCAATGCCCACAATCTGGGGCCCAAAAATAAAGCAATAAGTATTTTGTTTTAATATCTGATAATGATATTGGAGTTTTATCTCTTCTATAGACTTTAATATCTTGTGCAACCTGACCAATCAATAATGGTTTAAGTTTCTTAGCTTCGCTTATTATTTTGTCTAAATTTTCTTGTTCAACCCAGTCAGCATCGCCTTTACTATAATATTTTTCAACCAGGTGAACATACATAGCATCAAATCCAACGATTTTAGATCCAGCATAAGTATTCAAAAAATGGCTAAGATAAAATTTAAAGGTTTCAGGTGCTGGCCTCATTTTTTCAAGCAAAAAGTCTATTTCATTATTCAAAGAATCAGGAACTTGAGGAGTAAGCTTGTTCAAATAAGAGTCCACTTTGTTATGCAAAAATGGAGTTCTTAAAAGCGTAGGGTCAGCTAAATCAATATAGTCAAAATAATGTTTCTTATAATAATAATATTGTTGACTTTTTATTTGATCATCTGTTCCTTCAAATTCTGGAATTTCAATTTCTTTGGTAGATTTAATCAATTTGGCAGTTACCGATTTAGGATTGTTAGCTATCAAATCATTCTGATATTTTTTTACTTTATTATCAAGTTCTTTTTGTTTTTTCTGAATTTCTTCAATGCTTTCCCCTGCAGATTCATTATTTTTGATTTCTTCTGTTAAACTTTTATTTTCTTCACTTCTTTCGTTTAGATAATTTACATAATCCAGAAAGAGTTTGTTGTCCTTTGATCCAGAAATGATCGGATTTCCTAAATCAGAGGTATCAATTTTAATAGAGAATTTCTGTTCATTTTCATTAACAATAAATTGAATGTACCTGTTATTTGGAACTAACAACAGGAGATAAACACCTTGTTTTAAAGGCTCATTTCCTTCTAAAACAAACTTTGAATTATTGTTTTTTTCAATTGTGTCCAATACCAATTGCCGGTCTCCGAAATAATAACCTATGACTATTTTATCTTTATCATAATTAGGAGAGGAGATTTCAATTTTGTGTTTCGAATCTTGGGCAATTGCTGAGCAAATTGAAATGATACAAATCAAGAGAATTAAAAAAACTTTTTGCATAAAATTTGAAATATTTTTAGAAAGAAACAGAAATTATAATTTATATGATTAATTATAAAGACATCTTATGATATAATTAACTTTACAAAGTTGAATAAAATTATTTTACCAGACGAAATAATAACGTTCCAAAATATAATTTATTGAAGGGAACTAAAATTGTAGTACTTAAAAGCTTAATTATTCTTAGTTTTTTTTAGTTTTTCTTCAAGTTCCAAAATTTTCTTTTCCAATTCAGCAATTTTCAATTCTTTTTCGGAAATTAATTTATTCTGTTCAGAAATTTCTTCAGCGGTTTCAGCTTTTATTTTTTGAATGGTTTCAATCGCATTTTTTTGAGCTTCATAAAGCTGATTGGTGTAATCTTCCCTAAGTTTTTTGTCTTCTTCAAGATTCTCCAATCTGGAATTTTCTTTCTCTTGAATGTATTTCGCTTTTTCTAGATTGGATGCTGCAATGATGGATTCGACTTCTTTTTTTGTTGTAGCACGAATGTTTTCAATTTCAGCTTTTCCTTTCAATTTCTCTTGTTTTATTTCTTCTTCAATTGCTATAATTTCCCTTTCTTTTAATTCATTTGCGCTATCAATTGCCTTAGTAACTTGAATATTCAAGTTGCTAATTTCATTAGTACTTTCTTTAGTGATGCGGTTGATTTTTTCAGCAGCTTCTTGTTGAGCTAATTTTATTTCGTTGGATAATTTATATTTTGAATCTAAAGCTAATTTCTCAGCATCATAAATAGTTTTGGCTGCTGCTTCTTTAGCAGTCTTCACCTCTTCTGCCGTCTTCTTTTTAAAATCAAGTAATTCCTTAACTTGGTTTTGTACTTCAATATTAAAAGCTTCTTGTTGTTTCAATGTTTCACTGGCAAACTTTTCTTTATTTTTATTTAATTCTATAGTGGCTTTTTGTTTGAAATCTAAAACTTCCTTTTGAATTTCCTCTTTTTGATTAATTGCATTGGTTTTTAACAAAGCAATTTCATTTGCGTTTTTGGTTTTTATTTCTTGAATTCTTTTATTCGCTTCCTGATTGGTCAAATTCAATTTTTCTAAAGCTGTATTCCTTGAAGTAAGCATTTCCTCTTGTGCTTCCTTAATGGTGTTTTGCTTTTCTATTTCAATTTTTTCGATTGCAGTCAATGCAGCATTTCGACTTGTTTTAACATCCTCTGCATATTTTGTTTTTTCTTTTTCTAATGCTGAATTAATGTTTTGTAATTCTGTATTTGCTTTTTGCCTTGTTTCTTCAATTGTTTTTTGGGCCAATTGACTATTTTGCGTCATTCTTGAAATAGATTCTTTAGTTATGTTTTCTTCTTCTTGTTGAGCTAATTTTTTCTTTTGCTCAAGTGCATAATTTATTTTTAGTATTTCATTTTTATATGCTTCTTGTTTTTGATTGTATTCTTTTTCAATAGCTTCAAGTTTTTCAAATTCAATCTGATTTGTATTTTTTATTTTGGTGACAAGTGCTGCATTAATGTCTTCTATGGCTTTGTTGGTATTTTGTTGAATAAGAAGCATTCTTTCTTTTGATTTTGCTTCTTCATCTTCGATTCTTTGTTGAATGGCCAACATAGTGGAAGACGCATTTTTTCTAGATTCTATAACTTCAAGTGTTAGTTCTTCTTTAATAGCATTTGTGGATTCTTTCAACCTGGATAATTCATCTATACTTTGAGTTTGAATGATGGCCTTTTCTTCAGCTGCTTTTCTTCTGGCCTCGGCAACTTCAACTGCAATATTCTCTTTTACAATGGCTGCATTTTCTTTGAGTTTAGAAATTGCAATGGCATTTTCTTGGTGTACATTAGCTAGAACTTCGCTTGCTTTTTGTCTTTCTTTATTGATTTGATCAACAGAAACTGATTTTGTTTCATTAATTTTTGATCTAAATTCATTAAGGTTTGTTTCTAGTTCATTTCTGATTTTTTCAATTTCTGAATTGTACCTTTCTTTGGACAATGAAATATTATCAGCATATTCAGCTTTGGATTCTTCTAATATTTTTTTAATTCGAACCAATTCTGATTCAGTTTCTTTTCTAATTTCTATAATTTTTTCAGCAGATTTTAGCTTGATATTGTTAATTTCTTCAGCAGCACTTAATTGAGCCTCATTGATTGCGTTTTGAATTTTTGATATTGCTCCAGCTGCTTTATCCTTTTCATTCAAAACAAGTTCTTGATTTTCTTTCCTTATATTTTCAAGTTCTTGATTGGCTTTTATTCTGGCTTTAAGAATTTCATCTGCAAATTCTTGTTTTTTATTATTAGAATTTTGGTAAGATAATGCCACTTCCTCATTCAACTGTGATTTTATCTGTTCGCTTTTTTTACGCTCATTTTGGATCTCTGCTCTAACTTGGTCTTTTACTTCAGCTAATTCTAGCTTCAGATCTTTCAATTCATCATCAGACATTTCAGAGACTTTTTTTTGCGTCTTACTTAATGTTCCAGGATCATTTAGATTTATTTGGTCTTGAATTTGCGTAATGTTTTCTTTGTGAAGACTTGCATTAAAACAATCAGCTAATTTTTGAAGAATTGCTTGGTTGTTTGTTGCTAATGAAACTTTTCGCCATGATTCACTTATGTTATTTTGAACGTAGAGCGTTTGCATTTTTTGATCTGCAAACCAATTCAAACTTTCAACTGAAATCAAAAATTTGTTTTCATAAATGGGAATTCCTCCTCTATCTGTTCTTTTACCAATATCTTGGAATCTAAATCTTTGACGTTTTTGATTGTTATCTATAAAAATGATTTCATCCCCTTCATTTAAGATTCCTCCATTATCTGAGACCATTTTAATATATATGTTCTGATTAATTGTTTCAAACGAAAAATAATAGGAATAACTGCCTCTTGAAACAATTTTTTCTGTTGATGTTTTTAAAAGTTGTAGTTCACCAATTTCTCTATCCTCTTTTATGAACTGATCACAGTTTTGAGAGGTTAAAGTTTGACTTAGTGTAATCATAATAACAGCAAGAATCAAGATTCTCTTCATGGAAAAGCAATTTCTTTGATACAAATTACAAAATTATTCACAACTTGTTATCTATCGGCTGTCAGTAAGTTAAATAAATGTTATATACAAGATATATTATAATCTCTTTCCGGCTAATAAGTATAAAACTGCCATCCTTATAGCTACTCCATTTTCAACTTGTTGTAAAATAATGGATTGATCTGAATCGGCTACGTCGCTGCTTATTTCCACTCCTCGATTAATTGGACCTGGGTGCATTATAGTTATTTTTTTACCTAGGCTGTTTAATAACTTTTTGTTGATTCCGAAATATTGAGAATATTCTCTTAAGGAAGGTATGTACTTGATTTCTTGTCTCTCAAGCTGAATCCTAAGAACATTTGCTACATCACACCATTCCAATGCTTTTTTGATATCATATTCTACTTCTACTCCTAGTTTTTGAATAAATTTAGGAATAAGGGTAGGAGGGCCACAAACTTTTACATTGGCGCCTAGTTTTTTAAGGCAAAAAATATTAGAAAGTGCAACTCGAGAATGTTTAATATCTCCAGCAATCAGCACATTTTTGTTTTTTAAATCAGGAAAAACCTCAAGCATTGAAAATGCATCTAATAAGGCTTGTGTTGGATGTTCATGCGTTCCATCTCCTGCATTAATTATATTGGCATTTATATTTTGTGAAAGAAAAGAACATGCTCCGGGAGCAGGATGCCGCATTACAATCATATCAACTTTCATGGAAAGTATGTTGTTCACTGTATCCAATAAAGTCTCTCCCTTTTTTACTGAGGATGACGATGCAGAAAAATTAACCACATCAGCAGAAAGCCTTTTTTCAGCAAGTTCAAATGAGATCCTTGTCCTTGTCGAATCTTCAAAAAACAAATTTGCAATGGTTACATCTCTTAAAGAAGGGACTTTTTTAATAGGTCTGTTGATTACTTCTTTAAAATTTTTAGCTGTGTTAAAAATCAATTGAATTTCAGCAGCAGTAAGATCTTTTATGCCAAGAATGTGTTTGCTACTTAATTCTTTTGTCTCTGTCATTCTTAATTATTTTGCAGCAAATAAAAGAATCCGATCCTTATTTGTTTGGTTCCGCCATTCCACTTTAACATATGCTTCATCAAGTGCATCTATCGTCAGTCCTATATAATCTGCTTGAATTGGTAAATGTCTGTTAAATCTTCTATCTACTAAACAAAGCAATTCAACTTTGTCAGGTCTGCCAAAATCTTGAAGTGCTGCTAATGCAGATTGAATGGTTCGACCAGTATAAAGAACATCATCAATTAGTATTATTTTTTTTCCTTCTATGAGGAAGTCCATTTCAGTGCTTGCCGCTTTGATTGGCTCTTTCCTAGTCCTAAAATCATCTCTATAAAAAGTAATATCAAGTTTGCCAAAAGGCACTTTTAATTTAATGTTTTCTTTTTCAATAAGTTCAATGATTCTTTTTGCTAGAACAACGCCTTTTTCTTGAATTCCTACTATGCAAGTATTATTAAAATCACCATAGTTCTCAAGTAATTCTTGGGCTAAACGTTGAATGGTCAATTCAAATCTAGTGCTTGCTAATATGGTTCTTCCTTTACTCATATGTTAGTGCAAATATAGAATTGAATATCAAAGTTGAATAATTTAAATGTAGATGTTTTAATTTTTATTCCCTAAATTTTATGAAAAAGCTAAATACTGTCACAAACTTGATTAAAACGAAACCAAATATAGTATTATACATGCTTTATTTTTCAATCTAGTTTTTAAAATAATGAATTTTAATAGCATATTTCCATTAATAGTCTCGAAGCCTAATAAAGTTCAAAAGAAATACTTAATTTGGATAAGAGAATAATGTGGATATGTTCAATACAAACATCTGATTCTTGTTGGTCATTTGAAAAAATAAAATGAAAAATAAATGCTAAAATTTTTTCGAAAAATAAGACGAAAATTAGCTGGCGATGGAAATCTAAAAAGATACTTGATTTATGCTGTTGGTGAAATATTTCTGGTAATGGTTGGAATATTGTTAGCCCTGCAAGTAAACAATTGGAATGAAAAAAGAAAACAGAGAATCTTGGAAACTCAATATTTAGAACAATTGACCATTGATCTGGCTTTTGATACAACTTATTATAATAATAGAATTTCAATGTATAGTCAAGCTTATAGCAGTACTAGGAAATTTATCCTTGAAATCTATAAAACCCAGGAAAGCAGAGAGGAGATTAGAAACTTATTAATTCACTTAGACTTGTCAACAGATCCTCTTATTACACACAATCCAACTTATCTAGAATTAACTAGTACCGGGAATTTAGGAATAATTAAGCCCCCAGTTCTTAAATCTTATATATCCAATTATTATCGTTTAAATGAACAGTTTGCATCGCAAATTGAAGAATATAATATCACGAGTAATCAACTATCTGTCGAAGTATTTATCATTGCAAGTGGCACTTTGAAATATTATATGCAGTTGAATGATGATCCAAGTGTTTATAATGATAATGAGTGGAAATTTTTTAATGAGCCATCTTCTAAAGAATTTCAGTCTCTCGAAACACTGGCGTTGATTATTCAAAACAGGAATAATGAATTTTTGAATTACTTTGACCAATTAAATAAGAATGCTAAAGATTTGATCTCTAAAATTAACGAGAAACTCGAACATAAGAAATGACAAATTCCATGGGTACCAATAACAGCTGTGTCGATCATTGCCCCAATCCGTCGGATACTTAGCATATCTCGCTTTTGTAATCAATTAAAATAATTATCAATGAAAAAAGAAAACTTCATTCTAAAAATTTATTCAATAACATTGACCTTGTTTTTAGGTTTTATCTTTGTGTCCGCATTCAAATCTAACAATTTAAATGAAAGGTTTAATAAATTAAGTGGTTAATAAAAATAGCAGCAAAATGATAACCAAAAATTATCTTTTTGCAGGTACAGTTAACGCTATATCTAACTTAATACTTCTTGCAGGTATTTATTTTTTAGTTTTAAAAGATTTCTTTACATCAAATCCAGTATCAGGTGCACTAGAATATTTAAATCAACAGTATCGACCATCCGACCAACAAATATATTGGGCAATACTATTTTCAACATTATCATTTGGTATTTTGATTACAACGACAATAAAAAGGTCAGGCACAAAAACCTTTATTTCAGGCTTAAAGTTTGGCTTTATACTTGGCTTACTTTTTTTGGTAGCAACTAATTTTGGTCTTTTTTCTGCGCAAAATATTTATTCTTTATCTGGTATTTTTGTCGATTTAATTTGTAGTGCATTCGTTATGACAATCTTCGCGGGAATTTCTGCATGGATTTTGGTTAAATGTAAAGTGAATGATAAACAAATGTGGAATGCCAACACAATAAGATAAACTGGATAATTGGCAATATCAATCAATACCAAGGATGAGTTATTTTTTCTGTAATTTAGAAGTTTTGGAAACTGATAGTATTAAATATAGAAATTCAGAGTGAAAAGGATATGAAAATCAAAACCGTATCAACGAAAAGCTTGGCTCAAAAGCGAACTGTTAATTATTTTATTATTTTATCACAAAAATCAAAATAGCCGTATCTTCTTATGCAAATTAAAAAAACATTACTTAAAATTTTAGCACTTATAATTATTACCTCTGCTTTATTCGGATGTGGGAGTATTGAAAATCATAATTCCGCAGATGTTATTATTTATGGGGGTACTTCTGCTGGTTTAAGTGCAGCTATTCAATCAGCAAGACTTGAAAAATCAGTCATTTTAATAGAGCCTACCAATCGTTTAGGGGGTTTAACAACAGGAGGTCTTGGTCAGACAGATATTGGAAATAAGCAAGTCATAGGAGGAATTTCACGTGAGTTTTATAAGAATATTAAAACGTATTATTTGGATTCTGCAAATTGGGTTTGGCAACTCAGGTCTGAATATATAGACGAAGGGCAATCTCGATCAAGAAAAGATGAAAATGCAATGTGGACATTTGAGCCTTCAGCCGCTCTGAAAGTCTATCATAAAATGATCGAAAATCTTGATATTAGAATAGTGTACAATCAGAAACTTAATAGGGCAGAAGGGGTATCAAAAAATTATAAGGCTATCAAATCCATTTCTATGGAATCTGGCGATATTTTTTTTGGTAAAGTATTTATCGATGCCACTTATGAAGGAGATCTCATGGCTGCTGCTGGTGTTTCATACACTATTGGCAGAGAATCTAATTCTCAATATGGGGAATCTCTGAATGGGATTCAGTCCAACAAATTTGGGACAACATTGCTTGGTGCAGTTTCAAATAATAGCGTGTATCACAATTTTATCGATGGTGTCGATCCGTATATTGTTAAAGGGGATTCTTCTAGTGGACTTCTTCCTTTTATTTCTGCAAAAGAGTATAGAAGTGAAGGACAAGGGGACGAAGGGATACAAGCCTATTGCTTCCGAATGACACTAACCGACCATCCTGAAAATAGAATACCTTTTCAGAAACCTAAGGGTTATAACGAAATGGATTATGAGCTTTTATTTCGTAATTATGAAGCAGCAACAGGGCCAATTGAAGAAATGTATTCTTATGGTGATCCTCTGGTTCCTTGGATCAATTCACCTATGCCAAATCGTAAAACAGATACCAACAATCAAAAAGGGTTTTCGACTGATTTTATAGGACAAAATTGGGAATACCCTGAAGCATCCTATGAAGAACGCGAAAATATTTTAATTCGACATCGACAATACCAACAAGGATTGATGTGGACATTAGGCTACCATCATAGAATTCCAAAAATAGTAAGGGATAAGGTTTCTCAATGGGGGACATGTAAAGACGAATATGAAAGAGAAGATGGATGGCAACAACAACTTTACATAAGAGAAGCCCGGCGAATGATCAGCAATTATGTAATGACTCAAAAAAACTGCGAAGGAATTGAAATAGTGCAGGATCCAGTTGGAATGGCAGCTTACGGTATGGATTCCCACCATATAAAACGCTATGTGAATTCAAATGGATTTGTGTCAAATGAAGGAAATGTTGAAGCACGGGTAAAAGCTCCTTTCCCAATAAGTTATCGTTCAATCGTGCCAAAAATAGAAGAATGTTCTAATTTGGTAGTTCCTATTTGCCTTAGTGCTACACATATTGCATTTGGATCGATTCGTATGGAACCAGTTTTTATGGTTTTAGGTCAAAGTTCAGCGGTTATTGCTTCTTTAGCCATTGAAGAGGACAAAGCTGTTCAAGAAATTGCATATAATAAGATTAGAGAAATGTTACTCAAATTGGATCAAATTTTAGAATAATATATACTTATTTAAAGAGCCAATGTTTCATCGAATTGAGACAAATGAAGGTCTGCCAACAAATTGACAATTTAATAATTAAGTTCAAATTATAAATTCAAAATATTGAATTTAATCAATCATGTCGTTTACCAAAACCCAAGTTTTGATTTAATTGAAGTTTTTAATCAGAAAAATATTTATACTGAAGAAGTATTGGTGCAGAGAAAGTTAAATCTCTAGTTACATCAACAGAGTAATTATGGAAGAAAATTAATAATAAATGCTTTCGATATGATTATGAACAGTCAATCTAAATCCTTTATCTACGGTACAAAAGTTTCATTCCAAAATGAATTTTAATTTGAATTTCCAAATTGGATTTCTAAAAAGCGTAACTAATAGAAATCTAATTTTTTGAAAATTATATTCATATGATTTGGTTCAAATCAACTATTTGACTAATTGCAAAATTATGAACACCATTATCAATTTTTTCATTTTTAAAATTGAACCAACAAGATTGAACTCCATAATTGTGGGCGCCAATTATATCGCTTGAATAATTATCTCCAATCATTAATATTTCAGATTTATCTGGATTTCCAGCATTATTGGAAGCTACATTGAAAAATTCTATCTGTGGTTTAGCACTTCCAATTTCATCTGAAACTGTAATTGAAGAAATTAGTCCATCTAATTCAGCTGTTGTTATTCGCGGTCTTTGAACTTCTCGAAGCCCATTAGTGACGATATGAATTTTATAATTTATGGAAAGATTTTTCAAAAGCGTCTGGGCACCAGGGACAAACTTCGTATGAACTATAAGATTTTCCAAATAAAGCTTGTTCCATTCTGCTCCTTTTCCTTTCCAATCCATTTGTTCTAAAAATAAATCAAATCTTTTTGATCGCAATTCGATTGCAGTAATTTTTCCATTTTCAAATTCCTTCCAGACTCCAGAGTTTACAATCTTAAATACTTGGTAAGCATCTGGATGATTGTATTTCTTCTCATTCAAAAGTGAGGCAAAAGACTCATGGCTTGCATGGTCAAAATCTAGAATTGTATTATCTAAATCAAAAAATAAATGTTTGAATCTTGTTGACAAATATTTTTCCTATTTAATTTCTAAAGTCTGTTCTTCTTTTGATTCTTTATAGCTTGCAGTAATTTTATATTTCCCAGGAATTAGATAAAATTTGCCATTTTCAGCTGCTTCTGGACTTTTTTTGGAGTCCTTTGACATCTTACTAACATTTATTTCATCCACAGTCAAATCATAATTGTGAAAAGTAATTCCTTTATCAACTTTTATGTCAAATGAAGTAAGCAACTCATCCTCAGCGTTATTTACACTAATTTTAACAGTACTTGATTCGTTAGAAAATATTGAAAATTCGTAATTAGGTCCAGGATTATTATTGAAAGATGAACGGTTTCTGCCCCATCGAGGAGAACTTCTAACCGATTCCAGAGCAAAAAGATGGATTTGCTTATTTTTTATTTTATTTAATTGTTGTAATTCTTTAACACTTGCTTTATAAAAAGAACGGCCATGTGTTCCTAATATAATTTCTTGAGCTTCTGGTTGAATTACAAGATCATGTATAGCCACCGCAGGAAGGTTGTTTGACATTATTGTGAAATTTTCTCCCCGATCAAATGAAACGTAAAGGCCATGATCTGTTCCCACATAAAGAATATTTTCATCAACTGGATCTTCTTTTACGACATTGATAGCTTCATGCGGTAAATCTTTACCCAACCTTTTCCATGTTTCACCATAATTGTCTGAAACATATAAATATGGTGTAAAGTCGTCCCACCTGTATCCATTCAAACTAACAAAAACACTAGCTTCATTGTGAACCGATGCTTGAACTCTACTCACCCACATATCTTGTGGCAATTTGTTGGAAATTATATTCCATGAATAACCTCCATCTTTTGAAATTTGAATAACACCATCATCGGATCCTGTATACAGCAGACCAAAACGAAATGGTGATTCATCAATGGAACTTAAAGTACCGAATGATACATCTCCTTTTTTGCCACCATTTGTTAAGTCACCAGAAATAATAGTAAAATTATCACCCTTGTCCATTGATCTTTGCAAAAAGTTTGATCCCATGTACAATACATCTTGATTATGTTTAGATAAAAGTATTGGGGTTAACCAATTCCACCTGTATGGTCTTTCACCCAGTTCGTGTTGAGGTGTGATAAATTTTCGATCTTCATTCGCTCTATTAATGCGGAAATAGGCACCAAATTGTAATCCTCCGTATACAATATTATTATCTCTGGAGTCAATTTGGACTTGCATTCCGTCGCCACCAACTAAACTGCGATAAGGATATTGTCCAGTTCCATGCCATCTCGAGCTCGCTTCATAATTACTAGGTCCAAACCAAACGCCATTATCTTGCGCTCCACCATATATATTATACGGTGTTTGCTGGTCAACATTAACATAATAAAACTGCCCAACAGCTGGAGAATTACACTTGATCCAATTTTCACCATCATCATAGGATATGTTAATTCCTCCGTCATTTCCATTAATTAAGTGCCCAGGTCTATTTGGATCAATCCAGATAGAGTGGTGATCAGAATGAACGTTTTCGCCATTAATATTTACCCAATTTTTACCTCCATCATCGGACCTTAAAATAGGAACACCAGCAATATATATTTTATCAGGATCTATTGGTGAAACATCAATTACACCAAAATAATAACCGTAGCTACTGTATAAATTCTCAATATATGAATCGTGAGTTTTCTTCCAAGATCTACCTCCATCTTCACTTAGATAGACTTCTGCACCAATGACCTGAGAATCAAATAACAAAGAATTCGCATCTTCCAGGTATTCAACTAATGTTATTGGCATAATCTCATTTGATTTCACCATACCTTTGATTTTTTTTGCGGAATATTTCCTATCAAATCGATTAGAAGTTAGAAAATCTGAAAGTTCATCATCAGTTAGCTCCATAAATGCTTCTTTCGTCATAGTCCTAAGATCATCTTTTGTCAAAGTTTTCTCTTTTTTAGGTTCCATTGGCCTGCGATTGTAATTATCGAGCAATGCATATATCTTCTCGACTCCATTTTTGCTATATACGGCTAACCCTATTCTACCGACTCCTTCCCCAGTAGGGAAACCACTTTTTTCATTGGAAAGAAGTTGCCAACTATTCCCGTTATCTGCACTTTTATAAATGGCAGAATTTTTACCCGATTCTTTAAAGTCCCAAGCTTTTCTTTCTCTTTCCCAACTTGAAGCATAAAGTATATTCTTGTCAGTTGGGTTTCTTCTAATATCTACAACTCCTGTTTTATTATTTATAAACAAAGTACGCTTCCAATTTTTTCCTCCATCTGTAGTTTTGTAAATACCTCTTTCATTGTTGTCTGAATATAAATGTCCTAAAACACCTACTATAACTTCATTAGGATTGTCTTCTGAAACAATTACTTTGCCTATATGGTGTGAATCATTTAATCCTATATTTTCCCAAGTAGCTCCATCGTTTTTTGATACAAATACGCCTAGGCCTGCATAGGAAGACCTACTGGAATTTACCTCACCAGTGCCGACATAGATGGTTCCACTTTCCCAGTGTACATCAAAATCTCCAATTGTCATAACGGCTTCATTGTCAAAAATTGGATTAAAACTGGTTCCATTATTTGTTGTTTTCCAAAGTCCGCCTGAGGCATAAGCAACGTAAAAAATTGTTGGATCTTTTGGGTTTACAGCAACATCAACTACTCGACCACTTATAATTGTCGGACCAACATTTTTGAATGGAATATTATTAATTAAGCTATTGGATTTTAACGCTTCTCTCTTATTGAATGCTTCTATTCTATCTGCAGGAGTACTAGCAGGGGGTTGAAACCCTTGAGATTTTAAAATAGAAATCGAAAGAATCAATAAAATGAATGAAAATAAAAATTGCATGACTTTTTTCATAAAAAGGAGCTTTAACTATTAATTTTTATCAAAGCTAAAAAAGTTGAGCACAAAATGTAATCTTTTAAAAACCTTTGTAGAAAAAAATAAAAACCGTCAATCTCTTTCTAAGAATGCTATACTCAACAAAAGATTGAATTTTGAAAAAAATAGAATTATTTGCTACACAAAATTACTATAGGTTCAGTCTGTATCGTATTACTAATATTCCCAGCTCTATCTTTTAAGTAAATTTGATATACAATAGTATCCGTTGGATATTTAGTAGGTGCACTGCATGGGGGGATATTTTCGGGAAATAGACAGCATGTGGTGTACAGAAGGAGTTGAATATCACCTGAAATTCCATTTCCTACTCCTTCTTCAGGTATGAATGGACTTTTAAATTTGTCTTGAATATTTCCAGTTCTGGAATCTATGATAAAAATATTTCTGGTAGTATCTTCCGGTTGGTGACCTAAATCTCCATCTCCATCAGTAAATGTTAAATAAAGATAGAGGGAATCTGTATTTAAATTATTCTGAGTCATAAAGGTTTTACTTACCCCAGCATATTCAATAACAGGTTCAATTGGGTAATCAGGAGAAGTAATGCATCCACAAAATGATAATATTATTAAAAATAATATATTCAGTTTTAAAATATTAGTTATCATTGATAATTTCGGTTATTCAATGCAAAATTTCATTAAAATTAAGCTTTTATCTTACACTGTAAATATTATAACGAAAAATTAATGACAGATTACATCCACGAAAGAGAAAATATAACAAAAATGATGGAGTCAAAATCATACATAGATGAGTTTGAAGCAAGCGCATTAAATATTTTCAAATTTCAGTATACTTACAATTCATTTTATCGGACATATATTGATATTATGGATAAAAAAATAAGTAAAATCAATTCTATATCTGATATACCTTTTCTGCCAATAGAATTTTTCAAAAATAAAAGAATCACAACTGGGAATTGGATTCACGAAAATTATTTTGTGAGCAGTGGGACTACATCTTCTCTGAAAAGCAAACATTATATTAAATCAATTCAATATTATCTTGATAATGCCATAAGCGGATTTAAGGAATTTTTTGAAGACCCTAGTGTTTATTGTTTTATTGGAATACTGCCGGGCTACATTGAAAGATCAGATTCTTCTCTTATTTGTATGGTTAACGAATTGATAAAAAGGAGTAAATATCAAGAGTCAGGATATTATTTGAATCGGGAAGAAGCTATGATTCAAGTTTTACAAAAGAATAAAAAATTAAATATTCCCACCATTTTAATTGGTGTTAGTTTTGCTTTGTTGGATTTATGCAAATTTGAAATTGACTTTCCAGACTTAATAGTTATAGAAACAGGAGGAATGAAGACCTCAAGTATGGAAATGTCCAAAGAGGAAATTATTGAAAAATTTAAAAAATCATGGAAAATAAAAAATATCAATTCAGAATATGGAATGACTGAATTATTATCCCAATCCTATACAATAGACGGAGAATGGTATAAAAGTGCATCTACTAAAAGAGTTCTAATTGGTCAATTAAGTGATCCAAAAGCATGGGAAAAGCCTTTTAAAACTGGCATTGTAAAAGTAGTAGATTTATCAAATTTTGATACTTGTAGCTTTATAGAAACGCAAGATCTTGGAATTTCTGATGGTTGTGGCCATTTTAAGATACAAGGACGAATCGAAAATTCTGAAATCAGAGGTTGTAATCTATTATTAGAAAATATTTCCTCGTAATTCAATATTATCTAAGAAGTCCCTGAAAAATCCAATTTGCTAATGCCTGCCTATTGGTATCAATCATAATTCTTTGTTGATCTTTTGGATTGTGAATATTAGCTAATTCAATATAAACAATAGGGGGATTAGTATGATTGATCATATATAGTCCTCTTGCTTTTACTGTTCCTTTATAACCTCTACCTTTTTGAAAAGTATCGTATTTTTCTTCAAATGTAGTTTGTATATTATTTGCCAATCTTTCACCAGTTTTACTATTTGCATGATGATAGAAAAAAACATCTTTTCGATCTCCTTCACCAGCAGCATCGACGTGGATAGCAACAACCGTATGGTCTTTATAACCTTTATTCTTGTATTGAACATGTAGCTCGTTTATGTAATCTGCTCTTTGTTGAAGTCTCTTTTTTTGCTTAAATGGTAAAGACTTACCATTGCATTTTTCATCTGAATCGCAAGGCAAATATTTATCTGTTCGAATTCCATCATTATCATCTTGTATGATAACCTCAACCACTGCACCATGTTGTTTCAAATTCCTAGCTAATCTTAATATTACATCATATGCGTATTCATCTTCACACAAATTATGTGGGCAAGTTGTACACATTGCACCTGGATCAGGACCTCCATGTCCACTCACAAGATAAAAAACCTTGTTTTTAAGCGATTGATCAATTTCTTGATAGTTTTCAAACTCTTTCCCAAACAAAGTGAATGTTTTCATTATTTTATCAGTGGAAGGATAGTTTTCTTGAACGAGTACTGTTTCATTGTTTGTTATCTTATTTTCTTCTTCTTCTTTCTTGATAACGTCAGCATCAATAGTCTTTGGAGTTGTTTCATCTTTGGTAGTGGATTTTCCACAATAAATAGATGAAAAAGGGACCCATAATAATTTACTTGATTGATAAGAAGACGTTCTTAAATTATTTTTAACAAGTTTTTCATTATACTCCTGAATCTTAACAGCCTTATCCCAATCTTCAGAACCTATAGTTGAACGAATGCTTGATCCATTGTAATGGTAAATCAAAATTGGGAGAAAATACTTTTTGCCCTCAAAAAGTTTTTCTTCCTTTTGGAGGTTGTTCAATTGATAAAATTTTAAAACATTACAGTATTCATCTGCCAATTCATATCTTCTTAAAAGAGAATAAACACCGTCTCCTCGAAGTGCAGTTACTTTGTGATAATATGGTTCTGCACCATTTACATTTATTATTGAAAATAAATTAAATAATATGAAATAAGCAAATAATTTCATGTTTTATCAATATTTTATATATTAAAAATAATCTTAATATGACAAAGTTAAAATTAAATTATTAATGTCATAATTATTTTATTTGTGAATTTTGAAAAAAACTAAAAAAACAAAGTGATTATGGTCAATGTCTGTTAAATTTGCAGTCACAAAACAATATAATTGAATCAAATTAACAATGTTTGGCATTTAATTGTAAAAGATTTCAATATTGAAATTAGACAACGATATATTCTTGCCAGCATACTTTTATACGTTATCAGCACCGTTTTTATTATATCAAAAATTTTGCAAACAGTTAGTCCAATGCTTTGGAATGCAATATTTTGGATTCTGTTTATTTTTACTGCAGTTAATGCAATGATGAAAAGTTTCAACCAGGAAATTTCTTCTAGAGAATTATACTATTATTATCTTGCTAGTCCTGTAGAAATAATAATTGCAAAATTCATTTACAATTTTATTAGTCTCATCATAATGGGTTTATTGATTTTTGGGTCTTTTATTATTTTTATCAATAATCCTATAGATCATTTTGCAATTTTTATCGTTGGAATTATTTTAGGAGCTCTGGGAGTAAGTGTAGTATTTACGCTTGTTTCGGCAATTGCATCTAAAGGAGGAAATAGTGCAACTTTAATGTCTGTACTTTCGATTCCGTTAATATTGCCCATTATTTTATTCAATTTAAGGATAACGGCTATGGGTTTGAATATTTTAGGAAGCACGACATTTGTAAATGATATATTAATGTTATTAGCAATAATTATAATATTAGTTGGGGTTTCGTTAATTTTGTTCCCTCAAATATGGCGTACATAAAGAAATAGTATGAAGAAGAATTGGTGGAAGTTTTTAGCTATAATTTTAATGCTTTATGTTTTAATTCTCGGTTTTTTAATGCCTTTAAAACCTGGTATTATTTCAGTTTCTCCTCAAAGTTTGAATGCAGGGTCTCAAATCACATTGAAAGTTAAAACTTACAATGCAAAATTGGAAGAATTAAAGAGTGCAGACTTTAGAGCTTGGTTACTAAATGATACTAGTTTTGCCATAGCAGCCTCTAAAATCGCAGTTCTTAATGCTCAAACTATAGATATTGATTTTGAAATTCCTACCTATTTAACTTCTGATGATAAAATTGTTGACTATTCCTTAGTTATCGATGCGCCAAAGATTGGTAGTTTTGTGCTTCCTGCAAGCATTATCATTAAGCAAGATTCAATAAATGTTTCGAAAGGAAAAGATCTTTGGAGTAAAGGAAATTTTAAACATCTCAACCATTACGAGGGCTTTGCGATACCTTTTAGAAACATTCTATACGAAACATTACGCAATACTTACTTTCATGTCAGTCTTTGGTTCTCTATGTTCATTCTTTATTTAGTTTCTGTAATTTATAGTATTAAGTTCTTAAGAAACAAAAACCAGGATTTTGATACTATTGGTAGTAGTTTGGTTGAAGTTGGGACACTTTTTGGAGTGCTAGGTTTGATTACTGGTTCTATATGGGCAAAAAACACATGGGGTACATATTGGACAACAGATGTGAAATTAAATATGGCTGCAGTTTCAATGATGATTTATGCTGCTTATTTAATTCTTAGGTCAAGTATTCAGGATGAAGATCGTAAAGCGATTATTTCGTCAGCATACAATATTTTTGCCTTTTTTATAATTATTCCTTTAATTTTTGTGATCCCTAGACTGACGGATAGTCTCCATCCTGGGAATGGTGGTAATCCTGGTTTTGGAGGAGAAGATTTGGACAATACTTTGCGATTGGTTTTTTACCCTGCAATTATAGCTTTTACTTTAATGGGTTTTTGGATGTCAAACCTAATTATTAGATATAAAAAAATTAAACAGAAATTATCAGAATCATGAAAATAAAAAGTCTTAGAAAATTAGTGTTTACTTGGAATTATAGAATTGCATTTTTGATCTGCATTTTAATGTTTCTTTCCCTAGACTCAAGTGCCCAAAATGCTGACGCAGATTTTTTTCAAAGTATAGGTAAAATATATGTTGTAGTGGCAGTAGTGGTTGCTATATTTATAGGATTAATTCTTTTTATGTGGAATTTGGAGCGAAGAATAAAAAAACTAGAAAATCAAATTGGTGATTAATAATTAAATAAATAAAACCGCTTTAATTCAAAGCCACACTTATGAATCAAAGCTAAATTTTAAATCAAATTAAATTAAATGAAAGAGAACGCGCATGTTACATTTTATGAAAGTGTATTAAGTAGTTTTGATAAGGCTGCAGCATTGACAGATCTTCCGAAAGGTATGCTGGCTCAGATTAGAGAGTGTAATTCGATATATCAAATGAGATTTCCTGTGAAAATCGGCAACACTTATGAAGTTATTGAAGCTTATAGAGTTCAGCACTCACAACACAGAAATCCTACCAAAGGTGGAATTCGATTCTCACATTTAGTAGGTCAAGAAGAAGTAATGGCACTTGCAACTTTAATGACATTCAAATGTGCCCTCGTAGATGTACCCTTTGGAGGTGCTAAAGGCGGAGTCAAAATCAGCCCTAGGAATTACACTCCAGATCAGTTAGAGAAAATTACCAGAAGATACACTACAGAACTTATTAGAAAAAATTTTATTGGACCGGGTCTTGATGTGCCGGCTCCTGATTATGGGACAGGACCAAGAGAAATGGCATGGATTCTCGATACTTATAATACTTTTAAAGTAGGAGATATTGATGGCCTAGCATGTGTTACAGGAAAACCAATAACTCAGGGTGGAATAAGAGGGAGAACCGAAGCTACGGGAAGAGGAGTGTATTACGGTTTGAGAGAATTATTACTTCAAAAAGATGAGATGAGTGAATTAGGTTTATCTCCGGGCATCAGTGGGAAAAGATTAGTAATTCAAGGGTTGGGAAATGTTGGATCATATACTGGTACCATTTCACAAGAAGAAGGCGGAGCTATCATAGTTGGAGTTTCAGAAATGGAAGGTACAATTTACAATAAAGATGGAATTGATATTGTGAAACTAATGAGGTTCAGAAGAGACACTGGAAGCATTATGAATTTTCCTGGAACCACTGCTTTGGCAAATAGAGAGGATTGGGTTTCGCTGGATTGTGACATTTTAGTTCCTGCAGCCCTAGAAAGTCAAATTCATCAAGGAAATGCACATTCCATAAAAGCGAAAATTATTGCTGAAGCTGCAAATGGACCAGTTACTTCGAAAGCTGAAGAAATTTTATTAGAAATGGGTGTGGTGATTTTGCCAGATATGTATTTGAATGCAGGTGGTGTAACGGTTTCTTATTTTGAATGGTTAAAAAATCTTTCGCATATGAGATTTGGCAGAATGGAGAAAAGATTTAATCAAAATACCTATTCAAGTTTGGTTGATTTAGTTGCAAAGACTACAGGTAAAGTAATTGGAGAAAAAGAAAGGAATCTAATTGCAAGAGGAGCTGATGAAATAGATTTAGTTAGATCGGGTCTAGAAGAAACAATGATTTCTTCTTTTTATCAAATCAAAGACGTAAAAACGAAAAGAAAGAAAATAAAAGATTATAGAGTAGCTGCATTTATTACGGCTTTGGATAAAATAGCAAGTGATTATACCAACATGGGAATTTTCCCATAATTTGGGGTTACAAAATTTTGAGTTTATTTTTAGATTAGCACTTATAGATAAATAGAATATTATTTGCTATTTTGCAATCTAAAGGAATATTGTTTTTTGTTTTAAATTATTTTTTTTTAAAATAATCAAATGATTTGACATCTTTCTTTGTCTTAATACGTTTGAATTCATGAAAAAATTATCATTAAAATTTTTTAACTATGTCCGATACTAAATTAGATAAAATAGATCTTCAGATTTTAAAATTACTTCAAGAAAATAGTAAAATTACCAATCTTGATTTGTCTAAAAAAATAGGTTTGTCTCCAGCTCCAACTCTTGAAAGGGTTAAAAAGCTTGAAACTTCAGGAATTATTAAATCTTATCATGCAAAAGTTGATGCAGTGGCAATTGGACTAAATGTCAGAACTTTTGCATTGGTAAACTTGGCATGGCAGAAACCTAATGCTTTAGAAAATTTTCTAGAAAAAATCAGAAACATTGATGAAGTTACAGAATGTTATATCATCACAGGTGACGCTGATTTTTTGATGAAAATAGTTTGCAAGGATCTTCCAACTTATGAAAAGTTGCTATTTAAAACACTTTCGCAAATCGAAGAAATAGAAAGAATTAAAACTTTGATGACTTTGTCTAAAGTTAAAAAAGATAAGGTTTTACCTTTTGATTACGAATAAATAAAAAAATTAACTTTTTGAAAAGAGGCACTTTAGACAAGGGCCTCTTTTTCTTTATGTTTAAAATACTTACATGAAACAATCCTTATTGTGGAAAATTTCTAAAAAGGGAAAACCGGATTCGTACATATTTGGTACCATGCATGTAAAAGACAAGCAAGTTTTTTCAAGGATTGGGCAAATTGAAATGCTGATAAATGAAGTCGATGCATTTGCTGCTGAATATCATTTGGACAAAGTTCAATTTGTACAACAGCCAAGCGATTTATTAATAGCGAATGGGCAATCTTTAAGTGAACTCCTAGGCGAAAAGAAGTTTTTAAAGATGCAAAAATTGTTTGAAAAGTCATTCGGAATCGATCTTGCTCAATTTGAATATTACTTGCCATTATTAATTATTAATATAATTGCTGAAGCTATTTTATCCCGAGATTATCATTTGCCACTTGATCTGCATCTTTGGAAAATAGCGAAATCTCGCAATAAAACTTTGCTCGGTGTCGAGTCATATGAATCTCAGCAGGTAATTTTGAAAAAGATTTTATTAAAGGATCAAATAAAAATGCTAAAAGAAATTTCTAAAAATCCTAAAAAATATAGAAAGAATATTTTAAAAATGGCTCAATTCTACCAAGAAGAAAAAATTGATCTTTTGTATAAAAACGGCAAAAAATCATTGGGCAAATACAAAAATTTACTGCTTAAACGGAGGAATTTTATTATGGCTGAAAAATTTGATATGCTGGCAAATAATGAGGCTATATTTTTTGCAGTTGGAGCGGGCCATTTATGCGGAAGTTTTGGATTGTTGAAATTGTTGAAAAAAAGAAATTGGAAACTACAACCAATATAAATCATCAATGATGTCCCATAAAGCAATTAAATATCTTTTATGCCATATAGAAAAGAAGATTTTAAAGGAAAAGCACTGCTAAGGGTAATTTTTTTGACATACTATACTGGAAAAATATTCTACTTACTGGATTTAAAAACTTCAGAGAGGTTAGCTGTTTGTAAAAAGAATTAAAAAAATAATATATAGCTCTTTGAGTCTAGAACTTAATCGAGCAATAGTGACATTTAATATCGTTTAATAAAATTTTTGAGAAAAAAACAAATACTGAAATGGAAGAAGTTCACAAACATTCAGATATTACTATTACAGTAGGGCTGGACAAAACAAATGTTCCCATACAAATTCTTTGGAAATCTGAAGATGCTGGCAATGAACCTACAGCATGCAAAGGTATGCTTTTGGCATTGTTTGATGAAGAAAAATTAGATACCATTAAATTAGATCTTTGGACGAAAAACATGCAAGTCAATGAAATGGATCGTTTTATGTTTCAGACACTTAGAGGACTAGCAGATTCTTATTACAAAGCAACTCAAAACGCCGAATTAGCCAATCAATTCCAAAATTTCATTCATTATTTTGGACAATTCACAGGAATTATTGAAAAGGAAAATTAGGAATAATTACATAAAATACTTAATAACAGGAACTATTATATTAGATTAATGTTTAATATATAAAAGTATCACTTTTTTGGTGAAATAAAACATATTAAAATTAATTAATATATTTATTTTTTCTATTTTTACGGAATCAATAAATAATACATTACTGTTATATGAATAGCGTTGTTACTCAGAGATTTATTATGTGCCATGATAAATTGTTAGCAAATAATCTTGTTAGGTCAAGCAGGCAATTTGCAATGGCGCTAGATTATTTGCCGCAAAGTTTAAGCGAAATAGTGAAAGGCCGCCGAGATGTGACAATTGAATTGATTAGAAAATCAATTGAAGTATTCAATGTAAGTTCAAAATTCCTTTTTACTGGAGAAGGAAATATGTTTAACGAGCAAGCAAATACGAATGATGAATATGTGCTTACTGTAGTAACAGATTATAATAAAAAAGAAAAAATTGTACATGTCCCAGTTCCTGCTCAAGCTGGATATGGTGGGCAGTTGTCTGATCCTGTATTTTTTAATGATTTACAAGTTTATAGCTTACCTGATTTTGATACCAATCATGGAACATATAGATCGTTTTCAGTGTCTGGAGATAGTATGGAACCATCACTATTCGAAGGGGATAAAATTGTCTGTTCACATATTGAAAAAGATCATTGGGTTCATGCAATTAAAAATAGTTTTGTGTACGTAATTGTCACGCAAAATGATGTTTTAGTGAAAAGGGTACAAAATAATATTAGAGAGAAAGGCTCGCTCACTTTAATTTCTGACAACTCATTTTATGATAATAAAGAAATTAATATAAATGAAGTGCTTGAAATTTGGTTTGTAAAAATTAAAATAAGTCCTTTCATGCCGTCACCATCAAACATGAGAAATGGTTTTGCTGATGAAGTAGAAAATTTAAAAGACATCATCAATAATCAGTCATCAATAATCAGCAATCTAAACCTTACAATAGAGAAAATGTTGAAACAAAATCGAGTAAGAATATGAGCTTCAAAATCGCAGGAAAAGCTAAGTATTTCAATATTGGTACAGGCTTTTGGGGAATCATCGATGACAAGGGAAATGAATGGTTGCCCGAAATTATGCCAGAGCAACTTAAATTTGACAATCACAAAGTGGAATGTAAAGCAGTGAAATCAAATGGTTTTTCTATGCACATGTGGGGAACAATGGTAAGGATCGTTTCATTTAAGACGATTTCTACAGAGTAAATATTATTACTTTTTATTTATTTTTGAATAATATATTAGGTGTTAATTGTGCTATTCTCCTTAATAAATGCATTCTATTTTCTCGAATCTTTGTATCTTTAAACGAACATTATTCATTAACACTTAGTTGATTTATTTTGAAAAACAATTAATTGTTGAGATCAATTAAGGATTAAGAATTACTTTTAAAATGAGCAAAGAACTTTGCTGATATTCTATTTTATAGCATATAAAATGCAAAAACCTTGTTTCATATATCATAGATAGAACCAAATTGAATAAGGAATATTTCGAATTGAACTAGCTTAAAAATTCATTGAAATTTTAACAAATGAACAAAGTTTATAAAAATGCTAAAGAGGCAATTTTTGATATAAAAAGTGGAATGACATTAATGCTTGGTGGTTTTGGGCTTTGTGGCATTCCTGAAAATTGTATTGCTGAATTGGTTGAAAAAGGTGTTAACAATTTGACCTGTATTTCCAATAACGCAGGTGTTGACAATTTTGGATTGGGATTGTTGTTGCAAAAAAAACAAATCAAAAAAATGATTTCATCCTATGTTGGTGAAAATGAAGAGTTCGAGAGGCAAATGTTGTCTGGCGAATTGGAAGTTGATTTGATTCCCCAAGGCTCATTGGCTGAAAGATGTAGAGCTGGAGGTTCTGGAATTCCTGCTTTTTTTACACCAGCTGGATTTGGAACTGAAGTGGCTGAAGGCAAAGAAGTGAGGTATTTTAATAATAAACCACATATTCTAGAATCTGCACTTTTTGCTGATTTTGCTTTAGTAAAAGCCTGGAAAGGAGATAAATTTGGAAATCTAATTTATAAAGGTACGGCCAGGAATTTTAATCCTGTTATGGCAATGGCAGGAAAAATAACAATTGCAGAGGTGGAAGAATTGGTAGAACCTGGAGAACTTGATCCTTATTTTGTCCATACACCTGGGATTTTCGTTCAAAGAATTTTTCAGGGTATCAACTATGAAAAAAGAATCGAACAAAGAACTTTCCGTAAAAGATAATAGAAATAATGCTTAACAAAAATCAAATAGCTCAGAGAATTGCTCAGGAACTCAGAAACGGGTGGTATGTTAATTTGGGGATTGGAATTCCAACTTTAGTGGCAAATTATGTACCAAAAGGTGTAGAAGTTGAATTTCAATCAGAAAATGGAATTCTTGGAATGGGCCCATTTCCTTATGAAGGTGATGAAGATGCTGACATGATCAATGCCGGTAAACAAACTGTAACTTTATTGCCAGGTGCTTCTGTTTTTGATTCTGCTACAAGTTTTGCAATGATACGCGGAAAGCATGTGCAATTGACTGTTTTAGGAGCAATGGAAGTGTCTCAAAATGGCGATATTGCGAATTGGAAAATTCCGGGCAAAATGGTTAAAGGCATGGGAGGAGCTATGGATTTAGTAGCTTCAGCAGACAATATTATAGTTGCAATGATGCATACCAATAGAGAAGGGGAATCTAAATTGTTAAAGTCTTGTTCTCTACCATTAACTGGGGTAGCTTGCGTGAAAAAAATTGTTTCTAATCTGGCTGTCTTAGATGTTACTGAGCATGGGTTTAAGTTAATAGAAAGAGCACCGGGAGTTTCAGTCGAAGAAATTGTCAATGCAACAGAAGGGAATTTAATTGTGGAAGGAGAAATTCCCGAAATGAGCTTCTAAGTTTATTTTGAAATATAAGATTTAATTTTGAATAGAAGACTTAAGCATAGAAAAATAACTTTTTTGGTCTTATGTTAAAATGTTCTTTTGCTTTATTTTCTTTCCTAAAAAAAACAATGCCACAAAAAAACAAATTAATGGTCAGACTTACTTCAGGCATGTTTTTTATGGTTTTCCATGCTTCCTGCATTTCTTTTGACCAATAAATATCATCTATTATTATTATACTTTCATTGTTGCAATAAGGTAATATAGTTTCAAAATAATCAATGGTAGCTTGCTTCTGATGGTGTCCATCCATAAAAACTAAATCAACTTTTTTCATTTCATGAAGTGTGATCGATAAGGTGTCAATAAATGGGCCTTTAATGGTTCTGATGTTTTTGATTTTTAGTTTATCGAAATGTTTTTCTGCAATTTCAAGTATTTTATGATCACCTTCTAAAGTCCAAACTTTACTTTTTGAATTACCAGTTGCAATATAGCTTGTTGATATTCCCAATGAGGTTCCCAGTTCTAAAATATATTCAGGGTTAAAAATTTTTACCACTCTGTGCATTACCCTACATTGATATGGAAAGGAAATGGAAGACTTTGCAATAGAAGAAATAGTTCTTTGGTTTTTATCAACTGCTTTTGAACCTTGACCAAAATCAATGATATCAATTATTTTGTCGTTCCTTTTGGCTTCTTTTCTTATTGTTTCTATTTCGTGGAAGATATCTTCCCTTGATTCATCCTTGATAATTTTATTATAAAATTGAAAAACAAACGGGGAATGTATTCCGTGTGCATTTGTTGCGGAAAAAAGAAATTTCAAATATAAAAAGACTTGATTTAAGATAATTTTTGATTTTAATAAGGAAAATAATTATCGAAGATAGTAATATCATATCAAAATGATATCTTTATTATATGAAATATATTACATGCTGAAATATAATTATTTAGTTTTATTATTCCTGTCATTTACCCTAAACGGGCAAGTGAATTTTAAGATCGATAATGGTGCTTTTGGTGAAAAGGAAATTCATTCTAACTTGCCAATTGCCATCGCAGATTTAAACAATGATTTTTTGGATGACATTGTAGTTTTGGATAAAGCAAGAGGTTTGAAAATATTTCTGCAACACCAAAATACGATTCTATTTAGTTCCTTTGATAACGGACAAGTTTCCATTCAAGGTCAACTTGCTTTAAATATTGCCGATTTAAATAATGATGGTGAAAGAGAAATTGTTAGTGGAGGGTTTTATGATAAATTGAAAATATTTAAAAAATTTCAAGGCACAGATTCTTATTTGAAAGTTTCAGAGACAACTGCTAATTTTTATACGCAGAATGTTTCATATGGTGACATTGACAAAGATGGTTATTTGGATGTGTTGGTTTGCGATGACGAAGCAAGTCCAAAATATCTTAGAAATAATCAGGGAAATGGTTTGATCTACTTGCCTGACTTTATTGATTTCTCTACAACTATTCCGAGTGACGGTTCTGGAAATTATGGTTCTATTTTTACAGATTTCGATGACGACGGTGATTTAGATTTGTACATTTCTAAATGCAGATTAGGAGTCACTGAACTTGATGATCCGCGAAGAGTCAATCAACTATTTGTAAATGATGGTTCAGGTAATTTTGCTGAAAAGGCAAGTGATTTCCACCTTGATATTGGCGAACAAACCTGGGTTACAAGTTTTGAAGATTTAGACAATGATGGGGATAAAGATATTATTATGTTGAATCACACCAACAGTAATTATATCTTCGAAAATCTAGGCAATCAAATATATGAGCGGAGAGATCTGAATACAGACTTTAATGAAACTTTTGAAAGTCTTCAATTGATTGTTAGAGATTTCGATAACAATGGATTAAAAGATATTTGTATTGCAGGTATTGAATCTAAAATGTTTTGGAATAAAGGTGATTTTGAATTTGTAAAAGATGTTGAATTTTTAAATGGTAAAATTGCTTCAAGTATTGCATGTGGTGATTTAAATAATGATGGTTTCTGGGATCTTTATGCATCTTACCCTGAAAATCTAATTAGTCCAAATAAATATGTTCAAGATGATATTCATATGAACGAAACCAATATGAATAACTTCATCAAATTTTCATTAATTGGATTAGAGTCTAATTATGATGCAGTTGGAGCAAAATGCGAATTATTTGGTTCATGGGGCAATCAGACCTATGAAAATAAACTAGGGGATAGTTATGGAATTTCAAATTCCATGAGTATCATATTTGGATTGGGCACAGAAACTAGTTTTGATTCTTTGGTTATTTCTTGGCCTATGGGCAAAAGGTTTTTAATAAATGGCTTGGAGATTAATAAGCATTATTTGATTAATGAAAATGGTTGTATTGCTCCTCAATTAACAATTGAGACTGAAAACGATTTTGTGGTATGTTCAGGAGAGCAAATTAACTTAAATGCTCCTGAATCTTCGAGTTTTTTGTGGAATGATGGTACTTCTGAACAAACATTAACAAGTGAAAATACTGGAGTTTTTAGGTTAAAATATGAAACGTCTGAAGGATGCTTTTTTGAAGCTCCAAGTGTTAAGTTTATAACTTCCCAAGAACTAAAATTACCAGAGATTCAAGTTGTAGACCAAGCGATTAAATATTGTCCCAATGACAATATTCAATTATTTGTTGATTCACCGTATGATTTGACATGGTACAATGGGGATAAATCCAATGAAACAAATGCCATGGCTATGGATTCAATTTTCTATATATTGGATTATTGTGGTGGCATTTCATCTAAAATTTTGTTGTTGAACATTGCCGATTTTGAATTACCAACATTTGCCAATGATACCCTAGAAATTGGCGAAGAAGCAATTTTAAATTCAGGAGAACCGCTTTTTTGGTATTCTGATTCTATGGGACAAAATCTAATTTTTGAAGGGAATGAATTCATTATTTCAAATGTTTTCAATGATACCACTTTTTACATTCAAAAAGAAAGTTCATTTTATTTGGAAGATTCATTGTATATTGAAAATGTACCTTTGGAATTCGCCTTTCCACCTCCACAAATTAATGGAGGCATCATTTTTCAAGTAAAAGATCACCAAATTAATATTCACAGCATAAAATGTTTTACTGATTCTGTCGGTATTCGAAAGATTTTGGTGAAAGATTATTGGGATAATGTTGTCGCGCAAAAGGAAGTTTTTATTGGGCCTGAAGATTCTATCGTTGTATTAGATTTCCTTCTTCAGCCTTCTAATTATTATTTAATGACCACCGATGCAAGTAAGAATTTTGCTAATTTTGGAACTACATCTCCACGACTTAAGAGATCCCAGTTTTCTCAAAGTCCATACATAATTGAATCTCAAAATGGGAATGTTTCAATTGTCTCAAGTACAGGTAATTTGCTTGATTACTATTCTTTCTATGATTGGAAAATTATTGAGCTTGATATTGAATGTTATTCCGACTTGGTTCCAGTAAATATTGTGATCGATGTAGATAACGCAGCTCAGCAATTTGGCATTTCTGATTTCAACATTTACCCTAATCCATTTACAAAAAAGATTAATTTGCAATCTAATACCAATGAACATTATTCCTTTAAATTATTTTCGGTAGATGGTCAAATAATCAAAACTGGGAGTTTTAATAGTAGTTACGAACTAGAATTGGGTGAATCCAATAAAGGTATTTATTTCATCCAAATGGTGAGCAATTCAAAAATATCGACTTTTAAATTGATTAAAAATTAATGTTTTTGAATCCAAATTTCAAACCAAATATGATTCTTTTCAATTCTTTTAATTAAGGTTGAGTTAGGATCTTCTTGAAGTTTTGCTCTATTGTCATTAGCCTCAACATTATAAAATATAAAATAGTCAGCATCTTTGTTATTCTCTTTATTTACAAATTCAAAAGTATCATCAGTAGACCGATAACCTGCATATTTATCATTTAAGCCTACAGACATTAAAAACATGGTGTTTACTTGTTCCTTATAAAGATTATTCGATTCAAAATATTTCACTACTTCTAATTGAGCCGGACAATATGATAAATAACTAAGGTTTACATCATTTATTTTTTGAGGATTTATCAATTCTAATACAAAAACTATGAAGGTTAGCAAAAGATAAAATGGAATGAATTTTTTCACATCTTCATCTGTCAAAAGATAATACAAGGGAATGACTAATGTAAAAACAAGACTCGAAAGTAAATATCGGACGGTATAGAAGTTGGCTGCAGAAAAAATTGCATAAGCCAAAATGAAAATATAAAATAAGAACAAGTTCTTTTCTTTTTCATTTCCGTGAATAAATTTGGAAATGCAATAATGAGCAGAAAATAAAACAAAAATAGTACTCAAAGCAAATTGGTCTCCATGAAACTTAAATAAATATCCTGATAAAAGCAAGGTAGTGAACCCAAAAACCATTTGAAAAGTGGATTTGGATCTCAATAGGTTAATAAAATAAATTAAAACAAATGGAACAGAAATTAAGAATCTCTTCTGGATAAAGATTTGATCGTTAATCACGTGAGAGAAACTTGTAAGTATGGCGTATAAATCTGTCTTTACCATTCCAGTATGTTCAGGATACAGGTACCAACCGAACACATATTTTAAATAAATCATGTGTGCAATGAGAGTAAATAGTGGCAATGCAGCTATTAAACCTGATTTGAAAATTAATTTAAATGAAACTCTATGGACAATCCTATGCAGAAAATCGAATGTTACAATAGACAGAATAACTAAAATTCCGGTTTCTTTTGTTAATATAGTGAGAATTCCGGCTAGGATGTACAATAGATTTTGCTTATTTATGTAAAAATATATTGCACAAAAGGAGAAGAAAGCCAGCATCATTTCAGGAAGAACCATACTTGATTGAGCAAAAAACATAGCTTGAATGCTCAATAAAAGCAATATCCAAAATCCAATGCTTTTTGTGAATAATTTGGAAAACAGCGTATAACAAACAAAAAGGTATGCAACACTTATTGATAAAGCAAAAAGATGCATACTTGAAAAACTTGATCCAAAAATTTTAATCCAAAGTCCACCGAGAAAATGAAATAATAATGGATGACCACGTGAATAATCTAAAGGAATTGCGTCGGGTAGGAGGGAAGGACCGTTTTCTGCCATCGTTCTAAGTGCTGGCGCATAAACCCAAGATTCATCCCAAAAGAACGAAATATTGATGTGCGTTAATTTTACAAGGAAAAAAACTAGGAGAATGCCATAAGCAAAATAAGAGTTGGAAGTTAATCTACTGACTAATTGACGATTATCTGAAAGCATAAATAATGAAGAAAAATAATTTCATCAAATATTGAAAAAATTTACTTAAATATCGAAGATATATTATTTTTGCATCGCTTTTACAAGTAGAAGGGTAAATAATTGGGCTGAAAATGCATTTTAATTATTCAAATTTTCTACATTGAATGCAAGCTGAAATGGTGGTCGTAGCTCAGTTGGTTAGAGCATCGGTTTGTGGTACCGAGGGTCGCGGGTTCGAATCCCGTCTTCCACCCTAATGACGCAAAAAAAAAGTGGTCCAATTCGGACCACTTTTTTTTTGGTCAGCATGGTTGCCGGTCCACGTCAGTAGCACTGACTAATAAAAATCAAGCGAAGCTTGGAAATTTTTATTGCATCTATGCTTGTGATATCCTTGCTAATTTTATGGATTTTATTTTGAAGTAATACATTAATGAAATGAAATCAACTCAAATCTATTCTTCCCTGTTTTTAAAAATAAACGACTTTTGTTTAAACTTCGCCATTTTATTGATAAATAACTGATCCTATTTATGGATAAAAGTTAAAGGAATTGTCTGAAATAAATTCTGCCTTCCAAATAGATAAAACATATAGAGAAGTCAAATTGCTTATTCAAATGTAATTTCACTGGGAGCTTGGATTTGATCAGGCATTCCCCTTGGTCATTTTCTATTCTTGCCCCAATTCTTCTTTGATAAGATGAAGGATTTTATTGTTTTCTTCTAAAGACTTTTCTATTAATCCAATTCGCCAAGTCCTTATAGAAATGATATGTAATAACGATGAGTAGTAAAAGTGATTATTTATTATTAGACTATAATCTACTGGAGCCAACTTATTGTATTCTATTTCCAAGAAGTTTGCAACTATAAATTCTGTAAAACGATCAGTATAAAGTTCAACTTTGTCAAGAACAGTTAATGTTTCAGAATAAGTAGATTCAAATAAATTAACAATACCAATTTTTAATGAATCATTTTGTATGATATCAAAACCTGTGTTTTTTAATTCTTCATACCCGGCAGTCGTTAAAGTCAAACGCCGATTAACTCTAACAGAGTGAAATAACTCATTCATTGATTCTTCATATACAGTTTTATTGTTTATTATTGAAATTACTTCTTCAGTTCGCTCTTTGTTTCTTTTCATTCCTAAAATGGCGGAATGAAAATGATCGGAATTTATCTTTATTGTTTCAATAACTTGTTCCAACACTTTTTTTTCCTTGATTCTGTCCTTTCTCCATTCATTCCAATTATTGATCTGCAGAGCTATCAATATCCCAATCACCACCAAAGCAATTTCACCTGCTGCATAAAGAGAATACTTTTTGAAATTTGACACATCAACCAATGATTTTCTGATTTTTCGTAGAAATGAAAGCATAAATTAAAGATATGAAACATGTTTGAAGTATTTATTACATTTTCAACGCATATTTCGGAAATTCAATAAGAATATGAAATGTGGCGGCAATAATAGTTTAATAAAATATGAATTGACTTTTCTATTTAATTAAACCTTTAATTATTATTGCAGTCTAATTCAATTTAATGATTAAATTTTTAATAAAATATGGCACTTTCCAACAACCCATTTTCAATTCAAATGAGAGTCATTCATAGATATTTAGGCTTTTTTTTAGCTGGAGTGATGGCAATGTACGCCATTAGTGGCATCATTATGATTTTTAGGCAAACCAATTTTTTGAAACATGAAGTAATTTCTGAAAAACAAATTGAACCTAATTTATCACAAAGTGAACTGGAGCCAATCTTAAAAATGCCGGTAAGAAACCCAAAAACTGAAAATGGTATCATTCAATTTGATAAGAACACTTATGACCCAAAAACTGGTCTTGTGATATTAAAGAAAATGGAACTTCCTTACATTATTGATAAAATGGAGCGCCTTCATAAAGCAACAACCAAGAGCCCATTGTATTATTTTAATATCTTTTTTGGTTTGTCCTTGCTCTTTTTTGTAATATCTGCATTCTGGATGTACACTCCTAAAATGCCAATTTTCAAAAAAGGAATTTATTTTACGATCGGGGGTATAATTTTGACTTTAATTATGCTGTTCGTATAGGTGTTTGTTATTGCAACAAACACAAAATTTTAGAGTAATTTCAAATTAGATCCACGAATTATCTTGATAGCTAAATTTTGTATTTATTTATTTTCATGGTTGTGGTCCCATTTTATTGGACTCACATCATCATGATTTAAAATCCTCTTTTCTAACCTGTCAATTTTCATTATCAAACCACAAGCAGGATCTGGACATACAATTCTAGAATCTGTTTCCATCCAATCTGCAGGATGTAAAATTCTTTGTTTAGCTGGTAATAATGGAATGGTAGATTGAAGTGCGTACAAACAAAAGTCAGCGTCATTAGGCAATGATAATTTTCCGCCTTTTAAATAAAAAGCGTCCCCCTCTTTCATATTGCACGTGCAATTTCCAGAAATGCTTTCAACAAAAATTTTTAAATCATACAATTCAAACTGATCTGCTCTCATTATTTTTTATAATTATTTCAATCAATAACTTCCTTAATTTTATTGTCCTCTTTCCTTCCGTAGCCAAATAAAATCGCTAAAAGACTTGCCACCAATAAGGCCCAAGATACAAAATTGTGCAATCCTACTTCTAAAGCACTAACAGTAGGAATTTCAAAATCTGCCCCGCTTTGTGTAGTATTGGCCATAAGGATGACGGGAATGAAGTAGGGTAGTAGGAATGGAAAGACACAAGCAACCAAACTCAAAATATTCGATCTTCTTTTAGGACTAATTCCCATTTTTTCGCCCGTCTTATTGGAGAATTCCGCAACCATTAAAATGGCAACCACACTATGGGTTGTCAATAATACTGCTCCAGTTATTGCCGCAGCAATCCAGCCTTCTCCATCCTTTTGAGTTTTGCTCCGTTTTTCGGCAAATTCTACAAGTTTGTTGATTAAGCCACTAGCTTTTAAAGTGCTGACTAAACCCATCAATAAAATAGTGAAAAAACTAATTCCAACTGCTCGATTTATGCCATCAATGATAAAACTTTGCGCAACCATATGCTCTAAGTCTAGGGTTATTATTTTGTCGATTGGCAATAATCCTAGTACAAGGCCTAAAAGAATTCCAAACATTAATCCAAACATTAGTCCATGAAGTAAGTGTTTTCCTTTTAAAAAAAGAAAAATGATTAATACAGGGATCAATAACATAGGCAAACCTTGAGGATCGCCTATTAACTCATTTCCCTTAATGATAGATGGATTTCCAAAAGATTGAGCACTTATGATATAACAAACTAATGCTACAAGTCCAGCAGGGATAATATATTTTAATCTACTTTTAACAGTCGGACCAATTTCTGCATTTTGGCTCAATGTACTTGCAATCGTTGTATCAGAAATTGGTGCAAAAAAATCACCAAACGTAGCTCCACCAATTATTGCCCCAGCAAGGGTTGGTAAATGCGATCCAATTAGGCCTCCAGATGGATAAAGAATTGGGCTACATATTAATATAGTAGCAAAACTAGAACCCGTTGAAAGCGAAACAACACAACAAATAATAAAAGCAGTTATGATATAACTTGTCCCTCCAAGATTTAATTGACTGGCCGACCATGTAAGCGCTTCAACAAATCCAGTAATGGACATTAATACACCAATCGTCGAAGCCAAAATCCAAGCAGTAATCATGATCATAACTATCGGGTCAGACATTCCTTTAATCACTTTTTCGCTGTAGAGCTTCTTATCCTTAGCTAACAATAAACTTACACCTAAAGCAAGTAATAAAACAGGCCAAAATCCACGCTCATCTGGGGCTCCCGACAAAGCAATATATACAACTCCTACCACAAAAATAATAAAAGGGAAAATAGCTCCAACTAGACCTCCATAAAATCTCAACAATTGATCTTCTGGACTTATTTCATTAATTACTTCTTTCTTCAAGGGGTAGTTTTTCGTTATTTGTCTTTAATTGTAACTTTTGTTACAATCACTTTAGTCTTCATTCAAATTATATCTCATAATTGATCCATGTTTTCCATTTTTATCCCTTTCCAATTCGTAGAAAGCTCCATTTGGACCTTGTGATTGATCAATTATAATTTTGAGCTGTTTCAGATTAGAATCATTAAGGTTAAAACTATTCAAAAGTTTTAATTTTGAAAGATGCTCTGAATTTCTTGCACCTATTATAGTAGCACCTACCAATTCTTTCTGAAGGATATATTTGGTAGCTATTTCTGCAATTCCAACATTGTATTGATCAGCAATTGATTTCAATATTTGCAAAGCTTCTTTAAATAATTCATATCCACCAAATTCATCAATCATCAAACGATATTTCACCAAGGATCGATTTTCTAGAGGCGGAAGCGGTTCGGGAACGGAAAGATATTTATCACTCAAGAAACCTCCAGCGACAACTCCATAACAGAGATATTTTATGCCATATTTTTCCATTATAGTGTTGGAATCCTTCTCAACTCTCTGGTCTAGCAAAGAATATTGAACTTGGTTGGTGAGAACAGAAACACCTGATTCCAATATTTCATTTACATGCTTTCCATCAAAATTGGTAAGGCCAATATGTTTAATTTTGCCAGCTTTTTGCAAATGGGCTAAATGATGAGCGGTTTCTACATATCTCGGAACATTATAATCCCACCATGAAAACTGAACAAGATCTAATGTGTCTGCACCCAAACGCCGCAACGATCGATCAATTATTTTGGTTGTATCCTTTAAAGTTACAGTAGACAAAGCATTATAATCAGGAACATATTTAGTATGGATTTGAACTTCCGGTAAGTCGCCAGATAAAAATGCTGATTTATATTGTTTTAGAAATTTACCAATCAAGATTTCAACTCCTGTATAGATGTCCGCACAATCAAAAGTAGTAATGCCTGCCTCAACAAATGCTTTCATGTCGGCAATTGCATTTGATTCATCAATATTTCCATGACCACCAGCAAGATGCCAGCCACCTTTAATAATTCTTGAAATTGAATAATCAGTTTTTAATTGAATTCGTTCAATACTCATTAATTCATACTATTTATTTCAAAAATACTAGGAAATTCGTCAATTGGTATTGGCCCCATACGTAAAATAGTGTCCATGAAATCTTTTAAAACAAATTTGTCACCTTGTTTTTCTTTTTCAGAATCAAATAGATCTGAAAATTGTTTGCCGCCTAAAAAATATGATATGACTTGCATCGGATTGGCTGAAATCCTTCCCCACAAGCTTTTAGCAAATTGCGGAGCAACTAGTGATGTTTCAGTCGAAAATTCCATTACTTGTTCAGGTGTCCAATTGTTGCAATGAAGTTGCATAGAAGTATATGCACGATTTGCATTTTCTAGCCGTTTGCGTAAATGAGCTAAAAAAGTAAGAGGGTTATCTTTCTCCCATCCTGCATCCAATAATACTCGCTCAGTAAAAGTAGCATAACCTTCACTATATAAAGCAAAAGGAAAAAACAAACGGACATGATGCGGAGTTTCTCTAATTATTTTCATTTGCATGTAATGACCAGGAATCAACTCATGAATTACGATCATTCTTGTAAAAGGTTTATTAAAGGACGCCCAGAAATCAATTTGTTCCTGTTCTGGGAAAGTCTCAGGGATGGAGGGAAGAAATAATGTGGTCACTGGATTTGGATCAAAAGGTCTAGCTGACTGAACCCATCCAATTCTTGCGGCCGGTCCAGCACTTTCAGGTGCCGCTATTATTTGTAAAGTTTGAAATTCTGGAAGCGTGACTATATCGTGTTTTTCTACAAAAGCAATTGCAGATTCCTTCAATTCATTCCAAAAATCTAAACAGTCTTTAGCATTTATGGGCACATCTTTTTCCATATCAACCAAAGCTGCTTTAATCGTTTCATCACGTGTAAAAGGCAAAGATTTATTAGGATATTGGTTTTTTAAATAGTTAATGGAAACTTCTTCCATTAAATTTTTGACTGTTTCTATTTCTGCTAAAGCCATTTTCTCCAATTGATATGGCGTTAATTCGCTGTCTGTGTAATAGGCCAACTGTTTTGCATATTCATTTTGACCTATTGACAGCGGTGATTCTTTGGCAGTAGGAAGAAGGTTTGATTCTAAATAATTAATTAACATATCTATACTTAAAGCTGTTTCATCACATTTAATCTCCAGATTGTTGCAAGATGATAATTTTGGAAGTTTTTGAATATTTTCAGATATTTCAGAACTATAATAATTGGATGCTCTTTTGAGAGATTTGAGACCACGTTCAAGATCATTTTTTTGGCCATTTTCTAGAGAATTTTGCGCATTAGCGCATAATTTTTGAACGGATTCAAGTCTATTACAAATCAATGCGCTTTTTTCAGAATTGGTCAAAAAATTATTTTCAAAAATTGGATCTAAAGCTTCTGAAATTAATGAGGTATAGGTAGAAAGAAGATTTTGATGAACTTTTCTATTTTCCCATTTATCGATTTCTTCTTTTATTTGTAATCTTAATAATCTTGCATCGATCTTATTTTGTATTACATATGGGGAATCTGGTTTTGAAATGATATCGAGCACCATTTTATTAAAAGAGATCCATTGAGTTATGTTTTCAGGGCTAAAATTTTCATAATCATAAATTGCATTTTGAATTCCTAAGTTCAATGCTTTTGATGGATAGAAATTTTTGTAAGCTGCAATGTATTCTTCGCCTATATCCTCTATTTCTAGAGTGAAACTTGAAAATGAAAAGGCAATTATGAAAATTGGAACTAAGTACTTCATATATTTTAACATTGTGAATTTAAGAAGTAAGTTAAAAAAATATTTTGCTAAATTGTACGGTAAATAATCAAGTAATAGATTAAGGGACAATCAATAAATAATTTTCTCATTAATAATACTATCAAAACTG
>JAHEAQ010000009.1:0-18224 GCA_024642705.1 Bacteroidota bacterium | reverse complement strand
ATTGGTGGTGCTTTTTAGTGTGGAGATAAAATTTTTAAATTACAATATTATGATCTTAAAGTTCAATCATTGCCTGAAAGCTTAATGATGTCTTCCATTACTTTGATGAAATCTATTTCAACATAGTCAGTATTGATTATTCTAAATAAGTTTAAAATTCTCTTTTGTCTGGTTAGTATAAGATTTTCAAATTGAATTGTGCTTAAGAATTTTAAATTTGATCTCTTATCTAAAAATCCTTTTTTGTATGGTCTAGAAATTTGATCATTTATTAAGGGGCCATATCTTTCAGAATAATTTGTTAAAGTTTGAGATTCCATTTCCAAATAGTCCGATAACAAAACCTCCCAACGAATCAATAAATTCCTAAGTTTTTCATTTGAAATAATATCAATTGACTTTGAATTATGCATTTTCATCAAGGAAACATTGGAATAGTCATAATTTCCAATAAAATGAGTATTTTCTAAAAGGTTTGCTAACGAATCTTTATCTATTTTTTCAATATTAATTGGAAAAAGTTTTGAAATATTTTTCAAACTTTCAAGATTTGATAGGTATCGATCTGAATTTGAATTGAATTCTGACAAATTGTATTCGAATTCTGAATGGATTTCTGAAAGTAATATTTTTTCTTGTTTTTTTAGATTTCGATTTTCATTCCAATTGTTCACTTGAAGTGCTGCAAGAATTCCTATCATGACTAGAGCAATCTCACCAAGAGCATATAGGAGGTATTTTTTGGTTGCCCCTTTGATAATTTGGTTATGTCTTATTTTTTTTAGAAAACCAAGCATTTTTAATTCAAGTAATTCTTGTGATCTAAATCATTAAGGATTGAATATTTCATTCAATAAACCTGCTAACCTCACACCTGCTTGCAATAAACGCTCTTCGACAAAATTTATGTTATCATGTTGAAACTGCCATGAAAAAGAGGGTAGTCCGCTATCCCTGTCGGTGTAATCATATAATGTATTATAAATAAATTCTCTGAGCACTATGGATTCTTGAGCCCAATCTTCTAGAGAATGGCTTTGATATTCAGCTACTTCTTCTTTGCTTAATTTATTAATAAAATGTGCAAATTCAGTATAACTTAATCTTTCATGCTCAATAATTTCAGAATCCCAAACCGTATGAATGTTGGTTTTTTCTCCAAAATATTCTACTGCAATTTTATTTCCACCCTGATCTTTATTTTTACCAACATGTAGTGGTTGATGAATATCCCCAATGAGATGAACTAAAAATGCAAGAGCTGTCGCTTTAGTTGAATTCCCTAATTTTGTTGCATTGTTTTTCTGAATTAAATCTTCAAAATATTGCGTTGCAATTTTATCTTCTTGGAGAATATTTTTCATTAGTTCGATTGCTTCAATTGCATCGTTAATATTTTTATCTTTCTTATAATCCTCCTTAACTTGTTCAAAAGTTTGATCCATATTGATGGTGGTATAATGCCAGGAATTGGTGAAATTCCACTCCTTTTCGGACTTGATAAAATCTGGCCAGTTGGCAATTTCAGCAAGATATTCTTTACCTAAAATGCCTTTAATTTCCGATTTGGTTTTTTCTGTTAAGTGATCTTCACAAATTTGAGCAACAATTCTGTGTCCATTTGCACCCCAACTGAATGAATAAACGTGAGTAGTTAACAGCAGAGAAAACATTAGCATTGATAATTTCATCCTTTCCTATTTATTGATTGAAAGGCTAAAGTTATAAAACCCTCAATTTATGACATAACAATTGGAAAATATATAATTCAAATTATGCACCTTTCTTACCATCACCATCTATATCAACCTGAATATGCTCTTCTAGGGCTATTAATATCCTAGTCATTAATTTTCTGGTTTTTTCCAATTCTTTCTCTAAAATATTTACTCTTTCCTCCAAAGAAGATGCTTTTGCTTCTTGTTCTTCAAGCTTGCTTTCTTGCATTAAATCCCAAAAGATACCCATGATTTTGATTTTTTATTGATTAATACTTTAATATATGTAAATAAAAAATGAAAAAATGATTTTAATTCATTCAAATTATTAACAAATATGAATAGGAATTATTTTCCTAATATTATAAACGATTAAATGAATGGGTATAAAAAAAGCCAAAACTCTCGTTTTGGCTTTTTTATTTTATTTTTTTCTAATTAGCAGGCGCAGGATCCGCAGCTAAGGTAAATTTTCTAGTCACTGGATTCAGAGGTGTATCTACTAGATTGCCATCTTTATCAACAAGACTTAATGTAATAGTATTTTCACCCATTGGTAAACCTTCTATATAATATGGCTGCCAAGTGCTCAAAAATTGGGTTTCGCCATTTATTTCAGCTTTTACCATATTTCCATCTTGAGAAATAGTAGTATTGCATAGGTAAAAATCAAGCATTACTTTCTCAGCATCTTTCCCAACATATGTACCTTTTGGCCTACTGTAAAACAACATTGGGTTTTCAATTTTCTCTCCAGTTGTTATACTATTTCCAGCAATTTGCACTTTTTGAGCTACGTGAGCTGCAGAGGTCTTGATTGATTCATGATAAGACCTGCTTAAAAAAGCCAATAAATAATGTTCGCCATCTGGTATTTCATACTCGAATGTCGGAGTGTACTTTGCAGCATAAGGTGCATTATCAACAATTAGATGAATATGCTGCCCTTCTCCTGAGTTGGCGCACATCTTTGAAGCAGCATCAGGAGTTTGGGCTCCTAATTGATAACTTTCGCCACCAACTCCAAAATTAAATTTTCCATTGTTAAATTCCATAGATTGAATTGCAGCATCAGCAAATTCAGGCGAATTTGAAAATGGTGTCAAGCTATATTTAAATGCCTCTTCTGTTTGTTCAGAATCAACAGCTGATGAATTTTCATTTTTACATGCAAGCAACGAAACTGCTAGAAAAAAGATCAGACTCAGTAATTTAGTATTCATAATTATTTTATTTTATTGAATATCAAAGATAAATACTTATAGTTACAAATGATTGTAAATATTTTTATTTAGTTTTTTTTAAACATATTTATTTTTTTTTAAATATTTATTATATTGGAAAGAACTGATTTTGTTTAATTTTTATATTAATTTATTTTGTAATATGTAAAATTGGCATTAAATTGCATGATTGTTGTTTATATAGGAATGAAATCAACTTTAAAAAGGTAAAAGATTACAAAATGTAAGTTTTCTATCAAAAGTTGGATTATTTTTTTAAAATGTAAAGTAGGTTAAGGCCTTTATGAACAACTACACAGACACAGAATTAGTTGAGTTTTTAAATCAAAGTCAAGACGGGGCTATTGAAAAGATTTTTAAGCAATACTATTCTTATATATGCAGTGCCGTTTATAGAATAATAGGTGATACAACTTTAGCAGAAGATTTAGCCCAAGATGTATTTTATGAATTGTGGAGAAAAAGGGAAAAAATTGAAATTAATAGTTCTTTAAAGGCATACCTGAAAAGAGCAGCTATCAACAAAGCATTGAATTACATTCGAAGTAAGAAAATGAAATTTGATAACGATGATGAGATAGCATTAGTAAATATTCCTGTTTCAAGTTCCGAAAATAGTTTCGAAGCTGTGGAATTACAAGATATAATAAATGCAGCAATAGAAACATTACCTACAAAATGTAGGATTGTTTTTATGATGAGTAGATTTGAAGAATTGAGTTATAAAGAAATTGCTGCATCTCTTGAAATTTCAGTAAAAACAGTAGAAAATCAAATATCAAAAGCTTTAAAAATATTAAAAATAGCCGTCAACCCGTATTTAGAAAAAGAAATAAAATAAATTAATTGCAATTAGTGTAGGGGGTTTTTTATATTTTTAGGGTCTTTTAGAATATACGCTTAAAACTATGCATGACAATTTAGTTATTTCTCTGTTGCACAAGCAACTGACGGATCAACTAGAAAGTGCTGACAGACAATTATTATTGGACTGGCTAGCTAATTCTAGTAAAAACGTCGATGTGCAAAATGAGGTGTCCCAAGTATGGGACATGTCTAAAAACTACCGCCCTTCTTTCACCCCCGACGTTGATAAAGGTTTTGAAAGATTTTCCCAAAGAATTAAGGCTGAAGATGAAGAATCAATTATCAAAGAACCTCCCAATAAGGCTCCATTAAAGTTAAGCTTTGTAAAAAAATGGATGAAATATGCAGCTGCTGTTGTTATTTTACTGGGATGTTTTGCAATATGGCAGTTGACGCAGAACGCTATTGTTAACCAACAATTGGTTTCTACAATCGACGATGAGATTAAAAATTTACAACTTATTGATGGTTCATCCGTATGGCTAAATGAAAAAAGTACCCTCCAATTTCCTGATAAATTTAGAGGAGAAAATCGAATTGTGAATCTTGAAGGAGAAGGATATTTTGAAATAGCTTCAAATAAAAAGCAACCTTTTATTATAAAAGGTGGTGAAGCAGATATAAAAGTAATCGGCACAGCTTTTAATTTTAACACCGATATTGGAAAAGGTATAATGGAAATTGAGGTAAAAGAAGGAATTGTCGAATTGACGCCGGTCGGATCATCTGAAAGTTTGTTTCTAACAAAAAATGAAAAAGGATTTTATGATTCTGTAAACAAGAAAATTTTACCAAAAGAAATTTTAAAAATTTCAAATGCAGATTATTTTGTAACTAAAAAATACTCTTTCGTAAATTCTAAATATTCTTTTGTTTTTGAAATTTTACAAAAAGTTTATAATGTTAATTTTGAATTTTCAGATCCTAATTTATCTGAATGTCTGTTGACTAGCCCGATTGAATTTAACAATCAAAATCTTAACGCTACTATTGAAATACTTGAAAGTGTTTACGAACATAAAAACTTGAGTATTGAACCGATTGGAAAAGAGACTTATTTAATCAAGGCAGATGCCTGTAATTGAAGAAAAATATAATAATTTTAAAAGGCCTCTGTTTATTCTAGAGGCTTTTTTTTTGGCATGGTTTTCCATTTAATACTTAATAGAGTTTGAGCTATGCAAAAATATTTAATATCCATCCTAATATCACTGATTCCTTTAATTGCATATTCTCAAGCAGAAGTTTTTATTAAAAAAATTGATTTTTCATGTTCCCAACGTCAACTTTCAGATGCTCTTGTGGATTTAAGCCGAGAATCTGGTGTTAATATAGCTTTTGATCCAAGTATAATTCCTAATGATCAACTTGTAACGGTAGAGGCAACAAATCAAATCTTAGAAGATATTATCCTACTATTGTTAAAAGGAACAAACTTAGAATATGAACTTATCGATAACCAAATCATTATTGTTCAAAATCTAGAATTGAATTCAAAAGGGGAATATACCTATTCTGGCTTTTTAATAGATGCAATGAGCGGCGAGAGATTGCCTTTTGCGCATGTTTATAATGATTCTTCCAACATTGGTACAACCACAAATGAATATGGTTTTTTTAGTATTGATTCACCTCAAAAATATCTAAAATTAACTTTTTCATTCACTGGCTTTGAAACGTCTTCCATAATTTTAAATCATAAGTTCAAATCATTATCTATTTCTTTAAAACCCAATGTATTTCTAAATGAAATAATCATTAAAGGTTCAAGGGTCAATAAATATGAATTGTTGGGAGAAATTAATACAATACCCCTTCAAGATTTGTACAATATGACTTCATTAGGTGGTGAACCAGACATTATAAGATTGGTAAGTATGCAATCAGGAGTATCAACTGGAGCTGATGGTCTTGGTGGTCTAAATATTCGAGGAGGAACTGCAGATCAAAATTTAATACTTTTAGATGGAGTGCCAGTTTATAATATTGGCCATACTTTAGGAATGTTTTCTATTTTTAATTCATCTGTAATCAAGAGTACTCAATTGTATAAAGATGCCTTTCCGTCTAAATATGGAGGAAGATTGTCTTCAGTGCTAGACATAAGAACCCGAGAAGGAAATCTTAAAGAATTTGCTGGCGAAATTGCTATGGGGACTATAGCTACTAAAGTTACCATAGAAGGACCTATCCTTAAAGATAAATGCGCTTTTATTTTTTCAGCTAGAAAATCAGTTCTTGATTTTTGGATCAATAAAGCTTCCAGTTATATAAAGGAGTCTGGGAATAGTTCTGGTGAATTGAATTATGGTTTTTATGATGTAAATGCTAAAATTCATTTATTGCTAGGAGAAAACGCAACATTATATTTTAATTTCTACGAAGGCAATGACCATTTTAAAGATGAAACATTTATTCCAAACATACAGGATTCGTTGTCTATTTTTGAAAAGTTTAATTCTGAATGGAAATGGGGGAACAGAATCGCTTCTGTAAGATTAAGTACTAAGATTGGCAAAAAACTTTTTTTGAATTCAATTTTATATTATTCAAGATTTACATTTGAGGCTTTTAAAAAGGATCAGGCTTTATTCGAAATAAATTCTAGCACTTTAGAGGATATTTTTGATGCAAGTTTATTGCAAACCTCAATAAATGATTTAGGATTTAGACTGGATTTTGATTACAGTGCCAATAACAATAATAAATTACAATTTGGATTGGATGCAGTGATGCATAATTTTAATCCCCAATTGGTTACTGTAAGTGAGTTAAATTCCAATATTAGCCATGGTGATTTTTTGACCAAATCGTTATTAATAGAAGGACTTACTTCAAATTCTGAAATTGGTTATGAAATGAACCTTTATGTAGAAGATAAAATTAAATTAAATAATAAAATTGAAACAGTTATTGGATTGAGGGGTTCAGCGATTAGATCTCGGAATAAGAACTATGTTGCTTTATTGCCAGTAGTAAGTTTGAATGCTAAATTTGCGGAGGATCTTTTGTTTAAATTTTCATATTCTAATACCAATCAATATTTGCATTTGTTGACTTCTTCAGGATTAGGGTTGCCGACAGATATTTGGCTTCCAACAACCGATCAATTGCAACCGCAATCTGCATGGCAACTTAGCAGCGGATTTGTGAAGCATTTTAATGATTTTGGATATTTAGAAATTGGAGGTTTTTATAAAAAAATGGAGAAAATATTAACCTTAAGAGAAGGGCCAATTTTCGATATTAACCAATCAAATGATTGGCAATTTGATATTCCAATAGGAAATGGTTTAAATTATGGATTCGAATCAAAAATTGCGAAAAATGTTGGAAAATTCAATGGTGAAATTGCATATACCTGGTCAAAAGCAACTCGGCAATTTGAGGATATTAATAATGGTAAGTCTTTCCCTTTTACTTATGACAGAAGACACATGATCAATGCTCATAGTACCTATAGTTTAAATGAAAGGATAGAATTTGCCTCAAATTTTATTTATTTAACAGGTAATTGGGTTACTCTTCCAACAAATTTCAGCCCCGCCCAAAATGGTTCTTCAAGAGTCATTTTTATATATACTCAGAAAAATAATGTCAGGCTTAAAGATTATATGAGAATTGATCTTGCACTAAATTGGTATCATAAAAACTCCTGGGGAAATCAAAAAATGTCATTTGGAATTTATAATTTACTAAATAGATCTAACCCATTGTATTATTTTTTCCGTCGCCAAGATGACAATATCTTAAAATTTGAAAAAAAGCAAATTTCATTGCTTCCAATTTTACCCTCTATTAGTTATAGTTTGGCTTTCTGATGCTTACATATTGAAAAATAGTTTATCGATAAACTATTGTTTGAAATTGGCTTGGTATTTGGATTAATAAATTGAAATGTCAAACCAATAACAGTTTTGCAATTATTAAAAATTAAATAATAATTGTAAATTTAATTATGATAATCAGACACTTATAACTATTTCGTAATATGTTTTTCAAGTGAATGACCTAAATTTTTGACATTTTTTATAACCAATAAATACTAAAAACCTTAAAACACTTTAAACCTAATTTTAATCAAAGATTTTATAAATACCCGATAAAACACTGAACGCCCTTTGTGTTGAATTATTAATGAGAATTTTATTTGGAAACCATTTTATATTATAACTTTGAAAGGATTTAACGTGTTATTTGCTGTAGCTATTCTTTTTATCTCTTGCGAAAAAGATGCTTTTTTTAGTGTGCCAGAAGGAAATTCAGTACTTTTTGCTTTTTCTGAAATCTCTCCCAATGACAAAGTTGTTGTTAATATTAACACTAGTATTGGTGTAAATAGTGATGATTATTTTTATTATCCCAAGCAATCTGAGGCTGAAATAAAACTCTTTGAAAGTGGAGTGGAATTAGAAGAACTGCGATTTCGATATTCCATAAGCGATGGAGCATTTGTTTCTCAGGGAAAATTCAGACCAGTAGCTGGCTTAGAATATGCAATAAGTGTGAGGTTGAAAAATAATGATGAGATAAAACCGATTTTCGGAAAAACTATTATTCCAAATTATGAGGAATTATCAGAGGTGAATGTATTCGAATATATAGAAACTGCAACCATTGATAACTTTAAAAAGTTTTCTATCTCTGCGGATATCAATTTTTCTAACCTGAATAATAATTATTTTATTTTGAAGCCAAAGTACATTGAAGAATCAGGCGAAATGGCAAATTTATCCTTAACTAAAATATTAAAAGGGGCTGAAGGTGCAAAATTTAGCAATTGTGTTAATGGTATATTAGTTAATACTATAAAAACTAATGGAAAACTTTCTATTCAGCTAGAAAGTAGCGATAGTATTGCCTCAAATCATCAAATTAACTTTGTAGATTTTGAATTGATTTCCATAACCGAAGAAGCATATAATTATTATAAAGCATTTTCAGTTCAGATTCAGGCTCAATCTTCCATTTTATCAGAACCAGTCATTTCATTTAGCAATTTTGAAAACGGGCTTGGCTTATTTTCAGGCACTAATAGCAGCTATAGTACTTTTAGAATTAAAAAGTAATTACTGCAGATTTGGGATTTTATTTAATTATTCCTTTAGTTCATTAAATTATTTATTGATTTTTGATGGCATAAAAACTCAAAAAATAAGTGCATTTTTTGAAATTTATAATTTGAGTCAGAAATTCTACTATTAATCAATTCTGAATTATTTTAACCTAATTTTCTTTTCCTTGTCGGAATGATCTATTCCAATTATAGCTTTTTTTTACCCAGAATAGTACAGCTACAAGTATCCTAAAGAAGTTTCAAACTAATTTTTAGTTTATTATTCCAAAAGATTTTTATGTGTTTTAATGTAAGAATTTGAAATTATCTGGAGCATGAAATTCTTGCGACACAATGATATTAAGTGGTTTATACATTTTTAAATTTAATTATAAGACTAATATGAATATATTAATATTCGAGACGAGTAGGGGGTAAAGTAAAATGATGGTGTCTAATATTCAGACGTAAATATGAATTTTAAAAAATAAATTCAAAGACATCATTCTTAAAATTTTGATAAGTGGATACTCAGTTAAAAACCGATTTTTTACGAAATTTTCCTTTGTTTGAGGAATTGCCAAGGCTGGAATTAATTAGGATTGCTAATATTATAGAAAAACGAGAAATTCTAAAGCATCATTATATCTATCAAGCAGGCGATTTGACAGATAGTATTTACTTTTTGGAAAGGGGTACGGTTAAAATAATAACCCATTCTGCAGAAGGAAAAGAAGTAATAAAATCAATTTTACACCCAAAGGCAATGTTTGGTGAACTTTCCTTACTTGGACAAGAAAAGAGATCAGATTATGCCCAAACCATGGATTCTAAAACTTCGTTCTATCAGATGAAGATTACTTCCTTTCAAGATATAGTTCGATCGAATCCTGATTTAAGTATGAAATTAATAGGTATTTTGGGAAGAAAATTGAAAATCACAGAAAGAAGGATGGAATCATTGATTTTGCAGGATGCTAGATCAAGAATTATTGATTTTCTAAAAGATAATGCCAATAATCAAGGACGTCAAGTTGGTTTTGAGATGTTATTAAAACATAGTCTCACTCAACAAGATATAGCCAATTTCACAGGGACTTCGAGACAAACCGTAACATCTGTATTAAATGATTTAAAAAAGTCTAATCTAATATATTTCAAAAGGAAGAGTATTCTAATTAGAGATATGGAAGCTTTAGCTTAATGATATATAAAATGTAAGTAGTAATTAGTAATTAGGTTTAGTTAATGTACAAGTGACCTCTCGGTCATTTACATTCTAGCAATGAAAGGCGCGCAAAAAAGATTGCGTGCCTTTTCACTTTTATTCTGTTTATATTGAAAAAACATTTAAAAATGTTTTTGATTTCGGAAATGAAATGTACTTTTGTGTCCCGTTCTTAGAAAGGCTAAGATCGTATATTAATTGGAGGAATGGCAGAGCTGGTTTAATGCACCGGTCTTGAAAACCGACGTACTTTAAGGGTACCGGGGGTTCGAATCCCTCTTCCTCCGCAATTAATTATAAATGACCCTTGTATATGAATAATATGCAAGGGTTTTTTATTTCTATCAAGACTCAAATGCCTGCGCAGTAATTGGTGGTGATTTATATCATAAGTAATGATGTTGAGTAAATTTAAGTCAATATGTTGATGTCCAAATGGGTATTGAAAATCAATTAGTTTGCATAACTCGACGTTTGAAAACAGTTAAAAATTCTAAAAAGCTGATAAAGAACAGATAAAAAGGTTAAATTTTAAGAAAAATGATCCAACAAAAAAGTCTCGAATAAATCCGAGGCTTTATAAAGAATAAATTATTAATAATTGCTATTTATTCCTTTCATTTATATGCTGAAAAGAAACTATTCAATATCTTGACAACATGTCTTTAGATTTCAACAAAATAATATTAAAAGCCTGGGATAGTTATGGTGACTCCAGGAAGATTAAAAGAATTACTGATATTAGTGTTAAGGTTTCCACTAATGGAGTTTATAAACTAGATTTGGATGATAAAAACATCCTTTTTGCAAAATTTTCATATTTCGGAAAACATGAATCCTTTTCCAATGACCATAAAATAATCAATGCCTTATCGAACAATTTAGGATTGCCTTTTGATCGGTTTTTGGCAAGATCTCTGATGAAAGGGAATAAATTGTATATATATAGGTATAGAGACTCTGAAATTGATGCAAGTTTGGTTTTTTATTTACCCGTTAAAATAAATCAAAGACCACCTAAAATTTTTAATGAGTTTCAAATTTCAAAGCTTGGTAGAGGCATTGCAAGTTTTCATTTGAGTTGCGATCACATACGAAATACGCTTCCCAAAGCTGGGAAAACTATTTTTGATGATATTCGAAGCCTTAAAATTGATTTGAAAGAAGGAAATAAGTATTTTATTAGCCACGCTGGATTAATAAAAGACCACATTGACTTATTTGCTGAAAATTGTAATGAGTTAAACTATGAATCATTCCATAAAATTCCAGTTTTTCTGGATTGGAATATTGGAAATTTCAGCATCAATGAAAATTTTAGTTTGTTTTCTCGTTGGGATTTTGATTGGTTTAGAATAGACAGCAGAATCTTTGATTTTTATTTTTTAAGTCGGGTGGTTTCGTCAGTAGGAGATAGGTCAGTTTTTACTTATGGTTTTGATATTTTGAAAGAAGAAAGGTTTCTCCATTTTTTAAAAAACTACCATGAAGTTTACCCTTTGACTCATAATGAATTGCATTTTATCAAAGAATCTTATAGGTTTTTCCTATTAAATTATGTTATCAGAGGAGGAAGAAGGTTTTTTCATGAGTCATTTAGCGAAAAATTGCAAAAAGAAGCTTTCGATTTCTTGCCTTTATTAGATAAAAATTTAGATACAAATATTTATATCAAAGCACTCAATTTATAAGTATGGGATACAATACCAAACTCCGATCATTCGATTCGGTAGTAAAAAAATACAAAACAGTATTTCTGGATTCTTTTGGAGTAATTAAAAATTATGCTGGTATTATTGACGGTGTCAAAGAAAGCATTGCTGATATGAAAACTCAAGGCAAAGATGTCATTGTATTGACCAATGATTCTTCAAAAAGTCCTAAGAAGTTAGCAGAGAATTTTGAAAAAATAGGTTTAGTTGGCATTTCTGAAAAAGATATCATTAGTTCTGGTATGATGGCATTGGGTTTTTTGAAAAATAAAATCACAAAAGGGAGGATTGCATATATTGGCACAAAAGAGTCCGCTTTTTATGTAGAAGAAGTTGGATTGCCTACAATTTCAATTGCTGATATCAATTTGGACGATATAGAAGATATTTCCGCTTTGGTTTTTTTGGATGATGAAGGCTTCGATTGGCAAAGCCATTTGAATAAGACGGTCAATTTGCTAAGGCACAAAACAATTCCAGTAATAGTTGCAAATTCAGATATTACTTATCCAACTTCTCATAATGAAGTGAACATTGCGACAGGGGCAATTGCAGGAATGGTGGAAAAAATAAGTAAGAAAAAATTCATTCATTTTGGTAAACCAGATTCTCAGATGTTTATGTTCGCTTACGAGCAAATTTTAGAAAGAAGGAAATTAGATAGGAATGAAATTCTTATGGTAGGGGATACTTTGAATACAGACATCATTGGTGGCAATAAGTTTGGATTGAGTACTGCTTTAGTGTTAAGTGGTAATACATCTGAAAATCAAATGCGCATTTATATAAGAAGCACAGGTATAATTCCAAATTATATTTGTCCTAGTATTGCAATGAATACCATTTAGAAAATGGAGTTAATCAACTAATATTTGATCTTATTGCTTCAATATCTTTAATTTCTTTTGCAAGTGGTTCACCTAACAATTCTATACCGCTTGACTTAATTAAATAGTCATCTTCAATTCTAATACCACCAAAATTTCTAAATTTATTCAACTCATTATAGTTAATAAAATCGAAATATTTCTGTTCAGAATAAAATTTGTCAATCAACTGTGGAATAATATAAATTCCTGGTTCTATAGTAATTACAAATCCTTCCTCTAATTTCCGACCAAGACGCAGGGATTTTAGCCCGAATTCTTTGCTTTTGACCATACTGTTTCCGTAACCAACATATTGCTCACCCAAATTTTCCATGTCATGTACATCCAATCCCATAAGGTGTCCTAGGCCACATTGAAAAAACATGGTATGAGCTCCCGCATGAACAGCTTCTTGAGCATTTCCTTTCATAATGCCAATGTCTATGAGACCTTGAACAGTAGTCTCTGCCGATTTTAAATGCACGTCTACGAAAGAATTTCCAATTCTTGAAGCTTTTATCGCTTCTTTTTGTGCATTCAACACAATTTGGTATAAATCAGCTTGGATCGCAGTAAATTTTCGCTCAACGGGGAAAGTCCTAGTCATATCTCCAGCATACAATAAATTAGATTCTAATCCAGCATCCAATAAAACCATGTCTCCTTTATTCAACTTATTAACATAGGAATGATTATGAAGTACGTGACCTTGAGTTGTACAAATAGGTAAAAAACTAAAATTTACATCGTGCTTTCCTCTAAAGGATTGTGCTATGGACACAAGGTCAAATTCATGCATACCTAATTTTGCTTTGGACATCACTTCAAAATGCATTTTACTTGTTAATGTACAAGCATCGTGTAATGTCTTAACCTCTTCTTTTGATTTAAAATTTCTTTGAGAAACAACTTGTTCAATCAATTCAATTGAACTCCTAGTCCGTATGAATTCTATATCTTTTTGAAGTAATTCTGAAAGCCGAATTTCGTGTTCGGGTCTGTAAGGTGGGAGAAATAAAGTATGATTATTTAATGTCGATTGCAATTTATTTGCAGGTTGAACATCTGTTATTCCTACTTTTTCTGCTAATTCTTTTAACGATGGTAGAGTTCCGGTCCAAATAATATCGTCTATGGTTAATTCATCTCCGAATAAAGTGACATTACCATTTGAAGTATTAATGACGACATCAATATTAGGAACGTTTAATCCAAAATAATATAAGAATGTACTATCTTGTCTGAAAGGATACCAATTGTCTTTAAAGTTAACGCTGCTTTCTCTATTCCCTAAAAAAAGAATTGTTTTAGATTCTAAGTTTTCAATTAGAATTTTTCTCCTTTCAATATATGTTTTTGCTTCAAATGTATGTATACTCATATCGTTCAAATTAAAGAATTGCCATTATTATTTTATAGATTATAAAACCTGCCAGAATTCCATATCCCCAATGCAAGAGGTATTTGTGATCTTTTTTTTGTGGCATTAGTTGATAGATTTTTTTGTACCTGGTTGTTCTATTTCAAATTGTTCATCCTTTTTAGCTTTATCCACAATAGCTTTCACATCTATCAAAAGCTGTTTGGCGTCGTAAATTACACCATTTTTAATAGTGTACTTAACTCCTCCTATTCTGACAACCTCATTGTCTTCCGTTAATTTTATGGCACCAGTACCATATAAAACTTTGAAATTAGCTAAAGGGTTTTCATCAATGATAATAATGTCAGCAAGTTTTCCAATTTCAATACTGCCAATCTCTTTATCAGCGCCTAAAGCTTCGGCTCCTTTTAAAGTGGCACTATTGATTACTTCAAGAGGATGAAATCCAGCTTCGCGTAATAATTCTAGCTCACGAATGTATGCGAAACCATACAATTGAAAAATAAAACCAGAATCTGACCCAGTAGTAACGCGGCCGCCTCTATTCTTATATTCATTTACAAAAGTCATCCACAATCTATAATTTTCCTTCCATTCAATTTCCTCTTCGGTTCCCCAATTATGCCAATAGGATCCATGAGATATTTTGCTTGGCATATAAAATCTCCAAAGTGAAGGAAGTGTATAATCTTCATGCCATTCAGCTCTTCTGGCTCTATGTAAATCTCTGTTGGCTTCATAAATATTAAAGGTGGGATCGAGGGTGAAATCGAGGGCTAATAGTTCATTCATAACTTTATTCCATTGATCACTGTAAGGGGGTGCAGCTTGCTTCCACAATTTTCCAGCTTCAGAAAATCGGTCTTGCTCATTTTGATAATTGTAATCCGCGGGATAGTTTTGTATGATTTTGTTTGTAAATAAAGCTTCTGGCAACCCATACCAGTGTTCCATTGAAGTTAATCCGGCTCTTGCAGAGTTCAATACATTCCACCTTGCAACGGCTAATTGAGCATGGTGGCAAGCAGAACGCAAACCCAGCTTTTTATTTTCTTCTAAAGCTGCTTGCATTACATCTGGAGCAGCACCGAAAAACTTAATTCCGTCAGCACCATTTTTTGCATTTTCTTGAACCCACGCTTTAGCTTCTTGAGCATTTTTTATAGGGTTGGTTGAACCTTGGCCAAAACTTGTATAAGCAAATATTCTAGGAGCAGTAATTTTATTTTCTAAAGAAAGTTTTTTGTGTTTTAATACCCAATCTAGCCCATTCCCGCATGAAGGGTCTCTTACAGTAGTTATACCATGAGCCATCCATAGTTTAAATACATATTCGCCGTCAGGTGCTTGAGTTGAACCTCCGATATGCCCGTGCATGTCAATAAATCCTGGTAATGCGTAGGATCCTTCCAATTGCAGCTCTCTTCCTCCTTCTTTTAGTTGTGGTCTTTTATCATTATCTATTTTAATACCTGGATAACCTACGTTGTGAATTCCGACAATAACATTATTTTCAATAACAATATCAATTGGACCTCTCATTGGTGCTCCAGTACCGTCTATCAAATTAATTCCTCTTAGAATTAATTGACTATAGGGCCCTTCTCCATCAATAATGAGAGGCGCATCTTTAACCTGGCCAAACGCTAGGTTTGCAAATAATAAAAGGATTATTGTAATTTTAAAATTCATAAATTTAAGTTGTATATAAGTCAAAAAATAAATCACCTAAATAATGTTCAGGGATTGAAGTGTAAGTATAATGAACTGGTAAGAACCAAGCCAAACTGCTCAAAACAGCTTGGAAATGTTTTTCATCAATGAATTGAGTGGGTACTAGATTAAATACCAATTGATTCATCAATCCATCAGATGTTTTTATATTCAATAAAGATATCTTAGGAAAATGAACTTTGTTTTTTACAAGATATGCGAGGATTACTTTTCTAGCGAGAGGATGCAAAATTTTTTCTGAAGGATTGCCTCCTAAGATTTCATAACCACCATCAAATTGATCAGGAGAAGGTTTTATCCAATTTTTTTGATTGCTTCGAAATGTTTTTCGATAATGATAATTCAATAATTCTCCATATGAATAGGTTCGATCTGGTTTTTCATCATAAGAAGTCACACTAACTCCTAAACCGTCTTTTAGCAAATGATCTTCGATCAATTTTTCTACTGTATAAGCTTGGAATGGAGTTTCTACATCTGGAATTTCTAATTGAAAGTAAGGGAATCCATCTGCTCCATCCTGAATTTGAGGGACTTTGCAAGCTAGATGAGCTTCTCCTGTATTTTTCATAAAAGCTCTATCCCAATCTAAATCTCTATTGCTTAAAGGAATTCTTGAAAGTGCCTTGAGTTGAATTGATGCGGCGATTCCTCGGTCAATTTTTTCTTGTTTTTCTTTTGACTTAAAACTAAATAATCTTTTTAGGTTCATATTCTCATCGTTGATAATCCCAATTTACACATATAAGTAAATCATAAAGAAAATTATTCAAAAATATTTTAAATTTCTTATACATTACATAAAAATATAATATATATTTGTTTATATATTAATAACACAAGGGGCAATGGCGAAATTTAGTTTGGTTGCAATTATAAAATAATGTTTTTGTTGTTTCAACAAACTAATTAATTTGTTTTATAGATATGTCTTGAAACAAACAAATGTGTGATATTAATTTATAGCATAACGAAATAATACTTAATTTTAAGTCTTTATAAGTTAAGCATATATTGCAGATAATCATAGTGTTAAGTCTTAATAAAACTTTGTTAAATTACGATGGCGATCAATTTAATTCAATTGTGAAGAAATTGGAAAAATTAAGAAAGTTTCTGAGATATTAAATTGAAATTAACGTCTAAAGGACATTTGGAAAAAAAGATTAAAAAAGAATCGAATTTACGTCAACAATTAGTCAACGAAATTCGTTCTAGTATTATAAAGTAAAAAGCAATAATTGACAATTGAAACATGCAGAGCATTAATTATTTACAAATAATGAAATAATTTATGTGTTTTAGTGTTACTAAAATGTTTTTTATGAGTCTTAAGTATTTATGAAATTATAATCCTACATGAAATGGACAAATTTAAAAAAATGTTAAAAGCTATCTTCAGCTTCCTACTTTTTTCTTCACGAAAAAGAAAAATTGCTTTAGGACCAGAAGAAGATTACGAAAGATGGTTAGGAATTTAATTTCCTAACTTTTTTTTATTCCTACCATATCTCTCCCAACGTATTTTGATTTCATTACGTCTTTATAAGTAGTTAACACAATTAAGTGTTATTTATTTAATTTTATTGAAAGTTAATTTTATAGATAAAATTATCAATTTATAAATTTATCTAAAGAACTTAAGTTTTTATTAATCTTCTATGGAATCAAACTTAGACCAAATAATTAAAGGTTGTATTGCTAATGATCGGAGGGCCCAAGAAGCATTGTACAAAATGTTTTTTCCTAAGATGATGGCTATGTGTCATAGATATACTTCTGATGATGACAAAGCAATTATGATCTTAAATGATGGTTTCCTAAAAGTTTTTTCGAATATTCAAAATTTTGAAGGAAGAGGTTCTTTTGAAGGGTGGGTGAGGAGATTGGTGTTCAACTGCATATCAGATTTTTTTAGGAAAGAAAATAAGTATTTGAAACTTATTTTTTTTGAAGAATCGGAGAAAGAAGTAGATCAAGTTGTCTTAGATAAATTATTTTATGATGATTTGATTAAATTAATAACAAAATTACCAGGAAATACACATAAAGTTTTTAATCTATATGCCATTGAAGGATTTAGTCACCAAGAAATTTCAGAAACGCTTAATATCAGCGAAGGAACTTCAAAATGGCATTTGTCTGAAGCAAGGAGAAAATTAAAAATTCTTCTTAATACCAACAATTCAAATATTAATCATGCAGGATAATAATTACAGAAAATTGGCCAACAAAGGCTGGGAGCAAATGGAGCACTTACTCGATGCAAAAATGCCTGTGCAAAAGAAAAAAAATCGATATTCACTAATTGGACTTGTTTTATTATGGATTGTTGTAGGAATTGGATCTCTAATTACATTTTACAATAAAAATGCAGAACATTTAAACAATAATTTTAATCAATTTGACAAA
>JAHEAQ010000064.1 GCA_024642705.1 Bacteroidota bacterium | reverse complement strand
GATTAATAGAAGAAGGCAAATATCAAGCCGTTATAGACCGAAAATATCCACTCAACGAAACTGTTGAAGCTTTTACTTATGTGCTAAAAGGTCAAAAAATCGGAAATGTTGTGCTCTTCATGAATAATTAGAGTTAAAGTCTGTGCTAAGAGAAATATGGTTCTTAAATTATTTCTAATTACTCAGGTAAACGAATTCAACCCAATTAATTAAAAGTAATAATTCCTATGGAAGAAAGCTAATGCGATTGATTTTTCTCTTGCATGACTTAACGAATTTCAAATCTTATTAATTTACTGTTATGATAAGAATTAGCTTTATAGGAAATGTTTTTCAACAGCATTTAGAAATAAAAATCTTAGAAAATTGGGAAGCCGTGGACCTATTTTCCGATTTTTATTTCTGGTCTTCCTTGGGAATGGAATATAATTTTATGGAAAGAATTCTAGCTTGAAAAAATAATCTCTGTCGCCACAAACGAGGATAAATGCCTTTGAAAAAGGGAGTTTTTTGTTTCGTTTTTTGCTCAATCAAAAAATAAAAAAATATATTCTATTCACTCGATTTAGGGAAATGCAATACGACATTCTCATGCATCGTGTACAATCGATTTTGTTTTCCATCGAAGACCAATATTCCACTGGATTTATTCTGACCAAGAATTGGATTTTTACTATACTTTTCCCAATGAAGCAAATCTTCTGAAACCGCAACATTTGTTGACCATTCTCTCCAATCTTCGAAAGCTGTTCCATGATAATAGGCATAATACATACCTTCATATTTAATGATCTGATTTACAGCCAAGCCATATTTATCATAGGGTTCAGGACCCATAGAAAGGATTGGGTCATCTTGAATATTTGTCCAAACATCTAAATCTTTTGACGTTGCTAACCAAATTCCTTCATCATTTCGCTCATAAAATAAATACCAAATATCATTTTCATACAAAACTGTAGGAGTTCCATATGGTCCTGGAACTTTATTTTCTCCATCAACAAACCTTAAGTCTAATGATCCTTGATCTCTCCATTCTATTCCATCTATAGATTCTAATCTATGCGCTATATCATTCTTGCCTTCAGCAAACATATGGTAGATATTATTAACCTTGATTACCATCATATCTTCAGTCCAATTCTCATTAAAAATAGGATTAATTGGATTTCTAATCCAATTAATACCATCTTCAGAGGTAGCCATTCCCAAAGCCATTTTATCTGAATCTGATTGGTATCCAGTATACCACATTTTATATATATTGTTTTCTTTTAATATGAAGCCGCGTTCTCTAATGTTTTGATCCCAAGTTTCCTTATTTGTTCCTGAAAACACAGGATTTATTTCATAGGGTTCAAAGTTAAACATTTCAACAGGGTAGGAGGTTGGTGAATTAATAATTAAGGAATTCATGCTGCTTTCCTGGGATCCTGATGAAGAATTTTGAGGACTATTACAAGCACCCATTGAAAGTAAAAATACAATCAAGGTATAAAAATTAAATTTTAAAAGTCTAGTTTTTACTTTGCCCATAAATGAATTAAATCCTAATAAATTCTAAAGCAAATTAGGAAAAATTAAGCAGATTAAATAATAAGATTATACGCTAAATTTTAATTTAAAACTATTAAATTGCACAAACTGAAGTATTTAAAAAATAAACAGATATCAACCGAAAAACCTTGAAACCAACCAATGAAAATCGTTTTTATTCAAACAGGAGGAACCATTGACAAAGATTATCCACACACAACTAAAGGTTGGGCATTTGAATTTGGAGAACCGGCAGTCATTAGAATCTTAGAGAAATTGAATCCTTCATTTGAATATGAAATCATCACTGCATGCCAAAAAGATAGTCTAGAAATTACTGAAATTGATAGGGAAAACATTGCTAAAATAATAAAGCAAAATCCATCATCCAAAATTATTATTACGCATGGCACAGATACAATGATTGAAACTGGCCAATTCCTAGCGAAAACTATAAATGACAATGTAGTCGTCATTACTGGAGGAATGTTACCCGAAAGATTTAGTAATTCTGATAGCTCGATTAATCTTGGAAGTGCAATTGGTGCTGTTAATAATTTAGAAAAAGGAATTTATATTGCAATGCATGGAATAGTGAAATCAGCAAATAAAATTAAAAGGGATCAACTAACAGGAAAATTTTATTGATATGGAAATAATAAAATCGCCAAAAATGCCTAAAAGCAATGGTCATTATTCACAATGTATAAGCCATCATGGAATTCTTTATCTTTCTGGACAGCTTCCAATTGATCCAGAAAGCAGAGCTATTCCTGTCACAATTGAGCAACAAACAGATTTGGCATTAGAAAATGTTGAGAAAGTTCTAAAAGCTGCAGGTAGCGAAAAGAATAATGTGATTCAAGTGAGAGTTTATTTATCCAATATCGAAGACTGGGACAAAGTAAATGAAAGATACAGTCTTTTTTTTGGAAAACACAAACCAGTCAGAAGCATTATTCCAACTGGGCCATTGCATTTTGGATGCAATATTGAGATTGAAGTAAAGGCAATACTTAAAAATTAAGTCATATGTTGAAAGAAGAATTCATTCTTTCTCAGGAAAGGATCAATCCATACATTCATAATACTCCTATATTAACATCGGAAACCATTAATGAAATAATTGGTTGTTCAGTCTATTTTAAGTGTGAAAACTTCCAAAAAATGGGTGCCTTCAAGATGCGTGGCGCTTTAAATGCAATCATGCAATTGACAGAAGATCAACGGAATAGAGGCGTAGTAACACATTCTTCTGGAAATTTTGCACAAGCTGTTTCCTTGGCTGCAAGAAGTTTGGGAGTAAAGGCGTACATCGTGATGCCAATCAACGCACCTCAAGTTAAGAAAGATGCTGTTAAAGGATATGGAGGAATAATAACCGAATGTGAATCTACCATCGAAGCGAGAGAAAAAAACGCTAAGATTATTTCAAACGAAAAAGGTGCAACGTTTCTTCATCCCTCTAATAATTTAGAAGTTATAATTGGTCAAGGGACAGCTTGCATGGAATTACTTCATGAAATAAATGATTTGGATTATGTTTTAGCCCCAGTTGGTGGTGGAGGTTTGATTGCTGGTACCGCACTTTCAGCATTATATTTTGGCAAGAATTGTAAAGTAATTGGTGGTGAACCCATGGAAGCAGATGATGCATTTAGATCTTTACAAAGTGGAAAAATTGAAAATAATACCACAACAAATACCATTGCTGACGGTTTGAGAACAAGTCTTGGAGATATAAATTTTCCAATCATCAAAGATAATGTGGACAAAATTGTCCGAGTTACTGAGTTGGAAATTGTAGATGCTATGAAATTAATTTGGGAAAGAATGAAAATTATTATTGAACCTTCAAGTGCAGTCGCCGTTGCAGCGTTAATCAAAGATTGTGATTTATTTAAAAATAAAAAAGTTGGAATAATAATTTCTGGTGGAAATGTTGATTTACAGAATTTGCCATTTTAACTTTTAATTTAAGTTTATGAATTGTTTGTAACACTCATAATGTAAATGTAAAGTATTTTACATTTCATTTATAAATTTCTGTTTTTGAATCTGTGATCTTAATATCTAGGTTTTATAAACAACTTTTTTTTTATTAAAATAATATTTATCTGTCAAAATCCCATAGTCGATTTGCCTATAATTAATATTATGTTAAATAGAATTTACAGGGTATCCTATAAATATTATCTAAGATAAAACATCATTGCCCATTCATAATGCATTCTATCCTATCTATAATTGTAAAATGAATTAAGTTTATTTAAAAGATATAATGGACTGATGACTTCATTGAATCCTTATCAAAATCAATAATCCTATAAGCAATATGAAAATGATCTGGTTTATAAATTTTACTTTGTTGATCGATTTGGACAAAACATGATGGAGTGATGAATACATTTAGATTTCGTCTTTGAATATATTTTTCTACATGACAGTGGCCTACAAAAATATTTAATGTCTTTTTAAAATTAAAAAATATTTTTTGAATTTGTTCCATATCCTTCAAACCATATTTAGTGTCAATATGAAGAACACCAGATTCTACAGGTGGATAATGCATTATAATGATAGGATCTTGTTCAGAGTAGAAATCCAATTGATCGGACAACCATGTTAGCTGTGTTGTAGATACCTCACCAATTTTGGTGTCTAAAAAAAGGAATGGCCTCTCCCCTATTAATTTTGCATAATAAAGCTCATTCTCAATTGAATGAAAATATTCATTCATACCAAATATCTCACTAATTAACAATCCTTTATCGTGGTTTCCAGCAATGATACTGTATGGTTTTTGTATATTTTCAATATATGGTTTGAGATATTCATATGTCTTCCTTTCCGGTTTATCTAAACATAGATCTCCTGCAATGATTAAATGGTCAAAATTTATTTTGTTGAGACTTTCAAGAATATTATGGAAATTCATAATAGTATCGACCCCTTGAGATTTATTTTCCAAACTGCAATGAAGATCTGTTATCAGAGCTATTCTTGACATTAATTTAATTAATTAATTAGTAATTATTTTATATGAAAAATCAAATTAAATGAAAATTGAATTCAATTTTAAATCTACGTATATCATTGGACAAAAAAAAGGCTATTCTTTTGGAATAGCCTTTAAAAATAAGATTATAATTATTTGTTAGAATCCCATTCCACCGCCCATTTGGCCCATGGCACTTTGGAATTCTTCCATTGTCATTTCTTTAAATCCTTTGGTATTTACATCGAAAACAGATAAATCTACAGAATCTTTTACTTCTAATGCGGTAAAAACCATTGAAAATTGTCCATTATTAACAATATATTCTAAAGGAAATCCAGGCATTTTACTTGCATCAATACCTTGCATCACTTCAGCTCCTGCTTTGATACTTTCGGTAATATAAGCACTCATTTCAACACCTTCCATATTAGAACCTTTAATAGTCACTTTATAACATTTGCGACCAGCAATCATCTTCACATCTTCTTTGTCAAAAACAAATTCAAGATTGCCCATAGCCTGATTACTCTTTTCAATATTTGCTTTTTTATCTTCTGCTGACATTGGAATTTTGTACTTTTGTCCCATTGCATCAAAAAGCATCATGCTAGTATTGTCAGTCATATTCGCTAACATGGTCATTTTCATCATTCCACCCATCATATTCATTACACTTAATGATTTTTCTTTTGTGAAATAAACTTCATTTGTTGAGCCCTTCATCATTCCCAACATGGCAGCCATTTGTTCATCTTCAGATATCAAATCTGTAATCTCAAATTTGATATATCCTTGATTCATAACAGTTTGAGCACTTATGCTTAAAGTTAAAGACAATGACAATGCTATTAATAAAAAACTAATTTTTTTCATCTATTTTATTTTGTTTAATTAATACTTATAATACATTTATTACAAAAAAAGTTCTGTTTATTAGACAAACCTATGAAAATTTGTTTAATACTGCCAAATATCAAGATATTTACAAAATATCTTACCTAAATTTTCAGCATCACTTATAGCTCTATGTTGAATTCCTTCAAATTCCATACCTTCGAGTTTTAAAGATTTTTTTAAACCATATTCGTCTTTAGATTTTTTATACTTATGGTATTGTTTTTTTACATCTATATGTTCATCCAGCCATTCTGTTTCAAATTTATGTAAGATGCAATCGTTTTTTAACAACGTCTTATCAAATTTACCCCAAGAACACAGTAAATAATCTTCGGAATAGATATCAATCCAATCCACAAATTCATCAATAACGACATCAAAAGTCTTAGAACGCTCGACATTTTCTTGGGTAATTGAAGTCAATTTAGTACAAAAGGGAGAAAGTATAGGATTAACTTTAGGCTTAATAAATTTATTGAATTTTCCAATTTCTTCCCCATAGCCATTGAATTTTACCGCTCCTATTTCAATGATTTCAGTAACTCCGAAAGGAGGTCTACCTAACCAACATGTTGCTTCTAAATCAAAAATAATGAAATCCACAGGCTTTTATTCAAATATTATTTCTTCTTTGATTTTCAACTTTTGATTAAGATGAATATCATAGTGCGTCATTCTGTTGTGATAAAAATACAACAATTTATAATCTTGGCTTTGAACAAATCCTTTTTCAATAACCAATGGTTTTCGATCATGGTATATCCCAAGATTACTGATGCCCTCTTGCACCATGTCTTTAATTCGCATTTCACGATACTTTTCAAGTATAAATGCTTCACCTTTGTCTGCTTTTGCCAACAATTTTTCCCAAGTATATTGAACAATCTTTTCAAATTCAGTTAGTTCAATGCGCAATGAATCAATTTTCAAGTTTACCAAATCATAAATATCAAGATTTGGATGTTGTTCTTGAAAGTATTCAAAGGAACAATATGCCACTAAGTGACTTGCAAGTATAATATTAGTAACTCGATAACTTTCTAATATTTTGTCTGCTAACTTTTTAGTATACACAGATTCTCTTTGCGTATTTGTAAGCATACTACCATTTATTGTAAAATATTCTTTCAAATCAATTTTTTGATTCAAATGATTGTAACTGTTCCCATCATTATCCAATTTATGTCCAAAAACATCCATCGGCTCCGCAAAGCTTAAGTAAATTTCCGAAGAGGCAGAAAATAATTTCCAAAAAAAACTTAAATACTTTCTATAACTCCTTGCTTGATCTTTAATCTTAATATATTTTTCCCGACCAGTAGCTTGAAGAAAATTTTCAATCAAAAATTTTCCTTCAAGTACAAAATTATAACTCATCGTTAGCGGAACAATATATATTTTGTCTTCTTTACCGTTCTGATATAAGCTTCTTTGTGCTTCAATTATGGTTCCCAAGAGACCCATTTTCAAGCTGCTCTCCAATTCCCCACTTCTAGACCTAGTTCCTCCAGGAAAAAAAAGCGAATTAACTCCCCTTTCAATAGTTAACTTGGACATGTTTTTAAGCGTCTCTAAATAGATAGGATTTTTCTTCCGCCGATCTACTTTATATGCACCCAACCTGTCCATAAAATAAGCTACTAATTCTAAGTCATATAAATTCAATCCAGCACCATAAGAAAATGCTGGTAGACCAGCGACGCCATCCATTGCATAACCTAACAAAATGGAGTCAATATTACTTAAATGGGTAGGCACAACAATAACAGTACCTTTTGTGGACAATTCTCTTACTTTATCTAATGAGCCTTTTACTATGATTTTTTCGTACAGTTTTTTCTTGCTAACCCAAAATAAATTCTTCTTGTCGGCTGCTGCAGTAAATAACCTTTTGAATAAAGAAGTTAAAAACCTACGAGCAAATTTGAATGTTTTTATTTTGAAATCCCCTAAAATCTCTTCACAATATCTGTTTATTATTTTTTTGAGCAATTCATGATTTAAAACTTCAGGGTTTTCAGTTATTTTATTGCTTTGAAATTCTTTACCTAAGGCACTCCAATATTTTATTTCATTAGCAGGATCAATTTTCCAAGGAGTTTCAATACACCGCTTCTTTTCTAGATATATTGTTTTTGCTATTATTTTTTCAAGATCAGTACCATATTTTTCGACAAATTTATCGAGCACTTCTTGTTCTAATTGTTTTATGAAATTTTCTTTATCCTTAGCCAATTTATAAATAGGCCAATCACTAATATCTGGCAATACATGAGGATAAACACTTTGAAATTTAGCCATATTATTTAATTCTGATTAGAGCTATTTAAATTCTCAATAAATTCAAGGATTTCTTCTTTACCCCGGCTTTTAACCGAGGAAGTAATGAAGCTTTGCGGTAGTTCGGTCCACTCCTCCAGAAGTTTTTCCTTAATATTTTTTATATTTTTATTCATTTCAGCCTTTTTTATACCATCTGACTTTGTAAATACAAAAACAAATGGAACATGTGTTTCACCAAGCCAATTTATAAAATTTCTATCAATTTCTTGTAAAGGAATTCGAGAATCCATTAAAACAAATGCACATTTTAATTGAACTCTAGCTGATAAATAATGAAAAATCATCTTCTCCCATTGTGCCCTTTTCTTTTTTGAAGATTTTGCATAACCATAACCAGGCAAATCGACTAAGTGCCAGGATTCATTTATTTCAAAGAAATTAATCAATTGAGTTTTTCCTGGTGTTGAAGAAACTTTTGCAATTTCCTTTCTATCGCATAGATGATTTATTAATGAAGATTTACCAACATTAGATCGACCTATAAAGGCGTATTCTGGTTTGTTAGATTCAGGACATTTACTTTCAGATGGAAAACTGCCGACAAAAGTTACACTATTTATGACCATTTATTTTTTTTCTCGAAATAACAAAACATATTACGATTATTTTTAATATATTTGATTATTGTGGTGCAAAGTTAACAAAGAGTTAAACCATTGAAGTAAAATATTGAAATAAAATTAAAATCGTTTCAATTAGAACCAAAATAGTTAATATGAAAAAATTACTTTTATTTCTATGTGCTTTAATTATAGCAATCAATTTAGCGAATGCTCAATTCGAATATGGAATTAGGATGGGTGTGAGTACACAAGGACTTAATACAGACGAAATTCTATTGGAATCAAACACTTTTCATGATTTGCGGGTTAGCCTTGGCGAAGCTGCTTATGGTTATCATGTAGGCCTCTATACTCAGTTAAGGGCCTTTGGATTAACAATTTCCCCTGAATTAATATTTAATTCTAATTCCTATGAGTATAAAATAATAGATGGGTCTCTTGGGGAAGGCGTTACTAAATTAATCAAAGATCAATATCAATACATCGATTTACCAGTTTTAGTAGGCCTAAAATTAGGATTTTTGAGAGCCTATCTTGGCCCAGAAGTACATTATTTTATTAATAATTATTCTAAACTTCTAGAACACGAAGGATTTCAAGAACAAATTAATAAAATCAATTATGGTGCAATAGTAGGAGCTGGAGTAAACCTAGGAAAATTAAGGCTAGATGTAAGGTATGAAATCAATTTTGATGATTTTGAAAGTCATATATTTTATGATAATCACCAACTTAATTTTAATAGTGATGATTCAAGGATAATTTTCACTGCTGCTTGGAAATTTAATTAAAAAATAAAATAGGGGTATCAAATTTAATAGGTGTCTTAGAAATATAAGAATTATATACTGTTACTAAAAATAGATAATCCTTAAAAAGAATTTTACCTGGAAAAAGGCTTGAAGATAACTTCAAGCTTTTTTTATTTAGGGTAACCTCCTTATGTTTAGCTACGGGATGGGTTATTTAGCATTGATTCGTTCAAGAATTGATTTCAAAATATTTTGGTAGGATATTTTTATAAATTCTTAAAACCTTCTGATCAAATTCACGTTTAAAGTTTCTTTCTTTACCTTACGCAAAATTTTAACAAAATTCAATTCAAGTGATTAAACTAGATTATTTTCCCTTTACAGAAGTAAGTTATTTATCTAAAAGAGATGTCAAGTTTCAAGTTGAACCAGAAATATTTGAACCTTTTATTTCATTTCCGTTTAATGAAGATTCCTTTCTTAAAAAAATAAACGATAGAAAACAGTTTCCAATAGACAGAAATTTGCTTACTGAGGTGTTAAATGAGCAATATTCAAAAGCTAATATCACAGATCCTCCTAACCAGAGCATTGAGTTATTACTTCAAGATAATACATTTACAGTAGTTACAGCTCATCAGCCAAGTTTAATGACAGGACCCTTGTATTTTATTTATAAAATTATTAGTGTCATTAATTTAGCGGAAACCTTATCTTTAAAGTATCCTGAATATAATATTCTTCCTGTTTTTATTATTGGTTCAGAAGACCATGATTTTGAGGAAGTGAACCATTTTAACATATTCAATAAAACTATTACTTGGGAAAACAATGAATCAGGTCCTATTGGTAGGATGTCTATTGAATCTTTACAGCCTGTTCTAAAAGAAATATATGCGATATTAGGCGAAAATGACCACGCAATTAGTTTAAAAAATATTATAGAGTTTTCATTTAAAGACGCCAAGAATTACAATATTGCTGTGTTAAGAATGGTTCACCAACTTTTCAAAAAATATAATTTAATTACCTTAATCACAGACCATAAATCTCTTAAAAAGTCTTTCGTAAAGTCAATTGAAAAAGAAATTTTTGAACATGCTTCTCAAGAATTAATTATTGAAACTCAATTGCAACTTGAGAAGTTAGATTTAAAGTCCCAAGCTCATGCCAGAGAAATAAATTTTTTCTATTTGCAAGATGGAAAAAGAGATAGAATTGTTCAGGAAGAAGGAATTTTTAAAGTTTTAGATACGGAATTAGAATTTTCAGAGGAACAACTTAGACTAGAAATTAATAATTTCCCAGAGCGATTTTCTCCAAATGTGGTAATGCGTCCAATATATCAGGAATCAATCTTGCCAAATCTAGCTTATTTAGGCGGAGGAGGCGAAATTGCTTATTGGACCGAAAGAAAAACTCAATTTGAAGCCTTTGGAAAAAGTTTTCCAATTTTGGTGCGAAGAAATTCTGTGTTATGGATATCAAAATCCGATTCAATATTATTGCAAAAATATGATATTAGTTTGGAGAATATCTTTAATACTGAAGAACAATGGATCAAAAATTTCGTTAAAGGCCAGGCTTCTGCTCAACTTGAATTCTTACAAGAATTTGATTTGTTTAATAAATCGTATGATTTACTAGCTGAAAAAGCTGCAAAAATTGATGCTTCATTGTACAATTCGATTAAGGCTAGTCATGCAAAAGATTTCAAATCATTTGAACAATTAAGTTCAAGATTAATTAGAGTGGAAAAAGAACGTCATGAAAAAGATATTAATAAAATAAGAAAAATAAAATCGAAACTTTTTCCTGGCGGAGGGTTGCAGGAGAGAAAAGAGAATTTTATGTCCTATTATTTAATTCACGGAGAGGCTTATTTTGATATTTTAAAGAAAAACCTAGATCCTTTTAATCATTCGTTCGTCGTAATTTCTGAAGTAGAATAAGTTTTGTCAAATAACAATAACAGTTCAGCAATTTTCTCTTTGAGTTCTGATCTATCGACGATAAAATCAAGAAAACCATGATCTAAAAGAAATTCTGCGGTTTGAAATCCTTCGGGCAAATCTTGTTTAATAGTTTCTTTTACTACTCTAGGTCCAGCAAATCCAATTAAAGCTTTCGGTTCTGAAAAATTAATATCTCCAAGCATTGCAAATGAAGCTGTGACTCCTCCTGTAGTGGGGTCAGTCATCAAGCTGAAAAAAGGCACTCCTGCTCGTGAAAGTTTAGATAATTTTGCTGATGTCTTTGCCATTTGCATAAGGGAAAAAGCAGATTCCATCATTCTAGCTCCTCCAGATTTCGAAATAATCAATAAAGGAATTCTCTGTTGAATACAATAGTCAACAGCCCTAGATATTCGCTCCCCTACTACAGCTCCCATTGAGCCTCCAATAAAACTAAAATCCATAGCGCCAATCACAAGAGACTTCTTATTTACTTTCCCCGTGGCAATAGTAATAGCATCAGTAAGATCAGTATTTTTTAAAGCCCGCTGCAATCTTTGAGTATATGGTTTTACATCCTCAAACTTAAGTACATCTTTTGCTATAATATCTGAAAACATTTCAGTAAACTGCCCATCAAAAATCATTTGAAAATAATCGTGAGAACCGATTCGGACATGCTCATTACAGTGGGGGCATTTATAAAAATTTTCGCTTAACTCTTTACGAGTACTAGTTTCATTACATTGTTTACATTTATACCAAAGCCCATCCGGAACTTCTTTTTTAAATTTGGTAGCAGTCTGTATTCCTGTTTTTAATCTTTTAAACCAGCCCATTTTCAATTTTAATTTGATCCCTTTACAAGGAGGGTATGAAGAGCAAAAATATGTTTTTAATCCGAATATGGAATGTAATTTTATATTTATAATTTTTTTTTCATTGTTAAAAAATAGTATAAATAATCAATTAGAGCTAGAATTTAATCGTCTATAATATTGATAATGTGACTGTTGTATAATATTGAATGGATTTTTAATAGCTGATAATTCTTATGCGTATATTTGTGTTTTTAATTATAAAATTAAGCTCATGAGAATTGCTTTAATAGGATATGGGAAAATGGGCAAAACCATCCATCAAATCGCCTTAGAACAAAATGATGAAATTGCTTTTATCATAGATCAAGATAATGCTTCAGATTTATTTAAAATGAATTCTACAAATGTTGATGTGGCAATTGAATTCTCTAATCCTGAAAGCGCGTTCATAAATATAAAATACTGTCTTGAAAATGGTATTCCTATAATTTCAGGTACTACAGGATGGTTAGCTCACTATAATCAAGCCTTGAAAATTTGTAAAGATTCGAATGGCTCATTTATGTATGCATCAAATTTCAGCATAGGTGTAAATGTGTTTTTTGAATTGAATAAGTTCTTAGCCAAAAAGATGAAAAACTACCTTCAGTATAAAATTAATATGGAGGAAATTCACCACATACAGAAACTAGATTCTCCTAGTGGAACTGCAATAACACTTGCAGATGGAATATTAGAAAATAATGAAAATTTGTCTAAATGGGTTAATAATATAACTCCAAATGATACCGAGCTTTGCATTGTTTCCAAAAGAATTGAAAATGTACCAGGAACTCACAGTATTAAATATGTTTCTGATATTGATGAAATAGAAATAGTTCACACTGCTCATTCTAGATTAGGTTTTGCTCAAGGTGCGTATGATGCTGCAAAGTGGTTAAAAGATAAAAAAGGTGTTTATTCTATTCAAGATATGTTGTTTGGGTAATAATTATTATTTTAATAAATTATAGAATAAATAATCAATCATTTTTAGTCTTTTATTGTTTGTTATATTTACATAACTAAATAATTATTCTTGATTACCCAGGATTCAGTTCAAAAAGTAATAGATATTTCGCGCATTGAAGATGTCGTGGATGAATTCGTTCATCTCAAGCGAGCTGGAGTCAACTTAAAAGGTAATTGTCCATTCCACGATGAAAAAACACCTTCTTTTGTAGTTTCTCCTTCCAAAAATATCTTCAAATGTTTTGGTTGCGGAAAAGGTGGTAATCCAGTTCAGTTTTTAATGGAACATGAGAAATTGAGTTTTGTTGAAGCAATTCGATGGTTGGCAAAAAAGTACAATATAGAGCTGGAAGAAACAGAGCAAACTGAAGAAGAATTACAAAAAATTGATGCAAGAGAATCCCTATACATTGTTAACGATTTTGTCAAATCCTATTTTGAGGACAAATTATTCCATACACCCGAAGGAAAGAATGTAGGTTTAAGCTATTTTAAAGAAAGAGGATTCAATGAATCAACTATAAAAAAATTCGGACTTGGTTATGCAATAAAAGATAGATATGATCTTTACAATGAATTGAAAACCAAGCAATATAACCTAGAAATATCAGAATCCATTGGAGTCATTAAAGAAAATAGAGACTTCTTTAATGAAAGGGTGATGTTTACTATAAACAATTTAAGTGGCAAAGTTATTGGCTTTGGAGGAAGAACTTTAAGCAAGGACAAGAAAGTACCAAAGTATATCAATTCGCCTGAATCTGAAATTTATAACAAAAGGAACACACTCTATGGCCTCTATCAAGCTAAAACTGCAATTAGAAAAAGAGAGGAATGCATCCTTGTTGAAGGATACACGGATGTAATCACTTTGCATCAATCTGGAATTGAAAATGTTGTTGCCGCTTCTGGAACTTCTCTAACCCAAGAACAAATCAGCTTAATTAAAAGATTTTCTCCAAATATTAAAGTTTTATTTGATGGTGATAGTGCCGGCGTAAAAGCTGCACTAAGAGGAATGGATATGATTCTTGCTCAAGATATGAATATTAAACTGGTTTTATTACCCGAAGGTGAAGATCCAGATTCATATCTTAAAAAAGTTGGTGTGGATGCTTTTTCAAATTATTTAGCTCAAGAAGAAAAAGATTTCATTCTTTTCAAAACTGAGTTGTTAATGAAAGAATCCGCAAATGATCCAATTCAAAAATCTATCGCAGTAAAAAGTATTATTGATTCTATCTCTAAAATTCCAGACACCCTAAAAAGATCTTTATACATCAAACAATATAGTTCAATTCTTGAACTAAATGAATCAATATTACATAAAGAATCCAACGATTTAATAAAAAACGAACAGAAAAAACAAAGATTCAATTCATATAAAAATGAACCGTATAAAGAAGAATCTTTGCCTTTTGCGGATCCAATCAATCAAATAACCGGAGGATTTAAACCAAGAAATTATGATTCAGATGAGCACCAAGAAAAAGATTTGATTAGGGTATTATTAAATTATGGAAATTTAAATTTATTCTTAAATGAGGATTTAAAAGTTAACCAATACATAATTGATAATATTAGTGACGTTGTGGATAGATTTGAAAATCCTTTATATAGAAAAGTACTCTATTTAACTATGGATGAAATAGAAAAAAATACAGTATTAGATCAAAGTTTTTACATCAATCAGCGAGATCCTGAGATTTCTAAATTAGCTATTGATTTGATTAGTTCTCCTTATAGTTATGCTAATTGGAGTGAAAGAGGTCTTGAATTACAAACGCAAAAAGCACCTGACGAAAATCAACAATTGGACACTGAGCAATCTGTATTAAGACTTAGAGAAAGAAAAATCAGAAAACATGTCAAAGAAACCAGAGCAACTATTATTGAAATTGGCTCTGAGGATATAGAAAAATTTACATTATACATGAAAGCTTTCAATAAATTAGAAGCTGAACATAAAGAATTATTAAAAAAGCTCGGAACAGTTATCATCTAAACATTGTCAGAATTTCTTTTTGCTTTTCAAAATAAATATTAAATCCGCTTATTCGATAGTATAACCCGCATTATGCATTAGACATTCTATTCCTACTTGAAATGACTGCAAAATATACCGCTGCACTAAGTTTTGGTCATGCACCATAGAAGTAACTATGATTCAATCAGGCCATCCCTTCCTACAGGTTTTCTGACGGTTCTCTCCCTATTTTAATTTCATTAAAATTGCTTTGCATCGATCGTTCATTTTTTATTGTCATTTCAAGTCTCATTGCGAAGCCCCAATGCATAATGCGGGTTAAATTTTAGAAATATGCAATTCAGAATGTGTATTAAACATATGATGAGTTATTTTAATGTATCATTCAATGTTAATTTAATGTCAACATTAAATTAAAAATTAGACACAATATTAATTTAATGTTATCAATTGGTTAATTAAACTTAACAATATTGTCTAATGCCAATAAAACTGTAATATTTGAATGAATAAATAATTTGTACAATGCTTAATGCAACAAAATCTTTTGAGATAATGGATCCATTAATAGCAAATAATTCAAAAATATTACTTGTAGATGATGAGCAAGATATTCTAGAAATGTTAGCATACAATCTTGAAAAAGAAGGATTTACAATTTATCTATCCAACAATGGTAAAAGTGCAGTGATCAAAGCTCTGGAAGTGAAACCACACTTAATTATAATGGATATTATGATGCCGGAGATGGATGGGGTGGAAACATGCAAACGGATAAAGAATATAGATGAATTAAAACATGTAATGGTTGCTTTTTTAACAGCAAGGTCAGAAGAATATTCTGAAATAGCTTGCCTAGAAGCTGGTGCTGATGATTTTATAAAAAAGCCTGTAAGACCAAGGCTATTTATTGCAAGAGTAAATGCGTTGTTAAGAAGATATTATTTGCTGAATGAAATTGAGATTTCACCAAAATTAATCTATGGAGATCTTGAAATTAACATCAGCACTTACCAAATATTCAAAAATCAGAAAGAAATTTATCTTACCAAAAAGGAATTCGATTTAATATATTTATTAATGAGTAATCCAAGAAAAGTTTTTCTAAGAAATGAAATTTTCAATAGAGTCTGGGGAGAAGATATTATGGTCGGAGAAAGAACAATAGATGTACACATTTCAAAATTACGAGAGAAATTGGGCAAAGATTATATCGATACCATTAAAAAAGTGGGTTATAGATTCCAAATTCAATGAATTTGGAATTAAAATGGATGGCAATAAGTTTTAGAACACTATTTTTAAATATATCGTGTATGAAATAGTCCTAATTTTCATTCTCCCACAAATTAATCCTAAATTATTCTGGCTATTTAAATAATTTAGTTGCCCATGGAATAAAATATTGGAAATTAGGCGCGTCAGTATGGCCGCCACCATGTTGTCTCCAAGCTAATTCACCTTCCATCATTTCTGTTAATACTGGTGGCATTTTTTCAACTTTATAATTATTTGAAACACCAATATCTCGAGCTCCCAAAAGTTTAAATACAGAACCTGCAGCAACCGTAGCCATAAAACTACCCTGTTGATCCAGCCATTTTGCATCGCCATTTTCAGGAATTCCATAACTTATAAAAGTCAACCGAGGAGCACATAAAGCAATAAGTTCATGAGAATCAACTGGAAGGTCGCATCCAGTTTTACTTCCGAAACTAGATTCTGAAGTTCCATATTTTAGGTAATTTCCCGCCATCCAGTGATATTCTCCAGATCCAGTCAAGTTTTCTACTGCTTCTCCAAAAACACGTCTATGAAGTGTTGCGCCGCCTTTTCCTGAAGAACCGATCAAGCCAACAGCAAATCTTGTATCAAAAGCCAAAGTTACCAGAGCCGCTTTTCCATACCTTGAAACACCTTCAATTCCTACTTTTCTAGAATCAACTAGCGTATCTTTTTCTAAATAATCTAGTGCTTTAGATGCTCCCCATGCCCAGGCTCTTAAAGCTCCCCAATCATCTGGTTTTCGTGGCTGACCCAAATTTGTCAATCCTATTATTCCTCGTGTAAGTCCTTCACCATTATCTGCTTGGATACTTCGTGGATCAATGGTAACATATCCCCATCCTGAAGCAAGCAATTGCTCAGTTGGTGACGGATTCTCTGGCAAAGGAGCAAAAAAGTTGGGTTGAGGCAATCTTGTAATAGGTGAATAAGCAGGGTATTTATCAAAAATTTCTTTCATTTCTGAGTTCTGCTGAATCATCATTTTTTTGAAATTGTCATTTATTTTTTCCAAATCTTCCTTTGAAGGTTGAGCTGGAGCTGGGAATGTTGGATTTCCAAACATTATTAGTACAGGAACTGGCCCTTCTACATTTAATGGAAGCACAACAATCATATTAATATCAACTTCTATAATAGGATATTTGCTATTATCAACGTGACCAATAACTTGTTTTGCGATCACTGGAGTTCTACCGACAAACTCTCTATCAATTATTTTAACTTTCCAATCTACATTTGGGATATTTTGAGGCAACCGACCATATACTTCTCTTTCGAAATCTTCAATTATTTCTGGACGACGTTGATTCCACCAAATTTCTGGAGTTCTCACTTTAATGCCTTTATTTGTAATTAAAAGATCAGGTAATTCAGGACAGGGATTTGCTAATAATTCATCGTAATTTGCATGATTTGGAGCTGATTCATTGCCGTTTGCTCCTGGTCTTAAAGCTGTTATTCCTAATTGCTCCATCATATTTAAATGATCCTCCTTTGTTGTAAAGGTTTGCAAATCTGAAATTTGAGGATTTTTAATTGTTTCAACCTGAGCGTAACTCCCATTAAGAAAGCACAATAGAATCCAAATTATAGAAAATTTTTTCATCAGAAAATTATAGTTTTTGTTCAAATGATAGATAATAGATTTTATATTCAAAAATTTTCATTTAACCAGGTAGCCAATTTTTGCCAACTCTCATCTGGGAAAATAGCATGGTAAGTATCCGGTAACACTATAAACTCTTTTTTGTTTCCTGGTATATCATCATAAAGTGTTTTGACTTTTTCTACTTCGAACAATTCGTCTTTATCTCCTACGGCTACCAAAACAGGAATATTCAAATCCCTTGGAAGCACTAATTCATTAATATCTAGCATGCTTAAAAATCTTAGTGTATAGCTAAAGTTAAATAAAGGGTCATCTGTTCCTGTCATTCCTTCTCTAAAATATTCTACAACTTGTTCCGATGGTCTGAAAATAGAACTTGCTATTATCTTTGCCTTCTTCATTAATGGAAGCGGGGGCGAATCCTTTTTTCTTCCTTCATATGCTCCTGAAAGTAAAATCAGTCCTGCAATTTCATTAGGAACATTTATTGTTAAATAAATTGCAGAAGCAACTCCTAAGCTATGGCCCAACACAATTACGTGAGGATAGCCTAATTCTTTAATATATCTCACAGCCTCAGTCAAATCTGCAATCCATCTTGCTTTATTTTTATAATCTCCTCTATTTCCACCTGACAAACCATGTCCGCGGTAATCTAATCCGAATACAGTGAATCCGTTTGAAGCTATAATGTTTCCAGCTGTTATATATGCTCCTGCTCCACTATGAGCAGTTATTCCATGGAGTAGCAAAACTGCGAAATCCTTTTTAATGTTATTGGTATTCTCAGGCACCCATTGCCTAAGGAAGAGATATTCTCCATCACTAGTAGTGAATTCTTGATGTGTTCCAACAAAATTACTGCGCATTTCATTGGCTTCTTTTGCTGAAATTGGGTTGTTTTTCACGATTGATTTAGCTGGATAAAATGCAATAATTAGTCCAAACAATAATAGGATAGATACAAAACATGCTATTATATAAATGATCTTTTTTATTGTATTTTTCAATTGCGGTTTAGTTTTTGAATTATGTATTAGTTATCTAATAATCTCAGAATATTATTCCATACCACTTCGCTTACAGACATTCCATTTATCATGTTTCTAACTCTATTGCGCATACTTTGTTCTCCTGGATAATAGGTTTGATCCCCTTCTTTCATTGGTTCCACATTATGCGTGTAATCAATAATTTCATTTAATAATTTTTCTTGTAAATTGGTGTCATGAAATATTGATGGATAAATACAAAGATAAACTTGGGAAATCCCAGTTTCAAAATCCTTCATTCCAATTTTATAAGTAGAATCGCCACCAGATAATAAAGTTGACAACATATCGAGGATAATTGATAAAGCGGAACCTTTCCAATATCCAATTGGAAGGCCACGCTCTTTTATTAAAATTTTTTCTGGGTCATTTGAAAGTTCATCATTGAGATCCCATCCACCATGTATGGGCAATTTTTCTTTTCTCAATTTGTAATCATTAATTTTTCCAAAAGCAAACTGTGAAAGAGCCATATCCAATACTACATGACCATTTTCTCTAGGAATTGAAACAATTAATGGATTATTACCAATTCTACTTTCTTTTCCTCCCCATGGCGGCATATTAGGTTGCGTATTTGTAAAAAGGATTGAAATGCAACCCTCATTAGCAGCTTGCCAACCATATGCACCACCTCTCATCCAATGATTGGTATTCTTCAAAGCCACCAAACCCATTCCATTCTGTTTGGCTAATTCGATTGCCCTATTTGTGCATTTTGTTGCATTTACAATGCCAGGCCCCAAATTCCCATCCCATCTTTCTATACTTCCAAAAGATCCAATTTTTTCAGCTTCTGCGTCAATTTTTATTGATCCGTTTATTACGTATTCTATAAAAAGAGGTACTCTGTTAATCCCATGTGAGTTTACGCCCGCCAAAGTATTGTCGGTAAATATATTAGCTATTAAGTTTGCCTTTTCTTCTGAAAATTTAAATTTCAAAAACACCCTATATAGCGTATCATGCATTTCTTTCTTATGGATTATCATCAGATCTTGAGCTTCTATTATTTATAATAATTTGCTTAAATTAAAGAATTAAAAATGCATCTTATTATATGAATACTTATATTATTTTCTGGTAAACTTATCAAATACATTTATAACTGGTAAAACATTACCTTCAGCATCAAAAAAACTTCTAGACCCTCTTCTTGAAACTGCTGGTTCCCACCAAAAAATGCCTATGCCCCTGTTATTTGGAATATTTAGCACTACCCTATTCACTTCATCCCAAAATTCCTTTTGCCCTTCAGGAGTTTCGGGAAAAGGAGCTAACTTATCTTTATATTCGGTTGGTGTCCAGTTATAAGCTGCCTCAACCAAAATAACATTTTTATTGTATTCTTGGGCAGTAAAATTTAAGCATTCTCTTAAATCCAATAAACTACCATGCCACCAAGGATAATAGGATTGTCCAATCACGTCATATTTAATACCATAAGAATTAATTTTATCAAAAAAATATTTCGTAAAATTCTTGTCGCCTCCTTTATCAATATGAATCATAATTTCTGGACATGGATTATTCCCGCAACTTGCGTATACACCATTAATCCCAGCTTGAAGCAATTCAGCAAAATTATCCCAATTTTCTGGCAATTTACCATTTGGCCAAATCATTCCATTGCTTATTTCATTTCCAATTTGAACCATATCAGGAAAAACATCTGCTTCTTGAAAAGCAATCATGGTTTCTTTTGTGTATTCAAAAACTGCAATTGCTAAATCTTTTTGAGATTTTCCTTCCCATGCTTTTGGAAGAAACTGCTTTCCTGGATCGGCCCAGGTATCCGAATAGTGGTAATCTAGCAAAAATTTAAATCCTTGGGACTTTGCTTCTGTTGCCAAAGCAATGGTGTATTCAAGATTGTTTGGCAATTGAGCTGGAGTGTGAAAAAGTCGGAGACGAATCCAATTGTACCCATGATCCTTAAAAATTTGAATGCAAGGCTTGGTAGTTCCATTTTCCTTAAAATCAAAACCACTATCTTCAGCCTGCTTCATAAAAGATAAATCTGCGCCTATGGCATAAGATTGAGCAATAGAACTTTGGATATATAGCGTCAAATAAAAAAACATAAGTTTTTTTAAAATTCCTTTAATAACTACTTTTTTCTTATTCATTTTTTCACATTGGTATTTTCTAATGAAAAGTAATATAGTTAATCTATTTTAAAGCTTGCTTGGAATATATCCTTTTGATTCAAAGGATATTAAATTAAGCCAATTGTGTCAGAACTAAGGCTTCTGCGAAAACTTTAAAAATGTTTCCTTTAATTTTCAAATAATGTTTTCACATTATCTTGATCATTTTCCTCTATCTGAGTTTCTTCAATTTCTTCAAATATCTCCACGCTTCCAAGTTGTTTTTGCTCTCCTAATGATAATGTTTGGACTTTGTTCAACTGTCTCTCTATTGTCCTACTTTTTGAACTAGCAGTATCAATTACATTGGAAGCTTCTTGCAATTTTTTCTTTGTTTTTGCAAGCACGGTTCCAAACATTCCAAATTCATTTTTAATCACTTTCAATAAATCCCATACCTGACTGGTTCTTTGTTCAATTGCCAGCGTTCTAAATCCCATTTGAAGACTATTTAACAAAGCACTTAAAGTTGTCGGTCCTGTAATAGTTATTTTATATTTATTCTGAATTTCTTCAAATAATCCAGGTGTCCTTAATACTTCTGCATATAAACTTTCAAAAGGAAGAAACATCAATCCATATTCTGTTGTATTTGGCGGATCAATATACTTTTCTTTAATATCTCTCGCATTTTTCAATATTCCGTTCTTGAAATTCTTGCGCAAATTATCTATTAAATCAGCGTCTCCATCATCATAAGCATCTACAAGTTTTTCATAATCCTCTTTGGGAAATTTTGAATCAATAGGCAACCATAGAGATTTTTCAAGATTGTTTTTATTAGGCATTTTAATGGCGAATTCAACAATTGCTCCACTTCCAATTTTAGTCTTTACATTTTTCTCATATTGAGCATTCGTAAGAAGATCCTCTAATAAATTTTCCAATTGATATTCACCGATGACACCCCTAGATTTAACATTTGTCATCACTTTTTTCAGATCTCCTACATTCGAAGCAAGGGATTGCATCTCCCCTAGCCCTTTATGGACGTCTTCTAATCTTTTACTAATGATGGTAAATGATTCAGAAAATCTTTTTTCTAAAGTTGTTTGCAATTTTTCATCCACTGTGATGCGCATCTCTTCTAGTTTTTTCAAATTCCCATCATTCATTAATTTGAGCTGGTTGGCGACTGTTTCAGAAATCTTGTCTAGCTTTTCTTCCGTAGTTTTCTTTAGGTTTTCATTTCGATCTACTAAGTCTCCAAATTTTTGTCTTTGCAAATCATTAAATTCTTTGACACTTTGAATAAATTTAACTTCAAATTTATTTAATGTTGAAACCAATTCGGTTCTATTTTCTTTGGATGCATTATCCAATTCTAAACTAAGTTGGGAAATGTGTTTTTGAAAGGTTTTGATTAGTTCGGAGGTCATATTTTCGTTCTCTTTAAGCGAAAATTTTAACTCATTTTTTAATTCGATGGTAGAAAGTTTTTGAGATTCTATATGCTCTTTTTGTTTTGCTAAATTAGATTCTATTAATTTTTCAATTTTATTTTCATTTGACACTGTTAAAACATCTAATTTTTGAGCAAATTTTTCTAATTGTTCATTTTGATTTTTTGATAAATTGATGATATTTGTCGTAACGAGTTGAGACAAACTATTGATAGAGTTATTGACTTCTTCTCTTATGTTTTTGGCATTTTTCTCCTGTTCTTCTCTGTTTGTTGAAAATTCTTTACGTATTATTGGATCTATTTGTGCCAAATTGGTTTCGAGCTTAATAAGATTTTTATCATAATCTTTTGATTCAAATTTGAATTTTTTGAAAATTAAAATAAGAATAATTACAATTTGTAAAAATCCAATTCCTATCAGGTAGTTTTCAATCTGCATGTTCATTCAAAATATATTTTAATTAACCCAAAAATCTCTGTATTAAAGAAATATCTAATTATCCATTAAATATAGCATAATCCTAAGAATTTTAACAATTAATATATGAACGAATTATATTATGTGTTGTTAATTAAAAGTTAGAAGTTACTCTTGTGTAACCATTGGACCCAATGGTTTGCCTCCTAACAAATGCATGTGTATATGAAATACGGATTGACCTGAATCTTCATTTGTATTAATAGATATTCGATATCCAGATTCTGAAATTCCTTTCTCAACTGCCAGTTTCTGTGCTACCAATAGCATTTTACCTAACAATAAAGCATCATTTTCTGAAGCATCATTTAAGGTATAAATCTCCCTTTTGGGAACAATTAACAAATGAATTGGGGCTTGCAATCGCAATGGTACAAAAGCAATAATTTCGCTATCTTCATATGCAATTGTCGCTGGTAATTCCCTATTAATTATTTTTGTAAAAATCGAGCCCTGCTCAATTTTATCATTTTTTTGTTTCAGGTAATCATTACTTTGTCCCTGTAGACCTATGCATAAAATTATAATAAATATTAAAGTGATTAATGTATATCTCATCTATTTAGGTTTTGATAACGGAAATAAAAAATGTCTAATGATTTGAATTTAAACTTAGGTTATTAATTTTGAATATTTTTTGTCAATGAAAATGATTGTGTTATATTCAAAAAAGATTCTAAGCTTGCACCTATTTAAATTAAAATCTGTAAATATTATAACTTCGATTTTGAAAGAAGCTTTATAAAATAAAAAAGGCCATAGAAAAATAATTCTACGGCCTTTTATAATTTTCAACTATTATCACTTGTTTTTCCCTACACAATTCAAATCTTCAAAAGCCATAATCATTCTTTTTACCAATGAATTCTCTGCATGTCTTAACCATTGTCTTGGGTCATAATATTTTTTATTTGGCGAATCCTCACCCGTAGGATTACCTATTTGTCCTTGCAAATAATCTTTATTAGTTTTGTAATAATCGTGGATTCCATCCCAAGTAGCCCACTGTAAGTCTGTATCAATGTTCATTTTTACTGCTCCATATTCAATTGCAGCTCGAATGTCTTCGCGAGAAGATCCAGACCCGCCATGAAATACAAAATTTATTGGGTTATGCCCAGTTTTGTGTTTCTTTTGAATATAATCTTGGGTGTTTTTTAGGATTATTGGTCTCAAAGCAACATTACCAGGTTTATATACTCCGTGAACATTGCCAAAAGCTGCGGCCACAGTAAATTTGTTACTGACTTGCATTAACTCTTCATAAGCATAATTTACTTCTTCAGGCTGAGTATAAAGCTTTGAACTATCTACATCTGAATTATCAACGCCATCTTCTTCCCCACCTGTTACGCCTAATTCAATTTCTAATGTTATTCCAATTGCTGACATTCTTTGCAAATATTCTTTACTTACTTCGATATTTTCTTCAATTGGCTCTTCAGACATATCTATCATGTGAGAACTAAAAAGAGAATGCCCATTTTTTTCAAAATGTCGTTCATTTGCATCCATTAACCCATCTATCCAAGGAAGCAATTTTTTTGCACAATGGTCTGTATGAAGAATCACCGAAACACCGTAATGTTTGGCTACTTGCTCCACATGTAAAGCCCCAGATATAGAGCCTATAATTGCAGCATTCTGAGCGTCATTTGACAATCCTTTTCCTGCATAAAAAGCACCACCACCATTTGAGAATTGCACGATTACTGGAGAATTAACATTTCTGGCAGCTTCTAATACTGAGTTAATAGAATTTGTCCCAATAACATTAGCAGCAGGTAAAGCGAAATTGTGCTCATTAGCATAATTAAGTATCTCAGTTACTTCATCTCCATGAAGAACACCAGGTCTAAATTTTGTTTTTGTAGTCATAAATTAATTTTTAAATAATACCTTTTTCCGATAATAAACGCTCTGCTTCAAGTGCGGCCATACATCCCGTTCCAGCAGCTGTTACAGCCTGCCTGTATATTCTGTCTTGAGCATCACCACTTGCAAATACGCCTTCAATATTAGTTTTGGTACTATCCGGTTTTGTAATTAAATATCCAAGATCATCCATATCTAAAATCCCTTTAAAAATTGAAGTGTTTGGCTTATGACCAATGGCTACAAAAAAACCTGTAGCATTTATGATAGAAGTTTCTCCTGTCTTATTGTTAACCACTTTGGCTCCCGTAACTTCACTTTCTCCAAGTATTTCTATCGTACTTGTATCCCAGTGGATTTCTATATTTTCAGTTTTATTTACCCTATCTTGCATTATTTTTGAAGCTCTCATTTCATCTCTACGCACTAATAAATGAACTTTTGGACAAAGTTTAGCAAGATATGTAGCCTCTTCAGCAGCAGTATCTCCAGCTCCTACTACAATCACTTCTTGACCTTTGAAAAAGAAGCCATCGCAAACAGCACATGCAGAAACACCCTTGTTCATAAGCTTTGTTTCTGTTTCTAAACCTAACCATTTGGCACTAGCACCTGTTGCAATTATTACACTATGACTTAGTATCTCTTTTCCTGATTCAGTCTTCAATTTTTTAATTTCACTTGTAAAATCAACTTCACTAATAACTTCATATATAATTTCAGTTCCAAACCTTTCGGCTTGTATTTTAAAATCATCCATCATCTGAGGTCCCATTATCCCTTTAGGATAGCCAGGATAATTCTCAACATCTGTAGTAATCATTAGCTGCCCTCCCGGTTCTATGCCTGTGAAAATTATAGGTTTCATGCCAGCTCTAGCAGCATATATTGCAGCTGTATATCCTGCTGGTCCAGAACCAATTATTACACAATCATTAATTTTCGTTTCAGTTGTCATTATTACATTTTAGTATAAACCGCAAAAATAAGAATTCTTTGAAGCTTAACAATATTATTAAAAGAATCTCTTCCAAAAACCTGATTTTAGAATATTATTCTATGCGTTTCGTCTGAATAAAACGACCAAGCTTCTAATTTTTAAAATAATTGACTCCAGAATGATTAACTTTATTTTAATAATTCAAATTGAACTATTGCTGATGCGGTTTTTGTTATAGAATAAATTAAGATATTAATACATGTACGAATTTTATTTGTTCAGTTTAATTGGATCATTAGCCCTGCTTGTAATTTGGCAGACATTTGGTAAGTCAAAAAGCATGAACCGATTATTCGGAATTCTTTTTTTGGTTGCCATAATATCGTATGCAATTTCCCTATTTCAACTTCATCTACTTGAATTTTACAGCCTCAAGATTGTTTTCCGTGATTTAATGATGCTTTCATTAGGTTCTTTTATAAGCATTATAGTTAGGAAAACAAAACTTGGAATCTTTCTTTGGATGATTTTAGCTGGAATTCTAATTTATTTTTTAAATCAGGATAGAGAAATCCTTTTACCGAAAGATTTTGAATTAGATCAAAATAATGAATTGTTTATTAAACTTAATTCAGAGAATGCGATCTCAGAAATAGGCCTTCTAGATTTTCTGCAAAAAGAAAACATAACTTTTGAAAGAGCTTTTGAACTTCAATATCCAACAAATACTCAGCTAGACAATTATTATACTTTGAACCTTGTTAAAGACAACTCAGTATATATTTCAAAAGTCAAAAGAAAATTGAAAAATTTTAAAACTATTGAATTAATTGAGGAAAATGAAACAATAAATGTTTCCCCTTTAGCATCAGAAACAATAGGAAACCCAATAAATAATTCAAATTTTAATGACCCATTAAGCAAAGACCAATGGGCTTTAACTGTTTTGAAAATAAATGAATTAAATAATTTAATTAATGCATCTTCAACCCCAAATAGAAAGGCAAAATTATTTATATTAGATACTGGGGTTGATGCAAATCATGAGGATATTAAGGATAATTACGTATCTGTAAACCCAAAATATGATACTGATGTGCAAAGTCATGGTACGCATTGTGCAGGAATAGCAGGTGCAGTCTCAAATAATTTTAAAGGAGTTTCTTCTTTATCATTAAATAATAATCTATTCAGTATTACCGGCATTAAAGTGTTGAGTGATTCAGGCATGGGAACTCAAAAAACAATAATAAACGGCATAATTGAAGCTGCCGAGAAAGGTGCAGATGTTATTTCATTGTCCCTTGGTGGTAGAAGCACAGATAAGCGGCAAAAGTTATATGAAGAGACTGTGGCTTATGCAAATGGCCTTGGTGCAATTGTTGTGGTTGCGGCTGGAAATTCAAGTATGAATGCAATAGGATATTCCCCAGCTAATACAAAAGGGGTTATAGCTGTTTCGGCAATAGATGAAAATCTTAACATGGCAACATTTTCTAACTCAGTAGAAGATCTTGAAATGGGAATTTCTGCTCCTGGAGTAAATATCTTATCTACTATTCCCAACAATCAATATAAAGCTTTTAATGGCACGTCTATGGCTACTCCTCATGTTGCAGCTTTGGCTGCAATTTTGAAAAGTTTCCAACCCAATCTAACGACAAGAGAAGTTTTTGATTTGATGAATAATAATGGTCAAGATATCCAACAAAGCAAAAGTGGAAATTTAATCGATCCTTACAATACTTTAAAAAGATTAGTCAATAAATAAATCTTCCTTTATTTTATTTACAAGATTTTCAATAGTCTTATTTCCATCTATAATAAGATCGGCTTTAGTATAAAATGGTGACCTTGTGCGTAACGAATTTTCAATAAATTCTTGGAGCATCTCCAAATTTGAAATATGAGCAATTATTGGTCTTTTATTCCTTTCAGTAAATAATCTACTTGCTAAAGCTTTTGATGACATCTGCAGATAAATACTTTTACCAGAACTATTAATTACGTCTATATTATTGTTAAAACAAGGAGTTCCACCACCTAAACCAATAACTACCATACTTAAAGAACATATCTCTTGAAGTGCAATTGTTTCTAAATTTCTAAAGTAAGTTTCTCCTTTCTTCTTAAAAATATCAGAAACAATCATTTTCTCTTTCGATTCAATATAATCATCTAAATCGATAAAATAAAACCCAAGAGATTTTGCCAATGCAGGTCCAATAGTGGATTTTCCACTTCCCATAAATCCTATTAAGAAAATGATATTGTGTTTCAAAATTTTATCCATTCATTTTTTTATAAAAATTAATTGGTAAATGAAGTTAACCAAATTATTGAAAATAAAAATTTCGACCTTGAACCAATCACATTAATAAAGTAGTGTATTTATATTTTCAAATTGGCATAAAAATTTTTTGGTTCAAGAATTTAATTATTGATTATCCTAAAAATCTAATCAACCAGCATTATTATTAATACGGTAATTAAGATTTATTCAATTTATCAACAATGGTTAAGGAAATAATTAGATTTTTTATTTTAGAATTCAGGAAATAAAGCTTTGTATATTTTATATACTAGAGTATCTTGCACAAGCAATAAGAAAATTTAAAAATTTGATTTAAATTAAAATTATTTAATATTCTGAAAGATTAGTAAATGCTATCTACGAGAGTATTTAAGTAACCAAAATCCTTTATAAAAAGATTTAATTATAAAAATAAAAAAAATAAAAATGATGTATTTTTTACAAGCAGGAGGAGGTAATGTAGGAATTCTTAATTTGGTAATTTTTGGAGCCATTTTTTTGGTTTTTTTTCTATTTTTTATTCGTCCTCAACAAATTAAGCAAAAACAACAAGGAAATTTTGTAAATGATATTCAAAAAGGAGATGAGGTGGTTACAGGATCTGGAATTATTGGTAAAATTAATAAAATCGAAGACAATGTAGTTCAATTGCAAGTTGACCAAAAAACATTTATAAATATCCTAAAATCTTCTATTTCTAAAGAATTAACAGATTCTTATCATAAGAAAGCTTAATTCATTACTTTTTATAGTTAGAATTAAAATTGAACCTTTTTAAATTGGTTAATTCACTTCCATAGTTTTTAAAAGGGTTTTGGTGCTTTTATAATTGATAATTGGGTCAGTTCATTTTTATGGTCAAAGACTATATTCTCGCTCACTTTTAATAATAATCTATTTATATTAATTGAGAAGTTCCGTACATGATGACGGAAATTTTCTAATACACCTATAATTTAATAGTTTGTTAGCATTTTTACTAGAATTTCAAATATAAATTGGTTAGTATTCAAAAAAAATGGGCCCAAATATTTATTTGGACCCAAATCTATTGTTAACACTTATTGTCTTTTTAACTTATCTTATAAGTGAAATATTTCCTATTACTTTGTATGTTTCGCCATCTGAGCATGTTGCATTAAGCACATATGCATAAACATCAGGTGCTAATTCTTTTCCATCAAAAGTACCATCCCAACCATCAGACAATTTAGTTGACTTGAAAACCAATTCGCCCCATCTAGTATAAATTAGTAATTCCATTTTTTTAACAAAATTACTTTCTACTTTCAAAATATCATTGGTACCATCTCCATTAGGTGTAAAAGCTGTTGGAAGGAAAACATCAGTTTCATCACAATTTGGCAAAAGTACTGTCACACTCTTTGTTGCTGTTGCAGTACATCCATTTTCATCTGTTACAGTAACAGAAAATGAAGTAGTTTGAAGCAAAGTATCACTTGTAAATGACGCTGATGTAGAACCAGTACTCCAAACATATGTAAAATCAGGATCGTCGTTTACAACGCTTATTTCTGTCGGGTTACACTGATAAACTGGATCAGGATCAGCAACAATATCAGCTGAAACATCGCTAACTGGAACAACTACAGTTCCTACTTCTGAACAACCAAATTCTTCATTAGTAATAGTAACGGTAAATGTGGTTTCCTGTGTAATATTAATAATGATTCCACTACCTGTATTGGAACCAACAATTCCACTTGTAGGAGTCCAAACATAGGTTAGGTTCGCACCTGTATTATCTAGGATGCTAATTGGAGTGTCAACTGCTTTGCATGCTACATTAGGAGCATCGATTTCAAAATCAAATTTGTATTCAATAAGCTGAACCATGGACGTATCAAAACACCCTCCAGCATTAAATCCAATAACTGTTATAAGTTCGTTTCCTGAAGGTGCATAATCAAATGAAAATTCTTCGCTAATCAATTCATTTCCTTCATTATACCATTCTACAAAAACATTTTCTGACTCAGATTCTACATTCAGAGTAACATTTTCACCAGCGCAATATTTTATCGTATCAACGGTATTAATTGTAACATCTTCCGCAGCAATTACATTTTTAGTAATAGAAAATTCTTCGCAAGCTCCTTTATATGTAAGCGTCACTTCATACAAACCAAAATCAGGATAAGTAAAACAAACCACATTTTCTGCTATACTATCCACAAAATCACCCTCGCTTCCAAAATCAAAAATATAATTACCGTCCAAAGGATTAGAAATATTTTCAAAACAAACAGTAGTTGTACCACAATCTGGAGTACTAATAAAATCTAAAACGGATGGTGGCTCAGTTACGTTAAGGTTAAGTTCTATTGTTCCAATAAACTTATCACATGTTCCATCACTTACTGTCAATTCATATTTAGCTGATGTTTGTCCTTCATTTAAAGTGAAAGAAGGATCAAAAGTATCATCACCTTCAAAAATTAAACCTTCTAGAGGCGTCCAACTATAAGTCAAATTTGTATCTAAATCAGATTTTAACAATCTAATTGTGTCACCGAAGCAAATTAATGTATTATCAGTAAATTCAACTGGAGGTATTGGTTCTGTGTCAATAGTTGTGTTTCTTTCACCACTGCATCCATTTGATAAAACTACAACTAGATTAACATTTAAATTATCTGTTCGTGGAAAAGTTCCAGTTATCGAATCTCCTGAACCCGTAAATATAAAATTGTCACTTGTTATAGTCCAATTTTGCTCAGTAATTGTAGCATTTGGACTTGAATTCGTAGCAGAACTTATTAATGTCACATTAATAGAATC
>JAHEAQ010000063.1 GCA_024642705.1 Bacteroidota bacterium | reverse complement strand
TGCAACTTTCCAAGGGATTGGGGCAAATTGGATTCGAATGAATTGTTGTGAAGACGTAAATCTTTCAACAAACTTAAATTTCCAATGTTACTTGGTAATGGTCCTGATAATTGATTGTGATCCAAAAAAACTTCTTCTAAATTGGAAAGACTTTCAAAATTAGCTGGCAGTTCATTTGAAAGTAAATTGTTGTTTAACCTTATTTTTTTCAAATTTGAAAGTTGGACTATACTTGATGGTATGCCTCCGCTAAGTTGATTATCAAATAACCATAATAATTCAAGATTTGATAGGTTTCCAATTGATGTAGGTATTGATCCAGTAAGTTTGTTTCCATATAAATCTAAAGATTTCAGGGAACTCAATTCGGTAATTTCAATTGGAATGTTGCCCGTCAAGTTGTTTCTGGATAGAATCAATATTTCCAGATTTGCCAAATTTCTCAAACTTATCGGAATCTCACCAATCAGGTTATTGCTACCTAGATTTAATGTTTTGATAGCACCAAGATCACCAATTTCAAGAGGTATCGCTCCATCTAATGCATTAAATCCAAGATACAGATATTCTAGATTCTTCAATCCTCCGATGGTACTAGGAATATTTCCTGTAAAATCATTGAGTGCGAGCCCAAAGCTTTTCAAATTCTGACAATTTATGATATTGTTCGGTATGTTGCCTCCAATTTTATTGCCAATCAAACTAATTTCCGTAGCAGTCGGTAAATTAAAAAATTCAGGAGGAAGATACCCAGTCAAATTATTATTGAACAAAAGCACCTTATTTACTCTTCCATTGACACAAGAAATACCTTTCCACCCAACACACACATCGCAAGTCTCTCCCCAACCAGAATGGTTCAACCAATTATCCCCATTTGTTGCATTATATAGCGCCATTAATGGAGCATAATCCTCATGAATTGGAGTATCACAAACTTGATTTCGGAAAATTTCTGGTTCTTGTGTCACCAAAAAGGTTGAAACCAAGACAAATAAAAAAAGATGTTTAAGTTTAACAAATTGGTGCATAAATCAATATCCTTTAATATCAAGAATTAAAGGCAACATCCTCATCTATTTATTACTTCATATGGTTTCACTGTAGAAGTATTACAATTTAAATAATTTTTCCATTATAATAGTAAAGCTTTATATTTTAATTAAATTAATTTAACTCGCATTATGTATTGAGGCTTCACAATGAGACTTGAAATGACAATAAAAAATGAACGAACGATGCAAAGCAATTTTAATGAAAATAAAATAGGGAGAGAACCGACTAAAAATCTGTCGCAAAGGATGGCTTGACTAAATCATAGTTGCCACTATGGTGCATGACCAAAACTTAGTGCAGCGGTATATTTTGCAGTCATTTCCAGTAGGAATAGAATATTTATTCATAATGCGGGTTTAAAATATGGCACTCACTAAAACTAATTTAAATTCAAAGAAATAAAGATTATCAATTTATCTTGCACTCAAATTTAAGATCTTTGTATTCTTGAAAAAATATCAAATCAATTAAATGGCTAACCATACTCACAAGAATATCGACCATTCCGAAAAACAAAATTTTTTAGGAGTACAGACGGAATTGTTTTTTTCAATATTGTCAGGAACATTGTTGGCAATTGGTTTTATATCCCAAATTATTGATTTATTACCTCAAAATACAATTATTGGGATTTACATTGTTTCATATTTTTTTGGAGGATTTTATACCACAAAAGAAGCAATTCATGCTATGAAACATGCTCATTTTGAAATTGACTTTTTAATGTTATTTGCGGCAATTGGTGCTGCTATTCTTGGGGAGTGGGCAGAAGGTGCACTTTTACTATTTTTGTTTAGTTTGGGTCATTCATTGGAACATTTTGCTATGAATCGAGCTAGAAAATCTATTTCTGCATTATCCAATTTGACTCCACCAACTGCAATTATTTTAGTCAATGGAGAACAAAAAGAAGTTCCAGTAGAATCTTTAAAAATTAACGATATCATTTTAATTAAGCCGAATTCAAAAATTGCTGCGGATGGATTAGTGATTTTAGGAAATAGCTTTGTAAATCAATCTGCAATTACTGGGGAAAGCTTGGCTGTTCAAAAGTTTGCAGCCCCTCAATTGGACGTATCAAGGTTTGATAAAATTCCAGAGGAAAATAGAGTATTTGCAGGTACAATAAATGGAAATATGGCTTTACAAGTCACAGTTTCAAGGATTGCTGAAGATAGTACTTTGTCGAAATTGATTCAAATGGTGAGTGAAGCAGAATCTCAAAAATCTCCCACTCAACATTTTACAGACAAATTCCAATTGTATTTTGTACCAATAGTTCTTAGTTTGGTTTTATTATTGATGTTTGCTTTTTTATTTATTGAGGAAACTTTTAGTCAAAGTTTTTATCGAGCTATGGCTGTACTTGTTTCTGCATCTCCATGTGCACTTGCAATTTCGACTCCTAGTGCTGTACTTGCAGGCATTGCAAGGGCAGCACGAAGTGGAATTCTAATAAAAGGTGGTAAACCATTGGAAACTCTTGGCAAGATTAAGTCTATTGCATTCGATAAAACAGGCACTTTAACTGAAGGAAAACCAAAATTAACTGAAGTAATCCCATTAGAAGGTATTCAAAAAAATGAATTATTAAAAACTGCAGCAGCAGTTGAATTGTTAAGCGACCATCCTTTAGCAGAAGCAATCGCAGAGGGATGTATCGAGAAACTTGGCACTAATGAAATACCTAATGCATCGAAAATGGAAGCTATTACCGCTAGAGGTGTTAAAGCTATCATAGAAAATGAAACCGTTTATATTGGCAATCGTTTATTAATGCAGGAGGTTTCAGGGGAAGATGTTCCACAAAACATTCAAAAATTAATGTCCGAATTAGAAATTAAAGGTCAAACATCTATGATTGTTTATAGAAACAATCAATACCTTGGAATTGTTGCCGTTATGGATGTGCCGAGAAAAGAAACAAAAGAGACACTTGCTAACCTAAAAAAAATTGGGATATCAAAAATGGTAATGTTGACTGGAGATCACCAAAATGTTGCAAACGCAATTGGATCAGAATTAGGTATAACAGATCCCATGGGAAATTTACTCCCTGAAGATAAAGTTAATTATATCAAAAATATAATTTCTTCAGAAAATTTAGTGGCTATGGTTGGTGATGGAGTAAATGACGCTCCCGCAATGGCTTTAAGTTCTATAGGAATTGCTATGGGTGCAGCAGGATCAGCGGTAGCCCTAGAAACTGCAGACATTGCTTTAATGGCAGATCGATTAGACAAATTACCTTTCGCAATACAGTTGAGTAGAAAAACAAATACGATAATCAGGCAAAATTTATGGATAAGCTTAGGAATGGTGGCTATTTTAATACCTCTTACAATATCTGGAATAGCATCAATAGGCCCTGCAGTTATTGGACATGAAGGATCTACAATTGTGGTTGTTTTAAATGCATTAAGATTACTTGCAGTAAAAGAAGCTTCTTTCTGAATACTCTTATAAAATTCATCAATTTTGCTTTAAATGTGATTTAATTTTTGATTTTTTTCAATTTAATGGTTGTTTACAAAACCCATTTTTGAAACCAGGGCCAAAGTATATCAACAGCTACAATTTTTTGAGGGTTGTTGCTTTCGTTTGGAAAGTTGTGATCAAGGTCATTTACCATCATAAACACAAATTCATTGTTTTGATCTGACAAATTATCTGCAAAAATGAGCTGATTGTATTTAGGTATCAAGGAAACTTCAACATAATCGTAAGACAATTGAAGGCCATCAGCCATATTTTGAAGTGCTGGCCACAAAAATTCATGCGTTTCTATATCTTCTGATTTTAATGGCAATTCTTCATTTGAACCTATAGCTTCAAAAATTTTATGATCCACAGAACCACTGATATTGAAAAATGGAATATTTCTTTCTCCTTCAATATCAATAGGAATTGGACTACCTACACCTCCACTTGCACAAGCTGCTGCAAATACTTCACCCATCCTTGGTACAATAACACTTTTTACAAAACCTCCCCCATTTGAAAATCCGCAAATGTACAATCTACTTTGATCTACTTTAAAAGAGCTTATAAGCAATTCAATTAAACCCTCAAAAAATGGGACATCATCCTTAATAACTGTTCCTTCTACTACATCCTTTGCAACTCCATCAGAAGACCATTTTGTAGACAAATTTCCTGAAGGTAGAATGGGATATTCAAGCGCAGTTGGAAAAACAGCTATAAACCCTTCTTCATCCGATTTTTCTACCCATCTGGAGATATTGTAAAATTTATTACCCGTTCCTGAGCTTCCATGAAGCATGAATACAATTGGAACTTCTTTACTTCCATCATATAATTCTGGGACATGAATTAAGAAATTGCGTATTGCACCGTCTATTTCTATATTGAACTCATTTTTTCCATACATCCATTCAAGTGGGTTTTCTTCATCCACAATTGCTTTAGAACATGAATACATTATAGAAAGGACAAAAGTCCAATACAGAATATTTTTACATGTTTTTACCATAACTATGATAATCTAGATTAAATAATACAGCAGCTTATTTTCAAACTACCTAAAAGTGGTATTTCACTAAAATATTCATTTTTTATTTAGAAGTCAAATTGATGGGTATGTAAAAACACATTTCAAATGATAAACAACTTTATTAAAAATAATCCTGGCCGCAAAAACAAGAATTAATATATCTATTTAAAGTTTTGTTCAAAGAAAAAACCAATTCCAAATTCAATAAATCCTAGGAACAAAAAAATCAAAACTTTTTATTCCACTTTTCCAATTGGTGGTGGGCCATCTGGAATTATACCTTTATAAATATAATCTCCCTTTTTCTCTTTGAATTCCTTATTGATTTCTACTATCAATCCAGGATTTTCAAACAAGTCAACCATAGTCATTGAAAGGCTTTTTGCAGCATATGCCATGCCTTTGTGCCCAATTGACATTCCTCCACAAGCAACGACAGCCCAAGAATGCCAAGGTGTGCCTTTAGGAGCTGTAGTTGCACTTAACCTGACAACTGGAACAACCCAACTAACATCTCCTACATCACTTGATCCGCCCATAGGATGCTCTAAAGTTTCTTCTAAAGGCTCAATTATTGATTCAAGTCCTACCTCTTCCTTTCCTGTTGCTTTTTGAATTCCCTTTGCAAATTCTTGCTCAGCTGCAGTATATTTTATAGGACCTAAAAACTCAATGTTTTTTTGCAAATACTCAGCACCTGTTCTATTCACCAGCACTTCATGCACCCCGGATACCAAGTTTATTTTATATTCAGTTTTAGTCATAATTGCCGCACCTCGTGCAATCTCCTCTACATGTTTCCATACTTCCTCCATTCCACTTCTTCTCGTATCTCTAACTCTTGTCCATATTCTGGAATAATCTGGAACCACGTTTACCACGTCACCTGCATTTTCCATATGATAATGAATTCTCACTGTTGGCTTAATGTGTTCTCTAAAGTAATTGATACCCGTAGTATACAATTCCATAGCATCAGAAGCAGACCTTCCATTCCAAGGATCAGCAGACGCATGAGCTGCTTGACCAAAAAATTCTACTTGAAAATCAACTAAAGCCAAACCTTGTTGAACTGAAGTTTTTGTTTCTCCTCCTGGATGCCAATCCATGATCACATCCACATCATCGAACAATCCTGCTCTTATCATCCATAGTTTTCCAAAATATTTTTCTTCTGCAGGTGTTCCATAAAACCTGATTGTTCCTTTTAATTTTCCCTCCTCTATCAAATCCTTTATTGCAGAAGCAGCAGCTAATGAAGCAGTTCCAAACAAATTATGACCGCAACCATGTCCAGGCATACCTGCATGGAGTGGATCTTTAACCGGAACAGTTTTTTGAGACAATCCTGGTAAAGCATCGAATTCTCCAAGAATTCCTATAATTGGTTTGCCTGAACCATATTCAGCAACAAATGCTGTAGGTATTTCTGCAACACCCGCTTTAACTCGAAAACCTTGCTTTTTGGCATATGCAATTAAGTCAGCTGAGGATTTTGATTCTTGAAATGCTATTTCTTCATAAGACCATATCCTATCACTCAAAGCAGTCAAATCCTTATAATTTTGATCTACATATTCAATAACAGATTGTTTATTTGAATTAATAGTAATCTGAGCCCCTAGTCTTATGCTGGTAAAAATTACCAATAATATTAAAATTTGTTTCATGTATAAATTTTTCTCAATATAACAATATTCCCACATAATGAAAATCCCCTCAAACTTTTGGTTTGCAACTTTTTTATTCCTTAATCAAATTTATCCTTTAATGCTCGTTCCGTCATAATTATTGGCACAGCTAGGATAATGACTATAACCATTGTAGCTATAATTCCACCAATGAACTCATCAGTTCTAATATAATACATTGCCAAACCTGCAACACATATGACCTTTGCCGCTCCAATTAATAAATTTGTGCTATACTCTTGAGCAAAACCCCAGGCTTCTTGCGATTTCATAGACCTTTTTGTTCTATACCCATATATTTTGTTGATTTTTTTCGGTTGATTTCTTTTAACTATTATTCCAATTATCCAAATTATTATTCCTGTAGTTAAAAGAATGATAAACATTGAATTTTGAATTTGTACATCAATCATTAGAATGAATTAATTACTTTTGAAATACATATTCCGTTAAAATAATAAACTTTGTTCTCAATATATCTGCATTTCCATATTATTTCAATTAATTTCGCCCTTAAATTTTAATAAAATTATCATTTGGCAATTCGGCTTAAAAATCTTGAACCTGAGAAGGAAAGAAAAGTATTCAAGACTATTATAAAATTTGCTTGGATTTTTTCTATCCTAGGTGTGATTAGTCTTTTAGGTTTTTTTATAATGTTATCTAATGACGATCTCCCTAGCTTTAGTGTCTTAGAAAATCCTGAATACGATTTAGCATCTATCGTGTATGCTTCTGATGGTACTTCAATAGGTAAATATTATATTGAAAACCGAGAAAATGTACCCTACGACTCCATTTCACCTTTGATTACTTCAGCACTTTTTGCCACTGAGGATGCTCGATTTAGAAAGCATTCAGGCATTGATTTTAAAGCTTTAGGAAGGGTGTTTTTTAAATCTATTTTATTGGGTCAGGATAGTGGTGGCGGAGGAAGTACTATAACTCAACAATTATCTAAACTCCTTTTTGACAGGCCTAATTTGAACAATAAGGGAAGGCTTGCACGTGCTTATTCCTTATTAAAAATCAAATTAAAAGAATGGATTACCGCGGTTAAAATTGAAAAAAGCTATACCAAGGAAGAAATTCTAGCCATGTATCTGAATAAATTTGAATTTATCAATGGAGCACATGGAATTGAAGCAGCATCCCAGACTTATTTTAGTAAAGACCAAAAAGATTTGCTTCAGGAAGAAGCAGCAGTTCTTGTTGGAATGCTAAAAAATCCATCCTTATTTAATCCGATCAGATTTCCAGCGAAAGCTGAGCAAAGGAGAAATGTTGTTTTGCAACAAATGTACAGGTACAATCATATCACAAAAACTCAAAGGGATAGCCTTCAATCTTTACCTCTTGACATGTCGCATTTTGTCAGAGAAGATCATATTGAAGGCTTGGCACCTTATTTTAGAGCTGAGCTAACAAAATGGTTAAGAAATTTGTTCGCAGGAAATGATCACCTTAAGCCTGATGGGACGAAATATAATATTTACACGGATGGATTGAAAATATATACTACTATCGACCCAATATATCAGAAGCATGCCGAAGATGCAATGAAAGAACATATGAAAATAGTCCAAAATCGATATTGGGCAAGATGGAAAGGAATGAATCCTTATATTTTTCAGGCCGATAAAAGGCAAGAAGCTTTGCGAAGAGCTTCGCTAATGAGGAGGGTATATGATTCTAAAAGGTTCGAAAATTTGTATGATGCTATGCTGGGCGAAAGCATAGAAGAAATCAATCAAAAATTTGTTGGTGTCAATATTACTAGGTACAAACTTCCATTAATTGTAAATTATTCAACAGCCCAAGAATTGTTGGATAACTTTTATATTGGATCAAGAGATTTGGAAAACTATGATAAATTGTTAAAAAATATAGCTTGGAAAAATATTCAAACACTCTATATTGATTTCAATAAGGCATACGAAGAAGAATTCAACAAAGTCATAAAAATGAAAGTCTTTGCCTACAATGATGAAGGGGAAGAAGAAAAAGAAATGAGTCCTTTAGATTCGGTCGAATATCATTTACGCATTCTGCAGACAGGTATGCTAGCTGTCGAACCTGGAACTGGATACATTAAAGCATGGGTTGGTGGTACTGGATTCAAATATTTCAAATATGATCATACTTCAACGCGAAGACAAGTTGGATCAACGGTTAAACCATTTGTTTATAGCGCCGCCATAGCGTTTCAAGGAATTTCTCCATGTCAAACATATGATGACATCCAATATACTATTGCTCCTGGTGATGCAAACTTTGATTTGATTGATGTTTGGACACCTAACAATGCCAACGAAAAGTTTACAGGAAATAAATTCAACCTTTATCAAGGTCTGTTGTATTCAAAAAATTCGATCACTGTTCGATTGGTAAAAGAAATGGGCACAGTTCAAGTGGTCAGAGATTTATTAAATAATGTCGGAATAGATATCACCAACAGGCATCCCAATGGAGAACTTGTAGTTCCAAACCTTCCGTCTATATCTCTTGGAGCCATCGACCTTACAGTTAAAGAAATGACTGGTGCATATAGTACATTTGCTAACAATGGAGTGTATACTGAACCAGTTTTTATCACCAGAATTGAGGACAAAAACGGGAAAGTACTTTACAGACAAATCGGCGAAAAAAGGGAAGCATTGAACCCTAAATTTAATGCCATTATGGTTGATATGTTGAAAAATAATGTTTCTGGTAGCAACAACCTAGGCATTAAGACCGAAGCAGGAGGAAAAACTGGAACTACAAATGATTTTACGGATGGATGGTTTATGGGAATTACTCCTGATTTAGTGGTTGGAACATGGGTAGGCGGGGAAGAAAATTGGGTCAGGTTTTTCACATTAGATGCAGGACAAGGATTTGTATTAGCCCGCCCGTTTTTTATGAAATTTATTAAGAAACTAGAAGAAGATCCAAAATCAAACTACAATTTTAATCGAAAGTTCATAACTCCTCCAGGACTTTATCCATATTTTGATTGCATGAGGTTTAAGAGGGGAAAACCCGAAGCTGAACAGGAAATTGAACTAAAAAACAAAAGATTAAAAAATCAATTTGAAGAAGAATTTGAAGAAGAATTTAATTAACCAAATCTCAATTAATATTATATGAACTCATACAAAGCAAATTTAATAAATGCAATTGTCCTAGTAGCCGTTGGCTTATGGGGATATTTAGCCTCTGAAACTCCTTCTGTTACAGCATTAATTCCAGTAGCTTTCGGAGGTGTATTTTTACTTTTAAGTCAAGGAATTAAGAAAGATAATAAAGTTATAGCCCATGTGATAGTCGTGCTAACTTTGGTAATAATCATTGCCTTATTTAAGCCGCTTTTTGGAGCAATTGGAAGAAATGACATGCAAGGAATCTCCAGAGTTGGATTGATGATATTAACTTCAATTTTTGCAATGATTTATTTCATTAAGAGTTTTATTGACGCTAGAAAATCTCGATCATAATGTCAAATTTGATGTTGAAAATATTATTCTTCTCGTTTATTATTTTAAATGCTTGCGTACCTCCATCAGAAGAAGAATTTTTCGAAGTAAATATAGATTACAAAGACGACGGGCTAAGAAAAATTTTAGATCTTGAAATTCGACAAGATTTGGATTCTCTTTTAATTTTTATGTCGCACCCCAATCCAACTTACAGATTGTTCGCAGCAAAATCATTTGCATCTTTTCAATCAGAAAAAGCAATTGACAGCCTAATGAAATTATTGAATGACCCATTTATTGAAGTAAGAACTGCGTCCGCATTTGCTTTAGGTCAAATAAAAAATGTTAAAGCTGAGGAGTTTTTAATATCTGCTTTTACCCAACAAGATTCTAACGATGTAAACAATGAATTTAATGCAACAATTTTAGAAAGTATCGGTAAACTTGGAAATGAAAAATATTTAGCTCCATTATCCACAGTAACAACTTATAGAATTACGGATACGCTTTTATTGGAAGGTCAAGCAAGAGGAATATATCAATACGGATTAAGGAAAATTTTTCATCCTGAATCTCAAAAATTGATGCTTAAATTTTTAGTGGAAGACTACCCTCTCTCTGTTCAAAAAGTTGCTGCAAATTATTTTCAAAGATTTCCGGATTTAAATTTGGATGATGCAAAATTCCAAATACTTAAAGTTATGCAAAACCATTCTGATCCAGATATTAGGATGTGTCTTGCTACTGCCATTACCAGAAAAGGTTATTTAGAGTTATTGGACCCAATACTATCTTTCTATTCTAAAGAAAAAGATTACAGGGTTAAATGCAATCTTCTGAAACAGATACATGTCTACCCTTATATTAATATCATTGAAAAAATGTTGGTCGAGCTGTCCAACAAAAATCAGAATATAGCTTTGGCTGCTGCAGATTATTTGATTGGAAATGGAATTAGTTATGATGCGCCGATTTATGCTAATTTCTTAAAAAACGATCAAGAACCATTGGTGCAAATTAAAATTCATCAAGCAATATTAAAAAATAGTGGCAATTATTCTGGTAGTAGAAATGCTGCCATAATCGCATTAAAAGTATTTGTCGAAAAAAGTACTTATAATGAATACATTAAATCAGCAGCAATAGAAGCCTTATCAGAAGATCCCCGAAATTATCAATATATCATGGACAATTATAAAGAAGAAAGTCCAGCAGTTTTAAAAACAAAATCACTAGGAGGCCTTTCTGACATATTGAAAAATGAAAAATTTAATAACTTATTAGGAGGAAGTTCAAAAAAAGCAAAAAATGATATTGCCTTATTTTTAAAAATGGCAATTCAAGGTGGAAGCGCAGGTGTAATAGATATTGCAAGTTCAATTATTTCAGATGAAACAATTAATCTAAAAGAAGAATATGATAGCACAACTTTTTTATCAGTTGCGTTGAATAAATTAAAATTACCTGACAATTTAGAAACTTACAATTCATTGAATGCAGCAATTTCAAAAATTAATGGCTCAATTGCCCCAGAGCCCCTTAAATCAGATAAAATAAAAGACATTAACTGGATTCTTTTTGATCAATATTCAGCAACTCCAAAAGTAAAAATCACCACTTCTAAGGGTGAAATAGTATTAGAATTGTATAAAAATGCAGCACCTTTAAGCGTGCTCAATTTTATTGAATTGACGAAGTCTGGTTTTTACAACAATAAATATTTTCATAGAGTAATTACAAATTTTGTTGCCCAAGCTGGTTGCCCGCAAGGGGACGGCTATGGATCTTTAGATTATACCATTAGATCAGAACTGAATAATACCCATTATGACGATGAAGGATATATTGGCTATGCATCTTCTGGTCTGCATACAGAATCCACACAATGGTTTATTACACATTGCCCTACGCCTCATCTAGATGGAAAGTATACCATATTTGGAAAAGTAATCAGTGGAATGGAAATTGTACATGCTATAGAAGTCGGAGATAAAATTATTAGGCTGACTGTAAATAATTAAAAAATGAAAGAGACTGCATTAACCGAAAAACATATTCTTTTAGGTGCAAAAATGGCCGAATTTGCTGGTTATAATATGCCAATAGTATACACTTCTATTAAGGAAGAACATTTTGCTGTTCGGAATAATGTGGGCGTTTTTGATGTTTCCCATATGGGAGAATTTAGAATTAAAGGACCAAATGCATTAGCATTATTGCAAAAAGTAACTAGTAATGATGTTGCAAGCTTAAGCAATAACCAAGCTCAATATACTTGCATGCCAAATAAAAAAGGCGGAATTGTTGACGACCTCATTATCTATAAAGTCAATGATGAAGAATATTTTGTGGTTGTAAACGCATCCAATATTGAAAAGGATTGGAATTGGATTGCTTCAAACAATGACGTGAATGCAACAATGGTTAACGAATCTGATACGATTGGTTTACTTGCTGTACAAGGTCCCAATGCAGCCAAATTATTACAACGTCTTACTTCAGTCAATCTTTCTGAAATAGATTTTTATCATTTTAGAGTTGGTGAAATAGCAGGAATAAAAAACAGTATTATTTCTGCAACAGGTTACACTGGCTCTGGTGGGTTCGAATTGTATGTTCCTGATCATAAATTAGGAGAATTATGGGATGCAATTTTTGAAGCAGGCAAAGATTTAAATATCCTTCCTTGCGGCTTAGGAGCTAGAGACACTCTAAGATTAGAAAAAGGATATTGTTTGTATGGAAATGATATTAATGATGAAACTTCACCACTTGAAGCAGGTCTAGGATGGATTACCAAACTAAAGAAAGAAGGTGATTTCAATTCAAAATCCATTTTCTTAAAGCAGAAAAAAGAAGGATTAGCTAAAAAACTTGTTGGATTTAAAGTGGATGATAGAAGAGTTCCAAGACATGGCTATAAAATTCTTAATGAAAAAGAAGAAATTATTGGCGAAGTAACTTCCGGGACTCAATCTCCAAATTTAGATATACCAATAGGAATGGGTTATGTAGAAATTTCATACGCTGAAGCAAATCAGAAAATTTGGATTGATACCGGTCGAAAAAATATAGAAGCTACAATATGTAAAATTCCATTTCTTTAGCAAATGAGAGTCAAGGCATTCAAAGCATTATATCCTAATTTAGATGTAATTGATTCTCCTGATACTTTTTTTGATTCGGCAGGAAAAGATTTCCCATTGCACTATCAATCCGGACTTTTTAAAAGCATTTCAGAAAAATGTGTATTTATTTATTCCATCTCAAATCAATCCAAAAGATATTCTGGGCTAATTAACAATACTTCCATCCAAGATCTCATCGAAGGAAAAATTCTATTTCATGAAGATACCATTACCCTCAAAGAAGAAGATATGGTCAATTATTCATTGGAGCGAAATGCAATGGTTAAGCCTGTTTTGTTATTTCACGAGAGCTGTAGTAACTTAAATAAGTTTATTCAAGAAATGTCGGAAAAACTAGATTCTTTTCTTGAATTTCAATTAAATGATGGGTCTTTTCATACTTTTTGGAAAATTGATGATAAACTTGCCATTCACGGTTTACAAAAAATATTCGAGGAAGAAATTTCACATGCATATATCGCTGACGGACATCATAGATCCAGTTCTACCTTAAAATTGTATAACCATTTTGCAAAACAAAATATCCACCATAAATTTGAAAATATGCTCACTGCATATTTTGATCAAGAACAAATGGAAATTTTTGACCATATTAAAATTACTTCCATTCTCGACACATTAAATCCTGATATTTTTTTAGCAAAACTGTCTGATTTTGCAGACATCATCCAAATTGAAAATTTTCAAAAACCTTTGCATCATTTCGAATTTATATTGATTATTGAAAATCAGAATTATAAAGCTGCTTGGAAAAAAGACGTGATTAAAGAATTCGAAAAAAAGAACGAAAAGCTAGATACTTTCATATCAAATCAAATAATTTTCAATCATATCTTAGCTATTCCTGATGTAAGAATAGACAAAAGAATTAGTTTTTATTCTGGCAAAGAATCAGAAGAAAACATACTTAATCATTGCCTCCAAATCAAAAATTCGATCACTTTGTGTCAATTTCCTCCTAGTGTAACCGATATTATTTCTGTGGCAGATGAAAAAAGAATATTACCACCAAAAAGTACTTGGTTTGAACCACGGATTAAAAGTGGAATGATTGCTCAAAAGTATTAAAAATGGAAAAATTTTCAGCGGATTATATTTATGATCCAATTTCAAATCAATTTCTACAAGATCAAGTAATTGTCGCTAATGGTCCTACCATCGAAGCATTAATACCTATAAAAGAAACTGATAGTTCGGAAGTTAAACATTATAATGGAATTCTTTCACCTGGATTTATAAATACACATTGTCACTTGGAACTATCACATATGAAAGGAATCATTCCAAGCGGCACTGGACTATTGTCTTTTTTAAATAAAGTAGTTACCCTCAGATCGTTTCCTGAAGAAGAAATATTAAATGCTATTTCTAATTTCGATTTAAAAATGCATGATTCTGGTATTGTAGCAGTTGGCGATATTTCTAATACTACCCATACTGTAAAAGTTAAATCTTCTTCAAAAATCAAATATTTTACTTTTATTGAAATGTTTGATTTTCTTAATGAGAGCATGACAGAAAATACCATTTTACAATATGCATCAGTATTTGAAGCGCATTCTGCAGGGACAAAAAATAATAAATCATTTGTGCCTCATGCTCCTTATACTGTTTCAAAAAAATTATTTGAATTTATAGGGCAGAACAATCCTGATAGAACAACCATTAGTATGCACAACCAAGAAGTTCAAGATGAAAATGATTTGTTCTTATCTGGAGATGGTGGATTTAAAGATTTTTTCAAAAATCTACATATTCCTTTAAGCAATTTTGAAACCACGGGGAAAAATTCAATCCATTATGCCATAGAAAATTTAGATCCTTCTCAAGTTTATCTTTTTGTCCATAATACAGTGTCTACGAAAGAAGATATAGATGCAGCCCATTTTTGGTCTAATAAAATTTATTGGGCTACTTGTGCAAATGCTAATCTTTATATAGAAAACAAACTTCCAAATTATAAAAATTTCATTGATTCTAATGCGAAAATGACCATTGGAACCGATAGTCTAAGTTCTAATTGGCAGTTATCCATCTGGGAAGAAATAAAAACCATAAAAAAATATAATGATTTTATTCCCCTCGAAAGTTTGTTGAATTGGGCAACTATTAATGGCGCAAAAGCACTTGGTTTTGATAATCAATTGGGAAGTTTTGAGAAAGGGAAAACACCAGGAATTGTGCACATCAATTGTACGCCAAAATCAGATTACCAAGAATTTATTAAAAGCGATAGTAAATTAATATTAAGCAACTAGTAAGGCAAGACCAATTTTTATTTAACGTAACCCATAATTATTATCTGACCTTTCTTCATTTCGATCCGTTGCTGGAGGCGGGAAATAAGAAAGGTCTGAAATTCTTTTATACAATTCATCCGTCATTTTTATATTCGCAGCATTCAAACTTGCTTCAAGTTGGTCCGTATTTCTAGCTCCAATAATTGGTGCAGTTACTGCCTTATTAGCTGCAACCCAAGCAACTGCTAATGAGGCCGGATGGACATTCATTTCATTTGCTAACAAACTGAAGGATTCTGCAACTTCATACATTGCCAAATCACTATATCTAGTCTGATACATTTTATTTTCCATTAACCTGCCTGATTTAGGTTTTTTCGTTTTTCCATATTTCCCTGAAAAAAGCCCGCCTCCCAATGGACTGTAAGGAATAACACCCACTTGTTCTGAAATTGCCATTGGAAAAAGTTCAACTTCTGCTTGTCTTTTCACCAAATTATACATCGGTTGAATACATTCGAATCTTGCATAACCCATTTTTTCAGAAATGCCCAACGATTTTGCAACCTGCCATGCAGCAAAATTACTAGCTCCAATATATAATACCTTGCCTTGTCGGACCAAATCATTCAATGCACTTAAAGTTTCTTCAATAGGCGTATTATCATCAAATCGATGTATAAAATATAAATCGATATAATCTGTATTTAATCTTTTCAAACTAGCGTCGACAGCCCGCACAATATGGTATCGAGATGCTCCGCCAGCATTCATACCCTCTCCTTTATTGAAATATACCTTTGAAGTAATTACCACTTCATCTCTGCAATCTTTAATTAGTTTTCCAAGAATTTCTTCTGACTTTCCACCTTCATAAACATTTGCACAATCAAAAAAATTAATTCCAGCATCTCTGCATTTATTAAACATTTTGAGGGACTCCGCTTCATCTGCAATACCCCCAAATGACATGGTACCAAAACACAAAGTAGAAACTTTTACACCTGTCTTTCCTAGAAAACTATAATTCATAACGATCTTTTATATTTTTTGACAATTTAACATATGAAAATTTAAAACCCATAAATAAGGTGCAAGAATTACAATCAATTTTAAAAAAAGAATCATTACAGCTATCTAATTATTTTATTGACTCATAAACCAATGAAATCATCATGTCAATTTTAAAGGAAGACTAATCGAATTAATATCGCATTCAGTATATTTAACTTTTAATTTTCACACCATCTTTTTATAATTGAAGCTTAAATACAATCTTAAATAAAATGAAAAATATAATATTTATACTGACATTAGGCGTATCAGTTAATTTGTCAATAAATGCTCAAGAATTTTCAGGAGATTGGAAAGGAGTACTTGAAATACAAGGAAATGAGCTTCATCTTATTATTCATATAAAACACGCGGATGGCAAGTTTTCAAGCACTATGGATAGTCCAGATCAAAGTGCATTCGGAATTGCGATGGATGAAACCATCATAAAAGAAAATCAAATATCTATAGTGATGAAGCAAATGCAGATAAAGATCACAGGAACTTTGAACGAGCAAAATAATGCGATTGATGCTACTTTTAATCAAGGACCAATGAGCTTACCATTAAAATTAACAAAAGATTTAGATGTTAAAATTACAAGTGTAGAAAATGAAAATCAATCGAATGATAACCCAATCATTGGTGACTGGAACGGTGCTATCGAAATCCAAGGAACGACTTTACGATTAGTGTATCATATCTCTGAAACTGATGGAGTATATTCAAGCACCTTAGACAGTCCTGACCAAGGAGCTTTTGGAATTGCAATGGATGAAACTGTGGTCAATGAAAATGAAATCATGATTTCAATGGAAAAAATGAAGATGAAAACGACTGGTACATTCGATGAAGTATCGAATACCATTAAAGGTAATTTCAATCAAGGTCCTTTAAACTTACCGTTAACGTTAACGAGAGAAGAAATAGCAAAAAAAGAAAAAGTAAGATATCAGAATCCAAAGTCCATAGACTACGTTCAAGAAGAAGTTAAATTCAAAAATAATAATGGTGGTCATTTTTTAGCTGGGACATTGACCATTCCCAAATCTGGAAAATTTGAAAAAGTCGCTATTTTAGTTTCTGGCTCAGGACCTCAAAATAGAAATGAAGAACTTTTGGGGCACAAGCCATTCTTAGTACTTTCCGACTTCCTTACCAGAAATGGAATAGCGGTTTTGAGGTACGATGATAGAGGAATTGCTGATTCAGAAGGAGATTTTAGCACTGCTACTTCTGAAGATTTAGCGCAAGATGCCGAAGCTGCTCTTATGTATTTAAAAAGCAGAGGAGATACAAAAAACAAAAAATTTGGTATCATTGGTCATAGCGAAGGAGGCATGATTGCTCCCATGGTAGCGAGTAGAAATGAATTGGATTATATCGTCTTGCTTGCAGGACCAGGAATTGAAATTAATCAATTATTAGCTGAACAATCTAAAGCCATACTTAAAGCATCTGGCATGCCTGATGAAGAAATTCAATTTTCGTTGACTGTTTCAGAAATGGTTTTTCAATATATGAAAGATAATTCTTTACTTTCAAACGAAGATTTAACTGTTGGTTTAACAAAAATTCTAAAAAAGGAATTCGAGAATTTACCTCAAAAACAAAAAGAAGAGATAAGTGATATTGATGCTGAAATAAAAAAACAAGTGGACGGAGTGACAGGAGAATGGTTTAAATATTTTATCAATTTTTCGCCTTCAGTTTATCTAAAACAAGTAAAATGTCCTGTTCTTGCAATCAATGGTTCTAATGACCTTCAAGTGCTTCCAAAATCTAACCTTGCAGGTATTGAAAGCGCTTTAAAGGCTGGAGGAAATACTCATTTTACGATCAAAGAATTGCCTGGATTAAATCATTTGTTCCAGCAATCTGAAACAGGATCGCCTTCTGAATATGGCTCCATTGAAGAAACATTCAATGAAGAAGCCCTGAAAATAGTAGCTGATTGGGTTAATAATTATAACAAATAATGGTCATTTGAAAAAATCTTTCCAAAAACTACAAGAAAAATAAAAGATTTTCATTTTTTACATAACTTTCCATTTTTACAAAAGAATAAATAAATTAGAATATTTATGGGACCTGTTGTTCATCATGTTTTTTTTTGGCTAAAGAGACCAAATTCAGAAGAAGATAAGTTAAAATTAATAGAAGGAATTCGAACTCTTGCAAAAGTGGAGACTGTAGAACATCTGCACGTGGGACTTCCTGCATCGACTGAAATTAGGGACGTAGTGGATAACAGTTTCTCAGTGACAGAAATGTTAATATTTGCTTCAGAAGAAGATGAAGCCATCTACCAATCCCATCCAATCCACAAAGCATTTGTAAAAAATTGTGGCCACCTGTGGAGGAAGGTTTTAGTCTATGACAGCAGAAGTGTAGTGGATTAGGCGAATAGAGAAATGAATTTCACCTATTAAATTCCACCTGTTTTATGTAAAATATTAAGTTGCCCACCATAAGTTTGGGCAATATTCGATTTGGTAAATGTATTTTTTGTTTCCCCTACTGCTATTAATCTTTGATTCAGCAAAATAACAAAATCAAAATATTTTTCTACGGTAGATAAATCATGATGTACTACAAGCATGGTCTTCCCAATCTTTGCTAGTCTTTTCAAAGTAGTGATAATTTTATCTTCCGTAATCATATCAACGCCTACAAATGGCTCGTCTAAAAGAAATATATCCGCACTTTGCGCCATTGCTCGTGCTAGAAAAACCCGTTGTTGTTGTCCACCGGATAATTCTCCAATTTGTCTAAATTTGAGATCTATAATACCCAACTCGTCCATTGCTGCATCGGCAAATTTTTGATCTTCTTTATTTAGCCAATCGAAAACTTTTTTATGTGGGTATCTACCCATTAATACAATGTCATTGACTAAAGCGGGAAAATTCCAATCCACATCATCCTTTTGAGGGACATAAGCAATTTTCCTTCTAACTTCTTTAAAATCTTTACCCAATATCTTAATCACCCCTGAGTTTATATCAATCAATTGCAATATGGATTTGAATAATGTAGACTTGCCAGCCCCATTGGGTCCAACAACACCACAGATACTACCCTCTTCAATTTCTAGATAAATATTTGACAATACTCTTTTTCTTTCATAGGAAACACTTAAACCTTGAATACTAATTGGATTAATCATAATTAAAATCTTATAGTTTATTGAGTTTCTTAACAATGAAAAAAAGAATCAATATAAAAATCAATATAAAAATTCCGTACAAAAAAATAGGGTTAATGCTGTCTTTGGTTTCAAGTTTTTCTGATTTTGAAATACCTTTTTTAGTAAGGCCTTCCACAATTGTAATTGTATTGGATCTTAACATATCCAAGTATGTGCTAGCAGGAGAGTTTTTATCTCCCAATGAATCAGCATACAATTCTCCACCAATTACTACATCACTATCTTTTGCTATTTGTTGTAGAATTTTTGGATTTATGGTACTTTCCATAAAAATTGCAGGAACATTGCTTTCTTTGATTACTTTATGTACACGAATGATATCTGAAGATTGAACTTCTGCTTCAGTTGAAATACCAACGATAGCTTCTAAACGAAGCCCATATCTTCTGCCATAGTAGGCAAAAGCGTCATGTGAAGTAATCAATATTCTTTGTGATTCGGGGATTTTCTTTATTTCTTCAAAAATAAATGCATCCAATTCTTTAAGTTTAGCTGCATATATATCATGATTCTCCCTGAATATTAGTTCATGTTCTGGTAATAATACAATAAGTGCATTCCTTATATTTTCAATATAGGTAAGGACCTGATTTACATCCATCCATGCATGCGGATCGAAAGAGTTGGCATATTTGGAGCTTTCAATAGGCTTGATTCCTTTAGTAATAGTAACAGTTTCGGCACTTGAGCCAGAATTATCAATTAATTTAGCAATCCACCCTTCGAAAGTCAATCCATTCACAATAATCAAATCCGCTTTTTGAACCATGATTACGTCACTTGGGGTTGGCTTATATAAATGAGGATCCTGGCCCCTTGGCACTATATATTTAATTTCAATAAGGTCGCCAGCAATATTTTCTGCCATATCTGCCATCATAGATGCAGTGGCAATCAAAGTCTTTTTTTGTGCGTTTAATGGGTTAAAAAATAAGAAACTGCAGCAAATAGTAAGGAAAATAATCTTTTTCATGAATCAATTTTTTTAACAAAAATGTGCTTGCTAACTTTTTCTGAAATGAGATGTTCTGTTTCATTAATGATTGTTGTTAAACTCTTATCATAATTATTCTTTTCAATGACCTTAATTTTTGAGCCCAAAGTAATATTCTTTGAATTTAAATACCTCAAAAATTCATCATCATGTTCTTTAACACCAATAACTATCCCAGTTTCATTCTTTTTGAGCAAAGACAGTAATATCTGAACTCGAAGTGTAAATTTTCCATCCGCATTTGGAATAGGATCCCCATGAGGATCAAATTTTGGAAAATTTAGAAACTCATCTAGCCTAATAACCAATTCTTCAGATTTTATGTGTTCCATCTCTTCAGCTATTTCATGAATTTTATCCCAAGTAAAGCCAAGTTTGTCCACCAAAAAGCATTCCCACAATCTATGTCTGCGAATCAAACTTGTTGCTATTTTTGATCCTGCTGAGGATAGACTAACACCTTTATATTTTTGATAATTGATTAAATCTTTTTCTGCAAGTCTTTTTAGCATATCCGTAACAGATGCAGCAGAAGTTTCCATTTCAGAAGCAATAGCATTAGTACCTGCGGGTTTTTTGTCTTTTTCGGCAATCTTAAAAATAGCTTTCAGATAATTTTCTTCAGTAAATGATATCATTTTAAAATAATTTCTGGTAAATATAAATATTTTTTAGATTAATCTAAATATTTTTTTAACGATAATAAAATTATTAAGTTTAAGTATTGTCATTATTTCTAAGTACATATATTGGGAAAAATACAAATTAAATGTACTTTTGCAGCCGCGAAAAATTCTTTTTGAATTTGAAATTCATTAAATAAACAATAAATATACAATGGGACAAAACTTAATATATGCTATACCAGCTTTCGGGATATTGGCATTGTTATTCACACTATGGAAATCCGCTTGGGTTACCAAACAAGAGGTAGGAACCGAAAAGATGGCTAATATTGCCAAATATATTTCTGAAGGTGCAATGTCATTTTTAAAAGCAGAATATAAAGTATTATCCATATTCGTTATTGCAGTTGCAATCCTTATGGGAATAAGTGGAAGATCTGAAGCTTCTTCTCCACTAGTAGCTTTGTCATTTATATTGGGTGCTATTTGTTCTGCATTAGCAGGATTTATAGGAATGAAAGTTGCTACAAAGGCAAATGTAAGAACAACTCAAGCAGCTAGAACTGGTCTTGGAAAAGCACTTGAAGTTGCTTTTGCTGGTGGCGCTGTTATGGGACTTGGTGTGGTAGGCTTAGGGGTTCTTGGATTAGGGATTCTTTTCTTAATTTATTCACAAATGTTTGGTGTCGAAGGTCAAAATGAAGTAACAAGAGTTATCACCATTCTTACAGGATTTTCATTTGGGGCAAGTTCAATTGCCCTATTTGCAAGAGTTGGTGGAGGAATTTATACAAAAGCAGCAGATGTTGGAGCTGACTTGGTAGGAAAAGTAGAAGCTGGAATTCCTGAAGACCACCCTTTGAACCCTGCAACTATTGCAGATAACGTTGGTGACAATGTTGGTGATGTTGCTGGTATGGGTGCAGATTTATTCGAATCATACGTAGGATCAATAATAGGAACAATGGTTCTTGGCGCGGCTTTTATAGGAGTTGCAGGATTTGGTGGTGAAAATGAATTTGGAGGAATGAATGCTGTATTGCTTCCTTTAGTGTTAGCATGTTTGGGAATTGTAACTTCCATTATTGGAACTTTCTTTGTGAAAGTAAAAGAAGGTGGAAATCCACAGTCAGCATTGAATACTGGCGAGTATCTTTCTTTTGCTTTAATGATTGTTGGAACCATTGCTTTATGCCTTTGGATGTTACCTGAGACTTGGTCCATTGGAGGAAAAGAATTTACAAACTGGGGAGTATTCTATGCAGTAATGTTTGGACTTGCCGCTGGTTTATTAATTGGAATAGTAACTGAATTTTATACTGGTACAGGTACAAAACCTGTTTTGTCAATAGTTAAACAATCCTTAACTGGATCAGCAACAAATATCATAGCTGGATTAGGAGTGGGCATGATGTCTACTGCTATTCCGATTCTTATATTAGCAATAGCAATTATAGGTGCTCATTACTTTGCAGGTTTATATGGTATTGCAATTGCTGCTGTTGGTATGCTATCCAATACAGGAATCCAATTGGCAGTTGATGCTTATGGTCCTATTGCAGATAATGCAGGCGGAATTGCAGAAATGGCTGATCTACCAAAAGAAGTAAGAAAAAGAACAGATAAATTAGATGCAGTTGGAAATACGACTGCTGCAATTGGGAAAGGATTTGCGATTGGTTCAGCAGCATTAACTGCATTGGCATTATTTGCTGCTTTTATGGCAACAGCTGGAATAACCACGATTGATGTAGCTAATCCAATTGTAATGGCAGGCCTTCTTATTGGTGGTATGTTACCATTTTTATTTTCGGCTCTTTCAATGAATGCGGTAGGCCGAGCTGCCATGGATATGATTAATGAAGTTCGTCGTCAATTTGCGGATATTCCTGAGCTAAAAGCGGCTCTTAGTGTGATGAAAAAGAATGATGGCAAAGACATGAAGGACTGGTCCAAAGCAGACATAGATACATTTGATGCTGCCGAAGGAAAAGCTGAATACAGCAAATGTGTTGATATTTCCACTAAAGCTTCCATTAGAGAAATGGTTTTGCCAGGATTAATTGCAGTTGCTACACCTGTAGCGTTTGGTTTCCTTGGTGGAGCAGAAATGCTTGGTGGAGTGCTTGCAGGTGTAACAGTTTGTGGAGTTCTGATGGCCATTTTCCAATCTAATGCAGGTGGAGCTTGGGATAATGCTAAAAAAATGTTCGAAGAAGGTGTAGAAATAGATGGTAAAATGTATTACAAAGGTTCAGAACCTCACAAAGCAACAGTTGTTGGAGATACTGTAGGTGACCCTTTCAAGGATACTTCAGGACCTTCTTTAAACATCTTATTAAAATTGATGTCAGTGGTTGCATTAGTAATTGCGCCATTCATATAACAAATAATAACTAAAATGCTTAGCCCCAGTAATTCATTTTACTGGGGCTTTTTTATTCCATTTTATTGCTTCATTTTAATATTATATACATAAGTCTAGAAATTCAATCTGACAATTTTTATAAATCAATAGTACAAAATTTATTGCCTATATCTTTGCATTTAGATGTTCTTTCTTAATCAAAGCAGTTTCATTATTCTGTTCATTTTGAAAAAAAAAGTAATATTAATGAGTACAAAACCAGTATTTGAAGTCTCTTTATTATAAACCGTTAGATTTATGAGCAATTTGGCCCCGTTTTCAGGAGAATGGAATTTCGAAAAAGCAGCTTTCTTATTAGGAAGAACAACTTTTGGCAAAACCAATTCCCAAGTTGAAATCTCAGTACAAGATGGTCTTGAAAGCACTTTAGATAAACTTTTTGAAATTCCAAAATTACCAGAACCTCCAATTCATTATAAATTCAATAATGAACCTGGCGCTCCTATAGGCTCTACTTGGGTCAATAATTATTATACAAAAAATGATATACCTGGACTTCAAAATGCTAGAAATAAATCATTAACATCATGGGTTGTAGGTAATATTATAGGGCAAGAATTCTCCATATTTGGAAAAATGATTTTATTCTGGCACGAACATTTTGCAATTAATAACATCAATAAATCAGAACACAGCTTTCAATATTTCATGCTGATTTTTGAAAATGCATTAGGGAACTTCAAAAATCTAGTAAAAGAAATGACCATTGCTCCTGCGATGTTGAAATTTTTGAATGGAGATGAAAACTCTAAGCAATCACCAAATGAAAATTATGCCCGCGAATTGCTCGAATTATTTACAATTGGAAGGGGTGAAGCCTTCGGGACTGGTGATTATACCAATTATACAGAAGTTGATATTTTAGCCATCGCTAAGGCACTAACTGGATGGAGGGTAACTATTGATGAAGTTACTGGACTTTCAACCTCATATTTTGTAAGAAATAGACACGACCTCGGTAACAAAGAGCTTTCTTATAGATTTAATAATGCAATTATTGAAAATGAAGAGGAGAATGAATATAAAAGTGTTGTCAATATCATCTTAGAAAAAGAAGAAACTGCTAGACATTTAATTCGAAAATTGCACATTTGGTTTGTAGGTGCCGACATCAATGACGAAGTAGAGATTAACATTATTTCACCTTTGGCTAAAATTATTTTTGAAGATGACTACGATATAACTCGTGCATTAAGGATCTTGTTGGCAAGCGAATATTTCTTGGACAATGCCCATCAAGGGTGTATGATTCTGTCGCCTTTTGATTTCATCCTAAAAATAATTAAAACTACGGACATTAAATTACCAGATGACATTATAAAGCAATATGCAATTTGGGAACAAATCCATAGAACATGCATTGCTCAAGAAATGGAAATCATGGAAATTCCTACAGTTGCTGGATGGAAAGCATACTATCAAAGTCCAACGTATTACCAGTTTTGGATCAATTCAGTGAGTTTAGGAAATAGAGATATCATTCTGAATGCTTTAATTGAGGGCATATCAATTGGAGATTATAAGTTAGTGATTGATGTATTAACCTTGGCATCAAATATTAAAAATGCTACTAATCCTAACGATTTAATTACAGGATTGGCTTCTATTTTTTTCGAACTGAATCTTTCACAAAATCAAAACGATTATTTGAAAGAGATACTAATTCCCGGTCTCCCTGACTTCGAATGGACCATAGAATACGGCGCTTATTTATCAGACCCAAATAATGAGGACATAAGGAATTCAGTCAACTCAAAACTTAAATCTTTGGTTCTCTCCATGATGAAAATGCCAGAATTCCAACTAATGTAAAATTGTCAAAAATGAAAAGAAGATCATTTCTAAAATATAGTTCTATACTTTCAACGCCTATCATTATTGGAGGAATTCCAATAGCTTCTATAGCTCGAAATAGCATGGCAAATCTTATCAATAATGAAAGTGATAGAGTGTTAGTTCTTATTCAATTAAATGGCGGAAATGATGGCCTATCTACATTGTTTCCTCTGGATTCTTATGACAATCTAGCAAATGCAAGAACCAATATTATTATTCCAGAAAATAAACTTTTACCATTAGGAAATAACCTTGCCTTACATCCTAAAATGAATGATTTAAAATCATTGTATGACAATGCAAAAATTAATATTATCCAGAATGTTGGATACCCTGAACAAAATAGATCTCATTTTAGATCATCAGATATTTGGCATACAGGCTCTGAAGCCAACCAATTTTTGAATTCAGGGTGGTTAGGTAGATTTTTGGATACCCAATATCCTGGATACCCAAGCGACTACCCAAATCCTAATTATTTAGACCCTTTTGCATTAACAATAGGTTCCTCCGTTTCTGAAACTTGTCAAGGATTTGCAGGTAATTTTAGCATGGCTTTAGTAGATCCGAACAACATTAATCAATTGAGCAGCCCTGTAAACAATGAAATAGCTTCAGGCTGTGGTTCAGATCAATTGAATTTTTTAGTAAATGCCATTGAAAAATCTAATAAATATGGCGACAGAATGAAAGAGGCTTTTGATGCCGGAAATAACTTAAGCACTTCATATGATAACAACAATAGTCTTTCATCTCAATTGAAAACAGTAGCTAGATTGATTTCTGGAGGTTTGAAGTCCAAAGTTTACGTAGTAAATCTTGGAGGCTTCGATACTCATGCAAATCAGACCTTAGAAACAGAAGTTGAAAATGGTAAGCATGCCGAATTGCTTCAAAATTTAAGCGAAGCTATTTTTGCTTTTCAAGAAGATCTTACAAAATTAGGTTTGGGCGAACGAGTTCTAGGGATGACCTATTCAGAGTTTGGAAGAAGAATCAAGTCAAATTTCAGTCTAGGAACAGATCATGGAGATGCTGCCCCATTGATTGTATTTGGACATTGTGTAAATGCTGGTATCATTGGCCAAAATCCAATAATTACAAATGATGTTGCACAAAACGAAGGGGTCCAAATGGAAAATGATTTCAGATCTATCTACGGTTCAGTATTGATGGATTGGTTCGATGTGGAAGAATCTGTTGTTAAAGAACTTTTTACTGAAAATTTTCAATATATTCCTATTGCTAATAATTGCAGTTTGCCAAGCAATGTCCAAGATCTTTCTGAGAACCATTTCCAAATCAAGACTTTTCCAAATCCAATGAACGATATTAGCCAAATTCAATTTTCTTCGGAATATGAATGGATTAAAATAAGTGTTTATTCTAATTTGGGTAGGGAATTAAATGTGATAAGCAATCAAAAATTTACTCAAGGTGAACATCTTGTTCCTATTGATTTAAAAAATTATCCTGCAGGAACTTACTTTGTAAAAGTTCAGTCTCCAAAAGCCCAAAAAACTGTAACTTTAATAAAAATGTAAAAACTATATATTGTCGATTAAATGTATACCTGTAATTCTAAGACCTCAAACTAACTTTTAGTTTAAAAACTTGAAATAAAATATGGTTTAACCTTTGATTTTTCTTCAAAATAGTCGAATTTGAGTTTAGCTTTATAAAATTGATATTGGAACTTATAGAGTTTCAAACAACGACATCCCTTTGTACTTTTTCTTTTTGAAACTTCACCCTTATTTTTTTATTCATCTAATAAAGAAGTTAATATGGAAACTGTCACATTACGCGAACCTGCATATAGAAAAATTAGAGCTTATGCTTTTGACCCATCATTATCCCTCCAAATTGATACTGTGGAAATAAATGAAATGGAATATACTCTTCCATGGGAAAAACTTGATCCAGGACCAATTGGAAGTTATCTTGAAGTTATTGATTATGATCCTACATTAGACCTTTACTACAAACCAGTAGATCTTGACCAACCATACATTCTGGTAGAAAATGGTATTAGACCCAGTGAATCTAATCCTCAATTTCATCAACAAATGGTTTATGCAGTTGCCATGACAACTATAAAAAATTTTGAAAAAGCCTTAGGCAGAAAAATAATATGGTCCACCAGGTTATTGGAAGATAAAAACAAATATGAGGAGTATGTGCCAAAATTAAGGCTTTATCCCCATGCTTTTCGAGATTCTAATGCATATTATAGCCCACACAAAAAAGCAATTTTATTCGGATATTTTAAATCCAGATCTACCCATTCCGAAATTCAAATGCCAAATGCTCTAGTTTTTACTTGTTTGAGCCACGATATTATAGCTCATGAAATTACGCATGCCATATTAGATGGATTGTATCGCCATTATAATGAGCCAACAAATCCAGATGTTTTGGCATTTCATGAAGCTTTTGCGGATATAGTAGCTTTATTTCAGCACTTTACTTTTCCAGAAGTCCTAAAACACCAAATTTCAAAAACTAGGGGAAATTTAGAAAATCAAAATTTATTGGGGCAATTGGCCCAAGAATTTGGTTCAGCAATTGGTGGATATGGGAGTTTAAGAGACGCAATCGGCTCAGTGAATCCTGAAACCAAAAAATGGGAACCAAAAACTCCTAATCCAATTGACTATAAAAAAAATGTAGAACCACATTCAAGGGGTAGTGTTTTGGTAGCCGCAGTTTTCGAATCCTTCTTAACTATTTATAAAAAAAGAGTTGCTGATTTATTAAGAATTGCAACCAATGGAACTGGAGTATTACCAGAGGGCGAATTACATCCTGATCTTGTTAATAGGATGGCTAAAGAAGCCTCGAAAGCTGCAAAGCATGTACTTAATATGTGCATTAGAGCACTAGATTATTGCCCACCTGTTGACATAACTTTTGGCGATTATTTAAGGGCAATTGTTACTGCAGATGTTGATCTTGTGAGGAACGATGACCATGAATACCGACTTGCATTTATTGATTCTTTTAGAAAACGTGGAATATATCCTGTTGGAATAAAAACATTAAGTGTTGATTCATTAAAGCAAAAAGAGCTTAACATTTTTGCAAAATATGAAAACGAAAATGACAGCAATTACAAAGAATTCAATAGTGATGTGCTCATTAAAAATGATCAAACAAAGCAATATCTATCCATATTGAATAAATTCTTAAAAGAATATGGGGATAAAATTAAGTATGTAACAAATAGAGAAGAAATATACCATATTACAAGTGATTATATAGGTGGAAATTATGAAAATCCGGAGTCTTTAGTTAAAGGATTATATACAAGATGGGCAATGAAAATAGAAGAACCTGGAACAGAAGAATTAAGTACACTTACAGGATTAGCTCTGAATAGTCATTACCATGAACTAGGTGTAAGAAAAGCCGATGGGCCTTATAATTTTCCTTCATTTAATATCCAAAATTTAAGGTTAATTTCTAGAGTTGGACCAGATGGTAATTTGCTAAATCAAGTAGTTTTTTCAATTTTTCAAAAATCAGGAGTTATCATTAAAAATGGAAAATTTGCTGATCATTTTATACCTGATGATGGTCCTTTGCCAGAGAATGGGTTTATACTTTTAGGCGGTTGTACTTTAATTTTTGATTTGGATTCAAATTGTTTACGTTATTCTATTTCAAAGCCAATTCTTAACATTGAAGAAATGGAAGCTAACCATCGCTTTATTGTCAATTCCAAGAGAGTTGAAGAGCAATTCCAATATCAGTTTGATGAAGGTTTAGAAGATAGGAGTAATTTCAATAAATACTTTGGAATTGATTTGAGCAATAATTTTAACGAACCTTTTGCAATGTTACACAACCATTAAAATATCAAAATGTCAAAAATAACTAAATGCAAAATTAGAATGTACCGAGCTGGTACTGGAGATTGTTTTATTCTTAAATTTTATGCAGGGAAAACTAAAAAATTTACCATGATGATTGATGGTGGAGTCTGGAAAGGTAGCAAAACTTATTTAGCACATTTTGTGCAAAATATTAAAGAAACCACAGGTGGAATTATTGATCTTTTAGTAATTACCCACGAGCATTTGGATCATGTGCTCATGTTCGAGAGGTGCGAACATATTTTCAAAGATTTTATCATTGAAGAATTATGGTTTGGGTGGACAGAAAATGATTCAGATAAAAAAGTAAAAGAATGGAAGAAAAAATATGGAGACAGAAAAATTGCATTAAAAATGGTCGCGGATAAATTAAATAATCTGATTGTAAATAAAAATATCGAAAATTCTTTAAAAGGAAATTTCAATGCAAAAGAGATGTATAATGCTAGGGTAAATTTCTCTGAAATTATTAGCGGATTCTCAGAACTGCATATATCCGAAGGGGATAATGAAAATATTTATAAAGGTGCATTGAAAGGAATGCATGTTATTAAAAATAAACTTAACATCAAAAAAATTAAATTCCTTAATCAAGGCGAAATTGTTAAAAACATAAAAAATCTCCCTGGAATAAAATTCTACATTTTAGGCCCGCCTGATTTATACGACCAGGTTAATAAGGAAAGTGGAAAAGAAGGCGAAACTTACAACCATAATAAAGATTTAGATGAGCATGAATTGTTTTCCTTATCCGTACAAAGAGATCAATCTGAAAGATTAAAAGAAATATTACTTCCGTTTGAGAGAAGCTTCATTGATAATAATAAAACTGCACAATCTATTTATGAAGATCCAATAAAAGTTTGGAGAAAAATCGACTACGAATGGTTATTTAGTGCTGGAAATTTAAGTTTAAGGATGAACAGTCTTACCAACAATTTGAGTTTAGCATTTGCGATTGAATTTGAGGAAAGTAAAAAAGTAATGCTATTTCCAGGTGATGCAGAAATAGGAAGTTGGGAAAGCTGGCACAAAATAAAATGGCCTGAAAAAGGCGCGAATAATAAACATTTGACTGAAGATTTATTAAATAGGACCGTTTTTTATAAAGTTGCCCATCATCTTAGTCATAATGGAACTGCGCAATCATTAGGGATGGAATTGATGGAACATACAGAACTCACTGCTATGGCTACAATTGATTATTCCAATATTAGCAATGGATGGAAAAACACTATGCCAAATAAAGCTTTGCTAAAAGAATTACTCAAAAGAACAAAAGGCCGTTTGATAATCCAAAATGAGGATAATATTTATTATGATCTTAATGATAAAATAAAATTGAGCTCAAAAATAAAAGACGCGAAAGAATCCATGAATTCAGATGAACTAACCTCTTTCACTAAAAATTTAGCTATCCCAAAACCCAAATTAATTTCCTATCAAAAAGGAAACGAAAATGTAACTGAGGAAAAAATTTTATATTTTGAATATACCGTTAGCGGCGAATAAATTATATTTTTTTCTCAACCATAAAATTAACTATAAAATCATATCCATTAAAAAAACAATTAATGTTTATCTTTGAATGCATATCAATGAATCTACATTCTACTTATGCGAAAATCAGATTTTTCAAAATTTATCAATTCCTTGAATGAAGAAGAACTAAAATCTGAGATTGAAAATTTGTTCGATAATGTTGCTGGAGTGAAGGACT
>JAHEAQ010000008.1:64872-100124 GCA_024642705.1 Bacteroidota bacterium | reverse complement strand
TTCTTATTATTTCACTGCATTCAATTTCCACCATGAATCTTCAAAATCTTCATTAAAATATATTTTTAAATTATCCTTCGAATCCAGGTTAATTTTATTCAATAATCCTAATTGTCTAGGGCTTAGAAATTCATTTGCCGATTTTTGGTTTCCTAAAGCAGAGTTTATTTTACTTGCTTGGAGTTCTGTCATCGGGAGATATTTAAATTTTGAATTGGATAAATAATATTTTTGAGTGTTATCAGGTCTATAATTCTTTATTGCAAATGCATTTTTTTTAATTATAAATTGTGTTGCTGTCTGTTCCATTTTATCATTTGTAAAAGTAATATCAGCACAATTTTCAGCCACAGCGGTACATAATATATCTTCATATTTAACTATGTCCGGATTGTATTTAATTTTTACGACCTCTTTGCCTCCCATATAGCCAGCTTCCGTGTGAGCCACTCCTTTTATTTCAGCCAATACTTTTTCACCAGTCCAAAAACAATACATCGAAACATAACTTTCTTTTAACCTTCCTTCGTTTACATCTAATTCTTCTTTGAGCAATTGAATGTATTTTGGGATTTGTTTATGTTCTTTATCAAATGCTTCAATTATCACGTTTAATAATCCTGATAAACTATAATTTTCTGATAATCTGTCCACCATATCTGCTCCTCTGTTATTTACTATTCGAACCACCGGATTGTTCCATGCAGGTTCTTTATATTTTTTTAAAATTTCTCCATCTTTTCCACCTTTATTATTGTATACAACTAAAGGAATAAATTCGCTTTCAATGATCTCCACAATAAAAGGATGACTTAAAATATTGTTTCCATAGTTTTTACAAGTTGAACAACCTGGTACTTCTTGAAATAATATAATTATTGGTTTGTTTTTGATGGTTGATTGTTCTAAAGCTTTGTCATAATCCCTGAGCCAATTTACTTTTCCTAATTCTTCTGGATTGTTTCCTTTCATAAAAGAAAGCATAGAAAATAAGATCGAAATGATGTACACCATAATTTTAATATTATTAAAAAATCAAATAACCAGATTTAAAGCTAAATATTTTCTACTAATATAAGAATATCGTTAATTAAGTACAGAACATATCTCATATAGCTAATTATCAATATATATGTATTACTTTTCATTTCTTTAATTTTACTAAATGCAAAATGAAGAATTGGTGCAATTTGCACAATCGTGGTTTACAGCAAATAATTGGGCAGTAAGTACTTTTCAAAAAAAGAGTTGGCAAGCATTTTTGGAAGGTTATTCTGGTATTGTAAACGCTCCAACAGGAAGTGGAAAAACCTATGCGCTTTTAATTCCGATATTATTAGAATATATACAAAGAAAAGAAAAGCAGAAATGTGACATTCCAGGTTTACAGTGTATTTGGATTGCGCCTATACGTGCACTTACTCAAGAAATAAAACTTTCGGCAGAAAGAGCAATAGATGGATTGGGTTTGGATTTAAAAGTAGAAATCAGATCTGGAGATACCAGTGCAGCTGATAGAATAAAGCAATTTGAGAATCCACCTGCAATATTAATCACAACTCCCGAAAGTCTGCATGTTATATTATGTAATAAAAACCATAAAAAATTATTAGAAAATGTAAAAAGCATTGTAGTAGATGAGTGGCATGAATTAATGGGTTCTAAAAGAGGAGTTCAAGTTGAGTTGGCTTTATCCAGAATTAAAAATATTTGTATAGACCTAAGAATTTGGGGTATTTCTGCAACCATTGCCAATATTGAACAAGCAATGGAAGTGCTCTTAGGGATGAATTACAGCTTAGGAAAATCTATTATTATTAAAGCTGATATTAACAAGCAGATCATAATTGAGTCACTAATTCCAGAGAAAATTGATAATTTTCCATGGGCAGGTCATTTGGGAATAATTATGCTGGATCAAATTATTCCTCTGATTTATAAACACAAAACAACATTAATATTTACTAATACTAGATCTCAATGCGAAATTTGGTATCAAAAAATATTAGCTAAAGATCCAGAACTTTCTGGATTATTGGCTATGCACCATGGATCTATGGGCAGAGAACTCAGAGAATGGGTTGAAGATGCATTACATGAAACTAAACTCAAAGCTGTAGTATGCACTTCGAGCTTAGATCTTGGTGTTGATTTTCGTCCTGTCGATGCCATAATTCAAATAGGAAGCCCAAAAGGTGTAGCCAGATTTCAACAACGTGCTGGAAGAAGTGGGCATTCTCCTGGTGCAATCAGTAAAATTTACTTTGTACCTACACATAGTCTTGAATTGATGGAAGCAGCAGCGTTAAGATTTTCAATAGAAAACCAAATTGTAGAAGAAAGAATTCCTTATATAAGATGTTTCGATGTTCTCATTCAATATCTTATGACTCTTGCAGTTTCTGGAGGTTTTAATGCGGAAGAAATTTTCTTGGAGGTAAAAAACACCTTTTGCTTTGAAAGTTTAAACAAAGAGGAATGGGGATGGATATTAAATTTCTTAGTTCAAGGTGGAAATTCCCTTCAGGCATATGATGAGTATCAAAAATTAGGCGTAAAAAATGGTATTTATAGAATTATGAATAAAAGAATTGCTACCATTCATAAACTATCCATCGGTACAATTGTGAGCAGTGTTAGCATAACTTTAAAGTATACAAGCGGAAAGAAAATTGGAACTGTGGAAGAATGGTTTATTGCACAATTTAAACCTGGAGATCATTTTTGGTTTGCAGGAATGCCTCTTGAATTTGTTAGAATGAAAGGATTGGAAGCTCATGTAAGAAAAAGTAAAAAGAAATCAGGTAAAATTCCTTCATGGCAGGGCGGTAGAATGTCATTATCTTCCAATTTGGCTGAAGCTTTAAGAAGTCAATACATTAAGTTAAAAAGAGGAGAAATACAGGATTCAGATATTGAACTTGAATCCATGAAAGGTCTATTTAATAAGCAAGAAGAAATTTCACATGTTCCTGATGTCGATGAATTCTTAATTGAATATTTTCAGACTGAAGATGGGTATCATTTATTGATGTACCCATTCGAAGGAAGATACGTTCATGAAGGTTTAGCTGCGCTTATTGCTAGGAGATTATCCTTTAAAATTCCAATTAGCTTTTCCATCGCAATGAACGATTATGGATTTGAATTACTTTCAGATCAAAAAATTGATGTGGAGAAATTAATAAACTATGAAGTATTTAGTACAAATGAATTATTCGAAGATATTCAAGCTAGTATTAATGCTATTGAACTAGCAAGGAGAAAATTTAGAGATATTGCTAAAATTTCAGGATTACTTTTCGAAGGTTTTCCAGGTAAATCGAAAAAAGAAAGACATTTGCAAACCACCGCACATTTGTTGTTTGATGTGTTTCGTGAATATGAAAACGAGAATCTATTATTTCAGCAAACATTTGAAGAAGTGAGAACTTTCCAATTGGAAGAAGTAAGAATGAGAAAGGCATTAAAGCGAATTCAAAATCAGAAGCTTATTTTTGTTTATCCGAAATGGCCAACACCATTTTCATTCCCAATTATTGTAGACAGCTTGAGTAGGGATAAACTCACTTCTGAATCAATAGAAGATAGAATAAAGAAAATGACATTACAGCTAGAGGATTAATAGTCCAGAAATTTTTAATTTATCACACTAATATTTTATTCAGATGCTTTCTTGTGGAAAATATTAATTACAAACATGTAAAAAATTATAGTTATATAAAATAATGATTTACAACCATAAAAAATTATAGTTATACACAGAATAAAGCCGTTTATCTGTTTATAACTTTTAACTAATTAACAGCACCTTATATAACTAACATTTTTATATGTACTTTTTTAAGATTTAAAAAAATATGCACTTTTTATACATATATGAAATAGATTTCTCCACATGTATAAAAGAATATTTTTATCACCGAATCAATATTAACAATTAACATCAAAATTGTTAATTAATATAAAATCAATTCATTGCAAGAAAATACCTTGTGATTAGAGATTCTGAAAATCTTAATAACCATAAAAAAGCAATTATTTAAATAATCTATACACATACTAACAACCCTAATAATAATGAATGAATAAATTAATTATATAAGATATTATTATTACAAGTAAAAGAAAATTGGGGTTTTCGAATCAAAACTTTAAGTGTAAATTTGTTTTGAAAAATAAATGACTTGAAGAATGAAAGTATCTAATTGGGTTCGAATTTGGTTGTATGTTGGATTATTTATGGTTCTATTTCAAATTGTTATTGGAGGTATAACAAGATTAACCGGTTCTGGATTATCGATAACTAAATGGGAAATTATTACTGGAACCTGGCCTCCTACCACAGATGCCAAATGGAATGCAGAATTTGATTTGTACAAAGAAACTCCACAATACAAAAAGATTAATAATGGAATGACTTTAAAGGAATTTAAGTTTATTTATTTCTGGGAATACCTTCATAGATTGTGGGCTCGAACCATGGGTTTTATTTTTTTGTTCCCTTTCTTATTTTTTTATATCAGAAAAATGTTACCTAAGGACTTAATCATACGATTAGGTGTGGTTGTGATGTTTGCTGCATTAGCAGCTACATTTGGGTGGATAATGGTAGCTAGTGGATTAATAGAAAGACCATGGGTCAATGCATATAAACTTACCATTCATTTGGCAATTGGCATTAGTGTTTTTATCTCTTTGTATTGGGCTTTACTTTATGTTGAAATTCCAATTAAAAGGATTGTGGATAAAAAGACAAGAAGTAGGGCTAAGTTGTTGGTAAGTATGTTAGTAATCCAAATTTTATTAGGAGGATTGATGAGTGGAATGAAAGCTGGATTATTTTATCCCACGTGGCCTGATATGAATGGTGATCTAATTCCAGAAGTACTTTTCCACAGACCTTATTGGAGTGTGGAAAGTTTTATAAATTATGATTCTTTTCCTTTCGCTAGTGCATTAGTCCAATTGTTACACCGAATGGTAGCTTACCTTTGTTTTATTTATGGAGTTTATTTTTCATATAAACTATTCAAAATGGATTTGGGCAATTATTCAAATTTTCCATTATTGATCTTTGTTTTGCTTTTATTTAGTCAAGTAAGTTTGGGTATTATAACTCTTATAAATAGTGTGGGAACGATTCCTGTATTATTTGGAGTTTTGCACCAAGGAGTTGGAATATTATTATTGGCTAGCGCTGTATATTTTGTATTTATGTTTCAAAACCGTACTAAATCATTTCGATAGATTTAGCTAATTATTTGTTAAGAATATTAGGGCGTTGCATAATATGATGTTATTTAATTATTTTTAAACTAGCAAGTATATTTTTCAAAATGTTCCACGTGGAACATTTTGAGTTTGGTTTTATTTTTCTATTTTAATAATTATGAATTCGTTATATGAAAGCAATCATTTTTGTTTTTTTTATTTCTCTTGTTTTTCACATTAATTGTAGGGAAAGCGAAAGAATCTATAATTATAATGAAGAAGGTTATGCTTCTTATTATTCGGATTATTTCGAAGGGAGAAAGACTGCAAATGGTGAAATTTACGATCATAATAAATTAACTGCTGCTCATAAAACTTTACCCTTTGGTACTGAAGTTTTAGTAGAAAACTTAAACAATAATAAGTCAGTTATTGTAGTGATTAATGATAGAGGTCCTTTTCACAAAAAGAGAATCATTGATTTAAGTTTGAGTGCAGCTGATTCTTTAGGTATTTTGCATAAAGGTGTTGGAAAAGTTTTTATTAAAGCAGATACTTTAAGCATTTCTCAATGATATTTTTTAATAAACCAGTTTTTGAACTCATTATAATCATTGTGTAGAATTGTAAATGTTTCATTTTTCTCTGACAGACTCGCTAATCTTTCTGGTATTTCAATTTTAATATTTAAAACCGATTCAACTGTTTCCATAAATTTACTGGGATGTGCTGTTTCCATAAATATTGTCGGACCGTTATGTCCAGAATCTAATTTATATTTTAAGGCTCCTAGATATGCCACTGCGCCATGTGGATCTATAATATATCCATATTTATCGTGAATTTCCTTCATCGCATTTTTTGTTTCCCCATCTGTAAAAGCATAGGCTGAAACATTTTCTTTTACAGTGTTCCACGTGGAACCATATAATGTTTCCATCCTATAAAAATTCGAGGGATTGCCGACATCCATAGCGTTGCTAATAGTTTGTTCCGATTGCCTTGGGTTATAATGTCCATTTTTAATATATTCAGGAACCACATCATTTATATTAGTTGCTGCGACAAAATGTTTTATTGGCAGACCCATTTTCTGAGCTAAAATACCTGCAGTCAGATTTCCAAAATTTCCCGAAGGAACAACAAAAACTACATCACTTATATCTTCTAATTGCCTAAGTGCATTGAAGTAATAAAATGATTGTGGGATTAATCTCGAAATATTAATAGAATTTGCAGAAGATAATTGATACTTATGAATTAATTCTTCATCTAAGAAAGCTTGTTTTACAATGGATTGGCAATCATCAAATGTTCCATCAATCTCAATTGCCGAAATATTTTTCCCTAATGTTGTAAGTTGTTTTTGTTGTAATGGACTCACCTTTCCTTTTGGAAATAAGATAACCACTTCTATGCCTTCTACATTATAAAATCCCGAAGCAACAGCACCACCAGTATCTCCAGAGGTCGCTACTAGTACAAAAAGTTTCTCATTTTCTCTCTTGTAATAATTCATCACTCGGGACATAAAACGAGCACCAAAATCTTTGAACGCTAAAGTGGGTCCATGAAACAATTCAAGACAATATATATTTTCTTCCAGCATAACTAGAGGAGCAGGAAAGTTTATGGCTTCAAGAACAATTGCTTTTAATATTTCTTCAGGTATGCTATCACCAATTATATTCTTTGCCACTTCAAATGATAATTCTTCGAAACTTTTATCTAACAAAACAAGCAAATCTTTTTTATTGATCAATGGAATCTCATGTGGCATATACAAACCATTGTCCTGGGGAAGCGATCTTAGAACAGCCTCTTCAAATTCAATATTTAGATTCTTATTTTTTGTACTATATAAGTGCATATTTTAATTCTTGATTTATATTAATCTTGTTCCTTCTTGATTAATTCTTGACAATATAATATCTGATCCAATTCTGTTCTCAGAAAATATCTTTTTAAAACTATTGCCTATATTTTCTGCAATAAAACTATTATCACACAACGCAAAAATGGAAGGCCCTGCACCAGAAATACTGCAACCGAGTGCTCCTTGTGATAAAGCCGCTTCTTTTATTTTATAAAAGTGGGGAATCAGATGGGCTCTTTGAGGTTCTATAATATCATCTTGTAACGAATTCTTAATCAATTCATAATTTGAAGTTTGCATACCTAGAATCAATCCTGCCAAATTTGCAGATTGTTTAATATGTTGGCTAAGTAAAATTTCTTTTTTTAATATCCCTCGAGAATCCTTTGTTAATATTTCAATGTGTGGATGAACTACGACTACGTGCAAACCATCCGGTACATAAATCTTGTGAAAATCTAAACTTTTGGTGTCTCTAATTAAAATCATGCCACCCAATAAAGAAGGAGCTACATTGTCAGCATGATACGCACCGTCTGCAATTTGTTCGCCTAAAACGGCAAAAGGAAGCAATTCGGCTTTTGTTAATGGTTCACCCAATGCAATATTTATTGCCAATGCTGCACCAGCTGCACTTGCTGCACTTGATCCTAATCCAGAACCAAAAGGCATTTTTTTGTGAATTTCCATTTCAAGCCCAATATCTGTTTCTAAGTGCTCCATAATTTTTAAAGCAGTAAAACCTGCAGTATTTTTTTCTGGATCGTAAGGTAATTTTCCACCTGTTATTTTTGTTATTTTAAATCCTTTTCGATTGGTTTTAGTAATTATTATTTCATCCCCAGGGCCTTCTAATGCAAAACCTAAAACATCAAATCCACAAGCTACATTGGCTACCGATGCTGGAGCAAATACTTTTATTCCTACTGCCATATTCTATTTCTATGAAAAACTATTACTAATACTAATTATCTCTGCAAAAACTCCCGCTGCAGTTACATTTGCACCTGCTCCAGGTCCTCTAACCACTAATGGTAATTCCTTATATCTTTCCGTGCTAAATATGATCATATTGTCTGTTCCTTTCAAACTATAAAAAGGATGATCTTGATCTACGCTTTCAAGTTTTATTGTTGCTTTTCCATTTTCAAATCTAGCAATCATCCTTAATTTTTTATTGGCCTTGTTTGCTTCAGTGATTAAATCAGTGAAGTAGCTATTTTCCTTTTCAAGTTCATTATAAAAACTTTTAACTGTTTTTGCATTTCTACAGGATTCAGGCAATATATAATCTACTTTTACATTTTTCATTTCAATATTAGCTCCACATTCTCTTGCCAAAATTGTGATTTTTCTTTTAATGTCTCCACCATTCAAATCTTCTCTGGGGTCTGGTTCTGTGTATCCTAATGATTGAGCACGAGAGACAATTTCTGAAAACTTATCTTTGGAAGTGAACGTATTAAAAATAAAGGATAAAGAGCCGGATAAAACTCCTTCAATTTTATTAATTTTATCACCGCTGGTAACCAAATCTCTTAAAGTATTAAGAACTGGTAATCCAGCTCCTACATTCGTTTCATACCTAAATTTGACTCCTCTTAACAAAGCAAGATTCTTTAGTTTTTCATAATATTTAAAAGAAGAAGAAGCAGCTATTTTGTTAGGAGTAGAAATGGAAATGCTATTATTTAATATGTATTCATATTGATCTGCTACTTCTGAACTAGCAGTATTGTCAATAAAAACAGAGTTTCGCATGTTAAATTCGACCATTTCTTTTGAAAATGATTGCATATCGAATGTTTTTCCTTTTTTAAGATTTTCTTTCCAGTTGTTTAAATCAATCCCATTTTCATTCATTAAGTAATGTTTGCTATTCGCAATACCAATAACTTTAAGGTCAATTTTATTTTCTTTGATTAATATATTTTTTTGAGAATTAATCTGATCAAGTAATGTAGAACCTATTAATCCAACTCCAACTATAAAGCAATGAATTGATTTTGTTTCTGATAGAAAAAAGGATTCATGTAATGCATTCAATGCCTTTTTTTCATCATCTTTTTTAATAACTACTGAAATATTTAACTCCGATGAGCCTTGTGCGATAGCAATGACATTAATTCCATTTTGACCAAGGGTTCTAAATAATCTGCCGGCAATGCCTGGAGTATATCTCATGTATTCTCCTATAATAGCTATTACAGATAATGACTTTTCTTTCTTAATTTTATTGATAGATCCATTTTGTATTTCATTGTTGAATTCTTCTTCAACTGCTTCAATTGCTTTATTGACATCTTTTGGTTGAATGGCAAAACTAATAGAATGTTCAGAAGAACCTTGCGTAATCAAAATAATATTAATAGATTTTCTAGCCATAGAGGAAAATAACCTACCTGCAGTTCCAGGTACTCCAAACATACCTGATCCTTGAAGCGATAAAAGTGCAATATCTGAAATGGAGGAAATTCCTTTTACCGGATTTTTATTTTTACCACCTTTTTCACTTATAAGGGATCCAGCATGTTCAGGATTAAATGTGTTTTTAATATAAACGGGAATTCTAGCTTTTAATGCAGGTTGAATGGTAGGAGGATATATTACTTTGGCACCAAAATGAGACATTTCCATTGCCTCCTCATATGTCACTGTTGGTATAGTAAACGCTTTAGATACTTTTCTTGGATCAGCGGTTAAAATTCCATCTACATCAGTCCAAATTTCTATGCATTTTGCTTTCAGAGCTGCTCCAATAATGGATGCTGTATAATCTGAACCTCCTCTTCCTAGTGTAGTCGTTAAGCCTCCAGTATGTGAAGCAATAAAACCAGTGACAACCTGAATAGTTTCCGATTTTTTGTAATGATCTTGAATGGCTTTATTTGTTTCTTGGAATTTAACAGAAGCATATCCAAAATCTTTATTGGTTTTAATTATGCTTCTCGCATCTAGGTATTCAGAATTAATTCCTGTTTCAGTTAGTGCGTTAGATATTATGAAAGCAGAATTTCTTTCTCCAAACGATAATACATAGTCCATGGTACGTGGGGTTGCCTCCATTAGTAGTTTAATACCTTCTAGTATATTTTTAAGGTCTTTAAAATTTTGGTTCAAAACAGATTGTACTTTGGACCGATTTTCATTATTTATTAATTCATCTACAGCTGTTGTATGTTTCTGACAAAATATTTCAAATGTTTCTTTGTATTTATCACTTCCAGATGCTGCTACTTCGCTCATTTCAATAAGCATATCTGTTATCCCACTAAATGCTGAAAATACAACTGTAAAGTCTTCAGTTTGATTTTTTAAAATTGCTAAAACTAATTTTATTCTATCAGCATTGGCTACAGAAGAGCCGCCGAATTTCAATACTTTCATATTAGATATTATATTTTAATAGATATGTTGAATTTTTTCTTTAAGCTATATTTGAGAAAATTGTCATTGAAATGTTATTTATTTTTTCTGTTTCTATTAAAAAGCCATCGTGACCATATTCAGAGTCAATAAATTCTAAATGACTTTTTGCAATATGCAAATCAAGAAAAGTTTGTTCTTCTTTAGGATATAATATATCAGAATTTATACCAATAATTAAACATCGACTTTTTATCTTGGACAAAGCATTTTCTAAAGAGATTCTATTTCGACCAACATTATGAGTATCCAGAGTTTTTAGTAAAGAATAATATGAGAGGGCGTTGAATCTATTGATTAATTTTTCTCCTTGATATCTAATATAACTTTCTGATTTATAAACACTTATACTATTAATATCGTCGATTTGTTGGGTGTTAAAGCTTTGGTACGTGCGATAAAACAACATGCCAACGCCTCTGGCCGTTTTTAAGCCCTCTTTTCCCGCATTGTCATCATCCAAAATCCAAGTTGGATCTGTTTCTATAGCCATTTTATGTACCGTATGAATTGCTTTTCCCCACGAGGATTCTTGAGCTCCTGTTGCAATATAAATACTATTATGAATATCATTAGGAAACATAACATTCCATTCTAACAATAAGCTTCCTCCCATAGAACCACCAATTCCTAAATTAATAGAGTTTATTCCTAAATGATGCATTAATTTCCGAAAGCTCAAAACCAAATCTTGGGTAGTAATATCAGGGAAATCATGATGGTATTTTTTTCCATTTAATGGGTTCACGCTAAGTGGACCTGTAGATCCATAACACGATCCTAACATATTAGCACAAACTATAAAATCTTTATATGGGTCAAGAATTTTATTAGCGCCAAACAAACCATTCCACCAAGATTGAGCATCAGAATTTGCAGTTAAAGCATGAAAAACCCATTTGACATTGGTCTTATCTTTATTTAAGGTTCCATAAGTATGGTATGCCAGTTCAAAAGGGAACGGCTTATTACTAATTTCAAGATTTATTCCTTCTAAGCACGAAAATATTTCCATAGTTCATTGATACAATGTTATGTTATTGAATAGTACTTATCGGAAAATCATTAGAAAAAGAAGATGAAAAACAGAAAATATTTTTCATACTTATCTATCTCTTTTAGAGCTAGGAATTAGCACCTTAATAATAAATCAGGTTGCTAAGGTTTCTTAGGGCCTATTCCCTCCACCTTTCTTGATAAGTAAAATTCAAAGAACGTACAATTTCTCTTCTAGATACAAAACAAAGCAAATATTTTGGTAATGAATAATTTTAAGACAAGAAAAGATGGATAATTATTTAAAATTCAACTTTTTAGAGCTTTGAGCAGCCAAAATATTCTAAATCTATTGATTTACAATGGTATTAAAAATATCAATCATTTCGTTTTCTTTTATTCTCATTTCTGTAATATCCTTTTCAGATTTATCTTTATAACCTAAAAAGTGTAAAACTCCATGAGCCATCACGCGTTGCAATTCATTTTCAAATGAAACATTATTGGATTTAGAATTGTCTAAAACCCTATCGATGCTAATAAAGATATCACCTTCAATAGGGTGTGGAAATTCGGAATATGGAAAACTTATAATATCTGTGTAATAATCGTGATTCAAATATTCTAAATTGACATTGAGAATATATGAATCATCGCAAAATATGAAATTTAAAGCTTTGAGTTCAGCTTTGTTTACTTTAAGTATTTCTTTAATCCATTTTAAGTAAAGACCTTCATTACTTAGTTGGAAATCTAAATCTTCATAGAAAAATTCAATACTTTCAATGGACTCAGAAATCATAAGAAAAATTTCATTTCAATTGTGCGACCTTCATTTTTGTAAAAAACTTTATCAGAAAGTTGCTGAATAAGAAAAACACCCCTACCTCCTAGCTTATCAATGTTTTCATCAAGAGTTGGGTCTGGAACATTTGAAGGATTAAAGCCTTCACCTTGATCACTTACAATAATTGTTAATATTTTTTCAGTAGTATGGAGTTCAATATTAACATCCAGATCTATATTTCGTTGATTTCCATGAATTATCGCATTGTTAACAGCTTCGGTTACACTAATCAAAATATTAGGATAAAGGTCTTCATTGATATGCAGATCTTGAGCAAAATTTTTAACAAAGAATTCAACTTCGTCAATTTTTTGTGGGTCTGATTTTAAAATCAATTTTGTTAGATGCATGATAGACCTTGGCCTAATTATTTTCTTTTAACGATTTATAATATTCTTCTACCAGATACTTATAATAAGGCTTAAGTGATGGCGTAACCGGTTTGTACATTTCTATTTCAGATTCTTTTTTCTTAATATATTCTTCTATGACCGGAGGATATTTTCTTTCTTTTTCTTGAGTTCTTTCGGCTAATCTTTGGTTATCAAGCTCCCTTTCTCTTTCTGCTTTTTCAGCTTCAAGTAATTTGGTAACAATATTTTGTTGCCTTTTAAGCATTTCGTTGTTCAATCGTTTGTTCACAAGATCAATTTCAATTTTATCCATTTGATCAATTAATTCTTGTAGACCATCTGAACCTTTACCTTGCTCGTCTTTTGATTTTTTTATTTCTTCAAGAGCTTTTCTCAGCGCAGCTTGTTTAGCGGCAGCTTGAGCAAATTCTTTTGACATTCCATTGTTTCCATTTTTTTGCCCATCCATCATTTCTTTTATTTTTTCTCCCATACCTTTTTGCCCTTCAGTAATTTTATCCATGGGTACAGATCCTTTTCCATCTTTACTTTTCCCTTCTCCACCAGGTTTTGGGCATGAACCATTTCCTGCCATCGCTTGCATCTGCTGTTGCATTTGCTGCATAGTTTCAGATAACATAACAGCAAGATCATTAGTATTCTTCATTACCCGTCTTTGATTATCATTAGCCAAAGGTTTTTGACGAGCTTCAAGATTTTCAAGAGATAAATTCAGGTTTGATTTGATTTCTGAAATTTTTTCTGTTACAAAAGTTTCGATTTGAACTACTCTTTTGCTAAGTGCAACCAAAGAATCCTGGATTAAAGTAAAATCGTCTTTAAGTTTAAATTGTTCTTGTACCAAAGAAACATATTTAGGGGTATTGGAATTGGTAGATGTGACAATATCAATTAAATCTTCTTGATCAAATGAAAGATCAACAAGATTCTCTAAAAGTTGTCTTAAAGCTGCAATGTCTTCCTCCATTTGTTCCGCTTCGCCAGCAGCCATGGCACCTTCCATTTGCGAAGCCATATCCTTCATTTTTTGAGAAGCATTTTTTTGGGATTTGGAAGCTGCTTTATTTTCTTTTTTGCCTAATTGTTCTTTACTTTCTTCTAATTCTTCTTTTATTTCCTCAGATTTTTCTTCGTTTTTATCGCCAAGGTCTTTTGGAAAATCAAGTTCTTCATTTTTCTTTTCAAGTTCTTCTAATTTTTCTTCCAATTTTTCAAACTTATTATTGATTTCTTCTTGTTGTTTTTCAAGTTCTTCTTGTGATTGCTTTTCATTGATTGTCTCTTCACTCAATTTCTCTTGTTCCTCAGCAAGTTTTTCAAGGTCATTGATTAGATCATTTGCTTCTTTTTCAACCTCTAATTGTTTGAATAATTCTAGCAATCGCTCCATGTTCTGTTCCATACTCTCATCATTCATCTTCATTTCGTCCATCATCTCAAGTGCATTATCTTTTTCAAGTTCTTGCAAAAGTTCTTGAATCTGTTGCATTAATTCTTGCATTTCAGTATTCATGGTTTCTTCAAACAGTTCTTGTAACTTTTCTTCTTTCGCTTGTAATTCAGGATCATTATTTTCGAACTCTTCTTGATTTTTTAAGTTTTCTTCAAACTTCTTTTTTGCCTCTTCAATTTTCTTCTGAAGCTCTTCCTGTTTTTTTATCAATTCCTCCAGTTGTTTTCTATCCTGCCAATCCAGTTCGTTTTTCTGAAGTAATTTTTCTTTAAGCTTTTTTAATTCTTCTTTAAGTTTTTTTGATTCTTTAATTGACTCCTTAAGATCATTTTTAATTTCTTTATCATTTTTTTCTTCTAATAATTTTAATTCTTCAATACTTGATTTGGAATAAGTCATTATCCCAGTTCTAGAAGATTTACTTCCGTTAACAGCATCATTATCAAATACTTCAAAATAATAACTTACTATATCTCCGGACTCGAGCTTAAGCTCATTCAAGTCCAACAAATAATCATAAGAAATTTGAATACTTTTTGTGTCAAGAATTTTTTGAGAAACCAAAGGAAGACTTTGACCTTTTTCTTTTTGTATAGAATAATTAAAAGACAATGTTCTAATTCCGTAATCATCTGAGGCATTACCTACAAAATATATAAGTTCTTTATCAAGACTATCTTGAATTTTTTCTACTGAAATACTTGGGTTCAAATCAGGAATAACATTAATGCTATAACTTGTACTGTCTCCTTGTGGTAAAAATTTATTGGATACATATATTTTATAAAAAAGGTCTGAAAGAAGTTTTTTTGATTGTGAGAAACTGCTTTCAGAAATCTGATTACTCAGGTTTTTTTCTTTTGTTCCAGAAAATTGAAAAGACACATTTTCTGTGTTTTCAACATTAATATTCCAGGTTACCACAGTTCCTTGAGGCACAGTAAAATCACCAATACTATTTAATGTTTCGTTTTTTCTTTGAGTATATGAAGGGTAGTTCAAATTCACTGAAAAATCAGTAAGTGTTGGCTTTTTGAGAACGTTTAATGAGAAATCTCTAGATTTTACATTACCTGAATACAACTTAAATGGAGTTTCTTTCTGAATATTTCTGAAAACATATGAAAAACGACCGGGATTCTCTTCTTTTAATCTATATTGATACCCATCCACATCAATAAAAACATCTTTTGGTCTAATTGAACCTTCTATATCGACTTCAAGTAGAAAATCTTCAAATTGTAATACGTCTAAATTGTCATTTTTGAGAATAAATTTAAAAGGGGCATTTCTTTCGTAAACTGTGCTATTGTTTATAATTCTATTTGTAGAGTCTGTAAGAAGAGAAGGTGCAGCAAAGATTAAAATAATGAATAACATAAAAGGAGGAAGTGCGTATTTTAAATATTTTTTATTTTTTGTTAAATCAATAGCTGACTTGAAGGGAACAATTTTTATTTCTTCAGATTTTTGATCAATACTGGCATTAATTAATGCGACACTTTCGGCAGAATCAGATTGTTTTTTTAATTGTAATACATTTAATAATTTGTCTTGAACATCTGAAAAATGTTGACCAATTATAGATGCTGCTTGTTCGTGCGAAATTATTTTACCAAGCTTATTGAAATTTAAAAATGGAAGAACAACCCAATAAGCCAATAATGCTAATGAACTTAATAAATAGCTGTAAAAAAATAATTTTCTGACGCCTGTTGAAAAATAAAATTGGGACTCTAATAAACTAAATAATAAAAAAGTTAAAAGGGCAAAACTTACAAACAATAAGCTGCCTTTAAAAATTTTATTTGTGTAATATTTTTTTATAAATTGATCTAGCTTAGTTATCAATAAACTATAGTTGTCCTCTCTTCTATTCATTTTACTTCTTTTTTTACAATTATCACGTATAATAACCTTTTCTAAAACCACAAAATGTAAAAAATGATTTCAAAAAAGAAATATTTTACATTTCTAAAGTACAATTCTTAATCAAATTAATATAATTGAATTAATCTTTCAAGTTATTAATGAGTTAAAGGAACATTTATTTTACAAAACGTTCATTATTCGACGATTGTATTAAAAATTTCAATTGTACAACCAATCTTTATTCAAAAATTCATATTCTAAAGTCCCTGGTACCTTTCTAACAATTGAGGATTTTTTTCTATCTCAATTATTTCCAGAATTGCATTATTTGTTTTTTCAAATACATTTTGCAACATCTTTAATGTTTCTTTATTTTTCTCCGTATCGATTTTACTTGAAATGGATTCTCTTAAATTATTTAATGTTATGGTCGCCAAATACCTTTTATAGCTTGAAGCATTATTTTTCGCCATTTGAATCAAGAAGTCTTCACTTTCTAAAACAACAGATAATGGTAAGTTATTTAAATAAATAAAATAATTTCCAAAAATAGGATAAGCAAAATATCCATTTATTGAGTTAATTTTCTTTTCGAAGAATTCAATATATTTTGAATCATGTGATGAAGAAAATATATCAGAAATTAAAGCTACAATGTCAAAATTTTCTTCTTCAATTAATGTTTCAGCAACAACTTGGCCTTTTTCTTTGTCAAGTTCATAAAGCAAAGCTAGGGCTTCGGCATAGGTGCTATAGACTTTTTCTTTTTTAAGAATGTTTTCTGCAAAATCAATTAATGAAGTATTATCTATATTCGAAAGATTATTTATGGCAGCAGATCTAACTTGTGATTTTGGATCTTTTTCGGCTATTTCTTTAAGTTTGTTAATTAGTATATCGTTTGAAGGGTTGATTTCGCCAATAGCAAGTCTTCGAATAGCAAAAAACTCATCATTCAGAGCTTGAACAAATACAGGTTTTGCCTTAATTTCGCCTCTCAACGCGACTAATGCATCATAGCGGTCTTGGAAGTCTTTGCAGTTTTTGTATTGGAAAATATTTTCTTCTGTGGTTAAGTTTTCTTTTACAGTTCCTAATAAAATATTATCTGCGTCAAAATTTACAAATTCAGGTTTTTCATTTAAGTTAAAATTAAAAACCTGAGACCGTTGATTTATTATAATTTTCTTTATTTCACTTTTTCCCTGTGAAAAGAAAAATTCTACATTCAACGGCAGCTGAAATATAGCAGCATTATTTTCTGGATCTTGTGTTTGCATCACATGGATAGAATATATGCCATCAGAGAAGGAATGGTTAACTTCAAGATTTGGATGGCCTTTATCGAAAAACCATTGATTAAAAAACCAATTGAGATCTTGTCCCGTTATCTTTTCAAAAGCTAATCTTAAATCATGTGCTTCTACAGAGGTGAATGCATTTTGTTCTAAATAATATTTCAATGAAGCCCGAAAAGCATTTTCGCCTACATAATTTCTTAGCATGTGCAAAACAAGGCCCCCCTTATTATAGCTGTGAGCATCAAACATGGCTTCCCTGTTATCATATTCAAAATCAATTAAATCGTGAGTTCCTCCATTTTGTGCTGAATTAAGGTAACCTCTTAATTCATTGTATCGGACATGATCTGCGGCTTGTTTTCCGTATTTATATTCTGACCATAAATATTCGCCGTAGTTTGCAAATCCTTCATTTAATGTAAGATTAGACCATGATTCACAGGTAACAAAATCACCAAACCAATGGTGGAACATTTCATGAGCGACAATATAATCATTGTCAGCATCGATTAATTCACGTTCCGTTTTTTGTACGAAATCTCCAAATATAACGGCAGTTGTATTTTCCATAGCTCCAGAAACATAATCCCTAACAATGATTTGTGAAAATTTTTCCCAAGGATAAGGGACTCCTGTAAACTCTGAAAAGAAAGAAAGCATTTCAGGGGTGTGATTGAATATAGCTTTGGCGTCTTTTTCATATTTAGGTTCGACATAATATGAAACTGGAATTTCGTTCCAAGTTTCATTTACTACAGCAAATTCGCCAACAGCAATCATAAATAAATATGGGGCATGAGGCTTGCTCATAACCCAATAATCTGTCCTAGTACCATCAGGATTCTCTTTTGAACTAACTAATTTTCCGTTTGAAAGCGTTTCGTACTTTTGATCTACAGTTAGCAATGTTTCTTGAGTGCAACGTTCATTTGGTTTGTCAATGGTTGGAAACCAACGTGAATTATTTTCCGTTTCACCTTGAGTCCAGATTTGCATTGGTTTATCAGGATCAGAACCGAAGGGATTAATAAAGAAGAGTCCCTTGTCTGAAGTGATGGCTTGACTTCCGCCAATAGGCAATTCTTCTGGTTTTGCAGTATATTCAATTCTTATTGAGGCAATATCATTTTGACTGTATATTTTCTCTAATTTTATTTGCAATGATTCTCCGTCATATTCAAAATCTAATGGTAAACCAGCATTTAAATTGGTTATAGCATGAATGTCAAAACCTATTGCATCTAAATTTACTTGAGAAGTCGAATGGAAAAAAGGTTTAAGCTTTAAATCTGCAATTCCTAGAACATATTGATTTTCCCAATCGAACCTCAAATCTAATTTAGTATGTAATAGGTCGATAGTTCTTGCTTCAGAGGCATTATAAGTTTCTAAAAAAAAACTTGTGTCAGGTTCTTTGATTTTTGAGGCAACAACCATAAGCGTATCAAGCATTCTTTCTTCATATGGATCTTGCACATCAACTAATTTTTTGGTTCCAGAGCATGAAATAATAAGAAAGGTAGCAACTAGAGAAAAAAGATATTTATTCATTTTATGTATTTAATCATTGTTATTTTTCAAAACCTTTATCCAAGAGAAGTTGGATTTCTTTTTTGGAGTATTCAATTTTTTTATCAATTTGATTAAAAAGCATCATTCGCGATTGTACAGAATCAAGGCTAACAGGGCTAGACAAATTTTTTACTCTTTTGAACCAATTTTTTGTGAATGCAATTAACTTTTTATTTTCAGACAACATAAAATTCGGGTTGTTGTAAGTGGTGAATACAAATTCCTGATCTTCTGCCAAAATTAACATTAAATTATTGGTATAAGCAAGTTCATTATGGTAAAGGAAATAATCTCCTGAATGATCATTTGGAGCTTTGCCAATTGAAAACTTTTTGCCAATTTCTGCCATTTTTCTTAAATGCTGAACTAATGTTTTCAAATGATCACATAGAATTAATGATTCTTCAGGCTTTTCAAAATAATTACAAATCACAAAATGTTTAATTTGGTTCAAAGTATTATCAATGACGTTTTCATTCCATAATTCAATGCTTGGAAAAGAAAAGTATTTTTCAATTATTGATTTGATCTCATTTTGAACCAAAATACTGCCAGAGAAATTTTCAATTGAAAATTTTACATTTTCGTATCCGTCAATATTCCATAAAGTTTTTGCATGAAGAAATAATTTAAAATTGGTAAGATCTTTATTTAGAAAATAATAAAACAAATGGAGTTCACTGGTTGTGTGCCAAATATTGACATTATTAAATTTTGACAAGTTGGTTACAAAATATTTAATTGGCGTCAAGAAATCTAAGTAATTTTTAACCGTTCCTCCCCCTGTTGGAAAATGAAAATCGACCGTTAATTTATCAGTATGTATAAGTGAATCAAAACTAATATCATAAGTCTTCATAAGAACGGCAAGATCATGAATAGAAAGTGCGGTGGAACCATTAATTCTTTTGTAAATAGCAGGCTTACTTAATGAAAGTGTTGCTGCAATTTCATCCACCCATTGATTTGAACTACCAATTCTGGATTTAATCAACTCAAAAAGACTTTCCTGGATTTTGAATGTGTCCATACAGTTACAACTTATCTACCATTAAGGTATAAATAATATTTGTAATAATTTTAAGACTCTAAAACAAATCCTCTTTAGAAAAAATATGGATTTACCAAATTATTGTTTTTAGATGTTTAACACAGAAATAACGGTATTGAAATCAATCTAAAATTTCAATACTAAACAGCAACATCATATTCTCTTAAAGCATCATTAAGTGAAACTTTTAAGTCGGTTGAGGGTTTTCTTTTTCCTATAATTAGAGCACAATTCACATTATAAGAACCTGCAGGAAATTTCTTGGAATAGCTGCCTGGTATTACCACCGATCTTTCAGGTACGACGCCTTTAACTATTATAGGTTCGTTCCCAGTCACGTCAATTATGTGTGTAGACTTGGTTAAGACGACACCTGCTCCAATTACACATTCTTTTTTTATTCTGACACCTTCTACCACAATGCAACGAGAGCCAATAAAGCAATCATCTTCGATTATAGTCGGTGATGCTTGAAGTGGTTCTAAAACACCACCAATTCCTACGCCGCCAGAAAGATGGACATTTCTACCAATTTGTGCGCAAGAACCTACTGTTGCCCACGTATCCACCATAGTTCCAGAACCAACATGTGCTCCAATATTTACATAACTAGGCATTAAGATTACCCCACTTTCTAAAAAAGATCCATAACGAGCAATAGCATGTGGAACAACCCTTACACCCTGCTCAGAAAAATTTTTCTTCAAAGGAATTTTGTCATGAAATTCGAAAGGACCAACCTCAATGGTTGACATTTTTTGAATCGGAAAATACATTACTACCGCCTTTTTAACCCATTCATTAACTATCCAATCGTTGTTATGTGGTTCAGCAATCCTTAATTTTCCTTTGTCGAGCATTTCAATAATGCTTCTAATTGCAGTTTGAGTAGATAACTCTTTCAATAGGTCTCTATTTTCCCAGGCCTCAAGGATTATTTTTTTAATATTTTCCATGTTCAATTAATTAAATAAAAAACTAAATGCTATCAATTGGGAAAGTATCCCAATTAAATATCCAAGGCTTACTTCATTCAAGCTATGTGCTTTGAGTAAAAGTCTTGATGTCCCAACTAATCCAGCAAAAAATAAACTCAGAAAAACAAGAATGTCAGTATTTATCAAATATGTTCCAAGCGACCCAAGATGGATACTAAAACTTTCATAACTGAAATAGTATTTTATTAGTAAAATTCCAACAAATAGACCACCAACACCAGTTGTATGCAAACTAACTTTTGTAAATAGACTAAAGAAAAATGCTAAAAACAAACCAATAGTTGAGCCAAGTACAAAAATGCTAAAAGCTAGTGGAATAGTGGTGTTTTGATAAATATTGACAAATAACCATAGATAAAAACCACCCGTAATTATAAGTGGAATAATTCTTTCAGATCGTTCTTTTAAATGTATGGAATTCACAAACCCCATGGCTCTCATGAGTAAAACGGTTATTCCAGGAAGCACGATGGTTAACATTAATACATAGATTATTAGAACACCTATTGCCCGATCATTTTGGATAGAAAACAGAAAGGGATTAATAATCAACAACAATACAAGAATGTATGAAATGATGATTAGAGGGTGAAAAACAAACGAAATTAATTGAGCTAGGTACTTCATTAATGTATTAACGATAATTACAATGGGCACAAATATAAAATCTTGAATTAAATAAACAAGAGTTTATTCTGCAATAACCCTTATTTCTACCCGCCGGTTTCTTTGGCGATCAGATTCTGTAAGATTATCATTAAGTGGATATTTGTCTCCAAGGCCCACGGTCTCTATTCTTTCAGGGTTAATTCCGTTGTCTACAAGATATTGTTTAATAGCAATTGCTCTTTGTTCTGAAAGTTGCTGCAGTAATACTTTTTCACCAATATTGTCAGAATGACCTTCGATTAAAATATGCAAATTTTCTAGCTCTTTCAGAACCTGAATTAATTTTTCCAATTCAGGAAAAGATTCAGGCAAAACAGTTGACTCAGATCTTTCAAAATAAATATTTCTTAATGTTATTTTTCTTTGTTTCCCAAATGGGTAGGGCAATTCTTTCGTATTATTAATAGATTGAGGCCCATTTTTTACATAAAGATCAAGATGGTATTTGGTTATATTATCTTTTATTAACTCTAATGGGTCTATAATAATTTCTTCTCCAGTATATCCTCTCTTAAATGCTTTAAATTTTACTAGTTCATTTAGACTTAGAGTGATTTCATATTCACCTGTATTGGTTCGAAAAAAACCTTCGTATCCCATTTCATAGGCCAGTCCCCAAAAAATTTCACCACCTGTTATTGAATTGGTCTCTTCATCAATGATATTTATAGAAATCGACAATTCTTGTTTGAGATTATTCGATGCGGTTAGGTGAAATCTATAAATATCGCTTCCTCCATCTCTTTTTGATGTGAAATAAAGATAGTCTTCATTTTTATCCAAGAATGGCTGAGTATCATCTGATCCGGAATTAATTGGTATTGGTAGCAACTTCGGTTCAGACCAATTTTTATACGAAAAATCCAATTTTTCAGCAACATAAATATCAAGGCCTCCCTGTGATCCGGGACGATTAGAAGCAAAATATAATCTGTTTTTATCCCGAGATAAAAAAGGAGCGGTTTCTTTATAAATAGAATTAATTGGGCTATTTAAAGGAGTTGGCTTGCTCCATGTATTTTCACCAACGCGAATGGATAAATAGATATCCGTTTCTCCCTTAGAATCTGGTCTATCCATAGCAATGAACAACTGTTCTGCATCACAGCTTAAAGACATACTTATTTCATTTCCAGAATTATCGAAATCATGCACAACCATAGGTGCAGGGAAGCCAAAAGACCCATCTGCATGAATTTTAACTTTTGAAAACCCCTTTTGAATACCGCCATCATTATCAAACTGATTGATAACAACTAAAGAATTTTCTTCAGGAATTGTAGCAAAAACACTATTTGGGTGTGCACTATTTAAAGGATATCCTGGATGTATTATATTTTGAAAGTTATTATCAATAATATTAGAATAAAAGATATCTTGATTAAATGATGAAGTTTGGGGATTTTCAATTGTTTTTCCAGATATTTGAGAAAAAATTGTTTTTAATCTATCCACCAAATTTTGTTTTTCGTCTAACAAATTTTCACTTATAACATTTACAAACTCTGGATCTCCAATTCGTGTGAAATAAAGAATGGTGTTTTCTTCATTCAAAACAGGCCCAATTTCATCATATTCATTAGAATTAATATTTGATGGTAATTTTTCAAGTTGCTTTTGACTTGAAAGACTGAAAAAACAAAAGATGAAAAAAATGACGTTATATAGTTTCATTAATTAGTTCAAAATTGGATATAATCTACACCAAAATTCTTGGATGAAATTAAAAGTAATAAAAAGTATTGCATGCATCAAAATCAGCACAAATATCATCTTTATTTAAAAGCTTAATGTCGTTTTAGAGCGAGAAAAATAATTTTAAAAATAAAAAATAGAATTTATAAGCTGATTTTTGTGTTGTTGATAACATTATAAATGATAAAATTTCGTTTTAATTAAATGGACAGGATAATTTTTTTTATAATTCTTTTGACTACTATAGGAGTTGCTCCAAAATTATTTGGGCAAGGTACGACGGAAGAAAAAAAAGTTTCTATTAATGGACAGGTAATGACGGCATTAATTACCGACGGTGACACTCTAATTCTTGCAGATTTACAGGATGTAAGTATCACATCTCCTAGAACTTTTGAAAATGCAGAAGAATACAGAAAATATTTACTTTATAGAAATTATGCAAATAAGGTTTACCCTTATGCAAGAGAGGCGATAAAAATATTTAGGGAAATGGAAGAAGCAACATCCACCCTGAATAATCGGAAAAGGAAGAAGCATATAAAAAAATTGCAGAAAGATTTAAAAAAAGAATTTTCAGATCCTTTGAAAAAATTAACAAGAACACAAGGAAAAATTCTTGTAAAAATGATAGAAAGAGAATTGGATACGCCTATGTTTGAACTACTTAAAGACCTAAAAGGTGGTTTTACAGCAGGATATTGGAATCAATTCAGCAAAATATATGGCTACGACCTAAAGCGAGGATATGTTGTTGGGGATGATAATATATTGGATGCTGTTCTACAAGATTTCGATGTTTCTTATGATTTGAAGTAGTCAAATCAAAAATTCAATTATTTTTACCAAAATGGAAAACAACCAACTACGCATTGGCGACACAACTAATATTAATGGGAAAGTAATTTGGAATAGTCCATCTAATCTTGCAATTATTAAATATTGGGGAAAATATGGACAACAATTTCCCAAGAACCCATCTATAAGTATGACATTAACAAATTCCTTAACAAAGACAGAAGTGCTATATTCAGCAAGATCAGTCTATGATGGAAATATTGACGTTGATTTTTTGTTTGAAGGAAAGGAAAACCCTAAATTTAAAGAGAGAATAAAGCAGTACTTATTGTCTATTAAAGAATATGTTCCCTTTATAGATCAATTACATTTTCAAATAAAAAGCGAAAACACATTTCCTCATTCCTCAGGAATTGCATCTTCTGCTTCATCCATGAGTGCCTTAGCATTATGCATTTGCAGTATTGAAGAAAAATTTTTTAAGACCTTGAAATCAAATGAAGATTTTGAAAGAAAAGCATCTCTATTAGCAAGATTGGGGAGTGGGAGCGCATCGAGATCTATATTTAACTCTTGGGCTTTGTGGGGTAAATCTGGAGATGTTCAAGGGTCATCAGATGAATATGCAATTGAAATGAATGATCATGTTCATGAAATATTTAAAAATCTGCACGATGATATTTTTATCTTAAGTAAAAATGAAAAATCTGTTTCTTCAACTGCAGGGCATTCATTGATGGAAACAAATCCTTATGCAGAAGTTAGATATAGTGAGGCCCGAAGACAACTTTTCTATTTGTTAGATGCATTGAGACAAGGAGATATAGAAAGATTTGGAAGTATTGCAGAACAAGAAGCATTAAGCCTTCATGCATTAATGATGGTGTCAAATCCATCTTATATTTTAATGGAGCCCAATACGGTAAAAATGATTAGGAAAATAAGAGCCTACAGAAAAGAATCTGGATTGCCTGTTTATTTTAGTTTAGATGCAGGACCGAACATTCATTTATTGTATCCTGATCACATCAAAAATGATATTATAGATTTTATTGACCAAGAATTAAAACCAATGTGCATTAACCAAATGATGATAAATGATCAAGTAGGCCCTGGACCAATCCAAATAGAATAAAATGAAGGTTTTCAAAAATTACTTTTTTATCTTTCCTTTTTTGTTACTTATCCTTCCTTCCTGTTCTTCTGCACAGAAAAAAGGGACGAATCTTCAACTTTCGAATTCGAATTTCAAGCAACTTGTTGACAAAACCATAGACTTTAGCGTCCCCCTTATTAGTGTGGAGGATTTTCAAGCACATAAATATGATTATATTGTATTTGATGCCAGAGAAAAAAAAGAGTTCAATGTTAGCCATATTCCAGGAGCAATCTACATTGGGTATGACGAACCAGATTTATCTGTGTTAAGCACACAGCAAAAAAATAAAAAATTATTATTCTATTGTTCGATTGGATACAGGAGTGAAAAGATCGCAGAAAAAGCTTTTGAATTAGGATTCACAGAGGTGTATAATTTATACGGAGGTATTTTTGAATGGGCAAATCAAGGAAATGAATTAAATTCCATATCCGAAGAAAAAACTCAAAAGGTACATGCTTATAGTTGGCTATGGGGAAAATGGATTCAGAATGCCAAATACGAAAAAGTCTATTAATGCGTTTTTTTAAATTTCAAGGTCAAACACATTAGATTTTACGTCATTCGTAGAAAGAGTGCACCGATAATATAAAAAAAGACCCTTGATTTCTCAAGAGTCTTTTTCTCTGTTCTCAATCGGATTGAATTACAATCCTAATTTTCCTTTAACTAAAGCTGAAACATCTGTCGAAGCATCAGCATAAAGTACAAAACCGACACTACCATCAAAAATATAAGTATAACCATTTTCTTTAGCAACGTCTTCAATTGCTTTAGTTATCTTATCCATGATTGGTTTCATTAAAGTGTTCTGTTTTGTAACAATTTGCTCTTGGCTAGTTTGCTCGTATTGAGACAAACCCAATTCTTCTTCTTTAAGTTTTTTAGCTTCTTCTTCTAACTGTTTAGGTGAAATCTCACCTTGAGCTTGTTTTCTTTCAAGATCCTGATATTTGGTTTGAAGAGAAGTAATCATTTGCTGATATTTTTTTTGGAGTTGAGCACCAAAAGTTTCAATATTAGCAGAAGCTTCTTTTACTTCAGGTAACATCTGGATGATTTCCTGAGAATTCACAATACCAAATTTTTGTGCATTTGCAAAAAATCCAGCAAACATGAATAACATTCCGAGTATTATAGTCTTTTTCATATCAAATCTAAATTTTGAATTTTAATTAAGGCTGCAAAAATATAAAATTATTTTAAACCAAGCTTTCTCTTTAGCTCATCTGTTTTATCGTAGTCATCGCTAGTAAATAAAATGCCAGCAGTGCTTGATCTATCAAAGATAATATCATAGCCTCTATCACTTGCATATTCTTCAATTGCAGAAAAAACTTTTTCCTGAATTGGTTGAACCATTTCTTGTCTTTTTTTGAAAAGATCTCCATCAGGGCCAAATTTTTGCTTTTGCAATTCTCTAACTTTAGCTTCAGCGTCCATTATTTCATTTTCTTTGGCTGCTTTAGCATCATCACTGAGCAAAACTTGCTCTGCTTGATATTTGTTGTACATGCTTTTTATCTTATCATATTCAACACCAACTTCTTGTCGCCAAACAGATGCAATTTTATCAATCTCAGTTTGAGCTATTTTATATTCACTCATATCTTCGAGTATTGAATTAACATCAATTATTGCAATTCTTTGCGCGGAAATTGACAAAGAAAAAGTAAATACAATCCCTGCTAATATTAATATTCTTTTTATCATAGCTATTTCATTTCATTTTTTTTGAAAAAATAGAAGTGCAAAAATACAATTTTATCCTTCTTGTAATATAAAGACTTTATGTGAGCACAAAAGTTTCGCAATTATTTTTTTGTTAATAATTACAAAACTTATTAAATCTCTGTTAATTAACGATTTATAAATAGATTTTTAAAATTCCTACGCAAACTTTAACTATTGTTTAACGCAAAAAAAAGCTGAGCTAATATTTTATTAGCTCAGCTTTTCACTTTTTTGGTTTTTCTTGTGGGATTATTTTTTACCAAATTCTTCCAAGGCGTTTAAATCTTTGATGTCTTTATTATAAAAGCTTCTTTAAATTCAGAACATTACGGAAATTCCAATTTCAGATCTTTTAAAAAAAATGTCTTCCGTTCGTGTTTCATTTGAATTAATGAGCTCATAATTGGCTTTTTGGAATTTAAGGCCTGAAAATAGATTAAACATTAGGCCTCTTGAACCAAATCTTACTCCAAAATAAGGATTTGCCATAAATCCTCCAGAAGCCTCATAAATGTTTTCTTTCTTTTGTTTAAAAGCGAATCCATATCCAGCTTTTGCTCCAATATATGGTGTATTCTTCCAAGACGTAAAATTATATTTTACGTTTCCAAAAAAGGAATAGATATCTCTTCCTGGAGCAGCATAGTAATTATCAATTCCCAACCCAAGGCCAGCTCCTATTCGAGTGGTGGGTTGATAAATTACATTGTGCGCAATTGAAATTCCTGTTCCTGAAACGCCTGTAAGGAAGGAAAATTGAGTTTCATTATAAATTCTATTTGTTTTCAAAGGAACCTGTTCTACTGATTTCGAACCAGAATACATGATTATTTTTTTAACTTGATCATTATGAAATAATAGCGTTTTTCCACTTTTCATTTCAAGGGATACCGATCCAGATGGATCATAATCGGTTAATTCTCCCCGGAATACACTTCCATTATTCAAAATAATCCTATCCCCGTAATTTTTTTCTATTTCTTGTGCAAGCAAAGACGTTTGAGCAATGCAAATTAAAAAGAGAATTACAATTTTCAATATTGATTTTTTCATTTTTTATCAATTTTGTACGAGAATAGAACTTATTAATTTAGGTTTTTTAACATCCTCAACATTGTATTGGAAAAATCCACCTTCACCAATAACAAAAATGGTTTTTGATGTTAGAGCAATAATATCAATGGCATGGATATTGGAAATATCAGCCAATTGGTTGTTCGTTATTTTATTGTCATCACTGGCATCAAATATTTTAAGACCAAAATTTCCTTCGCAAATAAATAAGTTATTTTCTCTAATGGCTAATCCATGAGGATGCCTCATATCATAAGATTTTAATAATTTTGGATTGTAAATATTACTTACATCGAGCACATCCAACTGATTTTTAAATCCATTGCATTCATTTCCGTCGCGTAAAGTTACATAGGCTCGATTTCCATTTACTACAATTGGATCACAGGCTTGCGCATGTCTAAACTGTGCTGTTTGAATTGGATTAGAAGGGTCAGAATTGTCGAAAATAAACATTCCCGAAGTGGAACCGATGAACAATTTGTCCTGATAAGGAAAAATGGTTTCAATTCCCCAGCCCAATTGTTTTGTAGAAATTTTCTCTGGGTTACCTAATTTTTTTAAATCCCAAACATTTAAGGCACTGAAGTCAACAGTATATAAGTAATGATCATAAATTGTGAATCTTGAATTTGAACCCCCGACACCTGTCCCACCACTCTTAATGGATCCACCATTTACGGTATTTGAATTCAGCACATTTCCATCGAATGCAACATCTGCAAAAATATTGTTTTCTAGTCTAAAAAAAGGAGCGTTAAAATTATTATCTGAACAATCCAGTGTTTGTACCACATTTGTTCGCAAATAATAAATTACATGGCTGTATTCATCATTTTCATAATACCAATCATACGCCAGTATCTTTTGTCTGTTTTTAAGTACAGGTTTTTTTATTTCTTTTATATCAATAGCGAGCAGGTACAGCGGGTTGTCAGCATACATCATGTCATCTTTTATAGCAATATCAAAGTTTCCTGGGATATTGTAAAAAACTTCATAAATTGGGTTTTCAGGGTTTGAATTGTTGTATACATGTACCCCTAAGCCTTGTTCATTAATAAAGAGGTAATTGTTGTAAAAGTATATTTTACCAGGATTAACAAGGGCTTGGTCAGGCTGTGTTTTTATTTCATATTTTAATTCAGCACCAGTCATAAATACGGGATTGTACTGTACAAATCTTCTTGTTGCTGTACAATCATCCTTCAAACAAGATTGAGCAATCATTGTTATAAGGAAGAATAGCGAGAGAAATTTTAAAGTTTTCATTATTTCTTTTTTTCTTAAATTTTAGTTTAAATCATCTATACCTTCTTATAGACGGCATTCTCTTTTAAAAGGTTGGTAGGCTTCTCAAATTTTTCTAGATGTGAATTGAGTGCAATGTTGATGGGTTAAGGCCAAGATCTTTATTGTCTTTTGATTTAATTCAAATTAAGTCAAGCTCAATTTTTCATGATACCTTTTATTTCTTCGATGTTTTTCTGAATGTCAATAATTCGTTCTTCCACTCTATTATCTATTGATTTCTTCTCATCCGAAAAACTTAAATGCGCATAATATTGCCAAATTTCGGAAACTTCTTCATAGGAAATTTCATATGGGGCATATACAGGATTGTCTGAAATTAGTATTAAAGATCTTCTTTCGTTATTTCTTAGGACTCTTTTGTATACTAGACCCTCACTTTTACCAACGATGATATATGTCTTATCATTTTTTATTTGATTTAAACTTTCCACATAGGAGCAGATAACAATGCTGCCAGATTCCATAGGAAGCATTGACTCACCATTGATTTCAAACCCGCGAAAGGTGCCTTCTGGAATATTTGGAAATTGGATTTTGGGTAAATCTCTTATATATTGCGGGTCGCTGAAACTCTCTAAATATCCAGCTTCTGCTTTTGTGTCTACAAGTTCAATGTTTCCATTATTTTCTTGATCAACAGAAATTGCTAAAACTCTTAAGTTTTTATTTTTTATTATTTCATAATCTTGAAGAGAAAGATCGGAAGTAATTAATTGGTCCAAATTTACCTTATACAAAGTAGAAAGCCTTATTAATGTTTCAATATTTGGCTCTGTTTTACCTCTTTCATAATCGCCAAGTGTTGTTCTCGGTATTTCTAGCGTGTCAGCAAGATCTTGTTGAGATAATTTTCTGTTTTTTCGAAGGTATTTTAAATTTTCAGCTAGCATCTTAGTTGTTGTAAAACCCATCAAAAATATGTCGGTTTTTTCGGAAATCCAAAAATAATTTGTTTTAATTTGGTTAATATGTTTGCATCAACGGCAAATTATGCGGATATTTGACGAAATAATCGCCACAAAAGGGCGCAATATGCGACAACATGTATGATAGGGCAGTTCTTCATTTGGATTTGGATTCATTTTTTGTTTCTGTGGAGTGCTTAAAGAACTCAGAGTTTCTAGGGAAGCCATTATTAATAGGCGGAACGAGTAACCGAGGGGTAGTGGCTTCGTGTAGTTATGAAGCGCGAAGATTTGGAATACATTCTGCAATGCCAATGAAGATGGCGCGGAGATTATGCCCACATGCTATCATTCTGAAAGGAGATATGGACAGCTATTCCTATCATTCGAAAGTAGTTACTGATATTATTGCTGAAGAAGCACCAATATTTGAGAAAGCCTCAATTGATGAATTTTATTTGGATTTGACGGGTATGGACAAGTATTTTGGGTGTATGAAATGGTCGATTGAAATGCGTCAGCAGATTATGAAGGAAAGTGGCCTTCCCATTTCTTTTGGCCTTTCTATTAATAAATTAGTTTCTAAGGTTGGAACAGGAGAAGCGAAACCGAATGGAACAAAAGCAATTCCTTCTGGTGAAGAAAAGGGTTTTCTGGCACCGTTGTCAACCAGAAAAATTCCTGGTGTTGGAAAAGAAATGTACAAGAAGTTGAGTTTTATGGGGGTTCGAAGCATAAAGACGCTAAGCGAAATACCGCGAAGATTACTTGAACGGGAGTTTGGAAAACCAGGAAGCAGCTTATGGGAAAAAGCGAATGCAATTGATAACACCCCCGTAATTCCTTATACAGAAAAAAAGTCCATATCTAAGGAGAGAACGTTTACGGAAGACAGCTTAGATCTTCAGATGATCAGAAGTGTTCTGATGCGAATGGTAGAAGAGCTGGCATTTGAATTACGGGATTCCGAGAAGCTGTGTTCTTGCATTGCTGTAAAAATACGTTATGCGGATTTTAATACCTACTCAAAGCAACAGAGAATTAGTTATACGGCCAACGATAAGTTCTTAATTAACACGACAAAAGAACTGTTTGAAAATCTTTATGAAAGGCGTCAACTGATAAGGCTTATTGGAGTAAAGTTCTCTGGTCTGGTTCATGGAAATTATCAGATTAGTTTATTTGAAGACAGTGAAAAGGAAATCAACCTTTTGAAAGAAATGGATCAGATTCGAAAGCGTTTCGGAAAGGATGCGGTAAAGCTTGCACATAGCCTACAAATAAAGCCAAGACATAATTAGTAACAAATGCTTTTCACGCAGCAAAAGATTTGTCTTTTTTATGAATAATAAAAAATATTGAACAAAGATTTCAACATTAAGCAATTAATATTGTCTTTCTATTATTCATTAAAATGCTACTTTTGCCACCAATGTTAAGAAAAATTAGAATTCCCATAATTGTCGGATTTTCGCTAATGGCTATTTATAGTTTGACGTTCATGTTCAAGCTAAATTTTCAATTTGATTTTGAATCATTTTTCCCCAAAGACGATCCCGATTTAGCAATTTTCAAAGATTTCATTAAAGATTTTGAAACAGACGACAATTTTCTTCTAGTCGGGTTGAAAAGAGAAGAGGGAATTTTTGATCAGAAATTCCTGGAAGATCTTCATGACCTAACAATTAAAGCCAAAGATTTACCATACATACGAGAGGCTGAATCGATAACAAAAATCGCATATCCAATAATCACGCCATTTGGAGTAACAACAATTCCCGCTATTCACATAGATGATCCATCAAAATATCAGCAAGAAAAAGAAAAGCTGCTAAAAGATGAGCGATTGTTAGATTATCTTGTTTCAGAAGATGGAAAAGCGACCGTAATTGCATTGAAGACAATAGACGCAATTCGGCTTGATCAATCTAATGAGCTGTTATCAGAATTAGAAGCATTAATAAAAAACTATGATTTCGAAGAATCACATTTATTAGGGCGTGCATATTTTCAGAAGGAGCTGGTAAGGATGCAAATAAGAGAAATTATTATGTCATCCGGAATAGCGGGAGTCTTGGTGTTTTTAATCATGCTTTTTATTTATAGGAGAGCGCTAACAGTGTTCATTGCGCTAGCATCAATTGGCTTGGGAATGACTTTGTTTATGGGATACTTAGGAGTAAGTGGACAGTCGTTAAGTGCGATGACGGGATTGTATCCGATATTAATGATTATTGTGGGAACCTCGGATGTCATTCATATAATGAGCAAATATCTTGACGAGTTAGAAAAGGGGAAAGAAAAAAAGAATGCAATAATAACAACAATCAGAGAAATAGGACTCGCGACACTATTAACATCCGTAACTACAGCAATAGGATTTACGACATTGCTGACAAGTAGGATTGTACCGATTAAAGAATTTGGCATAAATGCTGCAATAGGAGTAATGATTGCTTATGTAACAGTTATTTTTTTCACGACGGTTGTATTGAGTTATTTCGATCTTAATACTTTAGCAAGCCCAAAAACTAGAAATGATTTATGGAAAAAATCACTAACCAAAATATATAATGCCTCATTTAAAAAAAGAACCATTTGGACAATTACAGTTCTTTTTTTATTGTTTTGTGCCATAGGGATTAGCAAAGTAACAACAAATTATAAAATAGAATCCAATCTTCCGATTGGCGCTAAGATTACAGAAGATTTTTATTTTTTTGAAGAAGAGTTTGTGGGATTTCGACCTGTAGAAGTTGCTGTTACCACAGAAGCCAGTATTTATGACTATAAAGTGATGAAAGAAATCAATAAAGTTGAAGAAAAGTTCAAAACTGAAGGACACTTTAAGGCAGTTAGATCACAAACTATGGTTGTTAAAAGTATCTCACAAATGTTTGGAGGCAACCGGCCAGAGCAGTACAAATTTCCTGAAACGGAAGAAGAATTTATAAAATATCAATCTTTCGCATCAAAGATACCGCAACTTAGCAATAATATATTGGTAGATAAAGCTGGCAAAAAAGCAAGAATTATTTCAAGAATGAATGATATTGGGGCGGATAGCGTCAAGATAATTGTATCTCGCCTTGATGAATGGATTAATGTAAATACAGATACTTCCTTGGTCCATTTCAACATAACAGGAACAGCAATGTTACTGGATAAAAATGTAGAATATGCCAGAAAAAGTCTTTTATTGGGACTTGGATTAGCGATACTTATTGTTGGGCTTCTAATGGCATTATTATTTAGAAACATTAAATATTTAATCATTGCATTGGTCCCCAATATTTTTCCATTAATTTTTGCAGGTGCAATCCTTGGTTTTCTAAATATTGAGCTAGAAGCTGGAATTTCGATTGTTTTCGCCATTATATTTGGAATTGCAGTTGACGATAGCATTCATTTTTTAAGCAAATTTAAATTGTTACGGCTTAGAGGTATTGAAATAGAAGAAGCATTAAGAATTTCTTTTTTAGAAACAGGAAAAGCAATAATCATTACAAGCGTTATTTTATTTTTTGGTTTTATGGTATTATTATTTTCTATTCATCCGCCTAGCAAATCAATCGGTATTTTGATTGGAATTACTTTAATTACTGCATTGCTTGCCGACTTATTTATAATACCTTTACTAATCAGATTAATGATAAAACCAAAAAAATAAGCATTGCTTATTGTTATAAAATTTAAGAGAAATGGATACAAGTTTTTTACAAGAATTAGGTCTTCAACAATCGAATGCTGGAACATGGACTGGCCAAAAGTCGATAGGTGAATCAACCAATTTTATTGAATCGTTTTCGCCAGTTGATGGGAAGTTAATTGGCAAAGTTGGAGTTACTTCGGAAAAGGATTATGAATTGGTTATTAATCAAGCAGAAAAAGCATTTTTGAAATGGAGACTTCAACCAGCACCTAAAAGAGGAGAGGTTGTAAGGCAATATGGAGATGAGCTAAGAAAAAACAAAGACGCCTTAGGCAGACTTGTAAGTTACGAAATGGGAAAAAGCTTGCAAGAAGGATGGGGCGAAGTTCAAGAAATGATTGACATTTGCGATTTTGCAGTTGGGCTTTCGAGACAACTTTATGGACTAACCATGCACTCTGAGAGACCAGGACATAGAATGTATGAGCAATGGCATCCTTTAGGAATTGTTGGAATCATTAGTGCTTTTAATTTTCCAGTAGCGGTATGGTCATGGAACGCAATGATAGCGATGGTTTGTGGCGATGTTTGTATTTGGAAGGCTAGTGAAAAAACACCATTGTGTGCAATCGCGTGTAACTATATTTTACAAGGCGTTTTAAAAAGAAATGAGGTCCCTGAGGGCGTTAGTAATATTATCAACGGCGATTACAAAGTTGGAGAATTAATGACTAAAGATCAGAGGGTTCCATTGATTTCTGCTACGGGAAGCACAAGAATGGGAAAAATTGTTGGTGCCACTGTCGCATCGAGATTAGGTAGGAGTTTATTGGAATTGGGTGGAAACAATGCAATTATCGTTACTCCAGATGCGGACCTGAAGGTTGTTTTGACTGGTGCTGTTTTTGGAGCTATAGGTACAGCAGGACAACGTTGCACTTCAACGAGAAGATTAATTATTCACGATAGCATTTATGATACTGTAAAATTACAATTGGAAAAGGCATATGGTCAGGTGAAAATTGGCAATCCGCTAGAACCAACTAGCCATATGGGGCCACTCATTGATAAAGAATCAGTAAACAATTATCTTAAATCTATTGAAGCAGTTAAAGCTGAAGGAGGAAAAATCTTAGTTGAAGGAAGCATTTTAGAAGGTAAGGGCTATGAGTCTGGTTGCTACGTTAAGCCAACCATTGCTGAAGTTAAAAATGATTTTAAAATTGTTCAACATGAAACATTTGCTCCTCTATTGTATTTGATAAAATATTC
>JAHEAQ010000008.1:0-64772 GCA_024642705.1 Bacteroidota bacterium | reverse complement strand
CGACCATGAGTTTGTAATGCCACCACAAGAGAATAATCTTTTTCTTACAGATCAAGAAAAAATTCTCCTTTATAAGTGGATCGAAAATGGAGCAGAATATGAAGAACATTGGGCTTTTATACCTCCTAAAAAGGAGAAAATTCCAATTCTTAACCCTGGATTTATAGCTATAAATGAAATAGATAATTTTATTGCAGAAAAATTGAGTGAGCACAATCTTATCCAATCACCACTAACAGATAAAGAAAGACTCTTAAGAAGAGTTACAATGGACATAACAGGATTGCCGCCCACTATTAAAGAAATTGATGATTTTTTAGCGGATACTTCAGAAAATGACTATGAAAAAGTTGTGGATAGACTACTTCTTTCAGCTGAATACGGAGAAAGAATGGCCCAAGAATGGATGGATGTTTCTAGGTATGCAGACTCTCACGGAATGCATGCAGATGGATATAGATTAATGTGGCCATGGAGAGATTGGGTAATAAAAGCGTTCAATGAAAATCAACGTTATGACCAGTTTGTTGAATGGCAAATAGCAGGGGACATGTATCCAAACGCAACAAATGACCAAAAATTAGCGACGGCATTTAATAGAAATCATACCATGACTGCGGAAGGTGGTGTAATAGATGAAGAATTTCGACTTAGCTATGTTTTTGACAGAACAGAAACCTTTTCAACGACTTTTCTTGGGTTGACTCTAGGTTGTGCGAGATGTCACGATCACAAATTTGATCCCTTATCTCAGAAAGAATATTATCAAATGACCGCCTTTTTCAATAATGTTAATGAATTAGGAATGACAGGTGATGATGGCAATTATGGTCCCATGACTCCAGCTGTAACTCCAGAAATTTCACAAAAAATCCTAGATATTAACAAAGCTATTTCTGAACAAGAAGAAAAAATAAATTTCACAAAAAATCAAATTCTTAATATTTCAAAATTTGTACAAGAAATACCCTCTAAGGAAAATACTAAAGACAGAATCTTTTATGGTGAATTTGAAAAAATAGAAGGCAAAATCTTAGACAACAACAAAAACCTTACATCTAGTACAACCACAGAAATTACGGATGGATTTAAAGGGAATGCAGCAAGATTGACAGGCGAATATGATGAATTGTACATTCACGAGGTGAACGGTTTTGAAGCAAACGAACCATTTTCTGCCTCACTTTGGGTTAACACAACAAAAAAAGATTCAACAAAGACCCAAACCTTAATGTGCACTACGGGAAATAAGAATAGTTTTTGGCGCGGATGGGAATTTTATCTTGACAATAATAATAGGCTAAATCTTAAACTGATTAATTCACTACCACATAATTATATTCAAACAAGAACCCAAGAATCTATTGAAATAAACGAATGGCAAAATGTATCTTTTACTTATGATGGATCATCTAAGGCAAAAGGAATAAAGCTCTTTATAAATGGAAAGGAAAGTCCAACTGAAATCGTTTTTGATCAATTGTACAAAAGTATTTTACCTATTAGAACAGATAATCATATTCCTGTTTTACAGAAGCCAATACGAATCGGAAAATCCTATCGCGGGTTTACTGGAGAAAATGGGGTTTTCCTTGGAAAAATTGATGAAGTTAAACTTTTCAATGCGGAACTCTCACAACTTGAGATTCAATTAATTGCTTTTCCAAAAAACACTAACTTTTCAGAAAATGTTTTATCTGCATTTAAAATTCACCAGGATAAGCAGGTAATTAATGAAAAATCAAAATTGAAAGATTTGGTATTTCAAAAAATCCAACTTTATAATGACATTAGTGAGGTAATGGTTATGGAAGAAATGCCCATTTCTAGAAAGAGTTATATCTATACAAGGGGAGAATATTTACAGCCGAAAGAAATTGTTTTTCCTAGTACTCCACAGGTTTTAAATAATTTTTCTGATGATCTTCCAAAAAACAGGTTGGGATTATCAAATTGGTTATTCGACGAAAAAAATCCACTAACGGCAAGAGTTGCAGTTAATAGATATTGGCAAATGATTTTTGGTAAAGGAATTGTTGAATCTTCAAATGATTTTGGTCTTCAAGGATCCCGACCTAGTCACCCGAAATTATTGGATTATCTTTCAGTATCATTTATGGAAGAAGGATGGAACTTAAAATGGTTGATTAAGAAAATGGTTATGTCATACACATATAGACAATCTTCAAAGCTAAATGAGAAAGATAAGGAAATAGATCCTAGCAATAAATTTTTATCTAGATCACCGTCTTATAGGCTACAAGCAGAAATGATTCGTGACAATTCATTGGCAGCTAGTGGACTACTGGTTAAAAAGCAAGGCGGAGAAAGTGTAAAACCATACCAACCTGGTGACTTATGGATAGAAAAATCTTCATTTTCTCACATACTTCTAAATTATCGCCAAAGTCAGGGAGACAGTTTATATAGAAGAAGTCTTTACACCTTTGTAAGAAGAACTTCCCCTCACCCGGCAATGACAATATTTGATGCACCTTCTAGAGAGGTTTGTACTATTAAAAGAGAAAACACAAGTACACCATTGCAGGCATTAGTTTTGTTAAACGATCCTGAATTTGTAGAAGCAGCAAGAGTAATGGCATCAAGAATTCAAGAAGAAGGAGGAAAATCAGTAGAACAACAAATACAATATGCTTTTAGATTAACAATTGGGAGAAAAGCAAATTCTGAAGAGCTTAAGTTACTAGAAGAATTATATGAAAAACAAGCTCGATATTTTACAAAAAACCCAATTGAAGCCAGTAAATTATTGGCGGTTGGAGAATCCAAAGACTTTGTTTATGAAAATGTGAGTAAAAGTGCAGCATTAACATTGGTTGCAAGTACTATAATCAACCATAATGAAGCATACATGAAAAGGTAAATAAGAAATAATATGTCGTATTGTGGAAATGAGAACAAGAATTATAATAGAAGGGCTTTCCTTGCGAAAACTTCTTTAGGTTTAGGCGCTATGGCAATGGGGTCATTAATTAATCCATTAATAGCAAATTCAAAAAGCAAGCCTATTAATACTTTTGGAGGAATATTAGGTAACCCTCATTTTGCTCCTAAAGCAAAAAGGGTTATATATTTATTTCAAAGTGGAGGTCCATCTCAAGCTGAATTATTTGATTACAAGCCCATCTTGGAAAAACTCCAAGGAACTAACATGCCAGAAAGTGTAATTGCAGGGCAAAGATTAACAGGAATGAGCTCTGGCCAAGCTTCTTATAGAGTGGTTGGAAGCAAGTTCAAATTTGACAAGCATGGTGAAAGTGGGGCATGGGTAAGTGAATTAATGCCTCATACTGCTAAAATAGTGGATGAGCTGTGTTTTATAAAATCAATGAATACAGATGCCATCAATCATGATCCAGCAATTACTTTTATACAAACAGGATCACAATTTCCCGGAAGGCCATCTATTGGTTCTTGGTTGAGTTATGGTCTAGGCTCTGATAATGAAAATCTACCTTCTTTTGTAGTTCTAGTTACCAAAGGGAAGCAGGGAGCACAACCATTATATTCAAGGCTATGGGGTAATGGATTTTTACCATCACAATATCAAGGTGTGCAATTTAGAGCAGGAAAAGATCCAGTTCTTTATCTCGATAATCCACCGGGAGTTAGTGCAGATAATAGAAGAGAACAACTAGATTATATTGATAAGCTAGGGAGATTGAGTCATGATGAAAATGGAGACCCAGAAATACTTTCGAGAATGAACCAATATGAAATGGCTTTTAGGATGCAGACTTCGGTGCCAGAAATCATGAACATCTCTAAAGAACCTGACCATATTTATAAAATGTATGGAGAAGACAGTAAAATTCCAGGAACCTATGCAGCAAATTGTCTTTTAGCTCGTAGGCTTGCAGAAAGAGATGTAAAATTTATTCAATTGTACCACCAAGGTTGGGATGCACACGGAGGACTTCCTGGACTAATGAAAAGACAATGTAAAGAAACAGATCAACCGACTGCAGCGTTGATCTCTGATTTAAAACAAAGAGGCCTTCTTGAAGACACATTGGTAATTTGGGGAGGAGAATTTGGACGAACAAGTTATTCACAAGGAATAATTACTGCAGATTCTTACGGGAGAGATCATCATCCGAAATGTTTTTCTATTTTTATGGCAGGAGCAGGAATAAAAAAGGGTTTTTCTTTTGGTTCTACGGACGAATTCGGTTACAATATTACTTCTAATTCAGTCCATGTTCATGATTTTCAGGCTACATTAATGCATTTATTGGGAATAGACCACGAGCGATTAAATTTTAAGTACCAAGGGAGAAGATTCAGATTAACCGATGTGCACGGAAAAGTAGTGAATGAAATTTTAGCATAGCGAGAAAAAATATTTTGAAAGAATTAAAGAGAAATTATGGAATTTGACTTTTCAGCATTCATTGGTAGGTTTCACCCTTTAATTGTCCATTTACCAATCGGAATCATTATAATAACCTTGATTATTGAGTTTTTTCTGAAATCTTCAGGAAAAATTATTACTTGGTTGTGGTTTTTTAGTTTCGCAACCGCTCTAGTTTCAATTTTTACTGGTTGGCAGTTATCAACGGTCTCTTTTTATTCTGAATCTACGCTTTTCTGGCATAAATGGCTTGGTATTTCTATTTGTGGTATTTCTTTATTTTTTATGTTAATCAATATCTTTTTTGAACAAAAAAAGGGACTATTATTGAATATTTTTCGGGGGCTACTTCTTGTTCTTATCACGATAGGCGGACACCTAGGAGGCCAATTGACTCATGGAAATGATTATTTAATTGAAAAAGCCCCTGTCGTTTTTCAAAAAATGGTAGGTTACCAGCCACCATCAAAAATAGACCTTTCTTCCATGCATCTTGATTCAGTAGTCACATACGAAGACCTAATTTTTCCAATTTTGGATCAAAAATGTGTTCAATGCCACAATCCAAAATCTTCTAGCGGAGGACTGGATATTAGTACTAAAGAAGCACTTTTTAAAGGAGGAAAAAATGGAGAAGTTATCATTGCAGGAAATTCAGAAGAAAGTGATTTATTCCACCGAGTGAGCATAAGTCAAAGTAACCCCAAGTTTATGCCAACAACAGGAGTTCCAATGTCTTTTTTCGAAGTGGAATTGTTAAAATGGTGGATTGAAAATGGAGCTGATTATGAAGAAAAAACTTCATCAACGGAAAAATCAGAAGAAATCATTCGAATCATTCAGAAAAATTATAATCTTGACTTTTCTCCTAGACCATGGTATGAAAAAGAAAAGGCCCCGGAATTACTTGATTCGGTTATTGAAAATTTTAGTAAAACTGGTTTTAAAATTAGCGGTTCATCTAGTGATAATAATTTTATAGAAATTGGATTAACAAAAACAGAAGTTGATGGTTCTCTTGGAATTGATAAATTTATTAGCAATGTCATTGTATTAGATCTTAAAAATTCAATACTTTCAGAACAATGTTTTGAAGATATCTCAAAATTAAAAAATCTTATTCGTCTTCAGTTACAAGGAACCAATACTAGATCGGAAAATATTTTACAAATCGAACCATTACCACGATTGGAGGCGATTAATTTATTTAATACTAAGGTTGATGATGAAATTTTAAACCATTTAAGCAAATTTCCAGCTCTTGAAAGAATTTATACATGGCAGACAAATGTTAGTGCTTCTGGGATAGAAAATTTGAAGTCAATAAGGCCAGATATTGAGGTAATCAGTGGAATAGAATAGTATAATACTAAATGGCGCTCTCTGTTATATTTGCTATTCATGTTAGAGGAGGAAATTCCCTTTTTGACAGAGGGTAGCAAGGAATTCAAAGCAAAATATAAGGTCAAATATTTTAGATTTTGTCAATTTATTTTGCATATATTATAAGTGGTTGGATTAAGTTATTACCCACAAATCATACATTTAAAAAGGCTAGAATGAAAACCCATTCTAGCCTTTTATTTTTAAACCTTTTTTAATATAGCGACTTTGAATTCTTAATACCTACTCTCGTTATACAGATGATATAAAGAGCTTTGTCTCGGGAACAATTTGATATTAAAAAGTCGTGCTATTTTTTGATGTTAAAAACATAGTTATCCGCGTTACTATCAGTTACAACATTTACTTCTTTGACAATTAGCAAATAGAAATTTTCTCCATTTTTAACCACAAAAAGATCTCCGACATTCACAGATGCACTAATTAGATCACCAGCATTATTTTTCAAAGTGAAAGCTTCTCCGTTCTCATATATGCTTGAAATAGTTTCTTTTGCGGTGACGTCAGCATAAGTGAATGTTTCACTTAATCCATTTTGACCAGGTTTTAGCTGTCTAAGAACACTGCCGTTAACTCCAGCAATACTTTTTTTCCAATTGCTAGCAAGCGGCAAGCCTAAATCAATTCCCTCATCTCTTATTTCCGCTATTGCATTAGCCGATCCGGTACCAATACCTTCATCCAAATCTAATCCTCCAGTATTAACAGGACCTGCTGCATTCAATAAAATTCCCGTTAATTCAGTAACAGGTGTTGCTGTGGTAACGTTAAAATCAAAAGTAGCCGAATTGCCTTCTGTATCCGAGAGAACAAATTTGTATGGATCTGTTGATGGTAAATCTTGAACCCTGACATATAAAGTAATGTCTGCTCCATCTTTATGTATTGCCGGAATTAAATAAGGATTTGCATCAAATGTTGCTGACAAGCCATCATAATATAAACGAGTCAAATTGGTAATTAAAGCGTCATTTTGATAAACACCTAAAGTTGCTAAATCAAAAGTTCCTTTTTTAAGTTTCACCATAATACCAATTAATGATTTAGGAGCAACAGAAATATCCGTAGAAGCTGTTACTTCTAAAGAAGGATTGTTGATACTAGTGCTTACGTCAAAAGAAAAATTAGCAGAATTATTACCGTCATCTTTAATATTAACGGAATATTCTTTTATAGAAGCATCACTATGAGCGACAATAGTAATATCCCAGCTTAATCCATTTTTATCATTACCAAATAAAAGAATAGGATTTGCTGTTGCGGCTGCACCATTAATCTTAATTCGACTAAAATTTACCAACTGATTGTCTTGAGTAATATCAAGAGTTTTTAGTGGGTTTGTGGCTGTTGGCGTTGCAACAGCCTTTATAGTAAAACTTGACTCAGCATCTATAGCTGCTGAAGGAGCTCCTGTCACAGAAATTGTAGGATCACCTTCATCAGTTGGATCTAAAAGATCCGGATCACAAGAGACGAATAACATTGACGCCCCAATAAAAAAGAATGCAAATTTTAAAAAGTTGAGTTTCATATTTAAAAATTTTATTTTTATTTTAATATTATCATAAACGATAAAAACATTAATTTAATTCTTTCAAAAAAGGATTATTAACGCGTTCATGACCAATTGTTGTTTTTTGACCATGCCCCGGAAAAACCAATGTTTGATTTGGCAGAGTTAAGACGCGATTTTTAATACTGAGTAACAAAAGTTGATGATTTCCTCCTGGCAAATCTGTTCTTCCTATACTTTCATGGAATAATACATCTCCTGCAATTAGAATGTTTTCAACTTCATTATAAAATGAAAGACTTGCAGGTGAATGCCCTGGTGTTAGAATTGCTTTAAGTGCTGTGTTCCCAAAAACAACAACATCATTATCCTCAATGAATCTTTTGGGTAATGGAGATAATTCATAGGGAATTCCATACATTTTGGCTATCATAGCACCACTTTTTAGTGTTTCTAATTCTCCTTTATGAATTTCTAGATCTAAATTGTATTTTTCACTTATGTATTTATTTCCTAGAATATGATCTATATGGCAATGAGTATTAATGAGTCGGACGGGCTTTAGATTGTGCTTCGTTATATAGGATGACAATAATTTTTCTTCCTCTTTATTGCTACATCCAGGATCTAGGATAACACATTCACCTGTTTCGTCGTATAATAAGTAAGTATTTTCTTGAAAAGGATTAAAATTAAATATGGCGAGTTCCATGTTTTACGTTTTTATTTTGCAAATATGAGTCTTTTTTATAATGTGTGCAGTTAAAAGATGTTAAATAAGCTTTAAATTTTAATAGCATTTTTTAAAAAAAACTAAAAATTAAAAATGTTGTTCTTTTTGTACAGCCAATTATTTGTAAATTGTTTACAGAATGACAAATAAAATAATTTATACCTTTTTAATATTTTTTGCTCTTGTCGTAAAAGTGCCTGGGCAAAGCATAAATACTACTTTTGGAAAAAACAGGGTTCAATACCATGAAAATTTCAAGTATTGGTGGGTATATGAAACTCAAAATTTTAAAACATATTGGTACGATAGGGGCAAAAATATCGCCATTCCGACCTTACAGCTCGCAGAGTTTGATTTCAATGAAATTCAAGAAATTTTAGAGCATAGATTAAATGATAAAATAGAAATAATTGTATATACAGATCTTTCAGATCTTAAAATGAGTAACATTGGTTCAGAAGAAACATTTGTTACTATATCTGGGAGAACCAAAGTTTCAAAAAATAAGATTTTTGTATATTTTGATGGAAACCACAATAACCTTCGAAAGCAAATTAAACAAGGAGTAGCAGAAGTTTTCATCAATTCAATGCTGTATGGAAATTCTTTTCAAGAATTGGTTCAAAATGCAGTTATGTTTAATATTCCAGATTGGTATCAATTAGGAATAAGTAAATATGTAGAAACAGAATGGGACGAAAAATCGGATGATCAATTAAGAAACTTATTAACTAGAGATAAGCGGAGATACAAGAATTTCAAAAGGCTAAGCAAGGATTTTCCTCAAATTGCAGGCCATTCATTTTGGAAATTTATAGGAGACAATTATGGAAAATCGTCTATTTCAAATCTATTATATCTTACCAGAATTAATAGGAATATGGATGCTGCTTTTATCTATGTAATAGGTATTCCTTTCAAGCAACTTAGAGAAGATTGGTATGTTCATTATATGCAACAATACAAGGAGTTAGGTCCAAAATTAGAAACTCAAAAAGAAAAGGAAATTCTAGAAGTTCGACACAACAAAACCTCCACAATTTCAAATATCAAAATTAGCTCTAGCGGAAGATATGCTGCATTTGTTGAAAACAAATTAGGTAAAGCAAAGGTTATCGTTCACGATTTTGAAAAAGACGGGCAATTTACAGTTTTGAAAGTGGGTAAAAAGAACCCGTTTGAAATTACAGACTTAAATTATCCAATTTTATCGTGGGCTCCTAATACAAATGAATTGTCCTTAATTTATGAATTTAGAGACATCATAAAACAAAAAAGAATTTTTCTAGATTCAAATGAAGAAATTAACGATTTATTTGCTCCTGAATACAGAAGAATATATAGTGCAGAATACAAAAATGATAATGAGCTCATTATTTCAGCTACTACAGATGGATTTTCAGATTTGTATAGTTACAATATGACCAATCGTCAATCAGTTAGAATAACGAATGATTTCTATGATGATTTAGATTTAAGAAGCGCTGAGTTGTTTGGTAGAAAGGGGATGTTATTTTCTTCTAATCGACAAGATAACTATTTAGTAGATAGAGCTTTGGATACTATTCTTCCCATCAAAAAATTTGATGTTTTTTTCTTAGAATTAAATGATGAAGGCAATAAACTTTATCGAATTAGTAATACTCCTGGAGAATCGGATAGACATCCCATTGCTTTAAAAGATAATAAAGTAGCTTTTCTTTCAGATGGCAGTGGAATAATCAATAGAAAAATTGCTTCTTTTCAAGACCTTAGTATTCTTCCTCAGGTCAATTTTAATTCCAACGAAAACAGCAATATACTTCTGCATGATTACAAGAATGGTAGGTATTTATACAGCAAGCACAAAGATCAGAAAGATATCATTATTGAACAAGCTGTAAATGTTTCCCTTATTAACAATCCTATTATTACAGAATATAAAAGAATTGAAAAAGGACTTAAAAAAACAGTCATAAATAAAGAGAATGAAAAGTCAGATGTTATACATCTTGAAAGTGAGTTATTTATTGATAAGTCTTATTATTTTCAGACTGAATTTAAGGAAAAGCCAGCAGTTAATGACAACCCATTTGAATTTTCTATATTTAGCTTGCCAACTGCAGAAAATAACAAAAATGATGAAGCATCTCATAATATTGTTAAGTTTGTCAATAGTCGAGCAACTGCAGCTCGAGTAAGATTCAGAGTAGATGATGTTGTTTCCAGAATGGACAATAGTGTATTATTTGAAGGACTTGACAGTTATGCTGGTGATAGGCAGGAAGCTTACCAACACCAACCATTTGGATACTTGGTTAAAGCAAACTTAAAAGATATTTTTGAAGATTACAGTTTTGAAGGTGGAGCAAGAATTCCAACATCATTAAATGGATCAGAAGTTTTTTTGACTTTTGACGATAGGAAAAAGCAGTTAGATAAAAGATATGCATTATATAGGAAATCTTTTTCAGAAAGACCAGAAATATTTACTAATCCAAGTCTTAATACAAGAAAGAACAGCATAATCGCACTTTATCAATTAAAGTACCCTCTAGATTTTTTTACCAGTATAAGAGCTAGTGTTACATATAGAAAGGATAATTTTTTTGAATTAGTAAGCAATAAGGCAAACTTAGAATCAGAAAATATTACTAGTCAGCGAATTGGGTTAAAATTGGAATATATTTATGATAATTCGTATGATATAAGTTTGAATATAAAAAATGGTTTTAGATACAAAGTTTATTTAGAAGGTGTAAATAGATTCAACGTAAAGCTGAGCTCTCCATATAAATTTAAATTAAGTGAAGCATTTATGACCGTGGTTGGTTTGGACGCAAGACATTACTTACCATTAGGAAAATATGCTGTTTGGGCAAATAGAATAGCTGCAGCCACAAATTTTGGATCTGAAAGAACTTTATATTATTTAGGAGGTGTAGAAAGTTGGTTGCTTCCAGCTTTCGATATGGATACACCAACGCCAGGAAATAATTATGCGTATACCACTATAGCCGCCAATCTTAGGGGCTTCAAATACAATTCAAGAAACGGAACAACTTTCGGACTTTTTAATTCAGAGATAAGGCTTCCAATTTTTAATATGTTGAGTGCAGGAAAACTCAGGTATAATATGATTAAGAACCTTCAAATCACTGCTTTTTTTGATGCAGGATCAGCATGGCACGGATTAACGCCTTATAGTGATGAAAATGTAATTAATACTCTTACGTTAGAAAGTCCTCCTGCGGTTGTGGTGAATGTTAAATATTTTAGAGATCCTCTAATTTATGGCTATGGATTTGGATTAAGAACTTCTTTGTTTGGCTATTTTGTTAAGCTAGACTATGCTTGGGGTGTTGAAACAAGAATAGTTCAAAAGCCGAGATTGTATCTTTCTTTTGGACTTGATTTTTAATTGAAAGCATTCATTGTAAAATCCACGCCTATAGCTGTAAAACTTAAAGCGGCTTCTGCAGCCTTTAATGTAATTTCAGGAAGTTCTTTTTTTTCTTCAGAACCCCATGTTCCCAAAACATAATCTACTTGTTGTCCAGTATGATAATTATTTCCAATCCCAATTCTTAGTCTGGCATATAAATTCCCTCCCAACATTTGATCAATATCTTTGAGACCATTGTGACCTCCATTTTTTCCTTTTGGTTTTATTTTAATTTGTCCAAATGGCAAATTCAGGTCATCTAAAATAATAAGCAAATTACTATTTTTTATTTTGTGTTTCTGCAACCAATAATTAACAGCCTTTCCACTTCGATTCATGTAAGTAGAAGGTTTCAATAAATAGATGGTTCGTCCCTTGTGTTTGATCTCTGCAATGTCTCCAAGAGTATCATTTTTAAAGGTCGCATTATGTTTCTCGGCCAAATAATCTACAATATGAAAGCCAACATTATGTCTTGTTCCATCATAATCTGTGCCCATGTTGCCTAATCCTACTAGTAAAAATTTCATTGGATCTACGTTGTTATTTTCTCTTCTTTTTTTGAAAAAGTTATTTATTAATTGAAACATAATTTTGGTTTCTGTCTAAGCAAGTATTGATTCTTTGCACTGTAATATAATGATGTACAAATATTACACCAATAACAATTACCTGCATTCAACAATAATAAAATCTTATTTGTTCCTAAATACAGCATTCTCTCATTTTGGGTTTATTATATATTTTATCTTTTTTGATGTAAATTTGATTCATGAATTACAACTATAAACCAAATGATGGCAGTTATCCAGTTTTTTATAAAGGATACATGGACTCTGTGCCCGATGAACCATTTTTAGAATTATTAAAAAAAGAAAAAGAACACACACTTTCTTTGTTGAATAGCATTTCGGATGAAAAATCAAATTATAGATATGCACCGGGAAAGTGGAGCATTAAGCAAGTAATAATGCATATCATTGATACAGAAATGGTCTTTTCATATAGAGGGCTTGCTATTGCAAGAGGCGAAAAGCAATCACTTCCTGGTTTTAATCAAGATGAATACATGTCAAATATTGATGTAGAAAGGATCAGCTTAAATGATTTAATTCAAGCCTTTTCATATATTAGATCATTGAATATATTATTGTTTGGCTTTTTGCAAGATGGAGATTTAGACAAGGAAGGTATTGCAAGTGGTTATCCAGTTACAGCTCGGGCGATTGCTTATTTTATAGCAGGACACGCAAAGTATCATGTTGAAATATTAAAGGATCGCTACCAAATATGAGCATATATTTTTGGGATATTTTGCGGTTTTTTCGTAGACTAACAATTCGAAAAGTTTTTAACATTTCAAAAGTATTTTCTTCTTTTTATTTTACTAACTATTTCCAAAAGGCAATGCAATGGGGAATGCCTTTTAGTATTTCAATCGAACCAACTACAGCATGTAATCTCAATTGCCCAGAATGTCCCAGTGGACTGAGATCTTTTAGTCGACCCATTGGAAACCTAAAGGAAGATTTCTATAGAAATACAATTGACGACCTTTATAAAGATTTATTGTATTTGATTTTTTACTTTCAGGGGGAACCATTTATAAATCCCAAATTTCTAGAAATGGTAAAATATGCCCATAAAAAAAACATTTATACCATTACCTCAACTAACGGACACTTTTTGAATGATGAAAATGCAAAAAAAACGATAGAATCTGGTCTCGATAGAATTATTATATCAGTTGATGGGACGACTCAAGAAGTGTATGAACAATATCGAAAAGGAGGTAAATTGGAAAATGTGCTTTCTGGTGCCAAAAATCTTGTGAAATGGAAAAAGAAACTTGCAGCAAAAAATCCCCATATAATTTTTCAATTCCTTGTAGTTAAGCCCAATGAACATCAAATTCCTGAAATATTCAGAATTGCAAAAGAGATTGGTGTAGATGAAGTAAAATTAAAGACGGCTCAAGTTTACGATTATAAAGATGGCAATCCACTAATTCCATCCATTGATAAATATTCCAGGTACAGAAAAACTAAAAATGGCGAATATGTGGTAAAGAATCAATTGTTAAATAGATGTTGGAAATTATGGCACTCCTGTGTTATAACATGGGATGGAACAGTGGTACCTTGCTGTTTTGATAAAGATGCAACATTTAGGTTAGGAGACTTGAAAAATCAAAGTTTTATTGAATTATGGCAAAGCGATGAATATCAAAATTTTAGAAATAAAATCTTATTAGGACGTGATAAAATAGAAATTTGCACGAATTGTACAGAAGGTTGTAAAGTTTGGGCATAAATTCGACTAAATAATTGCATTAAACTTTTGATTTTCAATCTTTTTTAAGAACTTTACACTCCCCCCCATGAATATTTTAACCTTCATGCAGTACTTTAAGTTTTAATGTATTCCCATTCTTAGTTAAAAACTATAGAAAAATTAATAATATAATGTGGATTAAGTCAATCATACAAGGAAGACTGGAGTTTGGAAATGAAAAGAGCTATAGCTTGGTGCATAAAATGTACATCTATAGAACAGAGAATTATTACAAAAATGATATTCTCTTCAAAGAAGATGAAATATTTTTTGAAGACGGATATTACATGGATTTGAAAAGATTTGTTGGTCAGGTCACTCAAAAGTCTTTCAAAAATACCATGAACTTGCTTGGATATTGTGCTCAATTTGCAGTTTCAGGATGCATTGATGGCTGGTTAACAGACACAGGAACGGTATTAGCCCATTCTCATGTTGAACCAAGCAGTGACAAGGCTGTTGTTCAATATTATTTAAAAGGAAAAAATCTTGTCAAATCAGCAGGTGAACACGAAAAAGCGATTGCGGCTTTGACTAAAGCGATTGCAAAATATGATCGACATGCACAAGCTTATGAAAGAAGAGCAAAAGTTAATTTTATTTTAAAAAAATATCATGATGCTTTAAGAGATTATAATAAAAGCTTAGGTATAGACGATACCAACCCAGCAGCATATTATGGGCGGGCTAAAGTCCATGTAATTAATGAAGATTTTGAGTCGGCAATTTTCGATTTAGATATGACTACTAAAAAATCAATTGCTTTACAAAGTATATATTGGAAGGCTAGAAGATTAAAATCAGATTGTCATATTAGATTGAAACAATATAAAGAAGCGGCTTTTGATTTGAAATTGCTTTTTAATAGAAATTTTGAAAAAGACGACCCCAATTATAACTGGATATCCTACATTGCTTTTCAATATGGTAAAGTATTGCTTGAATTAGATGAAAATGAAGAAGCAATTAAGGTTTTCGATGCATCCCTAAACGAAGTTTCCAAAATGGACAATATTCCAGAAAATGAAAAATATTTTTATCGCGGAATCGCAAAGAAAAAAGCTGGTAAAAATGGTTCTATTAAGGATATTAAAATGGCAAAAGAACTCGGATTCGAAAATGCTGATAAATTAACTTCGTTATTAGTATAACATCCATATCTCTTTTTGACGTTATACTTCATGATCACCTTTTCAATGTATGATCTTTTGAGGTTTATGGTTAAAATATATTTTTTGCGACTTTACTTATTTACAATTCTAATTATTGGAAGTGTCATAGTTTCAAATGCGCAAGTTATTTCTACAAAAAATGCCCCAAAATCTGTTTTGAAAATATTTGATCAGGCTAAAAATCAAATAACAAAAAAAAACTATTCAAAAGCAATTGACTATTTAGACAAAGCAATAAAAAAAGAACCTTTGTTTATTGATGCATACCTTAAGAAAGGGGGCTTATTATACGATCAAAAAGATTATGCTAATGCCATTTTCAACTTTAAAAAAGCATTAGAAATCGACCAAAACTATGACCCTAGGATTTTTCAGGCACTTTCATTAAGTTTCGAAAATCAAGATAATTATTCAGAAGCATTGCGGTTTTTAAATTTGTTCCTCGAAAATGAAACAAAACTATTACCAGAAACGGTAGAAAATCTAATCTATAAAAGGAAGCAACTAGAATTTATAATATGGGCAGTAGAGCATCCTGTTGAATTTAATCCTATTCCATTATCTGAAAAAATAAATGACTCCACTTTATCTGAGTATTGTCCTTCACTTACAGCAGATGGAAGAACATTATTTTTTACCAGAGTTACTGAAAATCAAGAGGATCTTTATTACTCTGAAAAGGATGAAAATGGGTTTTGGCAAAAAGCTAAGATTATGCCCAATATCAACACATTCGAAAATGAGGGCGGACATTGCATATCTGCTGATGGTAAAACAATCCTTTTTACCTTTTGTTCTGATGGCCGGAGTGGGCAACCAAAGGGTTGTAATATTTATATTTCAGAGAAAAAGAAAGAAAAATGGACATCTCCCAAATATTTAGAGGCTATCAATATAGCTAATGTTGATACATGGAATGTGCAACCAAGTATTTCATCAGATGGTAACATTATTGTATTTACATCGAAGAGAAAAGGTGGACAAGGTAATAGTGATTTGTGGTGGAGTTATAAAAGTGAAGATGGTTCTTGGGGAAAGCCAGTTAATCTTGGCTCAACAATAAATACAAAAGGTAATGAAGAATCCCCTTTTTTTCATCCTGATGGAAAGACATTGTATTTTAAGTCAGATTATCATATGGGTTTGGGTAGTTTTGATCTTTTTCGATCAGAATTAAATGCAAAAGGGGAGTGGTCAATACCAAAAAATTTGGGTTTTCCTATTAATACAAAAGATCATGAAGGAGCAATGATTGTGTCACTTAATGGGACAACTGCATATTATTCGAGAGGAAAGGGAGATGTTAAATTTGATAAGAAACAATCAGACATCTATACTTTTGAATTAAATCCTGAAAATAGAGCTCAAAAAGTTGGCTTTATTAGTATAAACGTAAAAGATAGAGAAACCAAGATTCCGTTGCAAGCAGTGGTGGAATTACAGTCAAACGAAAACTTAGTTTATAAAACAAACTCTTATTTAACAGATAATGAAGGAAGTTGCCTAATAACATTGCCAATAACAAAGGATTATAGCATAAACATTGAAAAAACTGGATATTATTTTTATTCAGAAAGGTTAGATATTGAAAGCTTTAAAGATTCAAAAAGCGAATTCGAGTTTAATGTTTATTTGGATAAAATAATTAAAGATACTGCTGTGGTTTCAAAACCAATAGTCTTAAATAATGTATTATTTGAAAGTGGCTCCTATTTAATAAAAGAAGAATCATATTTCGAATTAGGAAAATTATTTGAGATGCTTTACAAAAATCCGAGTTTAAAAATCGAAATTCGCGGCCATACTGACAATGTTGGTGATAATGAGGACAATTTAATCTTATCCGAAAACAGAGCAAAAGCAGTAAAAGAATATTTAGAATTAAATGGTATTAACACAGAAAGAATTTCATACAAAGGTTTTGGAGAAACCATGCCTATCGATTCTAATGAAACAAAAAAAGGACAAAAAAATAATAGAAGAACTGAATTTATTATAATTAATTAAATGGGAAGAAACAGAAAACCAAAGACAGTAAAAGATATAACTTTACATGGGATTGCGGACAAAGGAATGTGTGTAGGAAGGGATGCTGAAGGCAACATCTATTTCCTTCAAGGTGGAGTTCCAGGGGATAAAGTAGATGCAATCATCAAACAAAAAAAGAAAGGTGTGCCATTTGGTTTTGTTAAAACTATCACAGAACCATCTATCCATAGGGTTAAAACTTTTTGCGAGCATTTTGGAGTTTGTGGTGGTTGTAAATGGCAACATTTAGACTATAAAATTCAGATTGAACAAAAAGAACAACAAGTCAAAGATGCAATAAGACGTATTGCAAAAATAGAAGCAAAAACATTTCTACCAATATTGGGGAATGGTCAGTTGGCTCATTATCGAAATAAATTAGAATACAGTTTTTCTAATAAAAGATGGTTGACAGAGAAAGAAATTTCTGAAGATGTAGAAATTACTCAAAGTAAAGCTCTGGGATTTCACAGACCTGGTGTTTTTGATAAGATCGTCGATATTAATAAGTGCCATCTCCAAGACGATATCTCAAATAGAATCAGAAATTTTGTCCGAGAATTTACAGCGTCCGAGGATTTCGAATATTACGATATTAAAAACAATCATGGTTTCTTGAGGGAAATGGTAGTAAGAACGAATTTAAAAAATGAGGTGATGTTAATTCTTATTTTTGGACATAAAGATGTTTCAAAAATGAAAATGATAACAGAGGCATTGAAAAATAAATTTCCTGAAATTGTGAGCCTTTTTCATATTACCAATGCCAAAAGTAATAGTTCGTTTTTCGATTTAGAGCCTAATCATATTTTTGGAGATGAGTATTTGACTGAAAAATTAGGAAATATTATTTATAAAATTGGGCCAAAATCTTTTTTTCAAACAAATACACTGCAAGCTGAAAAACTTTATTCCATTGCTAAAGATTTTGCAGATATTCAACCCAATGATAATGTATATGATTTGTATACTGGACTTGGAAGCATTGCATTATTTGTTGCAGATAAATGCATGAATATCGTAGGAATAGAAGAAATTGAAGAGGCCATAGAGCTTGCAAAAATTAATGCCACATATAATAATATAAGTAATGCGGAATTTTATGCAGGAGACGTAAAGGATATATTAACAGATGATTTCATCATGAAACATGGAAAGGCAGATATTATAATCACGGACCCACCGAGAGTAGGGATGCACAAAGAAGTTGTACAAATGCTCTTACAAGTAGAATCGCCAAAAATTGTATATATCAGTTGCAACCCATCTACTCAAGCAAGAGATATTGGGCTTTTATCAGAAAAATATGATCTAGAAAAAATTCAACCTGTAGATATGTTTCCGCATACTCATCATGTAGAAAGTGTCGCTTTATTAAAATTGAAAGAGAATGTCTAAAGAAAAAAAATTTGAATCTTTGCAAATTGAACTTTCTCCTTATAAAAGTGTACTTGGCAAAGCTTCAGATATTATTATGGAAAAGGAAGTATCTAATTTTCCAATTTTTGTATTTCACCAGCACGATATTGAAGTTGGCATTCCAATTGTGGATAAAAACACATCTAAAGGAAATTGGAATATAAATGCAAGTAGTCTGGAAGAGTTTTCGTCAAAATCACTAATTCAACAAGAAAAAGTGGAAGAGTTTATAAAAGTTTTCAAAGACCCAAAAGAAAACATTTGTTTATTTGTTATCAGTGAGCTTGGAGCACAATTTATTTTTATCAATAGAAATTAATAATTTTCTTAAAAAATGTTTTAAAGAAAGCTCTTCCATGGGATATTTAAGTTCATATATTTTTAGGATTTAGCATATCCTTATTTGAATTGAGTTTGGTATATTTTTTAATTATTTCTTCATAATATGATTCATACTGTGGTAAAATGTTAGAAATATTAAATGTTTGTGCTCTATTATGAGCAGCTTCTTTAAACTTTAATAAAGTTTCATTATTTTCCAGAATTTTAATGCTTTTTTTAGCAATATCAGAGACATCTCCAATGTCACAGGTATATCCAGTAATTCCATCAAGGTTTAATTCCGGCAATCCTCCTGCATTTGAAGAAACTACTGGCACACCGCACGCCATTGCCTCTAAAGCTGCAAGTCCAAAGCTTTCATTTTCAGAGGGCAGAATAAAGAGGTCTGCTAATGCCAACAACTCTTCAACGGCACTTTGATTACCTAGAAATAAAATGTGATCACAAAGGCCAATTTTTCGACAAAGCTGTTCCATATTGTCTCTTTCAGGACCATCACCGATTAATAATAATTTGGACGGAATTTTTTTAAAGATTTTTGCAAATGCAAGGATTACATCTTCCACTCTTTTTACTTTTCTAAAATTTGAAGTGTGTGTAATAATCTTTTCTCCATCAGGAGCAATAGCCATTTTGAAATGGTTTTTATCTTTTTTATTAAACCTTTCGAAATCAATAAAATTATAAATGACTTTAATATCATTGTTAATTTTAAAACTTGAGAGTGTCGCTTCTTTTAAATGATTTGAAACTGCAGTTACTCCATTGGAGTTATTAATGCTAAATTCAACAACAGGAGAGAATGCTGGATTATTTCCTACAAGTGTAATATCCGTTCCATGAAGAGTGGTAACGATGGGAATAAACTTGCCTTTTGTTTCTAAAATTTTTTGAGCCATAAAAGCAACTGCTGCATGCGGAATAGCATAGTGCACATGAAGAATATCAAGATTTTCATAAAGAACAACGTCAACCATTTTGGAAGCTAAGGCTGTTTCATATGGCTTAAATTCGAAAAGTGGATACTCATAAGCATTTACCTCATGATAATAGACATTCTCTTGAAAAGGAGTTAATCTTGCTGGTCTTTTATAGGTTATAAAATGAACTTCATGACCTTTTTTTGACAACGCGATTCCAAGTTCAGTTGCAACTACACCACTTCCACCAAAGGTTGGATAACAAACTATACCAATATTCATATAATTAATATTTTAACAAAAATAATTTTTTACAACTAGCTAATTCTATATTTGCACTAGTATTAATACTTTACATACCTAAAACTGAACATTTATCTTGTCAATATGTTTGGTATACAACAAATTAAGTTAAATGATAATAATTTAATGGTAATCTATTCTATAAAAGATATTGAACACCTTGCAGGCGTAAAGGCGCACACTATACGTATTTGGGAGAAACGGTACAATATTTTAGAGCCAAAAAGGACGGATACAAATATCAGATTTTATTTGGAAGAAGATCTTCAGCATATTCTAAACGTAGCCCTTTTAAATAATCATGGATTTAAGATCTCTCAGATTGCAAAATTAAACAGAGACGACATTCAGAAGAAAGTAGCCCAAATATCTGATTTTGATGATGCTTTAGACGAAAGAATTGATTGTTTGACAATGTCAATGATGGAACTTAATGAATTCAAGTTTAATAGAATTCTGGAAACTAATATTGACCAAAGGGGCTTTGAGAAAGCTATGGAGGAAGTGGTTTTTCCATTACTTGATAAGCTAGGTCATCTATGGATGAGTGGATGCATAAAACCAATTCATGAATTATTTGTATCTCAAATCATTAAAAGAAAAATCATCAAGGCAATTGATGAAATTCCAATCAATACAGACACAAATATTCCAAGTTTCCTTTTATTTCTTCCCGAAGGAGAAAAGGCTGACTTGAGTTTACTTTATTTACATTTTATGCTCATTAACAACGGATTTAGGGTTACCAATTTAGGAACGGATGTGAAAAAAAGCTTATTTCTAGATGCTAGTAATATATTGAATCCTGAATATATTGTAATTATTGCGAACGATTCGTTTGAGAATATTCCATTGGAAACTTACCTTAATGAAATTTGCAAAAAATTAAATACAAGCACAATTCTTTTAACTGGCTATCAAGCGATTAAACAAAAAATAAGCTCCACAAGGAAAGTGAAAGTATTATCTAGTCTTGATGAAATTCTGTATTTTTGCAATAAATTAATATAATTACAATTACATTCTAAATTTTTAAAAATGAAAATTATTAAGAGGTTATCTTTTTTCTTACTAGCCATAGGTCTAGTTATTTCTTGTAAACCAAAAGGCGACAACGCTGGAGCTGGTGATTCGGAAGCAGTTTCAGCAGCTTCTGGGAAGGAATACAATGTAAACAAAGCTACCAGTATATTAATGTGGGAAGCTGCAAAAGTTACTGGAAAACATAATGGTACTGTAAATTTATCAGAGGGAAAAGTTATTATAGCTGAGGGATTGCTGGTAGGAGGTTCTTTTACATTAGATATGAATACAATTACAGATTTGGATCTTGAAGGGGATGGCAAAGAAAATTTAGAAAAGCATTTAAAAGGCACTGCCGAGGGAAAAGAAGATGATTTTTTCAATGTTGTAAAATATCCGACAGCAAAATTTGAAATCACAAAAGCTACAAAATTAATGGGAAATGATGATGCAAATTATGTAGTAAATGGCAACCTTACCATAAAAGATGTTACAAAACAAATTAGTTTCAGAGCAATGGTCACAGAAGAAGCTGGAAAAGTAACAGTTTCTACACCTCAGTTTTTAATTGACAGAACGGAGTGGGGTGTAAAGTTCAGATCTCTTAAATTTTTCGCAGATGTTGCTGACAAGGCAATTAGTGATGAAGTTGGGTTTATTGTAAATCTTTCTGCTGAATAAATCAAAAAATCGTTTTGAATATTACGAGAGTAATAAAATAAATCTAATTAGAGGAATTTTGAAATTTCAAAATTCCTCTTTTTTTTTTATCAAATTCAGGTTTTTAGACGTGTATATAATAAACGATCGTAATTTTTATTTTTGACCCAACATCTCTACTACTAAATCATAGAGTGTTTCAAAAGGAATAACTTCAAGATCTAAATTATGATAGGATAGCTCAAAAGGGTGATCGTTTAATTTGTCTCGAAATTTTTTAACATAGCGCTCCCATCTTATAGGATTGTAATCTGCATCCGGAAGTTTTGCAAGCATTTTTATGAAACAATTACTTCTGAAAGTATTATCACTTCTTAAATATCGGTGGCTATACATGTTTAATGCGTCCAATTTATCAATTATCTTAATATGCTGTTTGTTTTGGACCAACAATAGCATTTGAATGATTAGTATAGAAATATTTGCTCCTCTTTTATCTTGGGAATAAGTAGGAGTGTCATTTAAAAACCTAGAAAGTTTGAATTTCCTAATTGGTTTTTCTTCTGATTGTGAAGGGTCAATTTTGCCAAGTTCTATTAAAAAATGTATATATGCCTCTTTTATTCTAAATAATTGGACCAATAAAGGGTGAGTCTTATCAAATTCATTAGAATTAATAACTTTGGAAAGAATGTTATAAGCTTCTGAAAATTGATTTTGGATTATTTTTATAGCGAAATAATGATTATAGGTTGCGAACCAATTTGAGGATTGAGGAGAAGTGATGCTCAGATTTTGTTCATAAATCTGTTCGGCTTTGTGGTAATCCTTCATTAAGAAATACGCTATTGCTGCTCTAGTTTGCAATGAATAATCGGCAGCAGTGGATTTTATGTCTTTTTCTCTATAAAAATTAAGTCCAGCTTCAACTATTTCAATAATTTTTGGATACTCCTTTAATTCTAAATATAAATTGGCTTGAAATAGATAGGCATTGAGGTTAAACTTGGTAGTTTTAATTTCTTTTTGTTTTTCAATAACAACATTCAATTCTTTTTTATAATAACTAAAATCTTCATCACTCAATCCAGAACTGGATTTGCTTAACTTAATTCCTAAAGTTCGGTATAACCGTTCAATGTAATTTTCTCCTGAAATAGCCAATAGATAATAATCTTGTAAAGCAATATATTTTTCATACTTCTTTTTATGCGTATCTGAAAGCACGTAATAATTTGCCAATAAGGACGAGAATAGATAGTTAAGATCTGTAAATTCATATTTCATTGACATTTTGATCGTTTTTTCGACAATATCAATACCAACTTTATTTTTTTGATTTCCAATTAAAAGTTTGGCTGCTGCAAAGTGCTTGTAACAAGTTTTAGCTGCTTCAAAAATATCCTTGTAATTAGAACCGCTTTGATCTATAAAAAAAACGGAATTGATCAATCTATGATATAAACGTTGTTTAAGTTTCTTCAGGCTTCCCATTTGATCACGACCATTATAAAGAATACTAATTGCATCTTGATCATTTTTTATTTTACCCAAAAGAACATTATTATATAGTTGCGACATTTTATTTTCATTGAAATCAAGCTCATCTACAAGAGCTGCTTGATGAATTTTTTGTCGAGTTATAAGCTCAGATAGAGATATGATATAATCCATTATTTTTTATTATGTGTTATTAATCAGCTGTTTAAGTTAAATTGGGTAAAATTAATTTCTTGTTTTGCCTGTCCCAAACATATATATATTGTTATAGTTTGTAATATAAAAATAATTCATCTTTGTATAGTAAATAAGAAAATAACAGAAATTTTAGCTTTGTCAAACACAAGTTACTGATAATTAGCACATAATGCTTTTTATTTTGTAAAAAATCTTAATAAACGGTTGTCCTAAAAGTAGGTTAACTGTTATAGTGGGTGCGTGCATTAGTTCTTAACTTTGATTTATTATTATAAACAAAATTAAAATTATTAGCTATGGACTTTCTAAAAGATATGCTTAAATGTTTAGGATTTATAATAGACGATATGTCTACTTTCTAGACTTAACAAAAAAACAAAGTACTTTAAAAGATATATATATTCTTAATACTGATTACTTACACTTAAAGAAATATATTCTATTGTTCTCATTTTAGGTTTTAAGGGTGTTAAACGGCTCGACCCTCTATCTTCGGATGGAGGGTCTTGTCAATTTAGGGATGACCTAAACCTAATTTTGAAATAGGATAACCATATATTTTTTAATAATCAATATTTTTATTTAGCTTGAATTACCTTATAAAACCAAAGATAATTGTCCTAATTTACATTTTAATGTTTTGTAATTTTCGCAGAGTCTAGCTTTATGTTCCTCAATATTCGGGAATAATTTACCACCAAGTCAATTCACTTAACGGATTAAAGCTTAAAATTGAACTTGAGTTTAGATATGGGTAATAAAAAAAATAAAAATCAAGGCGCTTATCAATTGGAGATCATTACCTCTTGTTCTAATTCTATTTTCAAAAATTGAGCAGTGTAATTGTCTTTTAATTTAATCATTTGTTCAGGAGTTCCATTAAAAATAATATTTCCTCCTTTTTTACCTCCTTCTGGTCCCAAGTCAATTATATTATCGGCAACTTTTATTATATCCATGTTATGCTCTATGACTAAAACGGTATTTCCTTTGGTCACCAGCTTATCTATTACTTTTATTAAATGTTGGATATCTTCAAAATGAAGACCAGTTGTTGGCTCGTCCAAAATATAAATAGTCTGACCAGTATCCTTTTTAGAAAGTTCTTCTGCTAGTTTTACTCTTTGTGCTTCGCCTCCGGAAAGAGTAGTAGCTTGTTGACCAAGAGTTATATAACCCAGTCCCACATCTTTTAGAGTCTTTAGTTTTCTATGTATGGAAGGAATATTTTCAAAAAAGGTTGTTGCTTCTGTTACGGTCATATTTAAAACATCAGAAATATTTTTTCCCTTGTATATTATTTCTAGCGTTTCTCTATTGTATCTTTTAGATTGGCATTCTTCGCAATCTACATAAACATCGGGTAAAAAATTCATTTCGATTACTCTTTGGCCTCCTCCACCACAGACTTCACATCTGCCACCTTTTACATTGAACGAAAACCTACCTAATTTGTATCCTCGGATTTGTGCTTCTGGTATTTTTGCGAATATTTTTCTTATATCCGTAAACACTCCAGTATAGGTTGCGGGATTGGATCTTGGTGTTCTTCCAATTGCTGATTGGTCAATTTCAATTACTTTATCCAAATGCTCAAGACCACTAATACTTTTATAATCAAGTGGTTTTTTTACACTATTGTAGAAATGTTGACGCAATATGGGATAAAGGGTCTGATTAATAAGAGAAGATTTTCCACTTCCACTTACACCTGTAATACATGTTAAAGTGCCTAAATTGATTTCTAAATCTTGGTTTTTTAAATTATGACCAATTGCTCCTTTAAGAATTATTTTTTTGCCATTTCCTTTTCTTCTTTTTTTAGGAACAGCAATCATTTTTCTATTTGCAAGATAATCAGAAGTTATGCCGTTATTTTGTAAAAAATCACGAGGAGTGCCTTCTGCTACAATAAATCCACCAAGTTCTCCAGCTCCAGGACCGAGATCAATTAAATAATCAGAAGCTAACATAATATCTTTATCGTGTTCAACAACTATAACAGTATTTCCCATCGTTGTTAAATTTTTTAAGGCCTCAATTAATCTCTGATTGTCTCTTTGATGTAGACCTATACTTGGCTCATCAAGAATGTAAGTGATACCTGTTAATTGGGATCCTATTTGTGTAGCTAAACGTGTTCTTTGAGACTCACCTCCTGATAATGTCCTAGTAGGTCGATCTACACTGAGGTAATCTAACCCGACTTGAATTAAGAAACGCAATCTATCTTTAATTTCTTTAATAACATCTTTGGCTATTTTTACTTGCCTATTTGAAAGACTTCCATCTAAATCTTCAAACCAATTAAGTAATTGAGTAAGATCCATTTCCGAAAGTTCTCCTATATTTTTATCCGCAATTTTATAATGTAGGGATTCTTTCAATAACCGATAACCATTGCAATCCGGACAAGTAACAACTTCCATATATTCTTCAGCCCAAGATCGAATTTTTTCAGACCCAGACTCCTCATACCACCTTGTAAGCATTCCTAGTAAGCCCTCATAAGCCAAATTATAAACAAATTCGTGTGACATACCTGGTAGTTTTTGATCTTTTGAATCATCGCCACCGTTTAGTATTACATCTAGAGCTTTGGGAGGAATTTCGTTGATTGGCGTATTAAATGAAAATTTATATTTTTTGGCAATTGCCTTCAATTGTTTGAATGTGTAGGTATCTCTAACTTCACCAAATGGTTTTATTGCTTGTTCATTTATATTTTTGGAATAATCAGGGATAACTTTTTCCATATTGACAGAATTCACAGAACCTAGACCTCGACATTTTTTACAAGAGCCATAAGGAGAATTGAAAGAAAAAGTATTTGGAGACGGTTCTTCATAAGAAATTCCACTTTCTGCATCCATAAGTCGCTTGCTGAAAGGAACAATTTCATTGGTTTCCATCTGATGAATGATTACAAAATCACTGGACATTTTATAAGCCATTTGCAATGAGGCTCTCAACCTGTCATATTTGCTTTCTTCAATTTTTATTCTGTCGATTACTATTTCTATGTCATGAACTTTGTACCTATCCAATTGTAAACCTGGAACTAAATCAATAATTTCTCCATCAACACGAACCTTCGTAAATCCTTTCTTGAATGTTCTTTCGAAAAGTTCTCGATAGTGGCCTTTTCTTGATCGAATCATTGGGGCAAGGATGCTAATTTTTTGACCTGAATACTCTGTTACTATTGCCTCGAAAATCTGATCTTCGGTATATTTGACCATTTTTTTGCCTGTAACATAAGAATAAGCATCACTAGCTCTAGCAAATAAAAGACGCATGAAATCGTAAATTTCAGTTGTTGTGCCCACGGTAGATCTTGGATTCCAGGCTGTAGTTTTTTGTTCAATTGAAATTACTGGAGACAAGCCATTAATTTTTTCGACATCCGGTCGATCCATGGTCCCTAAAAATTGTCGAGCGTATGCAGAAAAGGTTTCCATATAACGTCTTTGTCCTTCTGCATAAATAGTGTCAAAAGCAAGAGAGGATTTACCACTCCCACTTACACCAGTAATTACCACCAATTTGTTCTTAGGAATATTTAGTGAAATATCTTTAAGATTATGTTCCCGAGCACCGATGACTTCTATTTGGCTTTTTCCCATGCTAGTTTTTGGATTCAAGATATTATGGTCAAAGTTTGTAAAATATTTACAGAAAAATAATTTTAGTTTATAATGAGTTTAGAAAGCAATTGGCTTAATTTGTTTCCCGAATTTTCGGCTACTTCAAGAACAGATTCCAATGTCGTTTCCGTTATCCTTTCTGGCGGATAACAAACATTGGAAACAATAGAAACTGCAAAAATGTTCATACCAGAATGTCTTGCAACTATTACCTCTGGAACAGTAGACATGCCAACTAAATCCGCCCCTATATGGTGGATAAATTGATATTCAGCAGCAGTTTCTAAATTAGGACCTTGTAAAGCTAAATAAACACCAGATTTTAAATTTAATCCCATTTCTTCAGCAATATTTTGGGCTTTTAACCTCAGACTAGGGGTGTAAGTATCTTTCATGTCTGGAAATCTAATCCCAAGACGATCATCATTGATTCCTCTCAAAGGATTTTCGGGTAGAAGATTAATATGATCTTTTATCATGACCAGATCACCAGCATTAAAAGATTCTTTTACCCCTCCAGCTACATTAGTTATGAATAAATTTTTAATTCCAAGTAAAGCTAAAACTCTTATAGGAAGTGTTAAACTTTTCATCGAGTACCCTTCATAATAATGAAAACGTCCCGAGAAAACGAGTAAGGTTTTTGAATCTAATTTCCCAATAATAAGCTTACCACTATGCGATTTAACCGTACTAGATGGGAAATTTGGAATAGTTTCATAAGGAATTTCTAATATTTTTTTAATATTATTTTCAAATTTTCCAAGTCCGGTCCCGAGAATGACAGCATCTTGGATTCCTTGAGGAATTATTTCACGAAGAAAAGCAGCTGATTGAGAAATTTGATCGTAATATTCCATTTGCAAAATTGATTCAAAAATCTTAAAAATAAGCTAGACAGGTAGCATTTCCAAGAAATCATAAATTAAAACAGAAATAAGCAACCATATTATTTACCCCAAATATGCTATCTAAAAAAAGATTTGTAATTCTTAAAAAATCAATCTTCATTTATTCCTCTTCAGAAGAAGCAGAAAAATCAAGTTTATTTCTTTCTTTTAAGAATTGGTACCATTTCAATACTTTTTTTATATCAGAAACAAAAACTTTATCTCTATCGAAATCAGGCAATATTTTGGTGAAATATTCAAAAAGTATTTGGGATGAAGCATTGGATGCGACTATCGGATAATTAACGCTTTCTTCTTCCATCTTTTGGAAAATTTTAACAATTTCAACAGCATCTCCATACGTATAGATGGCAACAGATCCAAGCGGTGTAAATTGATGTTTTCGCATAGTACAAAACCTCGTTTTACCCGAATCCATATCAGCTACAACAAGTCCGTTGTTTCGCGTAGTTATCAATTCATATATTCCGGGCAAACCGCTAACTGCAATATATTTTTCTAAATTCATTTCCTTTTTTATAATCTGATGCGAAATTAATTAATATTCTATGAGTTTAATGATTTGTTGGCGCAATCTTTCTTTTGGAAGATAATTTAACTCTAATACTTTGGCAAAAGGTATAGGCGTGTCAATACTAGCACAACGAATTAACGGGGCATCTAGATGTTCAAAAAGATGTTCTGCAATGTATGCTGAAAGTTCACCCCCAAGGCCTCCAAACATGGAATCTTCGTGCAATAAAATAACGCGATTTGTTTTTATAACCGTTTTGTCTATACTTTCATAATCCAAAGGGCTTAAAGTTCTCAAATCTAAGACTTCGCCATCAATTCCCAAATCATTCAAAACTTCAATTGCCCAATGAACACCCATTCCATAGGTAATTATAGAACATTTAGTGCCCTGCTGGACAATTTTTGCCTTTCCAATTTCAATAGAGTACATTTCTTCAGGAACTTGGGCACTTATTGAGCGGTATAAAGCTTTATGTTCAAAAAATAAAACGGGATTAGGGTCAATAATTGAACTAATTAATAGCCCTTTAGCATCAATTGGGTTAGAAGGATATACAACTTTTAAACCTGGTGTGTGTGTAAACCATGTTTCTGTACTTTGTGAATGAAATGGCCCAGCTCCAACAGTTCCTCCCGTTGGCATTCTAACCACAACATCTACATTTTGCCCCCATCTATAATGAAGTTTCGCCATATTATTCACGATTTGGTTGAAACCACAAGTTACAAAGTCAGCAAATTGCATTTCCACAACAGACTTAATACCTTTAATGCTTAATCCAACAGCAATACCGAGTACGCCACTTTCGCAAATAGGAGTGTTTCTAATCCGATCTTTACCATATTTTGTTGCAAAACCATCTGTAATTTTAAAAACGCCACCATATTCTGCAATATCTTGCCCCATGATTATTAGATCGTCAAATATTTTTAGAGATTGATCTAATCCTTCTGAAATGGCATCAACATATCTTAATTCCTTGGTTTCTCCTTCTTGAGAAAGTTCTAAAACCACAGCATTTTTAAAGACATCTTGAATTTCGTCGGATCCTTCAGGGTCTGTATAATGATCTGTCAATGCAAGTTCGCTGTTTATTTCTTTTTTCAACTTGGATTTAATATCTAAGATAGATTCCTTATCAACAATACCTTTTTCTAAAAGAAAAAGCTCATAATTAAGGATTGGATCTTTTAATTCCCATTCTGCCATTAATTCATCTGGAACATATTTTGTGCCGGATGCTTCTTCATGTCCTCTTCTTCTGAATGTCATACATTCTATTAAAAAGGGTCTAGGGTTTTGTCTTAAATCTTCTGCAATATTTGAAACAGTTTCATACACTTCAAGTATGTTATTACCATCAATAGTTATTCCTTCCATACCATAACCAACAGCTCTATCAGATAGTTTTTCACAAGCATATTGCTCTGAAATTGTTGTTGAAAGGCCATAACCATTATTTTCAATAATAAAGATTACAGGAAGTTTCCAAACTGCGGCCAAATTAAGTGCCTCATGAAATTCACCCTCGCTTGTACCTCCTTCACCCGTAAATGCAAGACTTACTTTTGCTTCTTTTTTCAACTTATGTGCCAAACCAACGCCAGCAGCAAGAGAAAGCTGAGGTCCAAGGTGTGAAATCATACCAACAATATGATAATCTTGTGTCCCAAAATGGAATGACCGATCCCTGCCTTTTGTAAATCCTTCCACTTTGCCTTGCCATTGAGCAAAAAGTTTGCTTAAGGGAATTTTCCGACTAGTAAACACTCCAAGGTTTCTATGCATAGGAAATATATATTCATCTTTTTCAAGCGCAAGGGTGCATCCTATTGCAATCGCTTCTTGGCCAATTCCTGAAAACCATTTTGATATTTTTCCTTGTCTTAGAAGATTAAGCATTTTCTCTTCTATTAAGCGAGCTTTAAGCATTTCTTTATAAAGCTTGAACATAAGTTTTTTCTTATGTTTTTCATTGTTAAATCCAATTACAGGACTATTACTTATTGCCATATTTTAAGCTAAAATTTCATTTAATATTTGAAATGTGTGTAATTCTTTGATATTATCAATGTGTAATTTATAGAATTGGATCAACTTGTCAAGCAAAAAACGTCGTTGTGTATTACTACATTTTATTTCATGGACATATTCTTTTTCTTGCATCATAAAATCATATAACAATTCAGAAGGTAGAGCATCAAGATAGTATTGATGATTAGGACAAGAATTGATAAATTGTCCTTCCATTAAATCAAAATATGGGTTATTAAGACTGAAATTATCTCTTGGTTGAATTCCAATTTGCTCAGCAAGTTCCAGCATGAAAAGTAAATGCAAATTAGAAATAGAATTTTCGGTTTCATCTAAATATTTAAACCAACTGAAAATAAATTGAAACAAATCAGGGTTCTCTTCATTCTCTTTGAGCGTGTGTTTGAGTATTTCTATCATAAACATACCAACTGAAGATCTCAAAATTTCAAAAGGAATGCGTTTGTACAAATGGGCAGAATTTATTTCTTTAATTCGAAATAAGGTTTTTATATTTTTATGATAAGCAATTATTTCCACAAGAGACATCAACTGCAAACCACCAATATTTGTTTTTGATTTTTTATTTCTAACACCACCAATAACATAACTATTTAGGCCATAATTTTCTGTATAAATATCAAGAATAAGACTTGTTTCGCCATATTTGATACTTCTCAAAATGATGCCCTTTGATTTAATTAACATAGGATAAAATTACGAAGTTTATGTTATTTATTGTTAAAGTTGCAAACTAGAGGAATGACAAATAAAAAGAGAATATTTAAATTATACAATATTATTACCATTCCCATCCATCCTCTGTAGTATCCTTGTTTTTATAATATAATTTAGTAGTTATTCTTTGTTTTTGTCTTTCCCAAATGAGGGTTGCAAGACAAGAGTAGGGGTGAAAAGGAGATGCAGGGTTCAGACAAGCATTTATTTTACTTTCAGAAATATCTAATCTATAGAGATAGCTTAATAACAAAGGCATATCTTTTTCTATCATTTCAGCAACTCTTCGTTCAATTTCAAGAATCATATCTTCTTCATTTAGATTAATTTCTTGATTGATGTCGATTTCTAAAGCCTCTTTTATGGTTAGGAATGAATTCTTATTTAATTGATCGTCAATCATTTTTTAGTTTTATAAAACTTAGAATTTCATCAATATACTTTCGATCATTCGACAGTCTAGGTACTTTATTTTGGCCTCCTATTTTCCCCCGGTGCTCCATCCATTTGTAGAATGAATGGATAGGAAGAACATCAATTGACAAATTTTCTAGAGCCATATCTTTAAACCTTTTAGCTTCATAGTCGGAGTTTACAGCTTGTAAATTACTATCTAATTTTTTCTGAAACTCCTCAATATTTTTAGGAGGCTCTTCAAATTCAATTAACCATTGATGCCGCCCTTTCGATCCTGCTGAAAAATATACTGGAGCAACAGTATAATCTTTAGCCTTAACTTTAAATTCTTCACAAGTTTTAGCCAAAGCTTTGTCTGTATTGCTAACCATAACCTCTTCTCCAAATGCATTAATAAAATGTTTGGTCCTTCCAGTAATTTTTATTTTGAAAGGGCTCAAGCTTGTAAACTTAATGGTATCTCCTGTCATATATCGCCACAATCCAGCATTTGTGCTTATTACCATTGCATAATTTTGATCAATTTCGACATCCTTAAGCCCCAAAACAATAGGATCTTTTGATCCGAATTCGCTCATTGGAAGAAATTCGTAAAATATGTTGTTATCAAGTAATAGTAGCAAATCATTAGACAATAAATCATCTTGAATAGCAAAATATCCTTCAGAGGCATTGTAAACTTCCATATAAGTGAAAGAATCAGAAGGAATAAATTCTTTGAATTGTGATCGATAAGGATCAAATCCAACTCCTCCGTGAACATATACTTGAACCTCTGGCCAAACTTCTAGCATGTTTGATTTGCCGGTTGCTTCGAGTATTTTTCTAAATAAAACAATAGTCCATGAAGGGACACCTCCAAACATTGTAACTTGTTCTTTTGAACAAATATCAACCATTCTCTCCAGCTTATCATCCCAATTAGGCATTAATGCTGTTCGAAAATCTGGGGTATAAAACGGTCGACCAACAAAGGGCATGTTATAAAGCATTATTGCTGAAATATCGCCAAAAGTAGTCATCGGATTGGTTTCATAATTACTCAAACTCCCTCCCATTACTAGATTTTTTCTTTCAAATACCCTTGCATCATGACGACCTTTATACAATAGTGTTACCACATCCCAACTTCCTTTGATATGACAACCTCTTAAGTTTTCTTTGGGAACTGGAATAAATTTACTTTTGCTTGAAGTAGTACCAGAAGATTTTGCATACCAATTCACAAAACCTGGCCACAAAATATTAAAAGAACCATCCATCATGCGTTTGATATAAGGCTCTAAATCCTCATATTCATTTAAAGGGACTTGTTCCATAAATGCTTTATGAGAATCGATATTATTGTATTCGTACTTTTTGCCCCATTCTGTATTTGCTGCTTTTCCAATTAAATAATTGAAAGTTCGTTCCTGTATTTTATGGGGATGTAACATAAACCGCTGAACGCTTTGATATCGCCGCTCTAAATAAGTACTTATTAGTTTATTGAATACTGACATTAAAAATTTTCGTTATTATTACTATCAAATATAGTTATGTTTTGTCTTAACAGAAGTAAGCTTTGTAAAAATGAGTGGTAAAAGAATATACTTTTTATTAAATTCATTAAAATATTTACAATGAAGTATAAACTTTTTCTCTTATTCAGCTTAATAGCTTTGATTTCACTAAATGGACAAATAACAAGTTCACTTGAAAAACTGGGATATGCTCCAACAGATAAATTGCTAATACTTCATGGCGACGATCTTGGGGTAACGCATTCTGTAAATGTTGCTACTTTTTCTGGTTTTCAAAATGGATTGTTGAACTCTGGTAGTATAATGATGCCATGTCCTTGGTTTGAAGAAGTTAAATTGTTTTCTTTGGATTACCCCCAATATGATCTTGGATTACATTTAACTTTAACTGCTGAATGGAAAATGTTAAAATGGGGAGGCCTCGCTGACAAAATAAATACAAATGGACTTTACAACAAAGACGGCATTTTTTATAGTGACGTTAATTCTGTTATCAAAAATGCAACAGCTTCTGAAGTTGAAATAGAATTAAGAGCTCAAATAGACAAGGCACTGAAATCTGGAATTAAACCAACTCATCTTGATTCACATATGGGAACAATATTTAATAAAGAAGAATTTATTTCTCTTTATATGAAATTGGGCAATGAATACAAAATTCCAGTGTTTCTTCCTTCGCAAATATTTTTAGTATTTCCAAATCTTAAAGAAGAGATTACCGATCAAACCATCATAACGGATATGGTTTACATGAACAATGAAATTTTGGGTGAGAAAGAAGTATTTGACTATTATGATTCAATTTTGAATAATTTATCTCCTGGTCTTAACGAGCTAATCGTTCATTTGGGTTATGACAATGATGAATTGCAAGCAACATGTATTGAACATCCGGAATATGGATCTGCATGGCGTCAAAATGATTACAATTACATAATTAGCCCGCATTTAAAATCATTAATTGAAAAGAATAATATTAAACTAGTTACCTGGAAAGAAATCCAAAAAGCGCTATACAAGTAACCATCTTTTTTCATTTTTGGTTAAAAAAGCATTAATTTTTGTTAAACAATTCTTAATTCCATAAAAGCCTGCTCAAAAAAATATTATTTATAAAATCTATTTGAAGTCAAATCTGTTATTCCAATAATATAACTAGTCAAAGGATTATTTATTAGACTTTTCTGGTTGTAAAGTATGAATTATTATCAATGAAATGACAACTCAAAACGAATTCCTCCTATTGGATTATTAGCTTAATTAGCTAATCTCCTTTTTGCTGAAAAATTCTTTAAAGTTCTTATTTTGATTGAGTAGATTTAAATATTATGATTCAAGTTTGTTCTACTATAAATTATTGTAAAATGAAAAAGCAAATATTATTGTCTATCGCATTGATAGCAGCCATTGTAACAGCAGGAAATGCTCAATATTTTGGTCAAAATAAAGCTAGATATAGAACTTTTGATTTCAAAGTTAAAGAAACGGAGCATTTTGATATATACTCCTATTTGAAAAATCAGGAATTGCTTAAACAACTTGCTTTGCAATCTGAAGGGTGGTATGCTTTTCATTCCAGAATATTCAGAGATACTTTTGAAAATAAGAACCCTATTATTTTTTATAACAACCATGCTGACTTTCAGCAAACAAATGCAATTTCTGGATCCATTGGAATAGGAACTGGTGGTGTTACTGAAGGGTTAAAAAACAGGGTAGTATTACCGCTTACCTTTACTACACAACAAACCAATCATGTTTTAGGGCACGAATTAGTCCATGCTTTCCAGTATCATAAAATTATTAATGGTGCCAATACATCAATAGAAAACTTGCAAAACTTACCATTATGGATGGTGGAAGGACTTGCGGAATATATGTCTATAGGAAGAGTTGACACATACACTTCAATGTGGATAAGAGATGCAGTTGTAAATGATGATATTCCGTCGTTAAAAAAATTAAATGATCCAAAATATTTTCCCTATAGATATGGTCAAGCATTTTGGTCGTTTCTCTCCAGTGTATATGGCGATCAAATTATTGAACCTCTTTTTACCTATACAGCGATGTATGGGCTTGAAATTGCTTCGGATTCTATTTTAGGCACATCAATTAAAAATCTAAACACTCTTTGGGAAACGACTATTAAAGAACATTATGCACCTTATGTAAGAGATAAAAAAGAAGATTTTAAAGGTAGCAAAGTAGTTTCTGAAAAAAATGGTGGAACGATGAATGTTTCTCCAGCATTAAGTCCAAATGGAAAATATGTTATTTTTTTATCTGAAAAAGATCTCTTTTCTACAGATCTTTTTCTTGCGGATGCAAAAACCGGTGATATTATTCGGAGAATCACATCAACTCTTAAAGAAGGCCATATAGATGATATTAATTTTATTGAATCAGCAGGCACATGGTCTCCTGATAGTAAAGATTTTGCATATGTTGCTTTTAGTAAGGGCAATAATATATTAATCATAAAAGAAGCTGAAACTGGAAAAACATTGCATTCTGAAAAATTGCCCAAACTTCCAGCTTTTACTAACCCAAGTTGGCACCCTAATGGGAAAGATATTATTCTTACTGGTTTAGATGAAGGTCAGACTGATTTGTTCTCTTATGACATTAAAAGGAAAAAATTAACAAAGCTTACAGACAATATTTACAGTGAAATTCAAGCAAATTTCAATGAAGAGGGAACAAAAATGGCCTTTTCAACAGATGAACTTTCTGTAAAAAATGGGACTACAAATGGAAAATACACATTTGACATTGCGATAAGAGATGAAGCCACCGGGGAAGTTGAAATTTTAGATATTTTCCATGGTGCCAATAACCTAAATCCAAATTTTGATCATGAAGGAAATATTTTATTTCTTTCAGATAGAGATGGATATAGAAACATGTATAAATATGTTGTTGGTACTGGTGAAGTTTTGCAGATGACAGATTTTATAATTGGTCTTTCAGGAATAACAGAATATTCTCCGGCAATTGCAGTTTCCAGGAAGAGGGATAGAATTTTAATGACCAATTATAATAATCATACTTACAATATTTTTGAAGTTCAAGGAGAAAAGCTCCTCAATAGATCTGTTGACAAAAAGGAATTGAATTTTGATGCAGGTATATTACCTAAAATTAATGCCAATAAAAGAGACCTTATTAATTCACAATTAAGGGTAATGGACAAGGCTCTAGAGGTTTCAGAATTAAAATCATACAAAAGTATAAAATACAAACCTAAATTTAAATTAGATTATTTAGGTGGAGGTACAGGTGTAGCTGTAGGAAATTCAACATTTGGAAATTATACTGGACTAGCGGGAGGAATTGATATGTTGTTTGGAGATATACTAGGGAACAACCAAATTTTCACACAATTGGCGCTTAATGGTGAAATATATGATGCTGGAGGTCAAGCCTCATACATCAATAGAAAGAATAGAATTGCTTGGGGCGTTGGACTATCACATATTCCTTTGAGAACAGGATACCAGACCTTTGCTATAAACAGCACTGGCGAACCGGCGCCCAATGGTTTATTTTACAATGTCCAACAGCTAACAAATCTTTTGCGTGTTTTTGATGAAGGCGTAAATGTGTTTGCTCATTTGCCTTTTTCCAAAAGCTTAAGACTTGAGGCAGGTGCTGAAATTGGGTATCGAAGCTTTAGGAATGATCTTTATACTAATTATCTGCAGTACAATCAGTTTAGCGGATATTATCAACAAGTTTTTCAGCAAAGAGAACGAATTCCAACAAGTGATGTTATTGAATTTGATCAATATTTTAGATTAATACGTGGATGGAAACAAAGCACAAATATTGCCTTAGTGGGAGATAATTCTAGTTTTGGTCTTACTTCCCCACTCAAAGGATATCGATTTAGGCTTGGAGCTGAACAACATTACGGTACAGATAAATATACAAGTCTTTTAGCCGATGGGCGATATTACAAATGGTTAAAGCCTGTAAGTATTGCTGTAAGAGGGTTTGCTTATTCAAGATTTGAAAAAGATGTCAATAGTGTTTATCCTTTTTATATTGGTCAGATGGGATTTGTACGAGGATTTGGTTCACTTTTTGGGGGTGCAAGTGATTTGCTAAGAAGTTATGACTTGGGATTTGGGCAAGTTTTGGGAACAAAAGTATTTATGGGTAGTGGAGAAGTGCGATTACCTTTTACAGGTCCTCGCAGATTATCTTTGATTGCCTCTAAATATCTAATCAGTGATTTAGCTTTATTTTACGATGCAGGCGTTGCATTCGATAAATTTTCGCATTTCAAAGAAGGTGAAGAAATGGTGGTTTCAGGAATTGATAACAATGGGAATCCAATAAATGTGGTTGAATTCAGGAAACCTGCACTTTTGATGTCAGCAGGAGTTTCTTTACGTGTTAATTTATTTGGATACATTGTAGTCGAACCATATTATGCTGTTCCAATTGTTAAAGGAAGTAAAGGAACATTTGGATTAAATTTGATACCTGGGTGGTAGGAAGGAGTTTAAAAGAATCCCAATAAAAAGGAACATGATTTACTATATTGCAGTTTAAATAAAAAAAGAATTGATAATGACTGAAATTTTAGAGGTAGCAAAGGAAAATTTAATAAAGAAGGGTTTTTTGGATATGGAAGTTGATCCTTCATTGGATCTTGTGGCTGAAATCGAAAAACTGAAAAAGGAAAAAAATGCTATAATTCTAGCCCATTATTATCAAGATTCAGACATTCAGGATGTTGCTGATTACATTGGGGATAGTTTGGGATTATCGCAGCAAGCGGCGAAAACCGACGCAGAGGTGATTGTATTTGCAGGCGTTCACTTTATGGCAGAGACAGCTAAAATGCTTTCGCCTAATAAAAAAGTACTACTTCCGGACCTTAAAGCGGGATGTTCATTAGCAGACTCTTGTCCACCGCATTTGTTTAGAAAATTCAAAGAAAAATATCCTGATCATGTGGTAGTGAGCTATATAAATTGTACTGCAGAATTAAAGACATTGACCGATATTTGTTGTACATCATCAAATGCAGTGCATGTTATCAATAGTATTCCTAAAGAAAAGGGAATTATTTTTGCTCCCGACAGAAATTTAGGAGCATATCTTATTAAAAAAACAGGACGAGATTTGGTTCTATGGAATGGAACATGCATGGTTCACGAGATTTTCTCTAACGAGAAGATTACAAAACTGCAAATTAGAAATCCTAAGGCTAAACTAATTGCTCACCCTGAATGTGAATCTCATATTCTCGACAAAGCGGATTTTATTGGTTCCACGAGTGGATTGTTAAAGTATACCATAGAGTCAGAATTTGATGAATTCATAGTTGCAACGGAAAGCGGGATAATTCATCAAATGGCATTGGCATCACCGAATAAAACATTTATTGCAGCACCGCCGAATGATGAAAAATGTGCTTGTAATGAATGCCCTTACATGAGGTTGAACACTATGGAAAAATTATACTTGACCATGAAATATGGGCAGCCTGAAATCATTTTACCACAATGGATAATTGATCAAGGTGTTTCGTCAATTGATAGAATGCTAGAAATAAGTGCAAAAGCTGGGTTATAAAGGTTTTACAACAAGAACAAATAAATTCATATTCCAAAGTCACACAAATAGCCATTTTTATTTAGCCATTTTTCATGAAGTTTATAATTAGGAACAAATTTCTCTACAATTTCCCAGAATTTAGAGGAATGGTTCATTTGAATAAGATGTGATAACTCATGAACGATAACATAATCTTGAACTTCAAGAGGAGCAAACAATAATCGGGTTGATAAATTAATATTTTGAGAGGAAGAACAACTGCCCCAATTGGATTTATTATATTTTAGATTTACGCTTTTAATTTCTTTATTGAAATATTTGGCATTAATTAGTAATACGCGGTTGGTGATGTCTTTTATATAATGTTGAGCGATAACCCTACTAATTAATCTTGTAATGGCTAATTCTGATTCCTTAATCGTAGAACCATTTGCTAATTTGATTCGAATAATGTTGTTTTTGAAATATTTTGCAGAATGATTTTTGTTCAGACTTTCTTCAAAATTTACAGTAAATTCTTTATCATATAAAGAGAATGAATATCCATCTTTATAATTTTTACTTTGAAATTGGATTCTAAATTTTTCTTTAGAAAGGACTTTGTCCTTCAACCAAAAGTAAAATCTATCTATTTGTTCTTCTTCTGCTTTTTTTGAAATAAACAAAGGAAGCCTCAATATAGCGTGCTCTTTTGCAAGGGATGCTCTTATTGAGTTCCTCCTTTCTTTATATATTTTGACAGGTACCTCGAGTCCTGCAACTGACAATAAATATGATTTATGTTTTTGCTTAGACAATAGAAAATTATGTGTTTTTGGATTCAAATTTTTTCATCACATCTACCAATATCTGAACACCATCTAATTCCATTGCATTATAAATTGAAGCTCTGAATCCCCCAACTGATCGGTGTCCTTCGATTCCAACACATCCTGCATTTTCGGCATCTTCTGAAAAAGCTTTTTCCATTGTGCTATCTTTTAGCAGAAAACAAACATTCATCCTTGATCTGTCCTCTTTATTAGCTGTACCAACAAAAAGGCTATTTCTATCAATTTCATTGTACAACAATTCTGCTTTTTCAATATTTCTTTTTTCCATTGCTTTAAGACCGCCCAATTTTTTAATCCATCTCATTGTTAACAAGGAAACATAAATTGGAAAAACAGGAGGAGTATTATAAGAAGATTGATTGTCAATATGTGTTTCATATTTGAGCATAGAAGGAATCACCCTATCTACTTTTCCAAGGACATCTTTTCTTATTATAACTAATGTTACACCTGCAGGTCCCATATTTTTCTGAGCACCAGCATAAATGCAAGAAAATCTATTCACATCAATGGGTCTACTAAAAATATTAGAAGACATATCCGCAATGATTGGAATCGAAGTCTCAGGCAAGTGAAAAATTTCAGTGCCAAAAATAGTATTGTTGCTAGTGATATGTAAATAATTGTGCTGATCAGATATTTGATATCCTTTTGGTATATAAGAATAATTTTTATCTTTTGAAGAAGCAACTACATCTACATGACCAAATGCTTTGGCTTCTTTGATTGCTTTTGAGGACCAAGAACCAGTATCTAAATAACCAGCAGATTCATTTTGGCCAAGCAAATTCATTGCGGTAAAGAAAAACTGGGAACTTGCTCCACCAGCTAAAAATAATACTGCATAATCATTGGAAACATTGAGAAGTTCTCTTACCAATGCTTCTGCTTCATCCATTACTGCAATGAATTCTTTTGATCTGTGGGAAATTTCTAAAATTGATAATCCCATATCTCCAAAAGATATTGCTGATTGGCCTGCTTCTTTTAAAACTTCTTGTGGAAGTATTGCAGGACCGGCATAAAAATTAATTTTCTTCATGAATTGATTTTTTCGATGTTCACAATTTGTGAACACTTTATTTTTAATGATTTAATAAACCTGAATTAAAATTTTATAAGGATCTCTTTCATTAAATCATTGCTATATTTATTTTCATCTTCTGATATAAGTTGATAGGACTTGTTGGGTGCAAAGACAATTGTCTGTTTACTTAAAGAAAGAACACTTTTTTGCAATGCAACAATCTTTATCAATCTTAATTCTTTGTTCCTTTTTTCAATGGCTAAGGAACGAGTTAGAAGATTATCTTCTAGAGCTGTATATAATATTGTTTCTAAAGTATCTGTTTTCATTTCTTCAACAGCATATTTTCCTGCTAAGGATGCTTTATTGATGTTGTATTTCTTGATCATTTCTAACTCTGCACTTATATCATAATTATCTAGAATTAGTGAATCTTGCTTGCCGTTAAATTTGGCATATTTGGTTACTTTTTTAAATTCAAAATTTCCACTTTCTTTTAGTTCGGATACATATTTTTCTAAATCAAAATAGGTGTTTGTATCCATTATTTCTTGTTGTTCAATGCAAGAAAAGCACAGAACAGTTATAAATAAAAAAGAGAAAACGATTTGAAGATATATTTTCATTTATTTGAAATTAAATTTTCACCAGTCATTTCTTTAGAAGCTTCAACATGCATTAATTTTAATATGGTAGTTGCTACATCTGCAAGTTTGCCATCTTTCACAGTTTTTCCATTTGAATGGTTGCTCACATAAAATATTGGTACTGGGTTTAAAGTATGGGCTGTATTTGGCGATCCATCGGGATTAATCATAAAATCTGAATTTCCATGATCAGCGATTATAATTATTTCATAATCAAAACTTAAAGCCGTTTCTACGATTTCTTTTACACATTTGTCAACGGTTTCAGCAGCAATCATGGCTGCTTTGAACACACCAGTATGCCCAACCATGTCTGTATTTGCAAAGTTTAAACAAATAAAATCAGGTTGGTTTTTATTGATTTCTTGAATGATTGCTGATTTTATTTTTTCAGCACTCATTTCTGGCTCTAAATCGTAAGTTGCAACTTTTGGGGAAGGGACCATCAATCTTTTTTCTCCTTCAAATTCTTGTTCTCGACCTCCAGAGAAAAAGAAAGTAACATGAGGATACTTTTCAGTTTCTGCAATTCTAATTTGAGTTAGACCATTTTTTGAAATTACTTCTCCAAGTGTATTTTTTAAATCATCTTTTGTGAAAATAATATCCAAATTTTTAAAATTCTGGTCATATGCTGTCATGCACAAGAATTTTAAATCTAATTTTTTCATCTCAAATTCTGGAAAATCCTTTTGAGTAAGCACTTCCGTTAGTTGCCTTGGCCTATCAGTCCTAAAATTAAAGAAAACAACCACATCCCCATCTTTTATTACATTGGGTTTTGATCCCTTTTTTCGTATACTAATTGGAGGCAAAAATTCATCGGTGATATTGTTATCGTATTCTTTTTGGATAGCATCTTTTGGTTCAGAGAAGATATCTCCTTTTCCATGAACAAGAAGATCATACGCTAATTTTACTCTATCCCATCTTTTATCTCTGTCCATCGCATAATATCGACCTATTATTGAGGCAATGGAAACTGGCAATTCTTTTATGTAGTTTTCTAATTCAGTGATATAATGAAGGCCTGATTTGGGATCTGTATCTCTACCATCAGTAAATGCATGAATATATGTGTGTGCTACTCCAGCATTTGCAACAATTGTGCTTAGTGCTTTAATATGATCTATATGAGAATGGACACCGCCATCAGATACTAATCCAATTAAATGTAAATCTCTGTTATGTTGGCTTGCATATGCTAACCCTTCTCTAAGAACAGGGTTTAATTCTAGGGTTTTATCTTCAATTTCTTTATTGATTCGAGCCAATTCCTGATAAACAACTCTTCCTGCTCCAATATTTAAGTGACCTACCTCAGAGTTTCCCATTTGTCCTTCTGGCAAACCCACTTTCAAACCAAAAGTAGTTAGTTCAGCATTTGGATATTTGCTGTATAATGAATCTACAAAAGGAGTATCAGCTTGGGCTATTGCACTCGCTTTTGCATCTTGGCCATGCCCCCAACCGTCAAGTATTAAGAGGATTGCTTTATTATGGTCCATATCTTTTTTCAATTATTGCGCAAAATTAACTAATTTCTTGTTAATTGTTATTGGATACCTATCTAATAAACCAAATAATATTTATGAATATTCTTATCATTTTGTTAATTAATTGGACATTTACACAATTAATATTTTTTCATTGAACTAAGTTTAGTTGAATTTACGTTTAAGTGATAAATAAAAAAAATATGAGAGTTTTCTCAATCTTTATCTTTGTGTTAATTGCAAACATAAGCTTTGCCCAAGATGCAAATAGTCTTTTTAAAGCTATCGGTAATTCTGATGTGACAACACTTAGTGCTAATTTTAGCAACGATATGGAAATTTGTATAGGAACAAAACAAGACTTTTATACAAAGGCAGAAGCAAAAGCTAGGTTAACTAAATTCTTTTCTGAAATTAATCCAAAATCCTCAAACTTTCTACACAAAGGAAATGCAAAAGACAATTCTAGTGAATATTCTGTAGGAGAGCTAAATTCAGCAAAGGGAAAATATAGAGTTTTTATCTATTATGAAGGTGCTAAAGTTGTCGGATTAATGTTTACTCCAGAATAATTCCATTTTAGTTTAAGTCTGTTATACACGATATTCTTAAGCAAAAGGAGAAAAATTAATATCCTCTTTTCATTCAAGATTAAATGCCTTAATGCTTGATTTTTATTATGATAAGTCTCTTTTCAACTCTTAATGATGGTTAAGTTCAACCAGAACTTATATTTGAGGTTATTTTATAAATAGAATTTATTTAAAAGCCAAATAAAGCCGTTGAGGTTTTTGATATAAGATTACTAACTTTGTTATTGTATGAACAGAGCAGACGTAATTATTAATGAAGAGATTAAGATGTTTTTGGATGAGAAAGTCAATCAATTTAACAATCCAAATTTTATAGATTCTGACCCTATCCAAATTCCTCATTCATTTGAACTTAAAGAAGACATTGAAATTTCAGGATTTTTAGTCGCTACTATTGCTTGGGGCAATAGGAAAATGATCATAAAAAATGCAAAGACAATGGTAGAATTGATGGGCAATTCGCCTTTTGATTTTGTAATGGAGCATAACGAAAAACAGCTTGAAAAGTTAAATGGCTTTGTGCACAGGACTTTCAATGATAATGATTTCAAATATTTTATTAAATCGCTCCAAAACATTTACAAAAACCATCAAGGAATGGAAAAAATATTTTCCAAGCACCAAACTGACGAATCAATTCTTCCTTCAATTACTGCATTTAAAAAAATATTTTTCTCTTTGAATCATTTAAAGCGAACGACTAAACATGTCAGCGATCCTCAATCAGGAAGCGCCTCAAAGAGATTAAATATGATGTTAAGATGGTTTGTCCGCGATGACAATAAAGGGGTAGATTTTGGAATATGGAAAAATATACCAGCAACTATTTTAAGTTGTCCATTAGATGTTCATAGTGGGAATGTAGCAAGACAATTCGGGTTGCTTACTCGAAAAACTAATGACTTAAAAGCATTAAATGAACTTGATACTAATTTAAGATTGTTGGATCCAAACGATCCTGTAAAGTATGATTTTGCCTTATTTGGTCTTGGTGTATTCGATAAATTTTAACCGAATTACTACACTATGAACAAAAAATTTAATTAAAAGTGGTACGTACAAATTTATTGATTACCATGCCCCAAAAAACTTAATCTAAAGTTCGTTTGATTTCGATGATTTCGTACACTTCAATATAATCGCCTTCTTTAATGTCATTAAAATTCTTAATTGTAATACCACACTCATGGCCATTCTTGACTTCTTTAACATCATCTTTATATCGCTTCAAGGAGCTAATCTCACCTTTTGCACCAGGTTTTGTAGGATAAACAACAATTCCGTCTCTAACGATTCTAATCATTGAGTTTCTAGCTATTTTTCCCTCTTGAACAAAACATCCGGCAATTGTACCAATTTTAGAAATTTTGTATGTTTCACGAACCTCTACTTGTCCAATAATTTTTTCTTCTCTTGTCGGCTCAAGCATTCCTTCAATTGCAGCTTTGATGGTATCAATTGCTTCATAAATGATAGAATACATTTTAATTTCAACGCCTTCTTTTTCAGCAAGATTTCTTGCTCCTAATGAAGGTCTGACTTGGAATCCAATAATTATCGCATCCGAAGCAGATGCAAGTAAAACATCAGATTCGATGATTTGTCCAACGCCTTTGTGTATTATGTTAACCTGAACAGTTTCAATAGAAAGTTTTTGTAAGGCATCACCAAGAGCCTCGATAGAACCATCCACGTCCCCTTTAATAATAAGGTTAAGTTCTTTAAATGTACCAAGTGCCAATCTTCTTCCTATTTCATCTAAACTAATTCGTTTGCTAGCTCTTGTTGTTTGTTCCCTTACTATTTGTGCTCTTCTAGCAGCCGTTTGCCGTGCTTCTTGCTCTGATTCAGCCACTTTAAATTTTTCACCTGCTTGTGGTGCACCACTCAAACCTAATACAAGAACAGGTTGAGAAGGACCAGCTTTTTTAACTCTTTTTCCAAATTCGTTAAACATAGCCTTAACTTTTCCTGAATGTTCTCCAGATACTATTGGGTCACCGATTTCAAGAGTTCCATTTTGCACAAGAATTTTAGTAACATATCCTCTACCTTTATCTAGGGAAGCTTCAATTACCGACCCTATGGCATCTCTGTTTGGATTGGCTACTAATTCTTGAATTTCTGATTCAAGAACTATTTTTTCAAGAAGTTTATCAATATTTTCACCTGTTTTTGCTGAAATATCTTGTGATTGGTATTTACCACCCCATTCTTCTACTAAAAAATTCATAGTAGCAAGAGCTTGTTTTATTTTTTCTGGCGCTGCACCAGGTTTATCAATTTTATTAATAGCAAAAATAATTGGCACCCCTGCTGCTTGAGCATGACTTATTGCTTCTTTTGTTTGTGGCATTATGTTATCGTCAGCCGCAACAATGATTACAGCAATATCAGTAACTTTTGCACCTCTTGCTCTCATTGCAGTAAATGCCTCATGTCCTGGAGTATCAAGAAAGGTTATTTTTTTCTTTTCAGGACCAACCGCAACTTCATATGCTCCAATATGCTGTGTGATACCTCCAGCTTCGCCTTTAACTACATTCTCACTTCGTATATAATCTAATAATGATGTTTTTCCATGATCCACATGTCCCATTACAGTAACAATTGGTGCTCTGGATTCAAGATCTTCTGGATTATCAAAAATTTCTTCAGTTTCTTCTTGTTCATCAACAGCGGATACAAATTCAATCTCTTTTTCAAATTCCTCAGCTAAAAGTTCAATTATTTCAGCATCCAAACGTTGATTAATAGATACTATTACGCCCAGATTCATACAAGTTGTAATCACCTCAATAACAGAAACTTCCATAATGCTTGCAAATTCAGAAACAGAGATAAACTCGGTAACTTGAATTTTTACATTTTCACCTTCAAGATCTTTTGCTTCTTGTTTTTCTCTTTTATCCTCTCTGTTTTCTCTTCTAATTTTCTGGCGTTTATTTTTCCCTCTATTTGAAAGCCTTGCCATTGTTGCTTTAATCTTGTCCTCAATTTCTTTTTGGGAAACTTCTTTAATTTCGTCTTCTTCTTTTCTTGATCGTGCTGGTCTTGATGAAGAGCCCGTATTTCTGCTTTTATTTCTGTTAGTTGAATTATTATTGCTAGAAGAGCTTGATCCAGAATTGCTATTCCTATTGCTTGAAGAACCTGAACCTGAACCTGAACCTGAACCTGATCCTGAACCTGAACCTGAACCTGAACCTGAACCTGAACCTGATCCTGATCCAGCTGTTGTTGGTTTGTTAGTAGATGTTCTATTACCTCCTTGGCCTTGAAAGTTTTGAGCAGAAACTTTTTTTCTTTTTCTTTTTCTTTTGTTGGCATCAGATTGACTAGTCCCTTGGCTAGTTTTTGCATCTGCAGACTGTTCTTTTCTTTTAGGTCTATTGATCTCCTTTAATTTGTCAGCATCAATTCTTCCTAAAATTTTAGGTCCCTTTAATGTTGGGGCTTCAGCTCTTATTAGCTTATTTTCAATCACTGGTTCTTTAGGTTTCTGATCTACAGGCTTTTGTGGTTCTACAGGCTTTTGTGGTTCTACAGTTTCTTTAACTTCAACTGGCTTCTTTTCTTCTTTCGGTTCTACATTAACCGCTGGTTTTATGACTTCTTCTACCACAGGTTTTGGCTTCCTTTGTGGTTCAAGATCTATTTTTCCTACTACTTTAAGTTGAGGTTTTGTAGATTCTGGAGCTTTTATTTCTTTTTCAACAGGAGGCTCTTCTTTTATTTCTTCCACAGGTTTTTCAACCTTAATTTCTATAGGAGCTTTTTCAATTTTTTGAACAGGCACAACAGGCCGAGTGACTACAAAGGGTTTCTCGTCTTCTACTTTGACTCGATTGCCGATTATTAGTTTATCAGCTTTTTCTTTTTCGGCAATAGAATTGCTAAATTCCTTCAAAAGGACATCATACATTTCGTCAGTCACTTGTGAGGTAGGTTTGTTCTCTAATTCAAACCCACGCTTAATTAAGTGCTCGACGATAGAAGATGTACCGACATTTAATTCTTTTGCTATTTTAAACAGGCGTTTCGACATGCAGTCCTAATATTGTTTTATAATTATTATCCTATTAAAAAATTAATCTTCAAATTCTGAGGCCAAAATCTTCAATACTTCTTCAACGGTTTCTTCCTCAAGATCTGTTCTTCTTGTTAATTCTTCTTTGCTAAGGTTTAACACACTTCTTGCTGAATCGCAACCAATTGATTTTAATGCATCAATAACCCAAGCTTCGATTTCATCAGAAAATTCATCTAAATCTACATCATCAAGTTCAAGCTCATCAGAATCTCTGTATACATCGATTTCATAACCAGTTAATTTACCAGCAAGTTTAATGTTAGAACCACCTTTTCCTATTGCTAAAGAAACTTGATCTGGCTTTAAAAATACGGATGCAGTTTTTGTTTCTTCATTGAGTTCTATGTTCGTAACTTTTGCTGGCGTTAATGAACGCTGAATAAACAATATATTGTTACTGGTATAATTCACAATATCAATGTTTTCGTTTTTTAGCTCCCTTACAATACCGTGAATTCTTGATCCTTTCATCCCAACACATGCACCAACGGGATCTATTCTGTCGTCATATGATTCAACGGCTACTTTAGCTCTTTCTCCTGGTATTCTAACTATTTTTTTGACGATGATTAGACCGTCTTCAATTTCAGGTACTTCTTGTTCAAGTAATTTTTCAAGAAATAAGCTATCTGTTCTTGACATAATAACAACTGGATTGTTGTTTTTCATATCAACTCTTTTGATAACGCCTTTGACCATGTCTCCTTTTCTGAAAAAATCACCTTTGATCATTTCACTTCTTGGAAGAATGATTTCATTTCCAGTTATATCATCTAATATAAGAATTTCTCTTTTTAATATCTGATGAACTTCCCCAAGAATTATATCACCAACACGGTCCATATATTTCTTAAATATTTCATCTTTTTCAAGTTCCATTATTCTAGAAATCAAAGTCTGTCTTGCAGCCATAATGGAACGTCTGCCAAATTCTTCCAAAGTTAGTTGTTCATAGCACTCTTCTCCGACTTCATAATCCTGATCAATACTAAGTGCTTCTGAAATAGATATTTGAGATCTGTCATCTGTGACTTCACCATCAGGAACAATGGCTCTTACTCTCCACATTTCAAGGTCACCATTGGTAGTATTTACAATGACATCATAATTCTCGTCTGATCCATATTTCTTCCTTATTAAGGTACGGAATACATCTTCCAATACCCTAACCATGGTGGGCCTGTCTATGTTTTTACTTCCTTTAAATTCGGAAAAAGTTTCTACCAAATTCATTTATAAATATTTTAAAAACTTATTTTTACAATTATTTTTTCTATCTCTTTATTCTCAATTTTTTGAAGAATAATCTTTTTTACATTTTTTTTGCCAATCTTTTCTTTCACTTCAAATTCTACTGAAATACATTCTCCATCTACTTCTTTAAGTATTCCAACCACTTTTTCAGCTTGTCCTTTAATACTTACTTCAACTTTTCTGCCAATATTTTTTACATACTGTCGATTGAATTTTAAAGGCTTTCCAATTCCTGGTGAAGAAACTTCTAAAGTATATTTTTCTCCAAAAACTTGTGTTTCATCAAAATGGGATTCCAAATACCTACTTATTGTTCGGCATCTATCCAAACCCATTTCGGTATCGCTGTCCGCAAAAACCATGATTTTATTACCAGTTACTAATACTTCTGTAACAAAGCAATCTGTTAAATCACTATTTTGGAAAAATGCCTCCAACAACTGAATTATCTGTTCTTCTTTCAATAAAATATTCTTTAAAATAAAAAGAGGGACTACTTATGTTCCCTCTTTTCCTCAAAAGCAGGGCAAATATAAGCAATTTTCCAACAATATACAATTGAATATAAAATTTTGAATATTAAGGTTTTAGGAATTGCAAATTTAGGGCTTGTCTTTTAAACCTTTTTGGCATAATTGGTCGTAGATGTATTTTCTAAAAACTACTTAAATTCAAATTTGTAGGCCTTTGTTCAATGCGAAATTTAATGTTTATATAGGAAAGAAATCAAATAGTTTAGTTTTTTTCTTCTGTCCAATTTTGTTCATTTATCAAAGCATCTAATTTTTCCATTGCCAAAAGAAGTTCCTTCGGAGCTTTTCGTTTGTGGAATTCTACTTTTATATTTTTGTATGTAATTTCTATTTTTTGTAAATCTGTAACCTGAGTCAGGTAAGATGTATCTAAATTTTCAATATTCATTTCATCAAGAAACAAGATTGCATTATCAATTTTTTCAACAGATAATTCTGAAATATAATTCCCTTCTAATTTCATATTGTTCTTTGCTACTAATTTTATTTTTCTATTTGTATAAATATAAAAGTCAAAAACTTCGCATTTTCCAAAACAACTGTATTTGGAATATTTTAATTCTACATCTTCTTTCATTGTTTCATTTGTCAATTTTTTAACCTGACAATTTGAAAAAATAGTTAAAAAAATAATTAAGAAAAAAAGGATGTAATATTTCATTGTACTATTCTAAGATGATTACTTTATGTAGGGCCTTATTGTTTATTCCTAAGAAATAAATCCCCGGATTTAATTTAGAAACATCAATCTTCATTTTCTGCTGCATTTTTTCTGATATAATCGTTTTCCCATTTATATCTATAATGGTAATAATATTTTTATCGATGAGTATATTTTCTAAAATCTCAATATTTAAAAAGTCTTTTGCTGGGTTAGGAAAAGTTTTCAATATGCTGGTGCTGGCTTCCATTATATAATCAGCGGAACTTGACGATAATGAACATGCATTGGAATTTAATAGTGAAGCCCGAGGACCATTGAGTGCAGCATGCATCCTTAATTTTTGCCCCATCGTAAACATGGTCATGCATTCATCATCGGTATAATCCATGTAATTGTTGAAATTGATTCCAATTCCAGAAAACGAACAATCGTCAAAAAATGGAAAGTTCGGGCATTCTTCACTTTCCCAATCTTGTAATGGAGTATCTGATACAAAATCATCTTCATCGCAACCACCTTGATCAGGACCCCAAAGATGCTCAAGATTTAAATAATGTCCCATTTCATGTGTTACGGTTCGGCCCAAATCATTTGGAAAAGAATTAGCAGCAGTTCCGATTGTTCCAAAAAATTGGTATCCTATTACTAACCCATCAGAATTTGCTGGTTCTGCAGTACCGGGTGGTGTTGCAAATCCTAATAACCCGTCATCTCCAAGATCACAAACCCAAATATTAATATATTTCGAAATATCCCATGCATTAATTCCGCCGGAAGAAGTTTTATAAAATAATTCTGAATTTCCAATTCCATTAACTTGAGTTTGTGTTCTTGTTATACCGGTAGTTGGGTTGCCAGAAGGATCAAATGAAGCCAAACAAAATTCAATTTCAACATCTGCCGCTATTGGTCGGAAACCAGAAGGGGTGTCGGAAAAGTTTGAATTTTTTTTTCTGAAATCATCATTCAGTACTTCAATTTGTGTCAATATCTGGGCATCACTTATATTTTGTGCGCTATTTTTCCATATTACATGAATGACTATAGGTAAAGTTACTATAGATCGGGTTGAAGAAAGTAGAGTATTTTCTTTTATCCAAGCGTCTGTAAAGGTATTTATTCGCTTAATTTCATCTATAATTAGTGGATTTTTACCAATATTATTCTTGCGAATTTCCGAAGTCCGGCATTGTTGGGCTGCGGTTTGGATTGGAAGAATAAAAAATAAACCCAATAAAAAAAGGTAGTTCAAAATTACTTTCATATTTATTTTATTGGTCCAAAATTAGTGTTTTTTTGAAAGCTATTTTTATTTTGAAATTGAAATGTAAGGCTAAATATTGCCTAATTCACATAAAATTATAAATAAAAGAAAAACTTAAAAGGCGAGCGTTAGGAAAACTTTAAACCTTTCTAATGATACAAATATAAAAATTAAGAACTATCCTAATTCATTATAATAAAATATGACAGATTGAATTTGATTTTACATATTCAAACAGCAACAATATCAAAAGTCAATATTATTATATAAAGGATAATGTTTATAATACCTGGAAGCGCAGAATTCGAAATGGATACTTTACTAAAAAGAATTGAATTCGATTTTATTTACAAAATAAATTTTTCCTATTCCTTGTTCAGTAAATTTGTATTGAATCAATGTTATTAAAAAATTTCTCAAACATCACTATTATTTAGGGTCATACAATAGTTCCCGTCAAATCCAACAAAGCATAAAAAAAATATTATCAACTTGTGTTTTGAAAAGAATTGAGAAAATAAATTAATTAAACAAAGCAGCAGATTTTCAAAAACCTAATGAAAATGATAATAAAGAATCCTTAAAATATAGATTAATTATTTCTTTTTTCTTACAGTAATCACCCTGCTTACATTAAAACCAAAATGGATTCCCCCATCTGCCCAAACCCCATTAGATTCAGTCACAAAACCTTTTTCAATCATAGATGTGCTGTTCGTAAAATGCAATTGAAAAACATGGCCTCCAGTTTCAATATCAAATCCAATACTTAATGAATTTTGATAGGCTTCTGCCAATTGATCAGGAAAAACATATATATATTCACTATTCATAGAAATTCGATTAGACAGTTTTATTCTTCCTCCAATTCCAAGAGCATACACATCATTACTTTCTGCCACAGTTTTCACTAAATTTCTATGAACCACTGTTGGTGACAATTGCAAACTAAAAGATTCAGAAAACTTCCTACCAATAAGAATCTGATAGGTATAATACATCCTAGAACTAAAATAATTTTCTCTATTAGGATCCTGAAACGCCAAAGTCTTAACAGCTGTAGAAGCCATAATAGCCGCTGTAATCGGCATCACTTTTTTTCCTTTACTTTGTGTAATCAATTTATATTTTACAAAACCATCATAAGTTTTTTCGAAACTGGATCTTCCTCCACCGATCATTAATCTATTTGTAATACCATAATCTGCTCCAATTCTGATGCTTGCTTGATCTAATCCGAAAAGTTCGTAAATCCCACCGTTTAAAAATCCAAATCTGTGAGAAATCTTTACATCTAAAACACCCATAGAAGTGTTTTCAACGGAATGAAGATTTATTATCCTATTCGCTTTAAATGTTGCGAATGTTAATTCAGTTGTTTCGTCCTCGCCAAGCATTGCAAGCAAATCTTCTTCCTGCCCAATGATTGGATTTATTGAAATAGAAAAAAGAATAAAAATCCCAATATATCTGATTTGATTACTTAAATTCCTCATATTCAACATTAATACTTATTTGTATTTCTTCAGCGATGTTATTTCTAACTACTGAGGGTATTTTTATATCATAATCCGCGACTAATACATTAAAAGATGAATTTGCATGTATTCCTTTTTCAGAAACTTTAAAAATGGCCGTTGTTTTAATTTCATGGCTCACTCCATGTATTTCTAGAGTACCTGAGATATTAGCTGTGTATTCTCCAGCAGTGTTAAAAATAATATTTTCAATATTTTCAATATTTCCAGAAAAATTTGCTTTTGGAATTTTAGAACTTTCCATATAATTCTCATTAAAATGCTCTTGCATTAATGCTTTTTCAAATTCAAAAGATTTTATCAAAACAGCCCATTGAATTTTTCCAGAATCTGAATCTAATACCGTATTGGCCGAATTTGATTTGGCTTCTATATTTTCAATAGGCGACTTACTAAAGAACACAATTTCACCTGTTTTTGAAAAATACTTTTGGGCACCCAGCCAGGTTGATCCAAACAAAATAGTTAGTATCAACATTAAATTAATTAGGTTTTTATGCCTCATATCTTTTATTTTAATCATTTATTTTATCATAGCTCTAACCAAAACAACATCCATCAAATAACCGGTGCATATTCCCTTAATGTTAACGACAGCTCCAATTTCAGGCATTTTTTGATTCATGTCTTCCAATTGGAAAATAACATTTGAAAGCTCATTTTCAGTTGATAGATAAACAGTCTTTTTATTGTCTTTTTCTTCACTCTTCGATACTATTCCTGATACCAGAATAACCTTATCTAAATAAATTGAATTGGCTAAGTTTTCATCGTTTTCAAATTTAGACAGAAGTTCAGACGCACTTATTTCGAAATCGACTTTCATGTCGTTTATACTTTTCACCTTTTTATTAAATTCAAAAATCCCAAATAGGCCCAAAACTAAAATTAGTGCCAATCCAATCCATATTATTTTTGTTCTCATAATTTTAATTATTTTTTGCTCCTTCCATAATCCACATTTCTATTTTTTGTATTTCACAATCAAGAAGCTGAGGTGAATTTTGAGGCATAGGTGAGTAACCTGCTGAATGTGAAATTGCTCCAATTAAAACCCCATTATCTGCATTAAGTATCAAATCTTGATAATTATCTACTACAATGCCGCCAAATCGAACATTTTTGTCATGACATACATAACAGTTGTCTGATAAAATTGGAACGATGTCATTAGAATAACTCATATTTTCCTTTTTACACTCTTGAGAAGGGTATAATACTTCTTCCACATCGTAATAACAGGATGTCAAGCAAAAAATAATGAAAATCAAACTAATTATTCTGAGCTCCTTCATCAATCCATTTTTTAACTTTTACAAGATTACAACTATCTAGTTGAGGCAAATCCTGAGGCATATTTTGAAATCCAGTTTCCCATGATAAAGCTCCATATAATCTTTTTGAGTCAGCAGCTGCTTTCAATCCAATATAATTATCTGTAACTATTCCTCCTGATGCAATCCCAGTGCCATGGCATCCATTGCAATGCGTTTTCATCAAAGAAGAAATAAAACCGCTATATTTAATTTCCTCAGATCCGCAAAAATCAATTTCTTCATCACAAATTACATTATCAGCACCTTGCTTGATCCATTTTTCAATGATCGCAATCAGATCAGCGTTTAATTTTCCAGAAGGTGGCATTACTTTATTAGTGTCATCGGTATTTATTTTCTTGAAAAGTTCAGATTCAGATGGTTTAAATGGAACTATTTCTCCGGTAATTATTACTTTTTCATAAGAATTTAGAATTACGCCATTTTCAGCAGTTTGAACATCATGACACCCAGAATAAGCACAATTGCTATTTAATATAGGAAGTATATCTTTATAAAAATATACTTTGTTTGGGTCACAATTTGAAATATTAGAAGTTGTATCCATTACAGTGGTATCTAAATTCATTGTGTCCATTGTAGCAGTGTCTAAATTCATCGTATCCATAGGACTTGGGTCCAAATCTACGCCCATTATTGAATCATGAACACAGGAATTTTGAAGAAGGATCACTGCTAATATTATTGAAATCGAAGAAAGATATTTTACAACTTGTATCATTAATTATATATTATTATAAAATTAACATTGAATTCAATCTAAATCTTTATTTATTTACTGAAAACGCAATTAGCCTAACTGAATCATACTATTTATTAATTTTTACTTTGATAAGGTTATTTAGCTATAATGAACATTAAGCTTCACAGTTGCAATTGATTTTATGCAAAACTTCAAAATTATAAGCTACCTATCCAACCAGTTTTTAAAAATTCTTGTTTTATCCGTGCTTATCACTAATTCTTCATTAATTGGTGGATTCAATTCAATTTTCACCCTTGATGCATTATGAGTTTTGATTGAAGAAATGGCTTCAAAATGAACTATAAATTGTCGATTTAATCTAAAAAATATTGCAGGGTCAAGCATTTTTTCAAGATTTTGCAATCTATAATCTGAAGGAGTTCTTTTACCATCAAAGGTATAAAAATAAGAAATCTTGTTTTTCGAGAATATATAGGCAATTTCATTGGATTTGATGCTTAATATTTTCATGCCAAATCTAATAAGGATTCTTTCTTTATAAGGGTTACTGCTTATTTGTGGAAGGTTAATTGGTGATAATACAGTAGCTCTTCCTATGGCTTCTTCCAATTCTTCTTTTTTGATTGGTTTTAGCAAATAATCTGTTGCGTTATGCCTAAATGCTTTAATTGCATATTCATCATAAGCGGTTGTAAATATAACTTTGCTTTTAATCTCAACAATATTAAATAATTCTAGACTATTTCCATCCAATACATGGATATCTAGAAAAAGGATGTCAGGTTGATCTTCATTTTCAATCAAATAATTGGCTATTGCCCTAATGCTTACAAATATTTTTTCAACAATAATATTGGGATTGACTTCTTTTATCAATCTCAATAATCTATTAGATGCTAATTTTTCGTCTTCTAAGATAACAGCTTTCATAAGTGAAAATATTTAATTTTTACTTGCCACTTTAGTAGAATAAATTTTAGGCAGACTTACTATAAAATGTTCATCAGTTTTTAAGATTTTAACTGGTTTATCGTTAAGAAGCAAATATCTTTTTTGGATATTATCAAGTCCATTTCCAGTGGAATTCACTTCATATTTTTTTGGGATTAAATTATTCTTTACGACAATAAATTCTTGTTCTTCATATATCGAAATATTCAACTTCTTAATTTGGCCAATTTCGTTATGCTTAACAGCATTTTCTACGAGCAGCTGGATTGTAAGAGGAGGTATGAAAATATCAAGATCACATTTTGGCATTGTTATTTTAAGTGCATTATCAAATCGTTCATTTAATATGTCCACATAAATATTCACTAATTTGAGTTCTTCATTTAAACGAATTAATTGATTTTTTCCTTGTTCTAGAACTTGTCTATAAAAATCTGTTAGTTTTTCTACAAAAACTATACTTCTGGATTGGTCTTCTTCAATTAATCCCATCAAAGTGTTAAATGAATTAAATAAAAAATGAGGATTTAACTGACTTTTTAAATTAGAAAGTTGCGTTTCAATATGTTTTCTTTCAATTTCGCTTTGTTTGAGTTGGATCCGTTTTCTATCATCTCGCCATAATATTAATGCACTCACCAAAGAAATCAAAAGAATTCCCCAAAACCAATATGTATTATAAAAATACCTAGAAATTTTAAATTGATAATGAGCCATTTTCCCTCCATTGAAATCATTATTTTCAGAGGCACTTATATAAAAATTATATTTTCCAGGTTCTAATTTAGGATATGAAACGGACCTATCTTTTGTATATCTCCAATTAGAATCAAAGTTATCAAGCTTGTACTTAAAAGTCAATCTTGTTGGATCTGTTAACCACGAACCGGAATAATTGAATTGAAAATTATTTTGTTCTTGCTTGAATATATTTTTATCCGCTACAATATTTAGATTAACTAGAATTTTGTCAATTTGGATATCAGGATATGTCCTTAAATTTAAAGAATGATTGTATTCATAAACAAAATCATTGTGAGAAAAGTAGACTTTGTTGAATGATACATCTGCAGAATTGAGAAAAGGAGCTTCTTCTGAATATTTCAATTCTTTTTCGTGATAAATAATGTTTCCTTCATCTGGATTTAATACATCTACAGATCCTGAACGGATCATAATGATTTGTCCTGTCGATATTTTTTTTAATGTTGTATAATAATCTGAGCTAGTTTTTTGCTGACTTCTTTTAAAGGCCTTTCCATTTTCCAAGTACCCTAATCCATAGGATCTGGATGAAAACCACAATTTGTTGTTATTGTCAATTTCCATAGAATAGACAGACTCTATTTTACTATTGTCTTCAAAATGATCAAATTTTATGACCGTATCATTTTCTAATAAAACTATACCCTCCCCATCAGTGGCAAAATAAATTGCATTCTCATTTTTAAGGATTTGATAATAATAACCTTCTCCAATAATTTTATTTAAGCTTGTAAAATGCGGATTTTCAAATCTATCTTGGTATTCTACCTTTACAATTCCAGTTAATGAAGAAACATAGATTCCTTCGGAAGTAGGAAGTAGAGACAATACCGATTGATTATCATAGTTTTCCCACTTTTTTTCATTGGTTAATATCTGACCTTTTAGATTCAAGGCATAAAAACCATCTGAGTATGTTCCAACCCAAATGATTTCGTCTTGAAAAACCAAACATGTTACATTTTTATTCAGAACTTTAACTAATTTGTTACCTCTAGCTATGAATAATCCTTCATTATTTCCAATCCATATTTCATTATTTATAAATTGTATGGCTTGAATTTGCGAAATTTGAACATTAAATTTTTGAAATAATAAACTTGCTTTTAAAAGTTTCTTTTTTCCATTGATTATCCAGACATTTCCCTCTTCATCAAAATTAAAATCAAGCACTTCTTCCTGACCTATTAAAGGATATTTTTTGATCCAACTATTATTTTTATATTCAAATAATCCGTCTTCTGAGCTTAGGTAAAGACTGTTTTCGAAATATTGAATTTTACTTATTTTACCTTTAAAAGGTAGAATAAGATGATTAACAGAGCTTCCATTGATATTGCTTATTGCATTAGAAAAGTAACTAATCCAAAGATCTGATCTATTTCTGTGAATATTTGTAATGATAACATCTAGCAAAGGTCTATCTAATAAAATTTCCTTTGTTATGATTTTTCCATCTTCAATTGAAAATTTTTGCAGGCCCTGATCTGTCGACAAAATAAATTCCTTTTCTAAGAACTCTGCATTATAGACTTCATTACTTTTTAATAGGCCTTCTTCATTTAACGTTTCTCTCAAGCCATTACTTACAATCTGAACGCCTTGTCCATAGCTTATTCCTATGCATTCATTGATTAAATCTGGGCAATTTAAGAATGTAATTGGCAAACTATCATTCATGAATTGTTGAACAGACTGCTTGTTATCATAGGGATTTAGGCTCAAAATACTTCCTGTTTCAGTTCCTATTTGAAATTCTTTTTTTGCATTCTGACTAAGACATAAATATGATTTTTGGGATGAAGAAGGTGATATTTTTCTAAGAATATTGATACCGTCATATTTGAATAGTCCATTATCAGAAAGAAGCCAAAGGAAACCTAAAGAATCAAAAGCAATTTTTTTGGGTTGAATTTCTTGCCCTAGATCTATTTCTGTCCAATTTGGCACTTGAGCATTTCCCAAAATTGACATTATAAAAATAAATATTACAGAAAATATGCTCCTCATTCCCTTCTAATTAACAGTCCTGTGACTGTAACCTGAATTTCTTCGGCTATTTTTTGATATACCAATTTTGGTATTGTAATAGCATAATCCTCAAGGCGTACTTTAAAATTACTTTCTACAATAATTTCATTATTGCTAATATCTAAATCTACTGGTATTATAACTTCTCTTTTAATACCATGAATTTCTAAGATTCCTTTTGCTCTATAATTGCCTTTGCTTTGCAAAATTTCTTCCACGATCTTGCCACTAAAAGTAGATATTGGGTACTCATTGGATTCTAAATAGTTCTCATTAAAATGTATTTTTTGCAAATTACTATTGAATCCTTCAAATGACTTGACATATATTTTGAAAGCAAATCGTTTAGAGGAAATATCGATAAGCCCTTGCATAGATTCGCTACTTGCTTTTATTATTTCTAAAGGCGCACTTGAAACAAAATCTACGTGAGCATCTAATGCTCTGTAAATCTGTCCATTAACCACAGTTGAATGAAAGAAAAGTGATATTGAGCATATCTTTATTAAAACCTGAAAAACAACTCGGCATTTCGACATATACCAATAATAACCAATGATTTAAAACTAATCAATTTTGCAAAATTGCAATCTCTTTCAATTATAAGACATTTTTATCTATAAACGAAAAAGAGAGACACAATATGAATCTCCCTTTTTCTTATTTACTATATGATAATCATTTTAATGGATCAATTTAATCGTCGTACTTTCTGCTTTTTCATTCATTATTTTTAAATAATAAAGGCCCTTGGCCAATTCATCAAGACCCCTCAATACAAATTTGTCATTCGAACTAGAAAATTCATTCTTATAAACTTCTGCAATTTTAATGCCCATACTATTATAAAGTGTTAAACTTTTCATTTTAACATTACCCTCCATAATTTCAATAAATATTTGGTTGCCAAATGGATTTGGTCCAATTTTAAACGTTGCACCGCCCATAATTTCACTTAAAGAACTAGAGATGGCAGGTTCTAATCCTTGGACAGCTACTGGCCAAATTCCTGGAGTCGGAACAGAAACTCCCTTAGTTTCACCTCTTAATGAATCTTGTCCAAAGTAGTAGAGAGGCCACCCATTGTAAGTAAACTGTGGTTGCCCAAAAATGTCAATTATGTTAAATAAGCTGCCATCTAAAGTAGAAGGAATACTTTTTAATTCGCTTGCACCATAAATAGGCCATGCAGCATTATTGCTAAAGTCTTCATTGGTAAAATTGTTAACATCAAAATTATCATTTATAAAAATATATATAGTTCTCCCATTTTCATCTGTAAAAAATTGTACTACTTCTGATCCTTCTTCATAATCGCTGTTGTATGTTTTTCCATTGGCACCTACAAGATTATCATTCATAAGCATAAAGCTATAATCGGGCTTAGCTACAAACCAAACATTGCCGACAGCTTCTCCATTTACTTCTCCTGGTATTATATCATTTTTATAATAATACAAAGGCCAACCTTTGTATGAGGTTTGTAAGACTCCATCAGTTCTCACAAATGATGTGAAATCATCAGATTCCAACCCTTCTCCTGGCGTAATATTTAAAGAGTGGAAGATCGGCCAATTATTAACACATCCACCTGAGCATGCGGAAAAATCATTACCAGCATCCCTTGAGAAATAATACAAAGTATTACCACTCCCATCTACTAAAATATTACCTAAATTCTCGTCAGCTTTGATAAATACGTTCTCAGCACTAGGCGCAACGTCTAATCCTTGGACGGCTACTGGCCAAACCCCCGGAGCAGGAACAGATACACCATAAGTATCTCCTCGTAATGAATCTTGACCCCAATAATATAATGGCCATCCGTTATACGTAAATTGAGGTTTTCCATAAACATCTATAATATTAAAAAGATTTCTATCTAATATTGAAGGAATAGCACCTAATTCCTCAGAACCATAAATTGGCCAAACTGGATCATTGCTAAAATCCTCATTGGTGAAATTATTATTGTCAAGGCTATCTATTATGAATATATATATGGTCCTTCCCTCTTCATCAGTAAAAAATTGGACAACCTCAGATCCTTGTTCATAATTGCTTGTATAAGTATTACCATCTGCTCCTACTAAATTGTCATTCATAAGCATAATACTGTAATCTGGTTTAGCAACAAACCAAACTCCACCTCTTGCTTCACCATTGGTTTCACCAATAACTGTATCATTAACATAATAATAAAGTGGCCATCCTTTATAGCTGGTTTGCATTGTTCCATCAGCTCTTTCAAAAGTATTAAAATCAATTGCATCCAAACCATCTCCAATTGCTGGCTCTTCAGCATTAAAAATTGGCCAGGATGTTAGGCATCCTCCCGAACATGCTGAAAAATCATTTCCTGCATCCCTTGTAAAATAATATAAAGTACTTCCATAGGCATCAACCAGAATCTCTCCTAAGTTCTCATCTATTTTAATCATAATATCCTTGTCGGATGGAGCAGATTCAATGCTTTGTGTAGTAATTGGCCATACTCCAGGAGTTGGAACGGAAACACCTTTTGTGTCACCTCGCTGACTGTCTTGTCCCCAATAATACAAAGGCCAGCCTTTATACGTAAATTGTGGCCTTCCATACACATCAATTATTCCGAACAAATCACGATCTAAAGTGGTTGGAATACTTCCAAGACTATCGCCACCATAAATTGGCCAAACAGGATCATTGCTAAAATCCTCTTTCGTGAAATTATTAATACCATTTTTGTCGTTCATAAAAGTATAAATAGACCTCCCTTCTTCATCCGTAAAAAATTGAATTACTTCTAATCCTGCTTCATAACTTGAATTGTAAGTAATCCCATCAGCACCTACCAAACTATCATTCATTAGCATAATGCTATAATCCGCTTTTGCTACAAACCATACATTGCCTCGACCCTCACCATTGGTTTCACCAGTTATGGTATCATTCGCGTAATAATATAGAGGCCATCCTTTATAACTCGATTGCATGGTACCATCGGCCCGGATAAAAGAGGTAAAGTCAGACTGAGCAAGACCATCTCCTGGCACAATAGTATCTTGGTGAAATATTGGCCATGTTACAGCACAGCCCCCAGAACAAGCTGAAAAATCATCGCCCGCATCTCTAGTGAAATAATATAATGTATTGCCATTTGCATCTGTAAGCAAAGTTCCTAGATTTTCATTCGTTTTTAGTAACACGTTTTCAGCAAGAGGAGCTTTATCGATATTTTTTACCATTATTGGCCAAACACCAGGCGTAGGAACCGAAACTCCTTTAGTATCTCCTCGTAGAGCATCTTGAATAAAATAGTATAAAGGCCAACCATTATAAGTGAATTGCGGTCTTCCATATACATCAATAACATTGAATAAATTTCTATCAAGTGTGGATGGTATTGCACCCAATGAATCAGCTCCATAAATAGGCCATACTGAATCATTACTAAAATCTTCTTTTGTGAAATTATTATCATCATACCGATCTGCAATAAATCCATAAATTGATCGTCCTTTATTATCTGTGAAAAACTGGACAACTTCAGAACTAGGCTCATACTTTGAATTGTAGGTAACACCATTAGCACCTACCAAACTATCGTTCATCAGAACAAAGCTATAATCAGGTTTTGCTACAAACCAAACATTGCCTCTAGCTTCTCCATTTGTTTCTCCGACCACAGTATCATTTGCATAATAATATAAAGGCCACCCTTGATAAGAAGTCTGCATAACATTATCAGATCTCATAAAAGAACTAAAATCGTCTGGATTCAAACCCGTTCCAACACTTGGATCTTCTGCATAAAAAATTGGCCATGTTGACGCACACCCGCCTAAACAAGCGGAATAATCGATTGCAGCATCTCTGGTAAAATAGTATAAAGTATTTCCATTGCTGTCCACAAGGATTTTTCCAAGTGTTTCATTATTCACCAATTGAATATCAGATTGGGAATATATCAGATTAGTAAAGAATAATGAGCAAACTATGATTAAGGTCCTCATTTTAGAATTGTATAATTTCATCATATTATATTAGTGAGTGGATTAATTATAGAATTATAAAAGTATAATTCGCATATACTTAATTAATTCGTATTCTAAATCTAAGGAGGATATTGCCTTCTTTAAATTCTTTATTACTCAAACGCTAATATTGCAACCTGAATCGAACGATTCGTGAATTGGTTAATTAATAAGCAGTGTTTTCAAATTTGAAAAGTTGAGAAATAGTAAAAGAAGAAAAGACAGGTTGTAAACTGGATTATAATTAATTTCGTCATTCAAAATTTCTTGATTTTTTGAATGAAAAAATAAATAAAACTTTGCATTGGAAAGAAAAAACTTTTTTCGGTTACTGATTTGTAGAGAAGCAGCATAGAATGAAAAAAAGTTTATTCAATTATAATTATGGAGTCTTCTCTCAAAAATAAAATATAAGGCAAATGTCACTCCTTCTCAAGAAGAAGTATCCAATAATCCAACTTTTAATTTTTCGAAATAATTTCCATATTGTTGGTTACAAAAAACAAATGGCGTAATAAATTTTGAATGAAAATTACTATTCAGAGTTAAAACTACTGTTCTCTTTAATGTTTCAGCTTCAGCAAAGGTTTGAGGAAGCAAAGTAGATCTTAACTCATCTGTTAATTCTGCACAAATATTACAAGGTTGGCCGTTTACATATACCTGCAGTTTAGAAAGTTGATCTGCGCGGATGGTTACTCTTTCTTCATTCATTTTATTAAAGTAAATTATTGTTCGGTTAGAGAATCTATGGCATTCCAATAATTCTAAAAACATATAGTCCAACCATTTTTTTTGGAATTCGACTTTGTTAGAAGATTGATTTATTGCAGATCTTTTTAATAGTTCAGAGCAAATTTGAAAATACAAATGCAATATTATACCGCACAAGCCAAAGCCATAAATACTCATTCGTCGTGCTTTTATTTTTAAAATTTCCAATTCTTCAAACATTTCCAAAAGCTCACCCAATTCCAAAGCTTTCATTTTTGGTTCTAGTTTTATGTGTATATTTTCAATTTTATCAAAAATTTCAATTATTTGCTCGTGTGTAAATTTGGAGTATAGTTTAGTTAATAGATTTATTTGAGTTTTGATAGATAATTGCCACAAAATATTGTCAAAAAAATCGTCCAGTAAATCAGCTATTCCATTAAATTCTGAAAAATTTTCTATATAAAATCTCAGTTTTTGGGTAGCCCATGGTCCAAATCCAGCGCATGTTGCTAGAGACAGTTGTTTTATTACATTATTCCAAGTATAATTTTTTATAATATGGTCTGTGAAATCTACTTTAGTGTATAACATAATACAAAGGTTAAGGATACCATAAAGTTATTTTGACAGATTGACTTTATATTATACGGTTATGACAACCACACATTGTTTTTTATCTAATATTGATAAAATATATAAAAGCACCTATTTAAGAAGAATGAAGTTTTGGTCCGCAGGAATAAAGGTGGAGGCGTTATAAAAACTGAACCGAAAGCAGATCGTTCGCGTGGGCTGGCTTAATATCTTTTTTTAATTTCAAATGGAGCTTAATTATAGCAAGTGAACCGACAGTTTACCTTAAAGCAGGGATTCTTGCATTACGCTCACTTTTATATTTAGTTCTCAAATAAAAAAGATATATTTAATTGAATAAAGCCTAACTATTTTTCTTTTAAGCATATTTGATTTTTTGACTATACATCCTTGAAATCTTTAGGACTCCAAAGAATCGGTTTTGTTCAAATCATAATTATTCTTAAGATATTCAAGACCTTTCTTAAACGCATTTCTGATTTGGGTGAAATATTTTTTTGTAAATTCATTCATACCGATATACTATTGTGCTGAATAACTATTGCATATAAGAATATCTTAAGTCAATTATTCAATTTTAACTTATTCGCAAAAATTTTTTACGAGCTATTATGGTTCTGTTTTAATAATAGAAAGGGATTTTGGATTTTCAAAATTTGTTTGTTTTGATGCTTTAAGCATTTTCCATCATGGCTTACTGAAAAGAAAGGAAATTCAAATTTTTAGCCTTTTGATTATAATAAGTCCAAACAATCAAACCAATTATGGGAATATCCATTGACTTTCTTCACAACCAAAAACATTCAAAGTTTTTTCAACAATTATTGGAAATAGAAGAAATCCACTTTGTTGAACTACTTTGCCGTTATACTTTTCTTCAGGCAAATCAAGTTCTAGGAATGAATTTCCGTCTATTTTTAATTGGTATTCACCATCAATAAACAAATCGTAAGGATTATTTGATGTACTTGTAAATCTCACCGTTCTAGTCAAACATTCATCTT
>JAHEAQ010000062.1:10659-31384 GCA_024642705.1 Bacteroidota bacterium | reverse complement strand
AACGCATAAAAGTTATTTTTTTCTGTAATAAAGCAATGTTGTCTGACAAAACAATAAAAAATCTTTCAAACTACTTTGAAATAAGGGGTTTTGAAGAGGTCGCCCCTCTGGGGCTTATTTTGTAATTGTTATACTTTGCTATAAACAGTTCATCCCTCCGGGATTATTTAGCCCCAATCGGGGCGCACTGTTTGTAAAAAGAAATGTAATAATAAGCTTGAGCTCCGTAGGTGCGGCCTTTAATCAGAGAATTATGATACCAAATCTAGAATCATGGTTTATGCCTTTGGAAAAGGGAATTTTTTGCTTCTTTTTTGCTCACTCAAAAAATGAAAAAATTTCTTTTACATTAAATCGAACTTTGAGGTTAACAAATTCAAACCATTAAGTAGAAATAATAACTCCCATTGAAGTAGATTTACGAGGTTAAATTTTGAACTTAACAGATAAAAGAATTCCATCAATTATCAATTTCCATTTGATTATTAAAATTATATTTAAGAAGTGTTTTTCAACAGCATATAGAGTTGAACCCGAAATATCCATTAGACCATCTATTACAACTTGAAAATGCTGCAAAATTGGTCACTGTGTTAAGTTTTCCTCGGTCACCATAGCGGGAACTATAATTCCCTCGCAAAACTTCCAATTTTATTGCTTTTTCAAGTCTCATAACGAAGCCCTAATGAATAATTCGGGTTTGAATCGCAGAAAATCGGGAAGCCTTGGACAGATTTTCCGATTTTTATTTCTGGTTTTCCTTGAGAAATAAATTTAGTTAAATCGAAGGAATTCGAATTCGAAAAATTATACTTCATTGCTATAAACAAGGAAAAATGCCTTTGGAAAAGGGAATTTTTTGCTTCTTTTTTGCTCAATCAAAAAATGAAAAGATATATTTTATGCCCAAATGATTTATTTCCTAGGTTCAATATTCAACTTTGCTTATAAGAAATACTTTCCTATTTTAAATTCTAATTCAATGATGTCTGAATAAACAATAAAAATCTTTCAAACTACTTTGAAATAAGGGGTTTTGAAGAGGTCGACCCTCTGGGGCTTATTTTGTAATTGTTATACTTTGCTATAAACAGTTCATCCCTCCGGGATTATTTAGCCCCAATCGGGGCGCACTGTTTGTAAAAAGAAATGTAATAATAAGCTTGAGCTCCGTAGGTGCGGCCTTTAATCAGAGAATTGTGAAAATAGAGAAGTTCTTGAATTTTTGGGTTGAAAATTATTCAACCCAAAAATCCTTCCTATTATTTTTTGCGGGTTACAACCACACCAGCTGCGATATGCCATCCTATTCCAAAAGGAAGAATAACAAATGCAAAAAAAGATAGACTAGGCACAAATAATCCGATGATAGCACAGCAACCCACCAATCCGGCAATATAACCCCAAATTGCCAACCAATTAGGAACCCAATCGTTACTTCCTCCTAATGACAATATTAACGGAGAGGCACCAATCAATAATATGGTTGCTAAAGAATCCATATTTGCACCAATCCAACCAATCGTTTTTGCAATCAATACGGCGGATGGAGAATTGTCAGGAGCTATTTGTATTGCAATAGAAAGCATAATCAAAAAAGATACGATTCCTAAACTTGCGCCAATATTTCCGCAAATTTTTGCCAAAGTTCCTAAGCCTTTGTTTTTAGTGCAAAGATCTCCCATTATAAAAATACCAACTGCAAATAAAATTACTCCTAAAATCCAAAAACTGGTATTTGCCGCTAGTTGAGTTTTGACTGGAGCCAAAGCAGACAGGTACGAATCAATAGTATTGCTTGCCAATGCAGCCCAGAGATCAGTCCCAGTTGAGCCCCATAATGCAGCACCAATAAGCATGCTTACGGCGCCAAAAATTGAATAATATCCCCATTTTGAATTAAAAGTTGTCAATTGATTTTCCATATTTTACATTTTATTGAACTGCTAAACTAAAAAAAGCAACCAATGTAAAATTGTACATTTGTAACATGAGCGTATTAAAAATTAAGTTGTCCAGGTAAATGGGTCATTTGTTTCTTGTATTGGCCTGGAGTCATGTGAGCAAACTCCTTAAAGTTTCTAATAAAATGAGCTTGATCATAAAAACCTGTTTGCAAACCTAAATTTGTTAAGCTTGCAGTATTGAAATGCATTTGATTAATGGTGCTGGTAAATTGATGCAAGGAAATTGTTTTACCAGGAGATAATCCAAACCATTCTTTAAAAATTCTATGAGTATGCATTCTTGAGTAACCAGTATAATCTTCAATTTTGAAAGGCTTGCCGTCTTTTCGATTTTGCACCGCTTTTTTGAGGATGTTATTGATTTTTACAGCCTCGTTAAAATCATTGAAATCTAATTTTTTGGTTGCAATAAAACTATTTAGCCAATTGATTCTTTCGTGAAAATTTGGTAAGCATCTTAGATTATCTTCAATTTGGCTTAAGTTGTCGATCAAATATTCTCCCGGAATGGCCCAATCTTGAAGTTCATTACATGGAATTCCAAAAAATACTTTAGCCGCCAATGGCTCCATTTGTATGCCCATTACATGGAAATCAGCAAATTCCATATACAATGGTTTGGTGTGTAGGCCAGATAAAAAACAAAAATTTTCAGTTGGGTTAAATGAATCACCTAATTTTTTCCCAACAACATTATCCATTTTATTTCCTAAATTAAAGATCAATTCAATGCTTCCTGAAGGTAATATTTGCCATTTTTGGGAAGAACTAGACTTCTGCTCCCAAATGACTTTTATAAAATCCTTAAAATGTTCAGGAATATAAAATTGGGCTTTCATGAAAAATGATAATAATTAAAAATAAACGAAATGTTTAATTAGCTATAACAATATAAAAAATAAAACCAAATTTTCGTTGCTTTTAAGGTATCATCTACATGGAGCAAGTGTGGAACTATGGTTTAAGATTATTTTCATCCTTAGTCGTAAGCAAGATTGTATCAATATGAATATACAATAACTCTGCAGCTTCAATTAATTTCTTACTTATACTTGCAACCAAATCACTATCGTTTGCAAGTGAAGTAGCCATATTGCTAGTTATATGATTTTCTCGAATCAATTTATCTAAAGTTCCATCAAACAAGACATCGCTTTTTTTTGCTTTAATTTTAAGTTTTTCTAAATTCTGCAAATGAGTTATAGGATTTTCATCTTTTCTGGTATGATAAATTTCACGAAGAACTTTTGATACTTTTTCTCTTAACTTATTGTATTCTTTCTTCATGTATTTATTGTCTGAAGTCATATAAAGTTTGACATTACTACTTAATTGTGCTGTGTCTTTTATCGCTTCAACCATATTCCTATTTGCTAGTTTAATGGTTGTAAAATATTCCATAGATTTTTCAGAAAGGGAAAACTTACTTTGTGCAAGAGTGGCATATTTAATAATCTTACTGTAAATTATTTTTACTTTATGGTAATACAAATCTTCTACATCCACATTCATGTCATCTGTTGAATGTTTAACAAGATGTTTAATTTTTTCTTCACCTTTAATATCATCTCTGTGAAGATTAAGACCATGAGAAACAATTTGAAAAGTAGCATCTTCAAACAATCTCTTACTTTCGTCTAGTAATGCTTTAATTGCCGTTTGTGGAAAGCCTAGGATGCTATCATTTAGATAAATTGGGTAATCAATATCTTGGTCTTCTTGTGTTTTTTCAGGGAAAAACCAATAAAGTAATTTAACCAATAAATTAATAAATGGCACCATTAATATTACACCAGAAATATTGAAAATGGTATGAAATAAAGACAATTTGATAATGTAATTTTCAGGGCTAACGTGAAATAAGGAGGATAAAAAATTAACAAAATGTCCTAATGGTATAATGAATATTAACGCCATTATTCCAGTTACTAGATTAAAAACAAAATGCGCTCCTGCTAATCTTTTACCAGAAATATTTGCGCTTAATGATCCTAAAATTGCAGTAATAGTGGTTCCTATATTGGCACCAATTGCTAATGCCAAAGAATTGTCATAAAAGATTTGTCCAGCTGCAAGAGCAGTTAATATCAATGCCATTGCTGCACTGCTGGATTGAAGAATTAATGTAATTACAATTCCAATAAAAGTATAAACAATTAAACCCCAAAATCCAGGCATTGCATAATCTGCTAAATTGATACTTTCATTGTATACTTCAAATCCAACTTTCATAAATTGTATTCCTAGAAAGAAAAATCCTAATCCAGCTAGCACATTTCCCAAACCTTTTAATTTCTTAGATTTCTGAAATACAAATAAAATTCCAAATGCCAACATTGGAAGTGCAAAAGCAGAAACATCAATTTTTAATCCAAAAAAAGAAACCAACCAAGCTGTAATCGTAGTACCAATATTTGACCCAAAAATTATTCCAATACCAGCCTTCAGCCCAATAAATCCAGCACTTATAAAAGAAATAGTAATAACCGAAATGAGCGAACTCGATTGTAAAAGCGCTGTTACCAAGAATCCAAGGCCCAAGCTTTTGTACAACTTATTGGTTGCATTTTTAAGGATCTTTTGCAAAGGCCCTTCTACATACGCTTTAAATCCATCTTCTAACATGATCATTCCAAAAAGCAAAACTGCAACCCCGGCAGCAATTTGTTTGAAATTTGGACTAATAAAAAATACAATTCCCAAAAGGAGGAGAATAATAGGAAAAGTTACTTTTTTTAACATTTATTAGAAATTAAGAGCATGATATTATCCAATTTAAATGATTTATAAAAACTACAATTCAAAATACCAAAAAACACCAAAAAATATACTTTAATTAAATACATTTTTTAATCTGCTATATTTATTTAAACACAATAAGTTCTATCTAACACTTGGCTTTCGCTTCTTTTAATTCAAAAATAAAATATGATAAAGCCAATTGATTTTGTGCTAAATGTCTTTCAATTTCTAAAAATGAAGAGGAAAAAGAAAATATGTTAACTTTACTTTATTTACATCTAAGATAAATTGTAAAGTATATGATTAGGGATAGCAATAATAAATTAAGACCAAATCCATTTTAGCAATTAATTTATAGCTTTGAATTTGGATTCAGGATATATAAAAAATAGTAATGGCGGGAGCAAAGAAATTCGGGGCATTCGGAGGCGTATTTACACCTTCTATTCTTACCATTTTGGGTGTAATTATGTACATGAGACTGGGATGGGTGGTAGGAAATGCTGGATTGTATGGGACAATAATAATAATTTGTATAGCTCACATTATTTCAGTTACTACTGGATTAAGCATTTCTTCTATTGCAACAGATAAAAAAGTTGGACCTGGAGGCGTATATTATGTAATATCAAGAAGCCTAGGATTACCAATCGGAGGTGCAATTGGTAGTACATTATTTGTTGGTACAGCATTGAGTATCGCATTATATTTAATCGGATTTGCCGAAAGTTTTACTTCTTATATTGGCTTTGAAATAACAATAAATGTATTGAGAATTGGGGGAACAATTGCTTTGATTGTTCTTGCAATTTTAGCTTTAATTAGCACGGCATTTGCTATCAAAACGCAATATATTATTATGGGGGCAATTGCCATTTCCTTAGTTTCCATATTTTTGGGTTCTTGGGAATTTGCACCAATAGAAGTATCTAATTTTGGGAACGAATCGAGTGTTCCCATGGCTACAGTGTTTGCAATATTTTTCCCTGCTGTTACTGGCTTTACTGCGGGAATAGCGATGTCTGGTGACTTAAAAGATCCCAAAAAATCAATTCCAGCTGGTACTATAGCAGCGATAATTGTTGGTTTTTTGATCTATATTGTTTTAGCCGTTTTTATAGCCAATGCGATTAACTCAGAAACATTAGTTTCGGATTACAATATATTATCAAAAATAGCTCTTTTTGCTCCTGCAGTAGTTTTTGGAATTTGGGGCGCGACATTATCTTCTGCATTAGGAGGTATTTTAGGGGGACCTCGAATTCTTCAAGCAATGTCCGTAGACAAAATCACTCCTGCAATTTTTGGTAAAGGCTTTGGAGCTGATAATGAACCAAGAAATGCTCTTTTTCTTACTATTTTGATTGCAGAAGGTGGCGTTCTAATTGGAGAATTGGACTTAATTGCTAGAATCGTTTCTATGTTTTATCTCGCAGCATATGGCTTTATCAATCTTTCATTCTTTTTAGAAAGCTGGGCTAGTGCAGATTTCAATCCCACATTTAAAGTAAAAAGATGGATTGGATTGGTCGGTTTCTTGGCAACTTTTACAGTTATGTTCAAATTGGATATGATGGCAATGTTTGCTGCCTTTCTTATTATTGGGGGCATTTATGCCTACTTAAAAAGAAAGCAATTGGCTTTGGGGTCCGGAGACATTTGGCATAGCGTATGGTCTTCACTTGTACTTACTGGGTTGAAAAGAATGGACAAAACGGATGATGCAAAAAGAAATTGGAAACCTAATATTCTTCTTTTTAGTGGAACTGTAGAAACAAGACCTCACTTAATAGAAATTGCAAAAGTCATTGGAGGAAAAGTTGGAATGATATCAAATTTTCATTTGATTGAAAATCCTGAGGCCACAACTTTATTTCCAAAACATAAACAATCTGTTCAAGACCCCATGCTGTTGAAAAACGGAATTTTTGGTCGTCAACAAGAAGTCCAAAACTTATATGTTGGTATTGAAACTATAGCCAGCACTTATGGATTTTCAGGAATTGAACCAAATACAATATTGTTGGGATGGGCAAAAAATACTGCAAATCCGACCATGTTTGCACAAATGAATCAAAAACTTATTGAACTGGATTATAATGTGCTATATCTTGATTACGATTGGAATAAAAAATTTGGAAAATATAAAAAAATTGATGTTTGGTGGCACAATTTGCAGAACAATATAGAGCTCACCTTAAATTTATTAAAATTCATGTCCATTTCTGAAGAATGGCAAAAGGCCTCAATTAGAGTTCTGCTTATCAACAATACGATAAAAGAAGGATTTGAAAGAAAGATTCACCAATTATTGGATAATTATAGAATTGAAGCTACAGTAAAAGTAATTAACAATTACTTGGAAAATAAGTCTCCGTATGATTTGATGAAGAACAATAGTCTCGAAGCTGACTTGATAATTGCTGGCATTCCTTTTATAGCTGAAGGTGAAGAGAAAGATTTTGTAGATAACACTACGGAAATGTTTGGAATATTGGGAACCACTTTATTAGTAAAATCAAGTTCTATATTAGGAGAAGATGAATCATTTGACTTGGCAAATAATGATGTTAGCCTCACTACAGAGGTAACTTTCAAGCCCAAATTGATCGAAATTATTGAACCAAAAGATAAAAATCTACGCACATATTATAAAATATTTTTACAAGAAATCGAATCACATGCACTTGAACTTCATGAATTAGAAATTGCTTCTTTTAAGAATTTGTACAATTCATTGGCTCAAGATTGTTTTAATAAAATAATTGGGCAACTTTCAATTGAAAATGACCATAGAGATTTAAAAGAAATAAAAGAAAATATTTTAAATGATTATATCAATCAAATTGAAAGATTTAAGAAAGAAGACCTTCCTTATTTAGAAGAACGGCTTGCTAAAATGCAATCAGGTTTTTTAAGTTTGACGAATAGAATAATAAATTCTGCTGCCGAAAAATTGGTTGTTTTTGAAAATAAAATACCGTTTAGAAATAAAACAAAAAAAATATTTACTACGCAGTATTTTGATTCTATTTATCAAACTCAAAATTTATTCGGTTTATATTGTAAAGAAATCTTAGACACTTTAAAAACCAGTTTGACTGAAAGTCTTCAAATCATTTCCGAATCAAAAAATCAGAATACAGCGCATCTAGATCAAAGTTTTGAACAAATTTCGATATTCATCAATAATAAATTTGAAATATTATACAATACTGTGATTAACAATGGAAGATTAGCAATCCATTCATTAATTCAAAGTATTGAAAATCCAAAAACCTTTGCAGAAAATCAGCATAAAAAATTTACCTCAAAGCAATTAAAGGTCATAACTGAAAAAATAACTACTTATAAAGAAAATTGGCAACATGCACAAACTTTGCTTTTAGGGCAGTTACAAAATGACTTAAGGTTGCAAATAATTAAAGTGGGAATTGGAAAAATTGGAGAAAATATAGAACAGGAAATTTCGACTTCTATGTATGAAAAATCCTTTTCCAGATTAAATAAAGTAATTGAATGGATTTCAATTAATGAACAAAATTCAAATATTGATGCTCAAGATATTCCTGATATATACCAAAGTTTGACATATGATGAAGTTCTAATTCAGGAATTAATGAATCAATTAGATTCCTTAGGTGAAATTTTATCCCATAAAATAGAACTCATCGAACCAGATATATTATCACATTTTCGGGAAATAGAAATGAACAATATTGAAACTATTAATATTGATGCTAATGCTGCATACAAATATATTATCCAAGAAAAGTTGCAACAACCGTTGGTTAAACAATTTCTTTCAAGTTATCAAGAGTGCATGGAGGTCTTAAGCAAATTGCAATTCGAATTGAATCAATTGGCTTATAAGTCTAGCATGATAAAGTACGAAAATTATCTTTTTGATTTGCCTTCCAAATTTCTTTCCTTGAAAACTCTAATTGACGAATTGAATGCTCAATTAAACAGTGAACATAAAAGTAAAAGGGAAAGCTTGAATGATGTATTACATACCAGCTTGTCCACTCTTAATACGCCATCAATTATAGAATATGCTATTAGGTCACTTCCTTTAATCCAAAAGTCAGAGAAGAATAATTTCCAAAAATGGATGAGCAATTTGGGAAGCAAAACACAAAATATATTTGAAAATTATGGCAATATCATTGCGTCAAAAACCAATCACATTCAGCAAAAAAATGATTTAAGAAATCAAGATTCTGACGTACATTATAACCTGAAAAAATTTGTTGAAGATTTGACTACAGATTCCACAATTATTGATGTCCTCCCATTTTATTATAAGCAGCTATATTTAGGAAGAATAGCAATTTCTAAATCAAATTTAAAAAATAGAACTCTTGAATTAAACCAAGCTATGACTTTGCTTAATTCTGAAAATGTTGACGAACATTGCATTGTTATTCTTGGCGAACCTATGTCTGGAAAATCAAGTTTTGCGGATGCTATTGCCAATGAATTTCAAAATAATAACATTATAAGAATTCAAGCTCCTATGAATGGTTCTACGAATATTGCTGATTTTTTAAAAACTTTACAAAAGCAATTACAATCAAATACCTCTAATGAGCATATTATTAGTGAAGCAGCGAAAAATTCCATTTTTATAATTGAAGACTTAGAATTATGGTGGAGCCGAAATGATCAAGAAGGAAAATTAATAAAATATATCTTGAATATAGTGAATGAATATAAGTCTTCTTATCGCTTTATATTAAGTTGTAATAATTATGCATTTCTAATTATGCAACAACAAGGGCTTTTAGAATATTTGACTGGGTCAAAAATATTCCTAAGCAATTTTGGTCAAAAAGAATTAAAATCTTTATTGTTTCAAAGGCATGAATCTAGCGGTTTAAGACTTGCAATTAATGACAAAATTGAAAACGATTTTTCATCAAAAGAAAGTAGGAAATTAATTGACAGATATTATCAAAGTTCAAATGGAATTGTTGGAATCGCCCTACTCCAATGGATCAATAATATCAAAGAATATAAAGAAGATATTATTTCAATGGATTATCTATTGAAAAAAGTATTGCCAGATTTAGGTGATAAAGAATTATTAATTCTACTTTCTCAATTTTTAATTCATAAACACTTGGATGCAGATCGAATTCAACATTTATTCGATTACAAAGATCGCCGCAAAGCCGAAATAATAATTAGTAAATTAGCTGCAGATGGTGTTATTGAAAATATAATGGGAAGCGCATACAGATTGAATCCATTGATTACTGTTTGGGTCATCAAAAAAGCTTCAGAATTTAGTTTGATATAAGGTATAAAAAAATGAAAAATTATTTAGAGTCAAATTATTTAATTTTATTATGGACAATATTTCTTGGGCTAGGGGTTGCAGTAGTTATGTACATATGGAAAAAAATATATTTAAGCAATAATATTTCAAATTCTGAGTCTTCAAAAATTTCGAATAGGGTTCTAATTTTTGAAAAGCTATTTTGGACCCTATTTATTGTTGCACTTGCAATAAGCACTATTCTTAGCAATCCTTTAATTGGCTTAGTATTGACAGGAATATTTACTGGCTTACTTTGGAAAAACATTTCAAATTTTCTCCAAGGTTTGCTTTATCAATTAGGACACGATTTTAACATTGGCCAAAGTATTATGTTCGAAGGAAAACAAAGTGTGATTAAGTCATTTCGAAATTTGGCTTTAGAAATGCAATTAGAAGATGGGGCAACAATGTTAATTCCATACTTTAAATTTTCAGATTCAACCATTATTAGATCAAGTCCGCGGACTGGTGTATTGAGTCATTCTTTAGAAATACTTATACAAAAACCTTGTGATATAGAGTTGGAAAAACAAAAATTAAAGTCAATAATTGTTTCTATGCCTTGGGTTATTGCAAATCAAAAACTTATTTTTGAGCATAAAAATGAAAATCAGGAATCCTATCAGTTGAAAATAATATTGCATGGAATTGATCAGGATCAAATGTATAAAGTTGAAAATAAGTTAAGGTCAAAATATCTGAAAAAGTAATTTTTGGGATAATGGTTTAAATCAATATTCTGTGTGTTTTACTACAAAAAAAGTTATTTTCTTGCATTGATTGCCAACTCTTTGACAAGCGCTCCATGTCTATCAATATATTCTATTTTATTAAATTCTGCATTAGTGAATCCGCATTCCTTTAATCGATTTATCAAGAAATTAGCTTGATAATAATGCATAAAAATTTTATCTTCTTTACTTTCGCTTGAAGTAACAAACCCTGATTTATTATAATCTCCTTCAATAGTGCTAATATAAATAGCTCCATTCGAGCTCAATATATTTGATGCGTCACTTATAAATTTTAAAGCCTCTTTTTTAGATAAATAAGGAAAACAAAATCCACACATTATGCCATCAAATTGTTTGTCTAACTCAGCAATTGATTTACAATTCATAATCTGAAATTCAGCTTGAGGGTTATTTTCTTCAGCCAATGCTACCATTCTAGGAGCGAGGTCAATGCCAAGAATTTTAAAGTTTGGCCTTTTTTCAAGCAAATATTTAGTAATATTTCCTGGTCCACAGCAAACATCTAATATTCTGCCACTTTCATTTTCAATGTTTTCACAAAAGATATCAATGGAGGCTTTGTATCTTTCAATATTCATATGCACTTCTTGATACTTCAATGCATATTTATCAAATGCTTCCATTGCTAATTTTGTCTTATTTATCATCGAAAGTTTTTTTAAATGAAATAGCTTTAGTTAAGAAATACAAAAATTGAAAGTTAATTTTCTTAAGAAAGATAATTAAAAATTCCTATTTGATTTTAATTGTTCTGCACATTATATAGTAATGCTTACTGATTATGACTCTTTTTCAAATATCACATTTCCTTAACCTATGTTAATGTTAATTTAAAGTCTGCTGCATAGTACAACTTTCAATTATACTAGAGGTCTTATTTATAGTATGAGAATGAAAACTCAGGCATCTTTTTAACTTAAATAAAACAATAATTATGAAAAAAGTAATATTAAGTTGGTTGTTATCCTTAACAATTATCTCCATAACCAGCGCCCAATATGGGTCAGAACGATCAGGATATGAAGGAGATTACTTTAGTTTAGAAGGTGCTATAGACTTGTTTAAAAGTTCTAGATCAATAAATGATTTCGAAAGAAAACTCAACTCTGAAGATAGTTATGTTAACAATTTGGATTTAGATTATGATGGAAGAATAGATTATATCCGAGTCGAACACAGAAGACAAGGAGACTTTCACGCTATTATTCTTCAAGTTCCTATTGATAGATATGAGGTTCAGGATGTGGCCGTTATCGAAATAGAAAAAGTGGGAAGACGCAATGCAATATTACAAATAATCGGGGACGAAGACTTATATGGCGAGGAAGTTATTGTAGAGCCCTATGATGATTCAAATTATTCCAGCTCAACAAGAAATTACAACTATAAAAACGATTATGTAAACGTATATTACTGGCCTGCTGTTCAATCCATGTTTGATCGGGATTATATAGTATATATTTCACCATTCAGATGGCAATATTACCCAACTTGGTGGAGTCCTTGGAATCAATACAGTTGGAATGTTTATAGACCAAGAATAAAAATATACCATAGACATTATCATGTAGTCCATGTTCATAGAGTTATCAATGTTCATCATTTTTACAAACCATACAGATCGTATTGCAATAAAGTAGTAGTCCATTCTAATACAATTAGGGTGAAACATGGTAAAAAACCTATTTATCGAACTGAAAAAAGTTATTACAATAATGAAAGAAATTATAATGATGGAAATAGAAATCTTTCCAAACATGATCGTAATCAAGTAGAGGCACCACGAGGTAGATCCAACGTTAATGAAAATGGAACAGGCAGAAATGTGACACCGAATGTAAGAAAGGATGCACAAGTTCGAAGTTCAAATAATGCAGGAAGAACACCAACTACTGAAATTAGGAAAGCGCAAGAACCAAGAAATAATAACCAAACTTCAAGTAGCAGAATAAATCAAAGTCAAACAAATAATAAGGTTCCAAGCAGAAAAGAATCTCCAAATGTGCAAAGGAATAGTCAGAAGCAGAATTCTAATAATAAATCAAAAGTGCTTTCTTCTGAAAACAATAAAAGATCGCAAACTAGAAATCATGAAATGACTTCTAAAGGCCAAGCACAATCTTCAAGAAATTCTGTGTCAAAACCATCTGTTAAAAGTAACAATAGGCAAGAACAAAAAACTGCACCTGTTCAAAAAAGTAGATCCAATTCAAATTCTGGAATTCAAAACAGAACACAACGTTCTGCTCCAGCAACAAATAGTAGGTCAACTAATGTTCAAAAACAAAAATCAAACGTGAATAACAAAAAATCCGCCCCAACCAGACAACAATCCACAAATTCTAAAAAATCCAAATCGAAAAGAGGCGGAATAGAATAAGTATTAATCATCAAATGGTTAAAATTTTAGCCCACTTTCCATTACGGATAGTGGGTTTTTTTGTTTAAAAATTTAGCTAATTATCATTATCCAAACATTCAAATGCTTATTTTCAGGCAAAAGCAGATGGATTGATTTTTGAAGCCAGCATAGGGCCATGTTCAGGTGGAGGAATTCCAGCTATGAAAAAAATAGAAGAAGAAAAAAAGGAATAACATTTACATTTTCGCCAACAAATCTAGCACTTCTGCTTTTTTTCTAACCGAAACCGGGACTTCGTCACCATTGTTTAATTTTATGTAGCCCCCATCTTTTTTCAAAAAAGCATGTATGTATTCGATATTGATTAAATGAGATTGATGAATTCGAGAGAACCCATGAGGCTCTAAAATTTTATCAAAATATTTAAGCGTTTTCGTGACAAAAACCTTTGGCCTATCTTTTAAATAAAATATGGTGTTATTTGCCTCTGCTTGGCAATGAATAATGTCTTTTATTTCAACAACAATAATCTTTTCCAAAGTGTGTAAAGAAATTCTTCTCGGCAATTCATTTGGTTTATTGATTGTCTCATTCAATAATTGAATGCTTTCTTGAGAATGTTCCAGTTGTTCCTTTGCTCTTTTCACTGCTGTCACCAATTCTTCAGGGTCTATTGGTTTTAATAAATAGTCCACTGCTGCATATCTGAAAGCTCGAAGAGCAAATTCATCAGATGCAGTAACAAAAATAATTTTGGACTTCAAGTCTGGCAATATCTGCAAAAGGTCAAATCCTGTTCCATCTCCTAACATAATATCTAGAAAAATGATGTCCGGTTGCAGTTTACGCAAAAGTTTTGCCCCAGAAACGACACCATCGGCATTGCCAATAATTTTAATTTCAGAACAATAGTCTCCAATATCTTTTGTTAAAAGTTCCAGTGCACTTGGCATATCTTCTATAATAACTGCTTTCATTTTATTTCAAATATTTAAAAATTGTATTCAATTGGGATTTTTAATGCTACGATTGTTCCGCCAAGTTTTTCATCAATCTGATTAATAACTACTGCTGGGTGATATTTCTTTTCTAACAAATTTTCTAATCTTTCTTTGGTCACTGATATAGCAACTGATTTATGTCCAGATTCTGTCTTTAATTTCTGATTTGTTTCATAACCCAAACCATTATCATGGATAGTACAGTTCAAAACTTTGTCGTCCAATAATTTCAACCCTATAATGAGTTTGCCTCCATTTATTTTCTTTTTTAAACCATGCACTATTGCATTTTCAATAAAAGGTTGAATCAACATTGGCGGAATAAGGACTTCTTCTTCATTTATAGCTTGGTTTATTTGGAATTCATAGTCAAAATTCAAAGATCTGCATGATTTTTCAATCTTAATATATTTGTCTAACAAGCTTAATTCATCCTTCAAGGAAATTACTCTTTCTTTTGAATTGGAAAGTATCGACCGCATTAGAAAAGCAAAATCATTGATTTCTTTTCGTGCATCATGATAATCTTCTTTGGCAACCGTTGCTTGGATGCTGTTCAGTGCATTGAATATAAAATGCGGATTCATTTGAAGCTGATTGGCTTTTTGTTCCAATTCTAAAAGTCTATTCTTCAATTCTAATTTCAGTCTTTCGTCATCATTTTTCCTTTTAATTTTTTGAATTCTAAATCTAAAAATCATATAAATACTAGAAATGCTCAATAAAATTATACTCGGAACGAACCACCACTTCATCCAAAATGGCGAATTGATAGCAAAAGTATAGTTGAGTGTTTCACTGATTCCTCCCCCACTCGAAATGGCTCTAACTTTAAAAATGTAATTTCCTGGTTTTAGATTATTATAACTTTGATTATCGTTTCTAGACCAAGGAGACCATTTATTATCTTGACCTTCCAAAATATAACTGTAGTTTAGATCTCTATTTGAATTAATATCAACGCCTTCATAATTAAAACTGAACTGTTTTTGATTGTAATTGAATGCAGGAATTGCTTTAGTCAAGCCCATTGTAAAATCTATTGATTCAAAATCCACCTTTATTTCTTTAAAGTGAATTTTGGGGACTTTATTTAAAGTCGATGCAATTTCACCTACCCTGATCAATCCATCTTTACTTCCGATCCAAATTTTATTTTTGAATTCAACCATGCTTCCTTTTAAAATATTTGCACTTGGAAATCCATCAGAAATGGTAAAATGATTTAAAGTTGGGATTTCGGATTCATTTATCAATTGATAGATACCCTTATCGTCTGAAAACCATAAATTGTTCCCTTTAAACTTAATATTGCTGATATTTTGAGGCAAAATCAAACTTGCGACGGTATATGCTATCAATTGTTCTTTACTTTTTTTGCCTATATGAAAGATTCCTTGTCCATTGGTAGCAATAAAAATTTCTCCATTTGGAGATTCGTCGATATCATTTATTTCTGATAGTATCAGATTTACTGAAGTAATGAGTTCGTGATTTCCATTTTTAATTTTTCCAACTTTCCCAGATTCGGTACCATAATAAAGTACGTTTTCAGTAGATACGAACATTGTTGTAATATGTAAATCTTCTAAACCTTCAGCAAGACCAAAAAGCTCAACTTGCAAAGACGAACTATCCTTTTGGCTCAATCTTGCAATTCCATTTGAAGGTGTACCAATCCAGATATTGTTAATGCTATCAGCAACAACTTGACTGATCCAATCACTTGGCAATCCAGTTTCCTTTCGAAAAACAGTATTTTCACTTTTGTTAATCTTTACAAGCCCTTTTCCATTAGTACCTACCCAAATATTGTTTCCACTTTTCAGAATAGCTGTACATTTAATATCTAGAACTGCGTCAGGAATAGATTCAAATAATTTAGCTCCTTCCTTATAATTAAAAACGCCTTTATTCCCGCATGAAAACCACAATTCACTATCATTTGCAAAAGTTGAATTGATCTGATCCTGCTCTAATCCATTATAAACATTGAACAATTCGAAGTCTTTATCGATGAACTTTGAAAGCATATTATCAGCTGTTGAAATCCAAATAGACCCCCAACTATCAAGGATTAAGTCTGTGATTCTATTGTCGGAAAGCCCTCTATTCTGATCTATTGTTCGCCAAATTCCTTTATCTTGATCAAATCTTAAGATCCCTCTATTGTTAGTTCCAAACCAAATTCTATCCTTCTCATCCACTATCAATTTTGTAAAACTAAAACTTTTGTTTTGGAACAATTGAAGTGTTTTTTCAACCTCTTTAACGGCTAGAATATCACCACTTTTATTAAATCCCCAAATGACATTTTGACGATCAATTACAATATCCTGAATATCATAATCAGAGGTTTGATTGTAATTATTTAATGTATTTAATTTCGTATGGAACACCCAAAGACCATGATTTGTAGCTAAGAATAAATCAGAATCATGCTTCACAATTTTGTTGATCTGAAAATTTTCCAAAGTAGACAATGATTCAGGTATATAAATAGTATTGGATTGTGCAGCGTAAATTTTTAATCCCTTTTTTGTACCATAATAAATATTATCATCCACAAATTCATAACATAGAATTTCTTCATTTAAGGGCAATGCATCTATTTTTCCCTGTTTGTTCAGGAATGATAATTTGGAATTGTTCAAATAATAGATAGTCCCATTCGGCAGTTCTTTAATGTCTTTTATTTCTGAAAATGGTAAATCAAGATTAGGAAAGAGTTTATCACAATGTTGACCATTAAATCTATATATAGATTCACCACCACCTATATATAAGTATCCTTTCCCACTACTGTAAATGTCACCTTGATTCGCAATATCTAAATCATTCTCAAAATGGTAGGTTTGAAAATTATATTGCTGCGCATTAACATGTAAGCCTAAAAAACAAGACCATGCAAATATCATGAAAGCTAGAATAGGTCGAACTTTTATCATAAAGATCTTTGTGGCATTTCTATTTTTCAAAAATTATTAATTAAGATTTGAATATATATTGACCAATTCAAGAGTATTTGAAATAATGACGAATTATTTTTCCAAGATATTATAATTTCTAGACTTTTTTGGATTCCTGCTTTCTGATATATCCCTTCTAGATTTATAGATCTTTCGTATTTCTTAACCCTAAACTTGTCTTTTAAATGGTGTTAGAATGCATAAAACAGTAACTTTTCCTAAAACCTTGATATAAGGAATATTTCCCGTTCCAAAACCTTGTTTTACAATCCACCTAAAATGGTCAAAAGGTATTTGCGTTTTATCAATTATTGAAATCAGCTCATCCTGATTCATCAACCATTCTATTTTGTCCTCCTCTGAAAAAATTTCAGGAGCATCAAATTCTGGATAATTGACCTCCCACTCTACAGGAATGTTGTATTGGTAAGTAAAAATTTCCTGATTTGAATCCATAATGGTGTTTTGTAAAGCTGATAACCAATTGATACTTGCTTCTGGATATTTCTTCTTCAATTGCCGCGATAAACTCAAATCTCCTGGCTTATGCGCAGTTGGGTAAAATGCATAAAAAACTTGCATTTCAGATTTAAACACAAGATCTGCCTCGGAATAAAAATTAAAGTAATTTTCAGAAGCAATTATTTGGGGTTGAATTTGATCAAAACCTCCAAAAGCTTTCTGAAGCCCTGCAATTAACTCCTCATTATTGGCCATTCCACATGCAAAAATTACAATTCTCGTTCGCTCATCAATTATTTCATTGCTTAGAGGAATTAAAATTTGCTCTCTTAATGCGTTTTCAATTTGTTTGGCGTCTAATCGTTCTCCTCCGTCTATTAAAGGAATGCTCATACCAGACCACGGATTGCTGTGGACAATAATATTGATAGTTTGATATGGTCTTTGATCCTTTTTGTAATTATTTTTCAAGGAAGAAAATAAGGATTGCATTGATCTACAATCTGTAACAATTTTATCAGTTTTAGCTTCTGGATTATATCTGAAATACTTTTCAGCATTTTCATAAAAAGGGTTCTTTAAATCTTGATCCTCCCCAAGAATAAAACTGATGGATTGTCTCTGACGTATGGATTTTTCCAGTTCGACACTTGCAAAAACATTTTGGTTCTGCCCAGCTTCATTTCGGATGTCATGAATGAATAATACTACGACAAAATTTAAGAAAATAGAGCTTATAAAAAGCATAATCTTTTCATTGTTATTCATATTAAATTGAATTATCGGATACATAATATTTTGTTTTATGGCTCCGGTATTATTTTAATTTTTCGAGCTCTAATGGCACCAATATTTCTGCATTGGGAGAAATGTTCAATGTTTCAAAATTCCAAGAAAGCATTTCTTCTTCCAAACATTTGGAGATAGATTCATTGACATTATTAGATAATTGGACGAATTTCAAATTTCCTTGAGCATCAAATTTCATTGTTATATAAACTTCTTTTTCTTTAGAATTTTGGATACACTGTTTAATTGATCCCAGATGCTTTAGTATTTGCATTTTTAATTCAGATAGAACTACTACATTCTCGATACCAGAAAGTTTTCCAATTTTCAAATACACTCCAACAGCTTTGGATTTTGTAGTGACTTTTTTAATTTCCATTTCAGCCCCTAATGCGTAATTGCTTACTCCATCAGGAAGTGGCAAAGCTTGCTTCATTGTTCTTACTAATTGTTCTTCATTTCTCACTATTTCGTAATCAACTGCTACAAATGAAGTGTAAGCAGTTAATAAATTGTATTTTAGACTAAGATCTATCATGGATTGTTTATGGCTTTCATCATAAAGAATTTTTCTGTAATCGTCCATTAACCTAATTTTTTCTCTAGCCCACAATAACCTCAATGATTTATTTCTTACATCGGGAGAATATTCTTCAGTATTAATTATTTGCTGGTATTTGTATCCTCCATAATAACCCTCAATAATTATATTGCCTTTATTGTTGCCTGTCCATTTTCCAATAATGTTGATCGGTCTTTCGCCTAGCAAGTCTGGAATTGATTTTGGTTCAATGTCATAGGCATCGAAATTTTGAAAACTTACAGTTATATTGGTTAAACTTGGATTAGAAATATAATGTATAAATTGCTCGGCAACATCACAAGCGACCTCCTCATTCTCCACAAAAAATGGTAATCCTTGTCCTGCATTTGCCAATCCTTCTATCAGAAATCTATTTGTACCACTACCTATTCCAAAAGCAAATAAGTTGGCTTTATTCAGATTGTTTCGAACTAGATCAAAAGCTTCTTTCTCCACTGAAATATAGCCGTCAGTAAGAATTACTATTGATCTTGATAGTCCTTCGCCTGTACGTGGCAAATTTATTGCTTTATAAAGGGCAGGCAATAATTCTGTGCTCCCTGAACCTTGTTGTTGTTCCATATTTTCTAAAACTTTTTCAATATTTTCAGTATTCGCGTAAATGCTTGTATCAGAAAACATATAAGCAGTACCGGCGAAAAGCATTATATTAAATTTATCAGTGGGTCTGAGTCCTTTCAATAAATCTTTTATCATTTTCTTGGATACTTCTAATGGAAATCCAAACATAGAACCCGAAACATCAACAATGAAAATATATTCTTTATCCGGAATTTGAAATTCTGAGATAATATTCGGAGGTTGGATGGTAGCTAAAAAGAAATTCTCGTCTTGATGCTCATACATTAATAGTCCTGAAGAAATATTAGCACCACTTAATTTATAAGAAAGCACAAAATCTTTATTTCCAGAATAAAAATCACTCGGGTCAATTCTAATATGGGCCAATCTCTCAGAATATTTCTTTATTTGAACTTTATGAGTATGTGAAGCAATATTCTTAATGTCTTGTCCTGCTTGCAAAAACACTTCCACTTCATAAGTATATTCTGGACCTACATTTTCAGATTGGTAAGGCATATTCACAAATGATGCATTATTTGTTATATCAAGGTTATTATACCTGGGGCCAACAACCATTGGCAATGAAAACTGATATTCTCCATTGGAAGGGATAATTTTTTCAGTATATTTCAATCTGACTTGAACTTTTTCTCCTGGCATTATATTAGCCACACTCATTTGGAATACATTAGGGCGATGTTGCTCTAAAAGACTGGTTCTTTGTCCTGATTCTTTTGCCTTGTTATATGCATTTCTAGCTTCTTCCTTTTCTTTTAATTCCGCCTTGATAATTCGGTTTCCAATCTGCATTTCGAGATCATAAATTGCTGCTTGACTAGAACCAGGAAATACATAAATGGCTTCAATAATTTCTTGTGTATTGTTTTTGTAGGTTTGAGTTAAATTTACATCAGCTATTATTCCTGAAATATATACTTCTGCTTGATTAGATTCTAAAGGCATCATTCCAGTTTTGCTGTTCTTGATAATGAAATAAGGTGAATCCGTATTATTCTGGGCATTAGGTTGGTTCAAACTTAGAACAACTAACAATGTGAAAAGAACTACTTCATTTAATTTTTTCATAAGGCTTTAAATTTTAATTTGATACTAAGATATCGGTAGTAAAACCTTAAAATTCGAGTAACTATTGATTGGAACTATCCTTCAATTATTCGTAGGAA
>JAHEAQ010000062.1:0-10559 GCA_024642705.1 Bacteroidota bacterium | reverse complement strand
ACTACTTCATTTAATTTTTTCATAAGGCTTTAAATTTTAATTTGATACTAAGATATCGGTAGTAAAACCTTAAAATTCGAGTAACTATTGATTGGAACTATCCTTCAATTATTCGTAGGAAAAGCACTATAATTCGTGAAAGGCTAGAAAATTTAGCTAAAATTGTTCATTTGTATTAAAAACTAAAGAATATCAGTGTGTATTTCACTGGTTGTGAACGACAGCATTAATTCAAGCTTAAATGAGTAAAATTTTTAAATTAAGATGGCAAATTTTAATTTCTCGGGAAGCCGATTATTCTGTTTGCAATGTATAGTAATGTCATTATTTTAGGTCAAAAAAATACCATCAAATCTAGATTCTTGGTTAATTCCTAGTCCTATGTTGCATACATTAAAGCACTAAAAACTTTTAACATTTATCTTCAGGATTGTCAATATAAATAATACAACAACAATGAGTTTTTTGTTTCGTTTTTTGCTCAATCAAAAAATGAAAAAATATCTTTTACTCCTATAAATAATTGACCAAATTGGTTGGTTATCAGACCTTGCTTAAAAAAGCGTACTATTCCATATTCAATTCTGAGTAAATTACTCTGGTAGACGATCAATGAGCGTTCAAATAATAATTTTGTCTTAAATGAAAAATTTTTAAAATTAAGATGGCAATTTTAATTCATCCACAAATCGAGCTCTTAATTTTTGATCAGGTAATAAACAGTTGTCTGATTTTCCAAACCATGAATACCTATTATCAGAAACTTTCATGTATAAATAATCCCTCCATTTTTTGGGAAGGACATAGCCGATCCTCAGAATATTGTATGGAAAACCAATCAAAGAAAAAATCTTGATGACAGCATCAGAATGAGTATAAATTTTGCCTTCCTGTAAAAATGCAACTGTTTTATAATTAGAATCTTGAACCAATTCCTTTGGCAAGATAGATTTGCTCCAATCCGATTGTAGACTTGCAAATTTTAGTTTTTCCTTTTTGTCAATTCTCAATAATACTTTTAGGAAATTTCCACAAAGGACACATTCACTATCAAAAAAAACAATATGATCCATATTAGCCAAAGAGTATGTTAAATAAAGTTTCAATTTTCGATATTAAAACAATCTCAATATCAAAACGGTTCGATGGAAGTCCTTTTGAATTTGATTTTGGAATAAATATTTTGGTAAATCCTAACCTTGCAGCTTCTTGAATTCTTAATTCAATGCCTTGAATAGCCCGAATTTCACCAGATAATCCGACTTCACCTGCAAATGCATATTCTCTTGGAATACTGATATCTTGCATAGACGAAATTAAGGAACATACAATTGCCATATCTGTTGCAGGGTCAACCACTTTTATTCCACCTGCAATATTTAGAAAAACATCATATTGGCCAATAGGAAACCCAACACGTTTTTCCAATACAGCTAACAGCATGTGTAATCTCCGTAAGTCATAACCAGTAACACTCCGTTGGGGAGTTCCATAAACTGCTGTACTAACCAATGCCTGAATCTCTATTAATATTGTCCTTCGTCCTTCCATTGTAGCTGCTACACTACTTCCACTTAACAATTCTTCACTTTGAGACAGTAATATTTCAGAAGGATTAGAAACTTCTTTTAGACCATTTGGCTTCATTTCATAAATTGCCAATTCATCTGTTGATCCAAATCTATTTTTTTGAGTTCTAATTATTCTATAGGCATAATTTTGATCCCCTTCGAAAAGCAGAACAGTATCTACCATATGCTCTAATAATTTAGGACCTGCAATTGCCCCATCTTTATTTATATGCCCAATTATGAATATTGGAATCTGAGAGGTTTTAGAAAATTTCATCAATTCATTGGTGCATTCCCTCACTTGAGTAATGCTTCCCGGGGAAGAATCGAGTTCTGGTATCTGTAAAGTTTGGATGGAATCTATAATTATAATGTTTGGAGCAAGCTTTTTTGCTTCGATTAATAAATTGTGGACTCGAGTTTCTGTATATATGATGCAATTTTTATTTTCAACTCCGATTCTATCTGCTCGCATCTTAACTTGTTCTTCACTTTCTTCACCAGAAACATAGAGTACTTTATCTTTTGACCGGACTGCTAATTGCAATAATAAGGTCGATTTGCCAATTCCTGGTTGTCCTCCCAATAAAATTAATGCCCCTCGTACAATTCCTCCACCTAATACTCGATCTAATTCTAGATCTCCAGAAGGTGTTCTCACAACGCTTCCATGAGTAATTTCTTCTAATAATATTGGTTTTACTAAAGTACTAATATTCTCATTCCAAGTCCCAATTGAAGAATTATTTTCTTTAAAAATAACCTCCTCTTGGTAAGTGTTCCATTCATTGCAAGATGGGCAGTTTCCTATCCACTTTCCTGAATTTGCGCCACAATTCGAACATGTAAAAACTTTTCTTGCTTTAGCCATAAACAAAAATAATTTTAATATGTTAAATACTAGAAATTTTTAAAATCTTAAGCAAAAAAGTTTTCAGATTCCAATATATGAGGATATCTTTGCCATATCTAAATGATTTATCATTAAAGAAAATGAACAGATTTTGTTTTTTATTTCAATTAGAGAAATGAAAGATAATTTATACGAAGGTTTTTAAAGAAATATTTAGTTTAGATTGTTTTCAATTGGTTTTTTGGGGTTATGCAGGGTGCTACGATTAGTCGTTGGTGCCCTGTTCTTTTTTGAATAATCTTCTTGAAATAGTTAACCCTTATTCCCTCATTATTTTATTTTTTTGAAAATAAAATATATTCAAATATGTGACTTCCATTTTATTGTCCGTCTAACATAACATAAAGTAAAATAATTGAACATTTTATGATTCAATGGAATACTTTGTTTATAAAATAAATTGTTTTCAATTGGTTTTTTGGGGTTATGCAGGGTGTCCGCAAATAGTTGCCGACCCCTGTTTTTTTTATACTTAAAGTTGATTATACTTTCATCTATCAGCGCACCTCACGCATCGATCACTTTCAGGCATCAAAACCAATCTTGCAATTGGTATTTCATTTTTACAAGAATTACATACACCAAAATCAGCATTTTCAATTTTTGACAATGCGGTTTTTAATTTTGTTAATTTATTTCTTTTGTGTCTCAATGCTGCTTCTATAACACTTTTATTGTTGATTGCATCCATCCTACTTATCCTGCCCAAAGAATTCTCAGGAGCCACAGGTTGAGTATTATTTTCCATATCCAAAATGTCCTTTTGAGACTTCTCAATTAGTTCTAGAATCTTAATTTTTAATATTTCTTTGTTTTTTAGGTCCATTTTTGAAAAGTAACTGACATAAATTATTTTATTATTTTTCGTTATAAAAATAATATAGTATTTTCAATGACCTATTACTAAACAAAAATACTTACACCTATGAGTCAATTAGCTTGGACATACGTAGACGACTATGGTGAAAAATACAAAGTTGGGATTATTCACGTAGCTCCGAATGGTCATGTAGTTGTTCAATGCAACAACAAAATTATGATCATTGATTTCAATGTTCTCAAAAACAAAACCTATTCCTTTTTTCTCGGACCTGAATTATGTGAACTTAATGTTAAACGAGAAAAAGAAAATTTTTCGTATGGATTGACCATTAATCAAAATGCAGATACACCATTGAATGCTTTAAGAAAAAAATACAGAAAAAGAGATTTAATGTGGACCATGTTGATCTTTTCAATATTGATCTTATCTGTTTTTGTGTTTAGCTATACTTTTTTAACGGTATTATAAATTTGAATCTATATCTTTAATGGTTCAATGAATATTTTTTGAAAAGAATAGATATACACGTAGAAAGTCTTGTTTTTTCTGCTGAGACACCAATTGACCCAGCAACCATTAAGAAATGTCTTGATCGGCTTTTTCTTTATGATTTTGCTTTACAAGACATTCATGATTCAATTAACAGACTTTCTGAAAAGTACGGTCAAGAAGAATTTTCTTTTGCCATTGAAGAAATCAATGGTGGCTTCATATTTATGAGTAAACCAGCATTTCATGATACAGTTTCAACCTTAATTAAAGAAAAAAGCAATAAAAAACTAACAAAAGTCGCCTTAGAAACATTAAGTATTATTGCATACAAACAACCTGTTACTAAAACATTGATTGAAAGTATAAGAGGCGTAAATTGTGACTATGCTGTTGAAAAGCTATTAGAAAAAGAATTGGTTGAAATTGTAGGCAGAGCTGAAGGGCCTGGCAAACCTCTGTTGTATAGAACTAGTGATAAATTCATGGACTATTTTGGTTTGCGTAATATAAAGGATTTGCCTACCTTAAAAGAGTTTCAAGAGAATCAATCCCAAATCGGGGAACCTTCTGTAATCGAAATTGTTGAAAATTCAAAATACGAAGAAGAATGAAAAATGAAGAAGAATTAATAAATAGAGTAGCTGAAAGTGGATTGGTTAATTTCAATTTAGAATCGTTTTACCCTATTCACGAGTTTGCTAACTTTGATTTAAAAGAACACCTGTTTCACGGCTTGATATTAAAAGAAAAAGATTTTCGTGCTGCCCTCAAAGAAATTGATTGGTCTATTTATAATAATAAAATTCTATTAATAACTTGTTCTGCAGATGCGATCATCCCTGTATGGGCGTATATGTTGATAAGTGCATATGCGGAAGATTTTGCTGCTGAAATATTCCAAGGTGAGAAAACAGAATATTTAAAATATTATTATCAAAAATTAATTGATAATATAGATTGCGAAAAATATCGCGAACAAAGAATCGTTATTAAGGGATGCAGTGACAAGGAAGTTCCACCATCTGCATATGCTTCAATTACAAGAAAGTTAAAACCTTACGCACAAAGTATTATGTATGGCGAGCCTTGCTCTACTGTACCTATATTTAAACGACCAAGAATATTGCACAAAACTTAATTACTAAAAAGAAAACATCTAAAAGCTAACAACTAAATTATGAATCGTTTATTCTCCTACCTAACCGTTATTTCAGGATTGCTATTTACTTCCTTGTTGTTTATTTCCTATACTTCCTCTAATGAACCTGAAAAAATAAAAGATGATGAAAAAGTTGTGGAAGTTAGCAAAGCACAATTACCACAAGTTGTAAAAGCTGTTGATTTAAACAATGACTATACTTTTGCTGGAGAAGTTTTGCCTTTGGACAATTTTGATGCAGTGGAACGATTTGACAGAGAATTAATGGTAAACTCCTATTGGCACTCTAATACATTATTAAATATCAAAAAAGCAAATAGATATTTTCCGATTATAGAAAAAATATTAGCGGATGAAGGTGTTCCAGATGATTTCAAATATTTAGCTGTTGCAGAAAGCAATCTGATGAATGCAACTTCTTCAGCAGATGCTAGAGGTTTCTGGCAGTTCAGAAAACTTTCAGCAGGTGAATTCGGATTAGAAATTAATGGCGAAATTGATGAGCGATACCATATCGAAAAATCAACCGTTGCAGCGGCAAAATACATCAAACAATTGAAAAATAGATTTGGAACTTGGTTTGATGCTGCAGCATCATATAATATGGGACCAACAAGTTATAATTCAACTTTGAAATCTCAAGATCAAACTCACTATTTTGATTTGAATCTTAACGATGAAACTAGCCGCTACGTTTTTAGATTAATGGCCATCAAAGAAATTATGTCTAACCCTGCAAATTATGGTTTCTACCTTGAGCAAAAGGATCTTTATGCGCCTTTAAATGATTTTGATGAAATTGAAATTAATAAGTCTATTCCAAGTTGGGCAAACTTTTGCACAGAAAATGGAATCAGCTATCGATTGTTAAAAATTTATAACCCTTGGTTGAGAGACAACAAATTGACTGTTTTGAAAAACAAGTATGTGATAAAAGTTCCAAGGACTAAATGAAAAAAGCTTTAAAAATGAGCCGTAAATCCGGTTCTAAAGGCAGTTTGATTCCATTCATGATTTCTTACACTTTGGTAAGAAAAACTTGATCTTAGCAAAAGAAATCTATTTATTTTATATCCTATACCAATGGAATGTCTATTCACATTTTCATCCCATGCAATTCCATTTTCTTTTCCAAAATATATACCTTCCAACCTATATGCAATATAACTTCCTGTTAGAAAAGGAGGTTCATATCTCAAGTCTATATTTCCTGCCAAGCACATTAAAGATTTACTTTCTTTCACATCATTTATATTGATATTATCAGCAGAAATAATAAACGGGGAATTGTATATGCTTCCATTCAACTCTCCTCGAATTTCAAAAAAACCTTTCCCATATTTAAAATCAACCCCTAACATTGTTTGAGTATACTTATGCAGAGAAGAAATTTCAGCTGTCAATCCATTTTTTTTCAAAAAATTCCCACTACTAAAAGAAAATCCATTTTCTAAACTTGACGAATGGCGAATACTATATCTGCCTGTTATTCCCAAGTTAAAAGGCATCAGATTAAGTTCGTTATTCATATTAGCACCATTTACAATTGCAATTTCTAAAAATGAAACATCTGGTTTAATATTCCACAATAATTTGATGCCGTCAGAATATCCGCCATAATAGGAATTTGTACTACCCCAATCTATCCTATTGTCTACCAATATTGTATTCCATTGTTGTCCTTGCAAAAAACCAACCTGTTTTGACATATTGGTGTAAAACCCATAAGTCAAAGGAACATCAATAAATGTCCTGTCCTTTGGTAGTTGGTCTTGATTAAAAGATCCAAAAGGATTGATAAATCTACCTACCGCTATTTCAATCTTTCTATTTTCAGAAATCCATAAAAAATTCAACAGTGCAATGCTAAATTTATTGAAGGTAGTGCCATCGTTTCTTCTCAGAACAATTCTACTATTTAAGGACCATTGCTCATTAAAAATTACATTTCCTAACAAATTTGCTTCGGCAGGACTGATTCTCCAATCTTTATGTTTGGAATGAATTCCATTATAATAAAAATGAGACTTTTCGCCTCCTTTTGATAATTCCATCTCAAATGAACCATTTACTTCAAGTTTAACTTGTGCATTTATATTGATAATAAATGTGGCTATTATGAAAACAAAAATGGAATATTTTATCATTTCAATTTTTTAATAGTTGATAGAATGTTGATTTGGATAAATTTTCCAAATTGCAACTTTTAATGGCTCTTTAATGCCCTTTATTTGCATTTCTTCGATACTATCATAAGTTAAGTTTTCAGAAAGGTTCTCCCTGAATAAAATTTCACCTTCTTTTGCCAAACTGCATAATCTTGAACCAAGATTCACTGCTGCACCAATTACTGTATAATCCATTCGATTTGAATTTCCTATATTACCGATGATTACTTCCCCACTATTGATTCCAATTCCCACACTGACTGGGTTTTCCATTAGTTTTCCCATTTCAAAACATTTTTCTTGAATAGCAACCGCACAATCCATAGCATTCTGAATGGCATCTTGGCCACTAAAAAAAGCAACTATTTCATCACCTACAAATTTGTCGACATTGCCATTGTAATCTTTTACCAATTCAGCTTGGAACCCCAAATAAATATTTAATAAATTGATAACATGTTCTGGGTCAGTTTCTTCGGTAAACTTAGTAAACCCTCTTATATCTGAAAATAAAACAGTCACAATCTTCCTTTCACCTTTCGATAATGTAAGTTCATCTTTTTCATTTCTTATCATGTTTAAGGTATGATCTCCTACATATTTTCTCAAAAAAGTTCTTTCTTTTAATCCAAGGATCATTTCATTGAAAGAGATTGCTAATTTTCCAATTTCATCTTTGCCATCATTTTTTAAAGAAATTTGCAAATTCCCTTTTCTAACTTCATCCATTCCCTCTACCAGATCTAAAATTGGTTTGGAAAATCTTTTGCTAATAAAATAAGATAAAACAATGGTAAAGAATAAGCTAATAAGTCCGATACCTATGATATTCAAATTAATATTGTAAAGGAATTCCATTTCATTTTTTTTCCAAGCATTAGCCAAATAAAATGCGGAAACCCCAATTCCCAATGGAGATACGTAGGCAAAAGCTTCTTCATTCCCAACTTTAATTTCAAATGTTGGACTAGATTCTGAAGCTTCTATAGCTTTATCTATTATGGATTTATTTTCCTCAATTAACTTAGCCAAATCTTGGTTTCTTGTAACCCATTTATTCTCGGAAATTGTTGAATTTAAAAGTTTATTTTTTAGAAACATGCTGATATCAATATTGGATTCCCCCTTTAAATCAGAAGCTTCAAATGATGTGAATTCCATCCCCAATGTAATTGAACCTAATACGGATTCACCCGCAATAATCGGAACACTTACTACTTGAAATAAATGTTCTTCCAATTCCCATAGGAGTGGCCATTCCAAATCTGGATCTGGGTCATATCCTTCTAGTGCAGTTTGAATTCCTGAATACTCTCGTATGGAAGTACCAATTAATGTGGAATCTCCCAACAAACCCAAAATTATACCTTCCTTATTGGTAACAATCATAAGATCTGTTTTGGTAAAATTGGCAAAACCACTTATTGATTGCATTATTGAATTCGGATCTTGTAAATCCACATTTGCTTTAAAAGTTGCATTTTCGCCAATCAATAGGCACGATTCAATAAGTCGATCATAAATGAGGGCTTGCTGTTTTTTAAAAAATTGTTGCTTCTCTTGAAAATCTTCAATAACATTTCTTCGCATCTCTTTTTTAAAGTTTTGAGAAACCATGAGAAGTACTAAAGCTACTATTAAGCTTGTTAGTCCGCCAATTAAAAAAATAAGTTTAATCCTAAAAGAAAAATTTTTCATTTCAATGTTTAGGGCTTTGTTTCTTTACAAAATACTCCCGAGTTACAGGTTAATGACCATGCAATTATAGGATTGGATTCATTTCCGATATAAGCAGTGTTTTCTTGATCCAAGTTTAGGTCTAAATCCAATATTTGACCATTTCTTAATTCAATAATTTGATATACTGATTTATAATCAGAAATAAAAATTTCTATTTGGTATTTACCACTAGGCAAATCATCAAGCAAATATGTGCCATCTGCATTGGCTGTTGTAAAATAAGGCGTATCCATACTTATTATTGTTGCCTTCATTTGAGGATGGATATCACAAAAAACTTTAATAATTCCTTGTTTTTTGATGGTTATCCCATTACTAGATCCAGCAGGTCTTCTCCCGATATTAAATCTATTTTGAGGAGCAAGACTAAATACATTATGATAAAAATCGTCTTTGTTAATAAATTGAACCGTAGATCCCATAGTTGCCGCAAGAAGTCTAGGAGAAAAAGCCTTATTAAATTGATAAATATTAGCGTTTTTAGTAGGAATTAATTTTGGCGAAAAATTCATGGGTTTTAAACTGATAACCACCTCGCTATAGCCATCCTCTTTGATTTGAAATTTATTCCTAATAACATCCCCTTTTACTCTGTTTCTGTAAGAATCACCCCGTGAAATTCGGTTCTGCTTCGACTCTGCAGCAAGTGTAACACGGCCTTTTAAAACATTGGATTGGCTTAAAATTTGAAACCTAGGGAAGAATAAAATACCTAGAAACATTACTGTTACTAATGATTTCATATGATTGGGGTTTTAAAGAATATTTCCTAATTTAAGAAAAAAATATTAGATGGCAGATTATTAATAATATTGATTTTCTTGATTTGGATAGGAGGACTTCAATATTTCTCTAGTTTAAACATAGAAAATCCAAATCAAAAAAGTTCATTTCATGCATATTTGAGTTTTTGAAAATTGGTAATATGCAAAACAAAAAAACTGCTTAAACTCAAATTGTAATAATTATTACCGAATAAAAGCTTACTTTTATTACCATAGTTAATTATTTTTAATGAATTACCAATTTAATAAAAGATGAAAACTAACTTCTTAAATTTTCTGATTTGCTTTTTATTTATGACTGTTTCAGTTTTTGGACAAACTGGTGATCCAATTTTTACTCCTGGCGATCCAATAAATGGTGGTATTGTAAGTGGTGGAAATTTTGAGATAAATGGTGGTTATTGGCCTGATTATGAAGCTCCTTTAAATGCGATTGACGGTTTTGGTCAAAAATATTATAATACATTTTCAAATGTTGGCATCCTGGTTACACCTTCAAATGGTACTTTTGTTGCAAACGAAATTAAAATTTGGACAGCAAATGATGTTATTGCAAGAGACCCAGCAAGTTTTGAAATTTATGGAACTAATAATCCAATAAGTGGTTCTGCTATATCAATGAATTCTTTTACATTCATTGCTTCTGGATCATTATCATTACCGGACACTAGAAATGCAGGTGGTACAAACCCATTAGATGATGCAAACTCACAACTTTTAAGTTTTCAGAATACATCAGGTTTTGCCTCCTATTTGATAATATTCCCAACAAATAAAAGCGGGGGTTCTAGTGATACACAAATAGCAGAAGTTCAATTATATGGCAGTGTTTATATTCCTGTCCCAACAATAGGACAATGGGGACTTATCATTCTTGGATTATTTATGGTTATTTTTGCAATTGCTGT
>JAHEAQ010000061.1:13641-31901 GCA_024642705.1 Bacteroidota bacterium | reverse complement strand
GCATTTAGAAACAATTCAAAATATTTAGGCTTTTCCAACAACGAATCTATAAACTGTTGATTTCCATAAAATAGCAATCCAAACAGGAATACAATGAATATAATTCCACCTAAAAAGGATTTCCAATTTCTTGTTTTCTTGAAATTGCCTTCTTCATCTCTCATTTCTGAGGCAATACCTGAATAGGCCATAAATATTACGAAGAAAGTAAAAATAACACTTCCAATAATTCCAACTGTTAATATATTTACTAGCATTTAATTGCGTTTAAAGCATTTAACCTTGTTAAAATTAAAAATATTTTCCATTAATTTTATTCCAAATTTTTCAATTTCAATGCTTTGAGCGTTGAACGAAATTCACCAGCTTCGTATAATATTCCATTTTTTATGACTTTAGAAACCGTATTCAAATTTCTAATATCTTCAAAAGGATTTTCCTCTAATACTATAATGTCCGACATTTTGCCAATTTCAATCCCCCCATAAAAATCTTCGAGGTCAAAAAAAAGAGGCCCATTGATGACTGAAGTTTTTAATGCTTGTTGTGGTGAAAGTCCAGACTTGACCATCAAAGAAAGTTCATTTATTAAGGACGCTCCAGGATAACAATAAGAATTAAAAGCTCCAGAATCTGATCCAGCAATAATTTTGATTCCACTTTCATCCATGGCTGGGATATATTTTGACGAAAGGGCTAACATGTCCATGTAAATGTTCTTCCCTCCCCTAGCAGCAGCTTTTTTAGCGCTTTCCACTCTACCCTGATATGTGGATATTATGCCATTGCCAATAAAAGACAGAAGGCTATCTTGTGAGTGGTCTTTTTCTGCAACATCACTCAATACATTCATTACCTCCAAAGTTGGTGTTATATAAAAATCATTATTTCCCAATTCTTCAAAAACTTCCCTAGCTTTATTAGGCTCATAATTTTCCGCAATTGCACCTAGCACACCTCGTCCATTATTTACTTGAAAAATGCTGTCTGGAAGGATTGAACAAGATTTCAAAGCATAAAAAACATGTTCAGAACCATCTAAACCCAATTGTGCTGCTTCTAAAATATTAGCAGCTAAAGGCATATGGCCTGTTGTCTTCAAATTTCGCTTTGAAGCTTCTTTTACAATACCATAAAAAGCTTCTTTTGAAAGACTGCCATCATACATCTTTACATAATCTACACCCAATGATTCTAGAGAATCCATTGCTTTAATGATGTCTTCATTTGTTTCGACAACCAATGAACCCACCCAAGCAGGTTTGGGGCCATCCAATTTTGGACCTGAAGTGAATATATTGGGGCCCACTAAAGTTCCATCATTTATTTCATCTTTCCAGTTCATTACGCTTAAAGTCATATCTCCGCCAGCATCACGCACTGAAGTAATTCCATATGAAAGAAATAGAGGAAGCAAATTTTTGTTTTCATTGATTAAAGAATCTCCACCTCGAAAATGCACATGCATATCCCACAAACCGGGCATGACGAATTTATTCTCAGCATCAAATTTGTTAGATGAATTGTATTTTTTTAGATTTTTCATCTTCTCGACCATTCTGATTACATCGCCTGAAATGCCAATCATCATTCCACTTGACACCTCTCCATTGTGTACATTTAATATTGTAGCATTGGTGATCAAAAGATCATATTTTTCGTGGGGACCTTTCTGGCAATTGGAAAAAAGAATTAGCATTGCAATCAGAAAAGATATTTTATTTACCATCTTGGTATTTGTTGATTTAGATGTAAGAACAACCATAATTAACTCATTAAAATTAGATTAATTGAAAAAATCGGTGTTGATTATGAAGCTTTTGATGCCAATATCATTCTATCTTTTTCTTGCATATCCCTAATAATTTCAATAGAAACATACCCTTTACGTTGAAAAATTTCCTTTACTTCTTGAGCGTTAAATTCATTGCATTCCAGAAATATCATTCCACCTTCATTCAATTTTTGCAAACCAAAATCTGCCACTTTTTTATAAAAAATCAATACATCGTCATCCTCCGGAAATAGAGCTTGATGTGGTTCGAACAATAAAGTAGAAGAAGTCATTTTAGTTTTTTCGTCCTGACCAATGTAAGGAGGATTACTAATTATCGCATCAAAATTTTCAAAACTAGACCAAGCGCTTGCATCTAAAAAATCACAAACTCTGAAATCTATTTTTAATTCATGTCTTTCTGCATTATTTTGTGCAACTGCTAGGGCCGCTTTAGAAATATCAATAGCAACGCAAGTATAGTCGGATCTTTTATTTTTGATAATAATAGGGATGCATCCACTTCCAGTCCCAACATCTAATACTTTTAACTTTTTTTCAAACCTTGTTTCATTCAAAAATAAATGCACCAATTCCTCTGTCTCTGGTCTCGGAATCAATACATTTTCATCAACGAACAATTTTAGATCATAGAAATATGCAACGCCTGTTACGTATTGAATAGGAAAATTCTTGGCTAACTTTTCTATTGCTTCATTAAAAACGGCAATTTCCTGCGTGTGAAGCGTCCTATTTATGCCACCTTTGTAATTGAAAATGTCTGTCCAGAATATTTTTTGAATATTTGCTGCTTCTTTTGCATCATAAAGTTGATTCAATATTACCTCTAATTTTTCGTCAGCCTCTGATATTTTCATATTTTAAAATTTATTGGATATTGATTGTATCTGGAAGGATATCCTCTATAGATCCTCGATAGATGATCTCTGGATTTGTCAATATTTAATTGAAAAATGTTATGAAAACCATCATCCTTATAATGTTGAAAATCCATCAATTTGCAAATTGATTCTATATCAACAATATCCAACTTATATTTTTCAATATAAAAATTAGAAATTCTTAATGAATTGATTGTATAGATGATTTCATCTTGAACAAAACGAGAAAGCTTTGCAAACCCACCGATACTATCTGAGGAAATCGGTTCATTTTCACTTAAGTTCCAAGAAGAAATATCCTCTCTTTTTCCTAAACTTGAAGCTTCCAGCATCTGTGATTCAAACTTAATTGCTAAAATATTACAAAGATTTCGCAATTCCATTTCTGGTTGAGTTACTAATTCCTCGTAGACGACCGGCACATATTGCTTATAATTCCTCATGGATAGACCGACAGCAGTATTAACTAAATAAAGACAAGTTGCATAGTAAATGCTGAACCCACGCCGATTTAATGATGCAATTGTATCATACGGATTCCTGATGGTATGAATTAAAAAGCTGTTTGGAAATAATTCTACTAAGTCCTTGAAACCATAAACATTTGAAGGCGTCTTTTCTATCCAATGGTATTTCTTCGATACACTCGCTGGATATCTGAAATATTCTTCTGCAAATTCTGAAAAAAAATTTGAATACTCAATCAACTCAGCCAATTTTCGATAATCCCATTCATATTCTTGCTCAAATACATCCACTTTACTATACTGATGCCATGGAAAGGATTTCAATTTTCCACCCAAAATTAGTTTTTTATGATCTTTCCAATTTTCAAACAATTGATGCTTAGTGAATAGGTAAGTTTCTGGCCCACAAAATATTTTAGAATGTCTATTCAATACATTTGCCAGTATAGAACTACCAGTACTCCCCGAACCTCCGATAAAACAATGCATGAAATGATATTAATTGTACAATGTTGAAATGTAATAACTAATTACCAATAATAAAAGCCAAGAAAAATAAAGCTTTATATTAAGGTATTCTTTAATATGTTTTTTATGCCTCCAGTATGCGTATGCTATCAAAATCAATTTATTTATTAAATATGCACCAACCGTTCCCCACGCAATTCCAGTAATTCCGATTTTTTTTAATAAAAATATACTCAATGAAATATTTGCTATTAATTCTATAAATGCACTTATCATCAACATGATATTGTTGTGTTGTGCAAATAAAATCACCTGCGGCATGAGCAATCTGCTACTAATTACAAGAAGATATATATTGAAAATTTGCGCAGAAATCTTGTATTCTGAGCTGTACACAATAGGAAAAAGAATCGGACTTAACAAGATGAGTATAATACTTATTGGAAAAAGCAAATACATCAACTTACTCAATTTTTTCTTTACTGTAGCAAGTGAGGTATCCATATCATTTACAGCAAGCGGAATCATAGCAGTAGTCAATGCACCCACTAAAATAGTAACTAGTGGAAGTTCTCGTGCACCATATCTGAATTGAGCAAAAATTCCTTCATCATAAAAATAATTTACCATAAACCCATCCACATATTCCATTCCATTTCCCAAGAGCATATGCAAAATTAACGGCGCAGAGAAAAATAAGAAAAGTCGCTGAATGTTAAAATCCAAACTATAATTTCCATTCTGAATCATTTGAACTAAAAACCAAACAAACTTCATCCCAGCCCAAAAAACCATTAATAATAGTAGATCTTTGATTTCAAATCCATTCCAAACTCCTACAATTACCAATAAGAGCTGAAGACTAAAAATGACAATCCCATATCTGATAATTTCATTATTCTTTTCTTTCAATAAATAATAAAATTCAACCAGACTTCCTGGCGCTGTTAACACCATATAAAGAATGATATAGCCCAAATATTCAATGTGTTGAGACTTGTCAATTAAATAAGCAATATAATCTTCAAAGAAAAATAACAATCCGCCAGCAATTAATGCCAATCCAAAAAAAACCAATCCAAGATTGAACAATAATTTCGGTTGATCCTCAGCTTCCATAGAAGGATAATAACTCATTAATGCATTTTTGAGTCCCATCATCCAGAAAAAACTTAAGACATTGGAAAGGAAAAAGAATAATTCATAAATGCCAATTTCATTTTTTGAATATCCAGATTTGACCAATATAATCCCAATGAGAATAAGAGTTGAAAACCTTAAAACTTGAAAAGTTTGAAGTGCAGAAACATTGTCTATGTATTTTCCTATTTTCAATGTGAATATTTTTCTGTAAACACTTTATACCATATGGCAAAGCTTATGAATTTGAATAATTTGTAATTTTCGACTTCATCTAATTCGTCAATACTTTTAGAAATAGTGCTTTTAATAGAATCCATTTGAAAATAGTCAGATAAATCTTGATCAAAATAAGTTAAAAAAACTTCTTTGTTTTCTTTAATCCATCGATTGTTAGGAGCAACCAAGCCTTTTTTGTCATTTCTTTCTAGTATTTCAATGGGCATAATATCTTTAAACGCAAAGCGAAGAATATATTTAAGTTGACCATTTTTAATTTTGAGGTCAGGGTTGATTGGCAATGCGTTCTCAAATAATTCTCGATGTTCAGAGAAAATCGACAAGTTCATTACATCAAAATATTTTCCAAAACGGTCTAAAAATCTAAGCAATTTCTTCACGCCACCGTCAAAAAATTGAGACTTTAAAAAAATATTCAAATCTTTGATATTTGAGCTCTTGTTTTCATTTAGTAGGTACTTATTGAATTGAACAAAAATAGGATCTAATGCAGTAAGCAACGGATTATTTTTAATGGCAATTTTGTATTTGATATTGACAGGAAATTTTGGTAAATAATAATAAATAACAATGTTGCGAATAAAATATTTCAACCAGCCATCTTGGCCATCATAGCTTCTGATTTCATGTATTAACTTTCTAAATTTACCACGTCTAAATAAACTGTTCCAATAGATGGCTTTGTAATAATAATGTCCAGCATATAGAGAATCCGCACCTGTACCATCAATAACATAGTCAATGCCTTGATGTTTTGCGAATCTCATTAATTCAAACTGCAAAAAAGATCCAGCTGACAATGTAGGAAGTTCCATAGCTAAATGCATTTCTTCAATTTCCTTTCCAAGGTTTTGCGCAAGAACTTGATGCCACTCTAAAATTCCTAACTTTTTGACCACGAATTCAGCATATGGTAATTCATCATGTATTGGATCATCAGCCATTGCTGTTAAAAAAGAAATGGAATTGTGTTTTCCTATTCCAAAAATTGATGATGCAATCGCTGATGAATCTATTCCTCCGCTAAGCAGTGCGGCTATTTTTTTATCCTTATGGATGATTGAATTTAAAACAGATTCAAGATTGCTTTTAAGGGTTTCCCCAACTAACTCTTCATTGTATTTTTGATTTGTTTTATTAAGAATAAAGTCATAATATTTCAAAACTTGAAATGTATTTTGCTTAAGATCAAATATCAAGTTACAAGAAGGTGGTATTTCTTTAATACCTTCAAAAAGACTATCGCCCGGAACCTCATTTTCGCTCAAAAATAAAAATCTGAATGCCGCAGATTGAGAGACTTTAAATTTTATAAACTCAATTGCCAAAAGTGATTTTATTTCATTAGCAAAACAAAAATATGTTTCATTCTCGAAATAATAAATGGCCCGAACCCCTAGCCTATCGCGAGATAAAACCAATAGTTCTTCCTTAAAGCTTGCAGCAGCCCAACTACCAGAATAATGCTCAATTTGATCAATATTAAAAACGCCATCTTCTTCTCCAATAATATAACCATCAAAAAGACCTTCTTGATTCAATTCCAAATTCGAGAAAAAAACAAGATTCTGGCTTATTTTTCGTTTGTACAGAAGCAAAGAATGCCCATCTGGCAATGGTGAATCCATTTTTTTCGAAACAATCCCACAAAATCTATTTAATTGCTTTAAGGGCATCTGCATTAATTTGGCTCAATATTGGCTGTAAAATAATGATATTATCGCATTGGACAATAAAGCATAAAGAAATCTAATGTTTGCTTCAATGAAAAGAAAAATATTTTCCATTTGTAACAAAAGTTACATTTAAAATGTATTCATGAAAAAACTAATAGTTTCGGAAGAATTCAAAATTTATCAAAATGTAAATGAACTTAAGGATTTTGAACAACAACTTATTGCAAAAGCAATCAGCTTTTTAGATCTTTCCTATGCTCCATATTCCAATTTTCATGTTGCAACTGCTTTGCTTATGGAAAATGGAGAAATTATCTCTGGCGCCAATCAGGAAAATGCGTCATATCCCTTGTGCCTTTGCGCAGAGCGAGTTGCTCTCCATCATGCCGCCATGCGTTTTCCAAAAATGAAAATAACATTGATGGCAATTACAGCAAAAAATCCAATTCGAAATGATCTCGGACCAATCCCTCCTTGTGGAGCATGTCGTCAAGTAATTTCAGAATATGAAAATATATTAGGTTCTGATATTCGAATTTTCCTCAAAGGTGATCTTGATGAGGTTATGGAATTAAAATCTGTCAAGCAAATCCTCCCTTTTGGTTTTGATAGTGATTATTTATTCAATCCCTCCGCATAAGTTCGAGCAGATTCTAAATCGTCTGGAGTATCAATACTTATTGAGTTTCCAGTAATTTCAAATCCAAAAATATTAAATCCGTTTTCCAACCATCTTAATTGTTCCAAACCTTCAGTTTGCTCTAAAATTGTCGGCTTTAGTTTGGAAACTTTCATTAATACCTCTTTTTTAAATGCATAAATACCTACGTGTTTGTAATAAGCATTATTGGTTGTATTTCTTTGAAAAGGTATTGGCAGTCTACTAAAGTATAAAATTTTATTATTTTGCGATTTGACTAGTTTTACCGTGCTATGTTCTTGGATTTCTTTGGATTTATCCATTTTTTGAAATAAGGTCAGAATTTCAATTTCTGGATTAGTATAAAGATAATTGATCATTGCTGAAATTTGATCAGGATCAATGAATGGTTCATCTCCTTGGACATTAATGATATAGTCCGCTGCCAAATCTTGAGCGACTTCTGCACATCTATCTGTTCCACTGACGTGTTCTGCAGAAGTCATTATAACTTTACCCCCAAATCCATTTGCTACTTTTTCAACTATCTCATGATCTGTTGCAATAATAACATCATTTGCATTGTTTATTTTCAAACAAGATTCATAAACCCATTGCACCATAGGTTTTCCAGCTATTAATGCCACAGATTTTCCAGGTAATCTTACTGAAGCAAATCTTGATGGTATAATTATTGTAGTATTCATGTTTATATTAAAAGTATATGTTATTTATAAAATAACTATTAATCAGTATTTTAGATATTAAATAATAGTTATATATTTACACCCAAATTGAAAATAAGTTTTTCAACAGGATATTATTAGAAATTAATCGATTCAACTGCAAAATAAGAAACCATGTTAAGGTTTACAATTCTATTTTTTTGTTTTCTAAGCTTTGGGATATCGGCACAAAACCGACAATCCAATTTATTGATTGAAAATGATTCTATCATTGTAGAGTTTTCTCCTACTATCGGGAAAGTTTATTATCACAAAATGGAAGCCAAAGAAACAGTCTTTAGTTTGGCACAAACTTTTGATCAACATCTTAGAGATCTGGAAGTTGCCAATCCAGGAATTGATTTAAATAAATTAGCTCTTGACCAAGAAATAAGCATTCCATTTCTTTCGACTTCATTGGCAAAGCATCCAAATGAATTAGAACCTGGGATAAGATATAAACCAGTTTTTTATAAGGTAATCGCAAAAGACAATTTTTTTAGAATTGCTCGGATATATTTCAATCAAAGTATTGAAAACCTGCTCGATATTAATCAAATTGAAAGTTTTAATTTAAATGTCGGTCAATTATTAAAAGTTGGTTGGATAGCAATGGACAAGCCCCAAAATTTAACTCCAACTGTTGTCCAAGAAAATAAACAATTAATTACACAGCAACCTAAAATTTCTACTGAAAATTCATCTGCGGCTGCGCAAAAAAAAGAACCAATAATTGTTCAAACTAAGCCTGCTGGATCTGTAGTAGAGGATGAAAATATGTTATCCAAATTGAAGAAAACTTTTGGCATTAAGTCTAAAAAGAAAGACATCAAAGAGGTGGTCATATTATCAGAACAATTAGAAGAAAATCCAGAATTTCAAGAACCTCAGGAAAGAAAAATAATTTTAGCTGAAATTGAAGCAAATAAAACAAAACCTGGATCAAATAGCACAAAAGTACCTTTATCCTCTGTGGACATTACGAAGCAAGTAGTAAAACAAGATGCACCATTAAGTAATGAAATTGAAATTGTTAAAAAACCAGAAATTGTTTTCAAAAGCGAAAAAGGAATTGCAATTTGGAACCAAAGTTCAACAGATTCAAAAAATTTATTTGCTCTTCACTCCACTGCAAAAGTGGGTACATACATTGAAATTACAAATCCAATGATGAACAAAACTGTACAAGCAAAAGTCATAGGAAATATTCCACCTAGAACTTATACAGATGATGTTTCATTGGTAATTTCACCAAGAGTTGCAAAATCACTGGGAGTGGTTGATAGAAGATTTTTGGTCAAAATAAAATATCAAGAATAATATAAGTCTTTTAAGGCAACGTTTAATATCCTAATTCAAAACACCTAAAATGGAACATCCAATAACAATTGGATGTTTTTTTTTGTCTAAAAGATTTTTTTTGGAAACTCCTAACCAATGAATGTTCTAACTAAGATATGGCAGTTTAAAAAAACTACTTAACTTTGCGCAAAATATTGAATCTGTGAAATACTACAATAACATATTAGAAACTATTGGGAATACGCCAATGGTCAAATTGAATAAAATAACTTCTGAAGTGCCAGCGCTGGTGTTAGCGAAAGTGGAGTCGTTTAATCCTGGTAATTCCATAAAAGATAGGATGGCTTTAAAAATGGTAGAGGATGCGGAAAAATCAGGAGCATTAAAACCGGGCGGAACCATAATCGAATGCACTTCTGGTAATACTGGAATGGGAATTGCACTTGCTGCCGTGGTGAAAGGTTACAAATGTATTTTCACTTCGAGCGACAAACAATCAAAAGAAAAATTTGACATTCTCCGTGCTATGGGTGCTGAAGTTATTGTATGCCCAACAAATGTAGCTCCAGATGATCCAAGATCTTATTATTCTGTTGCAGAAAGATTGAGCAAGGATATTCCAAATTCTTTTTGGGCAAATCAATATGATAATTTATCCAATACTATTGCCCATTATGAATCTACTGGTCCCGAAATATGGGAGCAAACAGAAGGAAAAATAACACATTTAGTGGTTGGTGTTGGAACAGGGGGAACGATAAGTGGTACTGGTAAATATTTGAAAGAACAAAATCCAAACATTAAAATATGGGGCGTGGACACCTACGGATCTGTTTTTAAAAAATATCATGAAACAGGTGAATTTGACGAAAAGGAAATATACCCGTACATAACTGAAGGAATCGGAGAAGATATTTTGCCTAAGAATGTTGATTTCGGAATTATAGATCATTTTGAAAAAGTTTCAGATAAAGATGCTGCTGTGTTAGCTAGAAGATTGGCAAAAGAAGAAGGATTATTTATGGGTTATTCTGCCGGTTCAGCCATTGGCGGAGTTCTACAAATGAAAGAAAACTTAACAAAAAATGATGTGGTTGTCATTATTCTTCATGACCATGGAAGCCGATATGTCGGAAAAATATACAATGATGATTGGATGAGAGATAGAGGTTTTTTAGAAGCCGATTTCAAAGTTGCTGACCTTATTAGAATGAAAAGCGCAGAGCCTTTTATTTCTATTCAATCTAAATCTTCCGTGCGTGAAGCACTTAATATTATGAAAAAGAATGACATTTCACAAATGCCAGTGATGGAAAAAGGTGAAATCGTAGGTTCAATTAATGAAAGTCAAGTGCTCAATTTTATTCTAGAAAACCCTTTGAATAATACGGACAAACCAGTAATGGAGATTATGGGTAAAGCTTTTCCATTTGTGGACAATAAAATGTCAGCCAAAGAATTAACAAAGTATATTTCAAAAAATAATCCTGCCGTAATTACGAAATCAAATATGGGCGATTATCATATCGTTACACAATATGATTTGATACAGATAATGTAATTTTTTTGTTGAATTCTTGAATAAAAAAAGATTTTTAGTTAAAATAATTAACAATAATATTAATTATAAATGTATGGATTTAGAACTCGAAATATATTACTTTTACAATAGATTTATAGGTTCGCTGTAAGTTTACTTTCTATTCCTTATTTGATTTATAAAATCAACACTATAATTAATTCTTAAATGGAATAAAATCAACACCTTCTATCCAAAATATTTTGAAATAAATGTTTTCAAGATATATTCTCATTTTCCATCCTATTCTTAACCTAAATCTTAATTAAAATGAAAACGCATTATAAGTTTTTATTCTCTATTACCCTATGTGCTATATTATCTTTTTCATCTTGTAGTATTCAAAATGCAGAATTAACTGAAGATTTTGATAATTACACTGCTGAGAAATTTGATATAGCTAATAGAACCACTGAATGTTTTACAAGTTATCCTCTATGTGCAGGTCAAAATAACACATATGGAGAGGTAATTATATCGAATGACGCTACCAATTTGTATGTAACTTATTCAAGTACCAAAATTATTGTTGATCTACATCTTTGGGTTGGAGCAAGTTATCTAGATGTTCCTGGTAACAGTCCTGCTCCTGGAAAATTTCCTTATAAAAAAGAAGGATTGTATGATAATTCATACACTTTTACAATTCCACTTGCCAATATTACAGGAGTAAATGGATGCTACACCATAATAGCACATGCAGCTTTCGAAGACGGTCAGACAGGTTATGCTTCAAATACTTGTCCGATAACAAGCAGGACTTGGAAAAATTGGGCTCAATATGTTCAGTATTGTCTGAAAGAAACCTGCAATGTTGAAGTTCCGGTTTGTGATACAGGCTTCGGATACGATGCCAATAAAAGTAAGTGTTTCATTGATATCCAAGGCCTAAAAGGCAACCGTTGGGGATGGGTTCTTGGACCGCTCACAGCAGATGGCAACTATGTTTTTCCAGTTTATGCTGGTGCAGGCCAATGTGATCTTTTAAAGGGAACAAATGTTGGAACAGCGACAGTTAATATTAACAATTCAATGGTTTCTGTATCTTTTAACATTGATCCTGGGTACGAATTTCCAGAATGGCACTTCAATGTATCGTGCAGTCAAACTCCAACAACGACAGCGCCTGGTCAATACAATTGTAATAACGGAAGCTGTCAAGTAACCTGCCCGGATGGAATTTATGTTATCATTCATACTGTTACTTGCAAATAATAACAATATTGTAAAAATAAAAAAGAGATGCTTTAAGCATCTCTTTTTTATTTTATTTCCCTATGCTTTAAAGCGAAAGACTTTAATCGCTAAATAGAAAAAATCCAAATCCTCCTGGATCTCTAATGATGATGTTATCGACAATATTTTCTTTATTGAAATAAGTGATTTCTTCTGTGATCGGAATTTCAAGATTTCTAATTTTGGCAATGACCTCCAAATTGTTCTTTCCATTGAAAAATGTCATGGATGGATTAAAAAAAAGATGCGGGCAAGTATTAGATTTCATAAAACTTATCGATAATCCATCTTTATTCTCTGAACCCATCCATGATTCATCTTCGCTTCCCATAGTAATGTCAAAGCCAATTTCTTTCCAAACTTTATAAGCTTGTTTAACAGTTATTCCTTCCAAGCTCAAACCAGCAAAATTACCTAAAGTGGATTGAACTCCTTCATCGTCAGGAAAATCAATGCCTGATTCTTTTTCAATTAAATAAATCCTCACTCCCGTTGAATCAGAAAGCATAAAACCATCACCGATTATAGCAACAGGAGTAAATTCTCTCAATCTTTCAACCTCATTCAGCCATGATTCTCTGTATATTTTAACTCCTGCCCGTGCATATCTATCTGCATTAATTTCGATGGTAATTGACCCATCGAAAACATAATGTTTTTCATTTAATGGCAAATAGTTAAAACCTAACTTTGTATAAAAGTCGATGCTTTCCTTTAAATTATTAGTTGGAGTATGAAGAATAGTATTTCTCATTCGGATTTCTTATTTTCTGTATTTTCCTTTAACCAAAATGCCAATTGATAATGATAAATGTGGAATAAAATTATTTAAAAACAATTATAAATCCATTGAAAAATATAAAATCTAAAAAAATATTTTACTTAATTTTGGTGTGCCTAATTATTTTGTTTTCAGCCTGTTGTGCATTTTCTATATAAATGCGCTTAATAATTCTTAACCTGTGGGTATATTTTGCCAATTCTTGGTTATAAATTCCTTGATGGTCAAAATAATCAATACGAACTTTGCCAAAAGAATGTAGTATCTTATTTTCTTCCATGATCATGCCCACATGAATAATATTTCCTTTACTATCTTCGAAAAAAGCAAGATCTGCGGGTTTGGCATCTCCAGGAAAATCGACAATTTCACCTAAATAAATTTGATCTTGAACGTCTCTAGGAATTCGTATTCCATTCAACTTAAATATCATTTGAACCAAGCCGCTACCATCAATTCCAAAAGGTGATCTTCCGCCCCAAAGGTATGGCGCATGTAAAAACTTCATCGCCAACTTGACTAAACGCAAAGCGTCCATTTCGATATTTTTAGAAAATATGGCTAAACCACTATAAGTCATCTTGGCCAATGGCATTCTACAGCTCATCCCATCAAACCGAACAAGAGTTGACCCAATGCAAATAGGAATTATAGCGTCCGAAGACATTGCAGCGTGAACAAGCTCCAATGCATAAGCTTGTTTTTCTATATTTTTATGATATTCTTTTTCTGGAATTCTAAAAATTTGAGTGGAATCCATCCACCCCTCATATTTGTCCCATTCACTTCTTACTTTGAACCAATACTTGTTTTTCTGGTCAATAATTTCCACCATCTCTCCAAATAACAATTGAGAAACCATTTCTGTGTCGTGGAAAGGTTTTATGCGCAATGGAGCAACACTCACTGTGCAAATAGCGAATGGATCTTCACTTTGGATTATTTTTTTTCGGTTTTTTTTCAATTTAAATGCCTAAATAAAAATTTGAATCTGCAGTAATAAATTAGAACAATTTTCCCTAAACAAAAAAATAGGGCCAACGGACAATTCTTAAACAAAATATTTGTTTTAATATATACAATAATGATTCCGTTTTTAATGAACCCAGAATGGCAATTCAATAGATCGAATATTTTAAGCAAATTTTTAAAATAACTTACAAGACAATTCGATAATAATTTGCTGTCTACGTTCAATTATATAAATATTTGCACAATAAAGTTGTCGAAAAAACTATTTTTGCAGGAAAGAAACGAATATCAATAGATGCAGTTCAAATCGTTTCTTCACATAAAATAAAGAATGAGCCTACACTCAAAATTTTGTTATTGGATATGTTTTTCTTTTTTGGCAGCAACTGTAAATACAAGTTTTGCTCAAGATCAGCATTTTTCTCAATTTTTTGCAGCTCCCCTCAATCTAAATCCAGCATTAGCAGGATCGTTCAATGGTTCATTTAGGATTGGAGCAATTTATAGAGATCAATGGCGAGTTGCACTAGAAAACCCAATTTCTACTTATGGAATTGGTGGCGACATCAAATATCCTTTGACTTTTACCAATAAAAAAAATCCAGATTTTGCAGCCATTGGTTTTCAATTTTTCGGAGACAAAGCTGCATTGTATGACTTGAGCACGAACCAACTTTCTGTTTTTGGAGCTTATCATAAAGCATTAGATAAAAGGACCAAACAGTTTTTGAGTGCTGGTTTTCAACTAGGTATTGCTCAAAAAAATATAAATTATGAAGATTTAATTTTTGCAGACCAATTCAATAACTTAGATGCTTACAGTTTAGAAAGCTCTGAAAACTTGCCAGTGAATAATTTTGCATATGGGGATTTTGGTCTTGGCCTTCATTATACTATCAGTCCTTCAAAGTTCTTTAATTTTAATACGGGTTATTCCTTAGTACATTTCCATACCCCCAATATTTCATTTTACAAAAATGATGATGCAATAAATCCGAATCTTGAAAAAGAGAATATTTTATATTCAAAATCTTCATTTTACATCAATAGTGAATTTAAAATAACAGACGTTTTCAGCATTAGTCCCAGAGTCTTATTCATGACACAAGGCCCGCATCAAGAATTAAATGTTGGTTCTAGTTTTAGATTTGGAAACACACAAGCCACGCAAAAAGCTCTACATTTGGGAGCTTTCCTTCGTCCAGTAAGGGATTTTGATAAATACGCTTTAGATGCTTTAGTTTTATTAACAGGATACGAATACAATAGTTTGCTTATAGGAATGAGCTATGATCTTAACTTAAGAGATCTCGTTTCTGATCAAAAAGGAATTGGAATTTTTGAACTATCCATCACTTATATTGGTGATTATGAGAATGACTTCAATTTTTGCCCCAAATTTTGAAAATGCATTCTAAATATTTAAAAGAAGCTTGCGTTCAAACGATAGAAGAAGCTGAAGTTGCTCAAAAACTAGGTGCTGATAGATTGGAATATTGTTCACACCTTGAGCTTGATGGTTTAACACCAGATATACAAGATTTTGAATCAATATTTGATTCTATCCACATTCCAATTATGGTTATGATCAGACCCAGGGCAGGTGATTTTGAGTATTCAGATTCAGAATTTGAAGAGATGAAATCAAGCATCCATGAATTCAAAGCATTAAATATTGCAGGTTTTGTTTTCGGAATTGTAAAAAATGACGCTATAGATTTCGAGAGAACAAAGATACTTGCTGAGATTTCTTTTCCTTTCGAAATATGCTTTCATAAAGCTATTGATGTGGTAGCTAATCCGATTGATGCGATTAAAAAATTGAATGAAATTCCTCAAATAACAAGAGTTCTCACTTCAGGTAAATCAAAAACTGCTGAAAAGGGAGCTCCAATTATAAAAGAAATGATCAAGGTTGCTCGTCCAACCCTTTCTATAATGCCGGCAGGAAAAATCAAAGCTTCCAATATTGAAATCTTGCATAAAAAATTGAAAGCTAAAGAGTACCATGGTCGCAGCATTTTAATGCATTTCTAAACTACTTTTATATATTTATTTTATTTTTTAGCTAATAATGTTATTTTCATTGCACAAAATATTTCACATATAATAGATTATGGAAAGAAGAAAAGCATTAGAATTGATGGCAGCTGCAGCTTTAGGTATTGCTATGTTACCAGGTTGTGAATTCAATTCTACTCCAAAATTTCAAAATTTCACCATCGATAAATCGACTTTTCAATTCATGGAAGAATTATCTAATAAAATGGTTCCAATACAGAGCGACTTGATCATGGAAAATAGAAGTCCCACTTATTTTTTGCTAAATATGATGGATTACACAAATAGCAAAGAAGATATTCAAAAATTCACCACTGGAATGGCAAATTTTCAAAAATTCCTTAAAGATCAAAAGAAGTCAAATCTTGCCAATTTTCAATTAACAGAATTGGCTGCTTTAATGAATGATACATCGACTAATTCAGATCAAGAAATCAAATTTTTTCTTAGCAAAGTAAAAAGTTATAATGTTCGATATTACACTACATTAGAACATTATTTGACCACTTATACAGATTACGAATTTGCACCTGGAAGATATGTGGGTTGCGTAAATGTTTAAAATAAAAAAATGGCAGAAATTACCAATAAATACGATGCAATAGTAATAGGAGCTGGAATGTCAGGCGGATGGGCGGCAAAAGAATTTTGTGAAAATGGACTTAAAACTCTATTGCTTGAAAGAGGAAGAAATGTCAAGCATAATGTCGATTATCCCACGACGAACTTGCAGCCATGGGAATTTGAACATGGTGGTGAAGTCTCCCAAGAAATTAAAGAACAAAATCCTGTAGTAAGCAGATGTTATGCATTTAGAGAAGATGCAGAACACTTTTTTGTAAAAGATACTGAACATCCCTATGTCCAGGAAAAACCGTTTGATTGGATTCGAGGCTATCAAGTTGGAGGCAAATCAATTATGTGGGCACGTCAAGTGCAAAGATGGAGTGATTATGATTTTGAAGGTCCTGCTAGAGATGGTTTTGCAGTAGACTGGCCAATCCGATACAACGACATTTCAGATTGGTATTCATATGTTGAAAAATTTATAGGTGTTTCAGGAAATAAAGATGGTTTAGATGTTCTCCCTGATGGTGAATTTCTAAAAGCATGGGATTTAAATTGTGTCGAAGAATATTTTCAAGATTTTGTCAAAGAAAATTATAATGATCGACATATAATTTACGGTCGTTGTGCTCATATTTCCGAAATGAAGGATATTTTCAGAGAGCAAGGTCGAACTTTATGCCAAAGTAGAAACATTTGTCAAAGAGGATGTCCCTATGGAGGATATTTCAATGCCAATTCAGTACTCATTCCTTGGGCTGAAAAAACTGGAAACCTTACTTTGAGACCGCACTCTGTTGTTCACTCCATTATTTTTGATGAAAAACTAAATAAAGCCACGGGTGTTAGGGTGATTGATGCAAATACAAAAGAAATTTTGGAATACTATGCCGATATTATTTTTTTGAATGCAGGAACTTTGAATTCGAATTTAGTACTCTTAAATTCAACTTCTGAAAAGTTTCCTAATGGACTTGGTAATGAAAGTGGAACTCTGGGAAAATATGTTGCTTTTCATAATTATCGTGCGAGGGTAAGTGCAACGCATAATGGCCATAAAGAATTTGCAACAGAAGGAAAAAGACCAACAAGTGCCTACATACCAAGATTCAGAAATGTAAAAAAACAAGAAACAGCATTTCTTAGAGGTTATGCTGCAGGTTTTGGATCTTACAGATTCCAAAGACCAAATTCAGAAGGAATCGGAGAAGAATTGATGACAAATTTAAATAAAAAAGGCGAATGGAGCGATTGGAGAGTAAGCTCACACATCATGGGTGAGACCATTCCCAAAGAGAGCAATTATGTTTCTCTGCATCCAGAATTAAAGGACGAATGGGGCATCCCACAATTGAACATTTCCATCGACTATGATGAAAATGATGAAAAAATGGTAATAGATTATATTGAACAAATTACTGAAATGTTCGAAAAGGCTGGATTTACCAATATCCAATCTTCAGATTCCAAACAAGCACCAGGGCTTGACATCCATGAGATGGGAGGAGTTAGAATGGGTAATGACCCTTCTACATCTATGCTAAATAAATGGAATCAAATGCATGCTTGTAAAAATGTTTTTGTAACTGACGGTGCTTGTATGACTTCCGTTTCGACACAAAATCCTTCTTTAACCTTTATGGCACTGACCGCAAGAGCTGCAAATTATGCAATCGAACAACACAAAAAAGGAGAATTAATCTAAGATTCGTGAATTATTTTTTTTCACC
>JAHEAQ010000061.1:0-13541 GCA_024642705.1 Bacteroidota bacterium | reverse complement strand
TCACCATTTTCTCCCGTAAATATTGCTCTATTAACCCTTTCCTTCAGCTTAGAAATATTCTTCTCGAAATAATCCAAACGTCCCTTTAAAATGATTAAATGAAGATTTTGCATTTGAAAACTCTTTTAAGTCAGAAATGGTATCCATTTTTTTAAATATAGTTACTCCTGCTATTTATTCAAAATTAATTCAAGTTGCTTCAGAATTATTTTGGTTCTGTAAGATAAAACCCTAATTATTTATTTGCTTCTCCTCCTTCCGGTCCATAAAAAAATACCCATGTTGAAAAATCATCTGAAAAATCTTCAAAATTATGTGCGTCTTTAGCTGGAACAAATATAAAATCTCCAGTCTTTATGGATTTTCTAACTTCATTGTGAATAAAAAAGCCATTCCCAGAAGCAATAACGTAAACCTCATCTCTGGAATGGGGAGTTTGCGTATCAACCTTTTCAGGCTTATAGATTTCGACTTTAAGCGTCCCATGAGAAAATACATCTAGAAATTGATTACCATTTTCATGCAATTGCAATAATGCATTTTCCACTGTGAGATGATTCATGAATTTGTTATTTATGCCAAAAGACTTTTAAATCTTGGCCTTCTTGGTGCAATATCCCCTAGCCTTGATTTTTTATTGTCTTCATAAGAACTATAATTCCCTTCAAAAAAGATGACTTCTCCTTCATCTTCAAATGCAATAATATGAGTTGCAAGCCTATCTATAAACCATCTATCGTGCGAAATAACAAGCACACATCCTGCAAAATTTTCTATTGCTTCTTCTAAAGACCTTAATGTATTCACATCAATATCATTAGTAGGTTCATCTAATAATAAAACATTTCCTCCTTCCTTCAAAGTGATGGCAAGGTGAAGTCTATTTCGTTCACCACCAGATAAAGTTCCAACTTTCTTTTGTTGATCTGAACCTGCAAAATTAAACTTACTAATGTAGGCTCTGACATTTACTTCTTTACCTTCCACCATTATGAAATCACTCCCATGTCCAACTACTTCAAATATCGATTTTTCTGCCACTAGATCTTTATGAGATTGATCCACATAGGCCAATTTAACTGTTTCCCCAATTGCTACTGTTCCACTATCTGGTTTTTCTTCTCCCATGATCATTTTGAAAAGAGTGGACTTTCCGACACCATTAGCTCCAATTATTCCAACAATAGCATTTTTGGGTATGGAAAAGCTAAGGTTTTCAATTAAAACTTTATTGTCATATGCTTTGCTTACACCTTTCAGATCAATTACAGCATCACCAAGTCTAGGCCCTTTAGGTATAATCAATTCAAGTCTTGCTTCTTTTTCTTTTACGTCCGCATTATTCATCGTTTCATATGCATTCAATCTCGCTTTTCCTTTAGATTGTTTTGCTTTTTGAGCACTCCTCACCCACTCCAACTCCTTCTTCAATGCCTTTTGACGTTTTGATTCTGTTTTTTCTTCGTTAGCCATTCTATTGGACTTTTGTTCTAACCAAGAACTATAATTTCCTTCCCATGGTATACCTTCTCCCCTATCTAATTCCAAAATCCATCCCGCCACATTATCTAAAAAATATCGATCATGCGTCACTGCAATAACAGTTCCGGGAAAAGACTTTAAATATTGTTCTAACCAATGCACACTTTCAGCATCCAAATGGTTAGTAGGCTCGTCCAAAAGTAAAATATCAGGTTTACTTAATAACAATCTGCACAAAGCTACCCTTCTTTTTTCACCTCCTGAAAGAACAGAAATTTTGGCATCATCTGGTGGGCACCTTAACGATTCCATAGCTACTTCCAGGGTGTAATCCAAATTCCAAGCATCGAGATGTTCCATTTTCTCTCCGATTTCCCCTTGTTTTTCAATAAGATCATTCATCTCTTTATCAGACATCGGTTCTGCAAACTTTTCATTGATGGCATTGTATTCATTCACAATATCAACAATATGCTGCACGCCTTCTTGAACAATTTCTTTTACTGTTTTTGATTCGTCAAGGTTGGGTTCTTGTTGCAAGTAACCAATTTTGTATTCTTTATCAAAAACCACTTTGCCTTGAAAATTGGTGTCAAGGCCGGCAATAATTTTTAATAAACTTGATTTTCCTGATCCATTCAGACCGAGAACACCAATTTTGGCCCCATAATAAAAAGAAAGCCATATATTCTTAAGAACGGTTTTGCTTGGAGGATAAATTTTTGTTACCCCTTCCATCGCAAATATTACTTTTTTATCAGACATTAGTTTTTTATTTTGTATTGGAGTCGAAAGTTATAAATATGTTTTTATTAATCAAGTAGCACGTAAAAAATAATTAACCAGCATTTTCCAATAATACTGAATAAAACTGATCTAAATCTCTTTTTGAATTATATACACTTGTCGAAAGCCTTAATGAATTGCCTCGTGCAGAAATATGAATATTTCTTTTTTTCATCATGTTGGCCAATTCATCAATATTCATATGCGATGCTAACTTGACACCTATCAAATGATTCGCCCTGAAATCTTCGTTTTCAATTTTGCATCCCAAATCTGTAAAAGCTGTCAAATATGGCGAAATCAATTCTTCAGAATACCCCTGAATATTGTCAACTCCCCATGCATAAATCTGATCAAGAGCAGTTTGCATCATGGGAATATCAACAAACTTACTGCATTCTCCCACGCAATATTTTTGAGCAAATGGTTTATATTCTTTCTGATAATTAACTAAGGACTTGAAGTCTTCGCTGTTTTTTCTGTTGATCCAATTTTCCTCTATTGGCTGTCCATCATCGAATCTTTCATTGTAATAAGCAAAACCTATCCCATAAGGACCAAAAAGCCATTTGTAACCTGAGCTTACCAATACATCGGGTTTTATTTCTTGAATGTCAAAACTTAATGCCCCGATTGATTGGGTGCCATCGATGATTAAGTAGGTTTCATAACGATCACATGCCGTTCTAAATTCTTTTAAATTAAATTTTGTACCATCCGCCCAATGTACATGAGCACAAGCCACAATTGCTGTATTTCTGTCAATTGCATTTATAATTCTTTCATTCCAAATTTTACCTCTATTTTCTGCATTTTTTGGAGCTTCAATGATTTCAATAGTCAATCCTTTCTCTTCAGCCAATTTTTCCCAAACATAATAATTGGATGGAAATTGACCTTCAGGTATTATTATTTTAGATTTATTTCCACAGTTAATATTTTTAGCAGCATTTGCCAACCCATATGAAGCTGATGGAGTTATGGCAATCCTTTCATAATTTTCGCAATTGACAATTTTTGCAAATGTTTTTTTGAGATGTTCCAATGGCTTAAAAAAATCATCTATCTGAACCATATAAGGATGATTTTTTTTTCTTACAGCAATTATACCCGCAATTTCAACAGATTTCAAATTAGGAGACATATATGCATTGTTGAGATAATGCACGTCATTTCCTAAATAAAATAAATCTTTCTGATTCCTTAACATTTAGATTTGTTTTTAACTTTAAAATATTAATTGGATGCGTAAAATAAGGATTGCCTTTAATTTATGAACATAATAACTAAAGAAATAAAAGCAACTTACTCTTTTCACAAATTTGCTGAAACCTTCTTAATGGAAAAAGGTGCTAAGTTTATAGGATTAGATCATCAAGTGGATACATATTTCAATACAAATTATGGAAGATTGAAGTTAAGAGAAGGAAATATTGAATCAAATTTGATCCATTACAAACGGCCAGAAATAAAAAATATCAAGAGCTCTGAAGTACTTTTATATAAAGTAATAAATGATCCCGGAGGCCTAAAAAACGTATTAGCAGAATCAAATGGAATCAAATGTATTGTCGATAAAAAGAGAAAAATATTTTTTATTAAAAATGTAAAGTTTCATTTAGATGAAGTCGAACATTTGGGCCTTTTTATTGAAATCGAAGCCATTGGTGAAAAAGGAGTGGACAATGAAAACGATTTATTCGAACAATGCCAATACTACATGGATGAATTAAAAATTTCCGAAGAGAATTTAGTCAACAAGTCTTATTCTGACCTTATTATTGAAAAAAACAATATCGGTTGAAACTTTTCAAGAAAACTAAATAAAAATTAATTTCGAGTTATGATCAAGTTTTCAATTAATCTAATATAGATAATATTTATATCGCTTGATTACTATATAAAAAAAGAGCCCGATTTTCACATCGAGCTCTCAAATCCCTAAATTATTACTAAGACTATTTTTTTTGGAATACTACTGGTACTGAATAAATTTTATTTTTTACAACACCATCTGAATTAATTTTCTTGTTATTAAGTCTGTCTTTTAATCTAGAATCAAAATCAGATTCACTAATGTTAAGAACAACAATTTCATTATTGTTATTAACTAGAAACTGGATCTGAACTCTTTCAGAATTTCCTTGCATGGCTGTAAGATCCATACCTTTTACAAGACTTAAAATTTCTTTTCTAATTTCATCGGGGCTAGTGGTTGGGCTACTTGCATAGCTGCTAACAGTTCCAAATAATGCAAACATGAGGGAAAGAACGAATACTTTTGACTTTTTCATTACTAATAATTTTTTATGTTATATAATATAGATTGTTTGGTTAAAAAACTTTTCAATTTGTAATGATCTGGCCAGATCGAAATACAATATAAAGACGGTGGGAATAAATTAATGTTGCATCTATTTGAAAAATTAAACTCTATTTTCTATCAACACTTCAAAAAATCATATTAATGCATGAAATTAGAAGACAGTCCATTTTAAATTGTCAAATTTTATTCAAATGAAGTTAATAATTGACTTTTGTTGCAGAAAAAATAGTCCTAAACTCTTAATTTATTGAGGTTTATCTAGATTAGAATTTATGAATCCTGAGGATTGCAAAAAAAATTACTGATAGTTCACATTGAATGTTCTTTAACAAATTTAAATTTTGCTTGTCGTTGATATAAATTTTCCCAATTTATATTCCTTTTGAACTTACATTTTGAGCTATTCCCATTTTACCTTTAATATTTTGTTAAATATGACAAGCTAAACTGCTATTTTTGAACATAAGTTAAAATTGAAAGTTATAATAAATAAAAAATCATGCAAAAGATATTGACCTTTGTAATCTTTGGAATAATTGGAATTGGATTATCAAGCTGTAATGCTCAAAATGCCACTAAAGCCTCCAAAAAAGAAAAAGCAACTATCCATAAACCAGAGGGCAAAAGTGTTGCTTACTTCGCAAGTGGTTGTTTTTGGTGCGTAGAAGCAGTTTTTGAATCTGTCGAAGGGGTTGATGAGGTAATTTCTGGATATTCAGGCGGAGATGCGGAAGATGCTACCTATTCTCAGGTTAGTTCGGGATCAACAAATCATACGGAATCTGTGGAAGTTTTTTATGATAAAGAAAAAGTTAGTTATGCCACATTATTGAAAGTATATTTTGGCTCTCAAGATCCAACTACATTGAATCAACAAGGTCCTGATAGAGGTCGTCAATACAGATCATCCATTTTTTATCAAAATGAAGAGGAAAAGATTGCAGCTGAGAAATATATCAAAGAATTGACTGCCTCTGGTATTTATAAAAATCCAATTGTCGTGGAAGTCGTTCCATTCAAAGCCTTTTACGATGCAGAAGATTATCACCAAGATTATGAAAAAAATAATCCAAATCAGCCATATGTAAAATCTGTTTCAGTACCTAGATTAAAAAAATTTCAGGCTGCATTCCCTGAACTTCTTAAAGCTAAACATTAATAAATTTCTTAATTGGTTTTTATTGTTTTCTTTCCAATAAGAGGCTGAGAAGAAAAGAAATAATTGCAAATATTAGTAAGACTATAAAGCTTGCTTTTAGACCTGCTAATCCTGCAACGCCCCCCATGATTACGGGACCCGTTAGAAAACCAACGTAACCTATTCCTGCAATAAATGAAATGCCTTGTGAAGAACTTACGCCTTCAACATTACCTCCCATACGAAATAATTCTGGTACAATAACTGAAAATCCTACTCCAATCAAAGCAAATCCTGCAAGGCTGATAGGTAAATTTCCACTTAGTATTAATCCATAAGATGAAATTGCAATTAAAGAACCACCGATCATAATTTTTGTGGAACCATATTTCCCACTAATTCCATCGCCTAAAAATCTACCTATGGTCATAAAAATGGAGAATAATGTGTATCCCAATCCAACCAAACCATCTTTCGCATCGCAAATTTGTTCTAAATACAAAGCGCTCCAATCCACAATAGCGCCTTCACCGCCCATCACAACAAAACCTATAATTCCAATTATCAACAATGGTCGAAATAAACTTAACGAAAATTTAGAGCTCGAGACAGACTTCGTGTTTTCAATCGAAAGGTAATTTTTTGCAAATAAAGCATTGATAATAATGAGCATACAAGCAACGATAATAATGTGAACAACGCTATTGTTTATTATGCCAATCATTACACTTCCAATTCCTCCTCCCACAATTCCTCCTAAGCTAAAAAAACCGTGAGCACTACTCATTATATAAACTTTATCCCTTTTTTCTAATTCAGACACTAAAGTGTTTATCGAAATATCTGTAAAGCCCCCTGTTAAGCCTACCAAAAATAAACTTATACATAATGCCGGATAGGAAGGTGCAATAAATGGAAAAATGAATGCTATCGAATGAGCAATTAACCCCCAAAAGCTGCATTTCCCAACTCCAAATTGATCGATGATTTTGTGGGCCAAAAATAATACAGTAAACGTACCAAGTGCAAAACAAAAGATTGCTATCCCAAGTTGAACTTCTGAAATTTGCAGCCTCATTTTAATGGTTGGAATATATATGGCCCAAGTCCCAAGCAATACATTTAAAGTACTGAAGACAAAAGCAATAGATAGATACCTTCGATCCTTTAAAATAATTTTTAAAGAAGACACATTTACAGATTTAATTTATTCCAATGAAATAAAAATACAATTCTGAGCATTTTTTATAAAAAGAGTTCAATAATAACAATTATTTGAAGTCTTCGGATGAAGTTCATGAAAAAAGAAATTTTTGGCTAAGAAATTTTAGGCTAAGAAATTTTAAGTACTTTAGAATTTTACGTTAAGAACTTGTGTTTAAAAAAGTTCAACAATCGCGAAAATATTAATCAACAATTACTGACATAAGCAGTCCAACAAATACTATGGAAGAATTCAAACTTTTAAGCAAAATAATCCACCAACGGAGATCGGTTTTTCCCGAAATGTACACCGACAAAGAAATTACAAATGACACCATTCAAGCAATTCTTGAGAATGCAAATTGGGCTCCAACACACAAAAAAACAGAGCCTTGGAGATTCAAAATCATGAAAGGTGGTGCCTTAATTAGACTAAGTGATTTTCAAGCTTCTTTTTATGCAACGCACACACCAAAAGACCAATTCTCAGAAATGAAATTAAAAAAAACAAAGCTAAAACCATTGAAAAGTGCTTGTGTGATTGCCATTTGTATGCAGCGTGATACCAATGAATCAATTCCAGAATGGGAAGAAATTGCAGCAGTTGCCTGTGCAGTTCAAAATATCTGGTTGTCATGTAGTAGTCTAGGTATCGGAAGTTATTGGTCAACACCAGATTCGATTCAGCATATGGATGAATTATTACAACTTGAAAAAGGTGAAAGATGTATCGGATTGTTTTATATGGGTTATATGAAGGCAGCTGAATACAAATCAGAAAGAGGCAACATAAATGATAAAATAGTATGGATGAAATATTGAATTGATCAAATGTAAATTTGGAAGGATTAAAAATTTTCAGAAAAAATATCAACTAGGCATAAAAATCACATTTTCTAATAAATGTTCCTCCGTTTGCATTAACTTTATAGGATTAAATCCAAATTAAAATAATTATTAATATTAAAAACAAAAAATAATATGGGCACTATTAGATTAGGAGACGAAGCACCAAACTTTACTGCACAATCCTCAGAAGGTGAAATAAATTTTCATGAATGGCTTGGTGAGGGCTGGGGTATTTTATTTTCTCATCCAGCTGATTACACCCCAGTTTGTACTACTGAATTAGGAACAGTTGCCAAATACAAAGCTGAATTTGACAAAAGAAATGTAAAGGTAGTAGCATTAAGTGTCGATGGCCTTGAATCCCACAAAGGATGGATTAAAGACATCAACGAAACACAACACACGACAGTTAACTTCCCAATCATAGCTGATGAGGATAGAAAAGTTTCGATGTTGTATGACATGATTCATCCAAATGCAAATGATAAGCTGACAGTAAGATCTGTGTTTGTAATTGGAAATGATAAAAAAGTAAAACTCATCATTGTTTATCCAGCGTCAACGGGCAGAAATTTTGATGAATTGTTAAGAGTAATTGATTCTTTGCAGCTAACTGCTTATCATAAAGTAGCAACTCCTGCAAACTGGAACAATGGGGATGATTGCGTTATAGTACCTTCTGTTGCTAACGCTGATATTCCAGCATTATTTCCAAAAGGACACACAGAGGTTAAGCCCTATTTGAGGTTAACGCCGCAACCAAATTTATAATTAAATGATTTAAAAAAGAGGATTACCTCTAGAGCTTAAAGGTAATCCTCTTTTATTTTTTAATTTTTCCTATTATTTTGAATTTAACCTAAACTAAAAAACAAAGAAACATGAAATTAAGTGGCAATACTGTATTAATAACTGGCGGAGCAAGTGGCATCGGATTTGAAATGGCGAAAGTGTTTTTAGCAAGAAACAATAAAGTAATTATTACAAGCCGCAATCTTAAAAAACTAGAGAAAGCAAAAAAAGAACTAGGTGATATCACTATAATTCAAAGTGATGTGAGCAATTATGATTCAATCAAAGCATTACACCAAAGAATCTCCAATGATTTTCCAGAAATGAACATATTGATTAACAATGCAGGCATTATGTTTACAATAAATTTGCAGGATCATAACCTATCAGCAAAAGAATTAACAGATGAAATAGATGTAAATTTGAAAGGTTTAATTTGGATGAATGATATTTTCATACCCTTATTGAAAAAAAATAAAAATGCTGCTACTGTCTCAGTATCATCTGGTCTAGCTTTTATTCCTTTGCCTATCACACCAATATATTGTGCTGCAAAAGCTGGTGTTCATTCATATACCGTTTCATTAAGGATTCAACTTAGAAATACTGATGTTAAAGTGTTTGAATTGGCTCCCCCAGCTACCGATACTGATTTAATTGCAAAGTTTGACCCCGAAGATATGAAAGGTACAAAACCAATGTCAACTGAAACAATGGTTGCAAATTTTATGAAAGGTTTTGAAAAAGACAAATACGAAATTTGTGTCGGCCAAGCTGCTCAATTAAAATTCATGAGTCGTTTTTTACCCAAAGTAATAATGAAAGTATTGAGTGCAAGCGTGAGCAATATGCACAATAAAAAATAACTTATTTTCGATAGAAGGTCAATTTTGACGTTTTAACAATATAAAATGGAAAAAGTGACTTTGGAAGTTGAACGATACCTTTATCTATTTGAAAACAATTATTTAATATCGGTTTATGGCTTATGAAATTTAAAGTTTCGGTAGATACAATTTACAAATGCTCTTTAGAAAGAGCTTTCAAAACACCAATGCTTTGCGATGTTTCCAAAGTGCATACTGGATACAGAATTATGCCCAAAGTAACCCATTGCACAGAGGATGAAAATTGGGGAAAACCAGGATTTAGCAAAAAAGTATTTGCAGCAAAATCATTCACACAACCAGGTGGTTGGGCTTCGAACGACAAAGTAATTACAAGAATAGAAAATGAATATTGGAAAATTGAAGTGAGCAATTTCCAGTTATGGATGCTTGGTTTTACAAAATTCGAGGGAGAATGGAAAACTACAGAATTGAATCCTAACGAAATTAAGGTTGATTATACTTATACCTTGCATGCAAATACTATTGCACTTTATCCATTTAATTGGTTGTTTGCAAAATTGTTTTGGAAAAAATATATGCACCAAGTATTGGAAAATATTCGAAAGATGGCTTACAATAATGAGCCATATCTTTATGACTAAAAAAAATATTTATCAATATCTTCTAAGTTAATCCTCCTCCATATAAAAATCAAAATTGAGTCTTAAAATCTTTAAATCAGGGCTTTTAATTTTCAAAATTGATACAACTCATCTTCAAACAAGATTTGCATTCTTAAATATTCTAAATGAATGTATTAACTTTAAATATTCAGGTTAATAATTGCAATAATTTACAAAATAATCTCAAAATAAAATAAAGATGAAATTAGAAGGAAAAGTAATCGTAATAACTGGCGGCGGAAGTGGTATGGGGCGCGAAATTGCTCTTCAGCTCTTAAAGAAAGGCGCAAAAGTAGCTATAGCAGACATCAACGAAGAATCTATGGCTGAAACGGTCAAACTCGCAGGAGGTTCAAACAACAATATATCTACGCATGTATTAAATATTGCCAACCGTGAAGCTGTAGAAGCATTTCCAGAAATTGTTATAAAATCACATGGCACAGTTGACGGGATCATCAATAATGCAGGAATAATTCAACCATTTATTCCAGTAAATGAATTGGGTTACGATAAGATTGAAAGAATTATGAACATCAATTTTTATGGCACTTTGTATATGATTAAATCTTTTTTACCTTATTTATTAAAAAGGCCAGAAGCACATATTGCCAATACTTCCAGTATGGGCGGATTCATTCCATTTCCAGGGCAAACATTTTATGGCGCATCTAAAGCTGCAATCAAACTTTTATCAGAAGGTTTATACGCTGAACTTAAAGACACAAAAGTTGGTGTTACAGTCATTTTTCCAGGTGCAGTTAATACAAATATCATGTCAAATTCTGGAGTAACATCTAAGGCAACAGAAACTGATTCTAAAAATGCACAGACAAACCAAGCAATGACCGCAGATAAGGCAGCAGAGATAATTATTAAAGCTATTGAGGAAAATAAATTCCATATTTTGGTTGGAAAGGACGCTCGTTTTTTAAATTTATTTTATAGATTTAATCCAAGGAAAGCAGTAAATTTTATTGTTAAAAAGATGAGTAATATGCATTAGTGCTATAATTTGATCCTTCGAAAAATATTAACTTGTGATTAAACATTTATAGGAATATTTATGAAAGTAACCAAAGAAATGGTGGACCCTGAGTTGAAATCTACATTCAATTCACTCAAAGTTATTTCATTTTTACTATCTAGAAAATGGGGAATTAAATTAATGAATATAGCCTCCAGCCTTGCAAAAGGTAAAAAAATAAAGGGTCTTTTCAATGAAGAAAGATACATTCCCAGTAAAAATGGAGGACCAGATATAAGGATCAGAATATTCAGACCGCTAAATTCAACAGAGACGTTACCTGCCTTGTTGTATTGTCATGGTGGAGGATATGTAATTGGTAATCCAGAAGGCAGTTTGAAAATAATTGAAAAATTTATCGAAACAAGACCATGCGTGGTCATTGCTCCAGACTATAGAAAGGCCCTTGAATGTCCTTATCCTGCAGCATTCAATGATTGTTATGACACATTATTATGGGCTCACGAAAATGCGGAATCAATTGGTATCCATAAAGATCATTTTATTATAGCTGGACATAGTGCTGGAGGTGGGCTTGCCGCTGCAGTCACTCTAAAAGCTGTCGACACTCAGGATGTTGCTATTGCCTTTCAAATGCCTATTTATCCAATGATAGATGATCGGCAAAACTCAGAATCAGCAAAGAACATTGAAGTGCCAGTTTGGAATTCAAAAACAAATGAGTTAGCTTGGAATTTATACCTAAAGGATTTGAAAGGTTTTGGGGAAGAAATACCAAATTATGCTGCTCCAGCTAGAAATGCAAACTATGAAAATTTTCCACCCACCATTACTTTTGTTGGAGAGTTAGAGCCCTTTAGGGACGAAACTTTAAGATATGTGGAAGATTTGAAAAAAGCGAACATCCCTGTAGAATTCGAAATGTACAAAGGTTGTTTTCACGGTTTTGATATTGTTGCACCAAAAGCGACAATAGCTAAAGATGCCATAGATTTTACATATGCTTCATTTGCCAAATTCTATGATTTGTACGCAATAAAAAATCAAGTTAAATGAAAAATAAAAGGATCATTATTATTCTCGCTACAACAGTTATCTTATTGTTTATTCCACTTATTGCAATGCAATTCACTTCAGAGGTCAATTGGACTCCGATAGATTTTTTGGCAATGGGAATTTTATTGGCTGCAACCGGAATTCTATGTGAATTTATAATTAGAAAAGTAGATTCATTCCAAACTAGAATTTTCATTTGTGGTTTTATTCTGCTAGGATTTTTTCTATTGTGGGCCGAACTAGCTGTAGGAATTTTCTGAACTCCAATTGAAGAATTTTAATAATTCTAACCATTCAAAAAATGAGGAATACAGGATTTGGGTGTTGCTTTTGATATATAGAAAATTTCATTATTTTACAACTAGTTAATTTATAAATCAATGTGTTATTTTTTTCAAACTTTGAATTGTAACCATTTAACTAAAAACTAATGATTAAATTTTTCAGAGTTATCAGAAAAGAACAATTGAAACAAAACAAAACATTTCAGTACCTCATATATGCAATCGGTGAAATAGTGCTGGTTGTAATAGGTATTTTAATAGCCCTCCAAATCAACAATTGGAATGAAAAAGAGAAAGCCCATATTAATGAAGTTTACATTTTAAATGAAATCTTAAAAAATTCGGAAGAAGATATCGAAATAGTGAATGAAATAATTTATAAAAGAGAAAAAGCTAAATCGTCGATTGACTCTTTAAGAAAATTTTTAATAAACCAACAGATGTCTGTAGATTCCGTGCAAGAATACTTGAAAAATTTATTAACTTTTGAAAGATATTATCCAATCAAAAATGCATATGAAATTCTTAAATCTAAAGGTTTGCAACTATCAAACAATGACTTAACTTCTCACATTTCTCGTTACTATGACTACGAGCAAAATAAAATAAATAGCAGCATTAGAGATATAGAGATAGATGTGTTAGTGATTTATAATAATCATGATGGTCTTATGAAAAATATCGATGACATCGACAAAGACACTTATGTAGGTGTGAGAGATATAAATGATACAAATTTCAAAAAAGAACTTGAAAATTTCATGCATACTTTTAGAAATAATAATGCAGCTACATTAGAAAAATTATTAAAATTTAAGTCCATTAATACAACTCTCATTTTAGAAATTAAAAATGAGTTAAAACGATTGAACTAAATTAACTTGAACAAAATCCAATTAATGAACCTTTGTTTATAATTTCATCAACAAATGTTCATAAATTCTTCCCTATCTGCTTTCGAATTATATTTTATTTGAAAATAAGTACAAAGAATTGAATACGCCAGCCAATAGATTAATGAATCAAATCCAGAATAATATTCCAATACTATTTTCATCAATGTAAATGTTTTACATATGATTTACATTAATTTACAAATGAAAGGATGATAAAAGGGAAGTTGA
>JAHEAQ010000139.1 GCA_024642705.1 Bacteroidota bacterium | reverse complement strand
ATTCAGATATACTATCTCGTAATTTTCCAGTTTCCAAAGGCGTTTGCTTATTAAATAATGGCACAATTAATCTTGAATAAAACATATTCATAAATATGGAGAAAATCGCGACTAAAGCCCAAGCATATAACCAAAACTGTGTGCCACTAATTTGATAAAACCAAATGATTAGGGCTAATATGCCTCCACCTAAAACAATCATCATAAGCCACCCCTTCAACTTATCTAGAATAAAAGTCTTTTTAGTAGTTTTATTAAAACCGAAGCGCTCTTCAATTACAAACGTGCTGTAATATGAGAAAGGTGTGGTTAAAATATCGCTTGCAATCATTATAACACCAAAGAAAATTAAAGCAATGACTATGGGATTTTGACTATAACTTCGTGCCATAGTATCAACAAATTCAAACCCATCCAAAAAAAGGAATCCTAAGGTTAAAATAATTGAAAATGTCGAGGTTATAATTCCAAATTTATAATTGGTAGCTTTATAGTCTTGAGATTTTAAATACTCAGATTCTTCATAAACATCTTGTAACTCACTAGGCAAAGTGTCTTTATAATGTTTGGCATTTAATGCGTCTATAAATTTGTCAACGATGAAATTGATGCCTATGATGCCTATGATAATGTAAAATAATATTGTTGAGGTCATATATGTCTTTAATGAAAATTTCGTTGTCTTTTGGCTTCAAAAATAAGTATTCCAGCAGCGACAGACACATTCATGGAATCTATTTCTCCTTGCATGGGAATAATTATATTTTGCGTTGCATTTTTTAACCATTCGTCACTTAAACCGGTTGCTTCGGTTCCAACAACAATGGCAGTTGATTGGGTGAAATCTTGTGTATTATAATTTACGGAAGCCTGCAAGGCGGCGCAATAAATATTGATATGATGTGTTTTTAAAAAATTAATAATTTCTGAAGTAGTTCCTGTTGCAATTTGATTTGTAAAAATGCAGCCCACACTTGAACGGATTATGTTTGGGTTGTATAAATCACTTTTTGGGTTTGCAATGATTACGGCATCAACATGAGCAGCATCTGCAGTTCTTAATAGGGCACCAATATTTCCTGGTTTTTCCGGAGCTTCAGCAATTAATATTAAAGGATTTTTTTTGTTAAAATGGATTGTCTCTAAAGTATGTGATTTGCATTTAGCCACTGCAATGACACCTTCAGTCGTATCACGATAGGCCAATTTTTGAAAAACTTCTTTTGATATTTCAATGCGTGTTGTTTCTGGCGAAACTAAAGAGCTAATTTGAGATTCTGAAATTAATTCTGGCAAAAATAAAATGGTTTCAATAACATAATGACCCTTTAATGCTAATGATAATTCCCGCTGACCTTCAATTAAAAATAAGCCAGCCTTCTTGCGATCTCTGGATTTGTCTTTTAGCTGAACAAGTTGTTTTATAAATGGATTTTGTATGCTGAAAATTTGTTTCGTCATTCTAAGTGCAAATGTAATTGAATTCTAAATAATTTTTTACAAAGATTTTTCATTGAAATAATTCACCATTAAAGCCACCACATAACTATAACTTTCCATGCCTTTATCTTGTTTGTTAGCTTTTAAATAAGAACTATAGGTAATTTTAAAAAGAGGTTCCGCCGGATTTTCATAGGCTTCCCAAAATGTCCGCATTTCTTTAAAATTTTTTAAAATGCCTTTATTTACGGATTCTGAAATTGAATCAAATAAGGTTTCATCGCGTCGGTAAATTTCATTCAAACAAAAACGAAGTGCAAAGGTATAACCGGAATATTTAATGTAAATATCATCATGGTTAATTGCCGCTAAAAAACCGATAAAATTGGCTTCATTTTCAGCAGCATATCCTAACTGATGTCCAATTTCATGAGATGCTGTTGTCGGAAAAATATAAACAGGAATTAAGGCGTCAACCTGAGACTCATTGGTTAAGGGGTTTAAATAACCACTAAAACCCATATATGTTAATGGTAGACTAAATAATGATTTTTTGATACTTTTTGGATGGTATTCAAGATGTGGATAGTGCTTCTCTAAATTATTATACCCTGAAGGGACCATATTTAAAATCTCACTTTTGCTATAGGGAATGACAACCGGTAATGTGTCATTTTTATTGATTTCAGAATGTATTTTATTAGATATGACAATTAGTTTTTTGGTGACCTCAACAAGTTGCTCTGTAGTGTAATCAGATTTTAACCCAAGGCTTTTATAAAGTGGTAAGCGGTAGTAATTAATTCCCCAGAATAAATGAAAGGCAAAATAGATGATGGAGACTGCTGAAAAAACATCAATAAACCAGTTTTTGGTATCCGTTTTTATGCGTTTAAAGTTCTTTATCAACCATCTTATGATATAAATAATAGCAAACGCATACAATAAATCACCAAAAGAAAATGGGAGCCAGCCCAACATAAACCGGAATATCTTTGAAATATAAGGGTAGATGCCATTACTATAATAGGTCTCAATGAACTCCGGATAATGAGACAGCCATTTTATCATTACATATTGGGGAATAATTGATAATGCAATAATGGCTTTTTTGTGTTTCAACATGCTTCAAAAATAAGGAAATGTTTATTAATCCTGATTAGTTATGTTATCTTTGTGAAACTTAAACTAAACATTATGAATTCTGAAATAAGACAACTAGAGCCAAAACAACTTTGGAACAAATTTGCTGATTTAAATGCCGTGCCACGAGCCTCCAAAAAAGAAGAACGTGTCATTGCTTTTGTGAAAGATTTTGGCAAAAGTTTAGGTCTGGAAACTATGGTTGATGAAGTAGGTAATGTCATCATTAAAAAGCCTGCCAGTAAAGGGATGGAATCAAAAACAACCGTGGTGTTGCAATCGCACTTAGATATGGTACATCAAAAGAATAATGATACCAAGTTTAATTTCGATACCCAAGGGATTGATATGTTTATTGATGGTGATTGGGTTAAGGCAAGAGGCACGACACTTGGAGCAGATAATGGTTTAGGAGTAGCTACTATCATGGCGCTTTTAGAAAGTACTGATATTCCGCATCCGGCTATTGAAGCCTTATTTACTATTGATGAGGAAACAGGAATGACTGGAGCGATGGGTTTAAAAGGCGGTTTGCTTTCGGGTGGTATTTTATTGAATTTAGATACTGAAGAAGATGATGAAATTGGAGTAGGGTGTGCAGGAGGCATTGATGTAACTGCTAAACGAACTTATAAAGAAGAAGAAACTCCGGAATTTAAGATAGGCTATAAAGTCACTGTAAAAGGATTGCAAGGAGGTCATTCCGGAATGCAAATTCATGAAGGATTAGGAAACGCCAATAAAATCATGAACCGTTTATTGTTTGATGGTTTTGAGAATTTTGGATTGCGTATTTCAGAAATTGACGGTGGTAGCCTGCGCAATGCCATTCCAAGGGAAAGTAATGCTTTGGTGGCTATTGATGCCATGAATGAGGACGCTTTTTTGTTGGAAATGAAAGAACAGGCGGAAAACATTAAAACAGAACTAAAAACCAAAGAACCGGATTTGGAAATCATGATTTCTAAATGTGAAACTCCTAAAAAAATCATGGATTTAGGGGTTCAGGAAGGATTAACAAGAGCTTTGTATGCCGCACAAAATGGTGTTTATAGAATGAGTGCCGATATACCAGATTTGGTGGAAACCTCAAATAACATTGCCAGGGTAGTAGTTAAGGAAGGTGAGATTATGATTGCCTGTTTAACGAGATCTTCAGTAGAAAGTTCTAAAATGGATTTAGCAAATACCTTGCGTTCTGCTTTTGAATTAACCGGTTGTGAAGTTGAGTTTTCAGGAGATTATCCTGGTTGGGCACCCAACATGGATTCTGCTATTTTAAAAGTCATGTCGAAACTGTATGAAGATTTAAATGGTAAAAAGCCTCATGTAGCGGCGTGTCATGCAGGATTAGAATGTGGAATTTTAGGAACTAATTATCCAGACATGGATATGATTAGTTTTGGACCTAATATTAAAGGCGCACATTCTCCAGATGAACGTGCACAAATTTCATCGGTTCAAAAATATTGGAACTTTGTATTGGAGATTTTAAAAAATATACCAAATAATTAATTCAGGGAATTTCGTTTAACGGTTTGTATATGGTTTGTTGCTTGGGTTTGGGGACTAATTTAGCAAATAAAAACGGTAATAGTTCATTGCTTCAGATTTTCCGAAAGCAAAATCTGAAGCAATGAACTATTCACGGTGTTGGCGTGTCGTTATTTTTTTCAGTTTCAAATTCGCAAATAATTGGCAAATGGTCGGTTGTTTTTAGCCGTTCCCTAACTTTTCCAAATCCCATTTTTTTTAGTCCGTTTATAAATTCTTTACTAACAAAAACATAATCGATATGATCTGGCTTTTCTAATTTTCTACGCAGGAAAAAAGTCGGTCGAGTTTCAGTTCCTTGTTCTCTAAAAATGCTATATTGAAGGGCATGCAATTTACTAATACGATATATCTGCTATTTTATTTTCTACTGAAAAATAAACAGCCATGTATATTGGCGTTTCGCCTTCTTCCAAAATTTTATAGTAGTTGATCTTCTTTACAACCACTCCCCATCGCACAAGATTTCTATCTTCCAGCAAATCTGTTTTTATACAACTCACTTGAATATTTGGTGAGTTATTTGACAGATTTTCTGGGAATAATTTCTCAGCAATTGGATTTGTTCTTTCCTTGAAATTTATAGTAACCACCGAAGTATCAAACTCTCCTTTACTCCTCAATTTACGGTAGAAATTAGACACATTATTATTTAGGCTATTGTCTGCAGTTGATTCCGCTTGAAATTGGTCAATTGCATTCAATTCGGGCACATAAAAACCTGCCATCTTGTAAACATCCACTCCCGGTTGCGAAATTTTCCAAGGTTGTAAATTAGTAAGTACAACCACCGTTAGTTTTTTCTCTGGAAAATGTACAAATTTTGCCGAAAAACCATTCATGAAATCACCTCCATGGCCATTTTCTATATATCCGTTATGACAGTTTAATTCCCAACCTAATCCATAACTATATCCATAACTATAACTGCCAAAAGCGTCCATTGGTTCAAAACCACTCTTTAGTTTACAAGGAGTCCACATTTGATTCAAATTTTCTTTGTCCAAAATTTTTCCATCCTCTAATGCAATGATCCATTTGGTCAAATCTTTTGCCGTTGTAATAATACCCATATCACCTTGGGATGAATAAAAATTGCTGATGTAAGCACCATTAATCAATATATTGCTATCATTCAAATTATACCCGGTGGCTCTGTCCGGAACAATTGCTGGTACATTTTCACGCATGGTTTCTGTCATTCCGGCTGGAGTAAAGAGCCACTCATTCATAAATTCAGATAACGATTGACCACTTACTTTTTGAATGATGAACCCAAGAAGAAAGTAATTGGAATTGCTATATGCAAAACGTTCTCCGGGTGTAAAATTCAAGGGGTCAGTGGTAGCTAGTTTAATAAACTGAAGTTCAGAAATCTCTATTTTGCGTTCTTCCAACCCTTCACCTGTAGCTCCGCTAAGAAGTGGATAATCTGGATGATCCTGACAATAATCCCTAATTCCGGATGTATGGGTTAGAAGGTGTTTGATTGTGATGGTATTCCAGTTTTCAGGTAAAGAATCAAAATATTTGTTAACTGGGTCATCGATTGATAACTTCCCATCTCTTTGTAAGAGCATGATGGAAGTTGCGGTAAATGTTTTTCCAATTGAACCGATGTTAAATTTTGAATGTAAAGTTGCAGGAACCTTGAGTCCAACATTGGCTAATCCAAGGGCACCGCTATCAATAATTTTGCCATCCAAGACAATGGCAAAGGAAAGCCCTGGGATTTGTTGCTTCTTCATTTCTTCTTGCAAATACTTCTCTAATTCCTGTTTGGTGATGTTTTGGTTTTTGTTAATACACGAAAAGAACAAAAAGCAGGTTGTTACAAAAAGGAAAATTAGATTTCCTTTTCTAAAGTTTTTAAAGTTTGGTTTCATAACCGTTTAGATTTTTTTTATACAGCTCGTACGAAAGCCTATTTTTATTTTAAAATTTAAGATGCATTTGCTGCTGAAAGTTTTACAAGTCTCAGCAATCCGTTTTGTAATTTCTTTCTCTCATGCGAAACCGCCTAAGGTTCTCAATGCGTCAAGAATAGGTCCGAACCATTTTATAAAATCTGTCTGTCGTCTTATCTCTTTACTCATAAATAATTAGGGTGTGTCCAAATAGCATGACCGCTAGCTATTATGATATGAACTGTTTTAATTGGTTATATCAGAAGTTAAACGAAGTTAGTTAAAATTTCTTACAAAGTCAACCGTTGAAATTGTAATTAGGGCACAGGGTCATAACCAGAACCACCCCAAGGATGGCAGCTAAATATGCGTTTTAAAGCCAGCCACCCACCTTTAATAAAACCATGTTTTTCTAAGGCTTCTTTGGCGTAATGAGAACAGGTTGGATGGTATCTGCATGTTGCCGGTGTTAAAGGTGATATCAGTACTTGATATACCTTTATTAAAAACAAAAACGGGGCTATGAGAATTTTTTTCAAAATAAGTATTTGTTTGAAATTGTTAAGTCGTAATTAAATAATCAACTTAACAATTTTATCTAATTAACAGAGAAGGTAGTCCCTTCTTTACCGTCTTTAAGTTCAATACCAACCGTTGCTAATTCATCACGAATTTTGTCTGATAAGGCGAAATCTTTATTAACTCTGGCTTCCTGTCTTAATTTAATCAAAACTTCTACGGCTCCAGATAATTTATCAGTTCCTGCCTCATTTTTTGCACTGTTTTCTAATCCCAGAATATCAAAAGCAAAAGCTTTTATGGTTTCTTTTAAAGTGATTAAGTCCTCTGCAGAAATAGTTGCTGAACCCTCTTTTATTTGGTTGATATACTTGACACCTTCAAATAAATTGGCGATTAAAATAGGAGTATTAAAATCATCATTCATAGCCTCATAACAACTATGTTTCCAGGATGCAATATCTATGGTTGAGGTTGCAGATGCTTTTAAACTTTCTAATAAATTAACAGCATCCATGAGTCTGTAAAACCCTTTTTCACTGGCTAATAAGCCTTCGTTGGTGAAGTCTAAGATGCTTCGGTAATGCGCTTGTAACATAAAGAAACGTGCGACACTTGGAGAGAATGCTTTGGTAATATTACTATTTTCGCCAGTAAAAATTTCACCTGGTAAAATATAATTTCCAGTGGACTTTGCCATTTTTTTACCATTCATAATTAGCATATTGGCGTGCATCCAGTAATTTACAGGGGTTTGACCTTTAGCTGCTTCATTTTGAGCTATTTCACATTCGTGATGAGGGAATTTTAAATCCATTCCACCGCCGTGAATATCAAAATGTTCACCGAGGTATTTGGTGCTCATAGCGGTGCATTCTAAATGCCAACCTGGGAACCCATCACTCCAAGGTGAAGGCCAACGCATAATATGCTGAGGTTCGGCTTTTTTCCAGAGTGCAAAATCCTGTGGATTTTTTTTATCTGATTGTCCATCTAATTCACGGGTATTATGAATTAAATCCTCCAATTTACGCTTACTTAATTTACCATAATCATGGGTTTCATTGAATTTATGGACATCAAAATAAACAGAACCGTTTATTTCATAGGCAAAGCCATTATCAAGAATGGTTTTAATGAGTTCAATTTGTTCAATGATATGTCCCGTTGCAGTAGGTTCTATGCTTGGCGGTAAAAAATTGAAGGCATTTAATATATTATGGAAATCTACGGTATAACGCTGCACCACTTCCATTGGTTCAATTTGTTCTAAACGTGCTTTTTTGGCAATACGGTCTTCACCGGCATCGGCATCATTTTCTAAATGACCTGCATCCGTAATGTTTCTTACATACCTTACTTTGTATTCTAAATGCTTTAAATATCTAAAAATAACATCAAAAGACATAAAGGTTCTTACATTTCCTAAATGAACATTGCTGTAAACAGTTGGGCCACATACGTACATGCCCACATGACCCTCATTAATTGGATTGAATGTTTCTTTTTGCCCTGTAAGTGAATTATAAATTTTTATTTGATGCTGCTTGTAAAGTTGCATGATTTGAGTTGGTATTTTTAACTAAAACTTAGTATCTAATTTAATGTAATCT
>JAHEAQ010000060.1:30403-32432 GCA_024642705.1 Bacteroidota bacterium | reverse complement strand
GATTTGTATTATTTTTAAATGAAATTGATATAATTTTTTCCTCCTGAACCATTATTAAAGAATTAAATGCACATAGCACCACTGCTCCAACAATAATTGATGGCGGTATAAAGAACAATGTGATTCCTATTGTTGCATTAGCAACAATAAATTTCAGAATTCTTCCTGGCTAAACCATTGAATCTGTTTTTTTATCCAATCCTTCTCCCGTTTCTAGCATTGATTCCGAAGCATTTAAAATCTTAAAAAAAACCATTCGAGACATGTTTCCAAATAGTATAGTGGTGCCTGGTTTGATTGGTGGTGGTACTGATGCTCGTTATTTTTATGAAATTTCAGATGATGTGTATCGTTTCTATCCGATTCGAATTGACCCTATAAGCATCACACTTTTCCATGGGATTGACGAAAAAATAAGTAAAGAAAATTACAAGGAAATCATCGAATTTGCTTACCATTTGATTAAACTTGAATTATACGTTAAGCTTTCGTAATGAGACTTGAAAGGGTAAAAAAATTGAGATTTTGCGATTGAGACATTGTCACCAATACAGTTAATGAAAAAAATCGTGTTAAACGTGCTATTTTGAAGTTCTTTCAACCCGCAATACCTAGTCACCTTAATTACTTAGACAGGAGGGGATTATCTAATGAATATCCAGGTTAAATCTATTTTTCATTTTTTACCAATTCAGAATCAATTTACTTTTGATTTCTTCATTACTCCAGAAATAATAATACTTAATTGAATGATTCTAAAATAAAAAGCATCAAAAAGTTTCATTGTTAAAGTAAAATCGTGACGTTTTATATCTAATAATAAAGCAATTCTTCTACTTTTCGTGTTGTTATGTACTTCATGAAAATAGGTATCATCAAACAATACGCTTTTTCCTTCCTTCCAATGATACGGCTTGTCATCTACAAGAATATAACAATCGTCGTCAGAAGGAACTTCAAGTGCCAATTGGTACCTTAAAATTCCTCTATATGGCCCTCGATGAGCAGGAATATGTTTTCCTGGAGCTAGGATAGAAAAATTAATTGTTTTAACAACTTTGATCGAGTTTAAAATTGAAAAGGTTTTAGGGCATTTATCCGCATTCGATTTATGGATTAAGTCATATAGTTTTACAACAAAAAGATTCCATGAAATTCCATCATTATTTGAAATAAAATCTTGTGCACTATCAATTTCATGAAATTTTGGCAAGGATGCTGAATTTTTTATAATTTCCACAATCTCATCTCTAATTTGCTCCCAATTCTCTTCCAGAATTCTATATTCTGGAAAATGGGTATCTAAATCAAGGTATGGAGGATTTTTAAGTTTATAAAGATTTCTAATCCTCTTAATTAATTGAAATGTGATGAAATTTCTATTGGTTTTCATAAATATCCTATTTATTGGAGTTATTAATAAGCGAATAATAAGTTAAATGAAAACTGGTTTTAAATGTCTTCTTTAACCAATTAGAAGCAAATTAGTAACAAACAATAAAATAAAATTATCAATTTGAGACAAAAAATAATATAATATTATACTATATGTAAAATATTATATATCAGCCCAAAAAGTGAAAATTTAATATAAATAGATACAACTTAGAATCACAAATAGGATCTATTGATATACCTTATTTTCTTTTTGTATAATTGGTGCACATTATGCCTATTTAAAAAAATAGAGAATTCACTTTCTCTATTGGACAACTTTTGGTAGTTAAAGGTCTATGGTTTTTGATCGACATAATTAGACTTTCAGATGATGTTTATCGATTTTATCCCATTCGAATTGATCCTCAAAGCATGACATGATTTCATGGGGTTGACGAAAAAATAAGTAAAGAAAATTACAAGGAAATAATCAAATTTGCTTATCATTTGATCAAAAAATTTGATTGAGGCATTTGGAATTATTAGATTTAAATTTCTGGAATAATTGGAAGTGGAAACCAAAATAATAATCAGCATTTTGGACTCAACTCTCTATAGATGCTAGAAGCAAACGTAACAAAATTCAGACAAA
>JAHEAQ010000060.1:22145-30303 GCA_024642705.1 Bacteroidota bacterium | reverse complement strand
ATTTGGAATTATTAGATTTAAATTTCTGGAATAATTGGAAGTGGAAACCAAAATAATAATCAGCATTTTGGACTCAACTCTCTATAGATGCTAGAAGCAAACGTAACAAAATTCAGACAAATGATCAAACTCTTCCGAAATATCAGAAAACCATTCCTTATGGAAAACCCAACCTCCGCTAAAGCTTCAGCGAAGGCAGGCAAATATCTTGCCTATGCATTTGGCGAGATTGTGCTTGTTGTAATAGGTATTCTAATTGCCTTGCAAATCAACAATTGGAACTTGAATCGCCTTGCTTCTATTGAGGAGAAAAGTATTCTTAAAAATCTAAATACGGAATTCAAAATCAACAGAACTTTCCTATTAAGTGATTTGGAAAAAAAAATAGCAGTCTAAAAACTGGTAAAATTCTGATGAACTTAATTGGTGCTAATGAGGACATTCTCCAAAAAAAATATGGATAGTTTAATTTTTCAAGTTTTTGAAAATGGTAATATCCATTTCTCTGAAAACGCTTTATTAGAACTTATTCAATCAGGAAAATTGCAGTATATAAAAAATGACAAATTAAAAAATCTAATTTTTGAGTGGACACAACAAAAAACATCAGCTATAAATATTAATGATGCTGTACATGAGAAAAATAAATATCTCATAAATTATCTTTACAAAAAATATCCAATCAAAAACATAGATGCTTATGGGAGTTTAAATTGGCAGGAGCCCTCTGTTCTAAAAATTAACAAACTATTAATTTTTGGCGAAATCGAATTTGAAAATATTCTTGATGATTATTTGTTCAACACAATCTCTTTTATAAAAAGTCAAAAAATACTTCAAGATATTATTGAACAAATTGTAGTCGAAACTGAATTGTGATTAAATTATTCCGAAAAATTCGTTTTACCTGAACAATTTTTTGCTTTAATCCTTTTAAGTAATTATATATTATAAGTATATAAATCAAATAATAAATTAATATGCCGTATAGAATGATCTTGCTTTTAGTTATCCTAAGCTTTATAGCATGTGATAAAGACAATGTTCCTGAAGTTATTGTCGAGAAACCATCGGTATCCATTACCAACAGTTCAAGTTTTGAGGGTACAAGCAACCCAAATTTTACTTTTGAAATTACCATTGATAAAGCTCAGACTGAGGATATTAACGTTGGATATACAGTGGAGGGTATCACAGCTATTCCAAACGTAGACTTTATTTCGGAAGCGTCTGGAATGGTCACCATTCCAAAGGGTTCATTTAAGGCCGAACTTATTATAAATATTGTCAATGATGATTTGAATGAGGTTGAAGAAAAAATGAGTGTGACTCTTTCGGAGGATGCTAATTTCACAATTAAAGCGGGAAAAGGAATTGGCACAATCAAAGATGACGATGAGGTTGTTTTTTTGGCAGAGGATGGATATATAACACCTAACGAATACTATGGTTATCAATTAGCATGGGGAGATGAATTTGATGGTGATGCGCTAAAAATGGATGACTACAATTATGAATATGGAGATAATGGCTGGGGAAATAATGAGCTTCAAAATTATACAGATGATATAAGCAATTCTTTTTTAGCTGATTCCAAATTGACAATAAGGGCAATGCGAAATAAAGAAGGAAAGTATACTTCAGCAAGAATCACTACCCAAGGGAAGAAAGAGTTCAAATTTGGAAGAATTGATGTTCGTGCAAGGCTTCCAAAGGGTCAAGGTATCTGGCCTGCAATATGGATGTTAGGTGATAATATAAATTCTGTACCTTGGCCTGCATGTGGAGAAATTGATATTATGGAATTGGTGGGTCATCTGCCAAAAGTTACCTATGGAACTGCTCATTGGGGATTACAAGGTGAAGGAAGCACATACTTGACAGGAGCTTACAATATTCAAGAGGATTTTCAAGAGAAGTTTCATGTCTTTAGTATCGTTTGGGAGTATGATGAAATTGTTTGGTATGTGGACGAAACGCAGTTTCATAGAATTACACCAAATAATATGAATGGCAAACCTTATCCGTTTAATAATGAGTTCTTTTTCATATTTAATGTTGCAATTGGCGGGAACTGGCCTGGAAATCCAGATCAAACGACTGTTTTCCCTCAAGAAATGGAGATTGATTATGTTCGAGTATTTCAATTGCCATAATTTCTCAGGAATCCAATTAAGTTTCCGATTGTAAAAATCTTATAAATTTTCAGATTTAACCATTAGCAGAAATTACTATATTTTAGGCGTTGCATCCACATAATTTTTATTAAAAGAATAAACCAGGGATATGTTCCAAACAAAAGTTTGCTCTGGTAAAATTTCAGTTTTGATACTTTGGTTTAATATTGCTTCCAAAGAAAACGGGAAATCCTTTTTAGTCAATTGAAAGGTTGATGACACATAATATCCCTCAAGGTCGTCTAATCGTAAGTAATAAATATTCGGAAACATATGAAAATTAAAGTCTTTATAAACTCCAATATTTGTAATGGCAGAGTTAAGTACCACAAAATGACCATGCTTTTGGCTGTCATCAAATCCATAAGAATAGAGATAATAAGTGCCTACATTGAAATTTTTAGCAATGGTAAAACTTTGAGCAAGCTCTGCCGCTATGAATCTTCTTGACTCAATCACGTCTTTCTCCTTGCCATTTGAAACAACAGGGATCGTTCTAAAATTAAGTGCTGGATGAGCTCCAATTCGCAAGGAATATTTTTCCTTTTGAATAGCTTTATATCGCCACCAAAAAAGGAAGGACCAAGGTTTACCTTCCAAAGCAAAACGAATATCTGGCTCAAATGTCAATTTCTTTTTACCTAAAGTGAGATTAAACAGGAGTGCAGGTCTATTTAAGGAAAATGAAGGTATTAATGAAATTCCATTGTGGGTAGCAAATATTTTACCTGAAAAGTGACTAACCTCTTGAGTGCTATCAGATTGCGCGAATGCAAATTTTGGAAAATAACTAACTACGATAAAAAAGAATAGATTTAGAATATAAAATCTCGCTTTGTGCATTATGATTTCTTCAATTGGTTTGAAAATAAAAGCAAATAGATAAAAAATCACCCGAATGAAATTACAATTTTCAAAGTTAAAGTTACGAAAATCAAACTATTGATACATGCAGCAAAATTCGAGAAAAAAAATTGGTCTGGTTTACTTTAAATTAAAAAGCATTTGAGCGTCCAAAATCAAATACTTTTTAATATTTCTTCTCAAACTAAAATTTAGTTTGAAAATAATAATTTATTTTTTAGTGACTAATACTCCTTATAAATTAATCACTTGAGTTAATCTAATGTCTCGAGAAGAAGAACCTAATCGGATCGTATAGCTTCCTTTTTCAAGCATCCAATTTGAATCAGTTTCATTCCAATAAGATAGTTCAGCAATTGGAATACTTAATGAAATTTCTACACTCTCCATTGGTGCAATGGAAGGTGTTTTTGAAAAAGCTTTCAATTCCTGAATAGCTCGATCAATTTTAGAACTTGGCATTGATGAATATACTTGTAATACTTCTTTACCAGCTTTATCTCCAGTATTTTTTATAGTTACTTGAATATTCAAAGTATCATTAATAACTGAAGTATTCATGTTACTGTATTCAAAATTGGTATAACTCAATCCGAATCCAAATGGGTATGCAACTTCAGAATTAGATTTATCAAAATGTCGGTACCCTACATAAATACCTTCATCATATAAGGTATAATCTATGTTTTTTACTTGTTGATCCTTTGGTTTTTCCTTAGATTTTAACAACATGTTCATGATGTTCATTGGAATTCCTTCCATTGGATAATTTGAAGAAGAAGCATGATCTGCTAAATTAACAGGAAAAGTTACTGGAAGCTTTCCACTTGGGTTTACTTTACCACTTAAAATATCCGCGACAGTATTTCCGCCTTCTTGCCCTCCTTGCCAAGCCAAAACAATGGCGTCTGGCTTAGCTTTCCAAGAAGAAGTTTCAATCACACCTCCAATATTAAGTACGACAACCACTTTTTTGCCTTCTGCATGAAAAACATCACAAGTATTTTGAATCATTTCTTGTTCTTGTTCTGTCAACAAGAAATCATCTATTTCTTTGCGGTCACCACCTTCCCCGCTATTTCTACCAATTGTTATTATGGCTATGTCAGCAGTTTTTGCACTTTCTTGAATTTTTTCTTTGCTCAGAATCAATTGAGGCGGATTGAAAGGTACCATCATTGCTTTGAAACCTTGAGGTTTAACAAATGCCTTCTTATTTGTTAATTTATGAGCATCAAAAGCATTTTTGATTACTTCGTTAATTTCAAATCCAGCATTTTGCATTCCTTCTTCCATTGAAACCGTATAGGCAGCATTGACATATCCTGATCCTGTTCCACCTGCTATAAATTCATATGAAGTCACTCCTAATAATGCAACATTTTTAATATTTTGAAATGGAAGTATGCCTTCGTTTTTCAACAATACCATTCCTTCAGCTGCTGATTGACGCGTAATCTGAGCATGCAATTTCAAGTCCGGGTTATTGTTTATCGCGGTGTTTTGCATTTTTTGAGAATTTAGAACAAGTTCAAGAATTCGCTTAACTGAAGTATCAATATTCTCCATTAATAAAGTGCCATTTTTAGCTCCTTTTTTAAGAGCTTTCCATTGTTTATTTGTTCCTGGTTCTAATAAATCATTTCCTGCATTTAATTGACCGACAGCATCATTTCCTCCGAACCAATCAGACATCACAATTCCTTTAAAATCCCAATCGTTTCTTAAAACGTCTGTAAGCAATTTCCTGCTCTCAGAAGTATATTCTCCATTCACTTTATTGTAAGATGACATTATAGTCCAAGGCTGTGATTTATTTACAATTATTTCAAATCCTTTAAGGTAAATTTCACGCATCGCACGTTCAGAAATTATAACATCATTGAAATTTCTATTCGTCTCCTGATTATTGGCAACAAAATGTTTCACGGATGTTCCTACTCCATTAGATTCAATACCGTTCACCATAGAAGCTCCAATATTTCCCGACAACACCGGATCTTCGGAATAATATTCAAAATTTCTACCACATAATGGATTTCTATTGATATTTGCTCCAGGTCCAAGAATTACATCAATCCCATATTCTTTTGCTTCGTTTCCCATGGCATTTCCAACTTGCCCAACCAATTCAGTGTTCCATGTACTTGCAAGTAATGTTCCTATTGGAAAAGCGGTGCAATAATATGTTTTATCATCATTTTTGCGAATTGGATTTATTCGCAATCCAGCAGGTCCATCAGATAAATAAACCGTTGGAATTCCTAGTCGTGGTGTAGAAACAATTGTTCCAACTGCGCCTTGAATCCCGTCCTTGTCCCAACCTATTCCTGATTTCATACCTGAACCTTTCAATAAGTGAATTTTTTCTTCTGTAGTCATTTGAGATAACAAGTCATTTGCTCTTACTTCAATAGATAATCGATTATCTTCATATTTATCAAGAGTCCCATTCCCATTATAATCTCGAAAAGTAAATCCATCCTTAGTAACTTCCGTGATTTCAGCCATTTTCTGCGATTTCTCGAAATTAATAACATTGAAATAGATATAAATAAAGCCGATAAAAGCAGCAATTAGTATTACACCAAGTATAGATGAAAGGATGATGAGCCCTTTTTTAAGATATTTATTCATTATGGTAAGAATTAATTATGCGTAAAATTAGCAATAAATTTAGTTTTGAGGCATAATGCCTCAAAATATTTTATATATTTGAAATAATTTTACAATTCATGGAAATCAAAACATACGAAGCAAGTTTGAAAAAATATTTTGGGGAAGGAATCGAGACTTTCATTCCGCAAGTTTCCACAAATTGCGTAGTGTTCAAATATGATCATCCCCATCTAAAAGTATTGTTTCATAATATGCCTGAAGTGGATCAATGGTTTCTACCTGGTGGATATGTGAAAATTGATGAAACCCTTGAAGAGTCAGCTTATCGGAATCTCAAATATTCCGGCATTGATCAAGTTTTCTTAAGACAAGTTCACACATTTAGTGAAATAGACCGTATTCAGAATTTGCCTGAAAACACTATAAACTTTTTCAGCAACAACGCAAGCATCCTAGAATGGGTCAAAAAGCGTTTTATTACCGTAGTTTATTACGGCTTAGTAGCGGAGAATCAAAATGTAAATCGGCAAGAAGTTTTGTTTGAAGGAGCAAAATGGATTGACGTAAACCAATTGAAAAAGATTGGTCTGGATCACGAAAACATCACGAATGAAATTAGAAAAATACTAGCTATTGAAATTTTAAATTTTCCAATAGCTTCGAACTTACTACCAGAACATTTTACTTTGAATGAATTAAGAGGCTTATTTGAAGCAATACTCAATAGGACAATTGACAGAGGCACTTTCAGAAGAAAAATGTTAAAACTTGGGGTTATTGAACAATTTCAAGAAAGGAAAGAATCTAAAGGACGTCCATCTCATCTATACCGTTTTAACCAGCCTGTTTATGATCAATTCCTCAAAGCAGAATCTAAATTTGGTTTTTGAAAATGATACTTAATCGTATTTTGCATCATGAATAAATTCTTATAATGAAACTGGAAAAACTATTGGTATTATTCTTATTCACTCTTTTTACTTTTTATGCTTGCAATAAGGAAGAAATAATAGTAATTATTAATGATCCTTCCTCAACCTACGAACAATATGGATTGCCGTTTCAAAGTGTTCCGGCTACAGAAGATATCATCATGTATGAGGTGAATTTAAGAGCCTTTAGTCCAGAAGGAAATTTACAAGGTGTGATCAATAGATTGGATGAAATAGAAGCCCTAGGTGTAAACGTAATTTGGCTAATGCCAATCCACCCAATAGGACAAGTCAATTCAGTAAACTCACCTTATTCAGTAAAAGACTATAAAACTATTGGATCAGAATATGGTTCGCTCGAAGACTTAAGATCTCTAACAGATGCTGCACATGAAAGAGGCATTGCTGTTATAATGGACTGGGTGGCCAATCATACTTCATGGGACAACGCATGGATTAGCAATAAATCATGGTACACTCAAGATAATTCTGGTAATATTATTCATCCTGCAGGAACAAATTGGTTGGATGTAGCTGATTTAAATTATGACAATACAAAAATGCGCGAAGCAATGATTGATGCGCTAAAGTATTGGATTTTCGAAGCTAATATTGATGGTTTCAGGTGCGATTATGCGGATGGCGTACCATTTGACTTTTGGAAGCAAGCATGGATTTCGATTGGTTTGATTCCAGATAGAAAATTTATATTATTTGCAGAAGGAACAAGGGGAGATCATTTTGATGCAGGCTTTGATTTAAACTTTGGGTGGCAATTTTATGGTGCATTAAAAGATGCCTTCAATGGACAATCTACAAATAAAGTTTCAACAGCACATAATAATGAATATAGCAATTTAAGAACCGGTAAACATTGGGTACGTTTTACTACGAATCATGATGAGTCAGCTTGGGACGCAACACCAATATCACTATTTAAAGGGAACGATGGTGCATTGGCAGCTTCCGTAGTCACTATATTTACGGGAGGAGTTCCGCTAATTTATGGAAGTCAAGAAGTAGGGGCTGTGAACAATATTCCTTTTTTTTCTAATTCATCTATCAATTGGAACACCAACTCAAAAATGTTATCCACCTACAAAACCATACTTCAGTTTTATTCTGCTTCAGAAGTTTCAAGAAAGGGACTTAATATTTTTTACAAGGATGATAATGTAGTAAATTTTAAAAAAACATTTAACACTGAGGAAATGGTTGTTATTGTAAATGTGAGAAATACAACTATAAATTATAATGTACCAATTGAATTAAAAAATACGACATGGATGGATGTTATGAACCAAAATACTTTCACTTTAGAGCAGCAAATTGTTTTAAAGCCTTTCCAATTTTATATTCTTAAAAAGTAAAATTTGTTAATGAAACAAATTTTCATTTTAACAACCTACCAAAATATTTTTTATAAATTTAGGACAAATAGATAGAATGAATCCTTTAGTAGATAACTATTTGATAGAAGGGTGTGGAAGATGTCCATTAGGAAATACCCCACAATGCAAAGTTCATAAATGGACTAAAGAATTGGAAACATTAAGGGCAATAGTT
>JAHEAQ010000060.1:0-22045 GCA_024642705.1 Bacteroidota bacterium | reverse complement strand
AATGAATCCTTTAGTAGATAACTATTTGATAGAAGGGTGTGGAAGATGTCCATTAGGAAATACCCCACAATGCAAAGTTCATAAATGGACTAAAGAATTGGAAACATTAAGGGCAATAGTTCTTGATTGCGGGCTGAATGAAGAGTTGAAATGGAGTATTCCTTGTTATACTTGGGATGGAAGCAATATTGCCATAGTAGCAGCATTTGTAGATTATTGTGCACTTAGTTTTTTCAAAGGAGTTCTTCTATACGATGAGCAAAATCTTCTAACCAAATCAGGTGAAAGTTCTCAGTCTGTCCGTTTTTTTCGATTTACAAATGTGAAGGAAATTATTGAGATGGAATCTATATTGAAAGCATATATCTATGAAGCAATTGAGATAGAAAAAGCTGGTGTGAAAGTGAAATTTGAAAAAAATCTTGAACCAATACCCGAAGAATTTCAAAATAAATTAGATGAAATCCCTGAATTGAAAGCTGCTTTTGAAGAACTTACTCCAGGAAAACAAAGAGGCTATATTATTTATTTTTCAGCACCAAAACAATCCAAAACAAGAATTTCCAGAATTGAAAAATACATCCCTCAAATTCTTGCCGGAGTCGGATTTCATGATCATTATAAATCCAAGAAATAAAATTAGCAATAAGCAATATATTGTCCACTTTCATGTTAAAGCAGTGACTAATTATTTCATGATAAAAGAATTAATTTGGAGCATTTAATGTTTGTAATAAAAATTTAGATTTGCAAAAAAAGTCTATTTTAAAATTAAATCTCAATAATAAAAAAATGCATAGTGCTTCAAATTTCTGGTAAATATGTCTCAAACTATGAAGAATTAAGCTATAAAAAGTTTGATCATAACACAATCGACAATTTATCTCCCAAAATTTAAATTATATCAATCTAATATTTACAAAAAATGAAAACATTTAAAATATTGTTATCAATTTCTTTCTTGTTTGGCTCCATTTCTTTAATCGCTCAAATAAAAAATTCCACAACAGAAATTGTAAAAGTTTATGGTAATTGTGGAATGTGCAAAAGCAATATTGAAAAAGCTGGAAACATTAAAAATACTGCTCAAGTTGAATGGAACGAGGAAACGAAAATGGCGACCCTAAATTATAATGCTGATAAAACGACAAAACATGAAATTTTAAAACGGATTGCATTAGCTGGATATGATAACGAAGAATTCTTGGCTCCTAGTTCCAATTACGATCAACTTCCAAAATGTTGTCAATACGATCGAGATTTAAATTCTTTCGCAACATCAGTTTCCGTTAATAATGACATTTCAATTGTAAAATCTATTTCTATTATCGAAACCCAAGATGTAAATCCACTTAAAATTGTGTTCAACAATTACTTTAATTTAAAGGATGCACTAATTGCTTCTAATGGAAATCTGTCATCCATAAAAGCAAATGACCTATTCATTTCATTGAAGGAAATTAATGTTATTACCCTTTCAAATGAAGAACAAACAGTTTGGAAAGACATAATAGGTGCTTTGGTCGCTGACGTTGAAATCATGGCAAAAACCAAGATTATTGATCAACAAAGAGAAAGATTTGACAATTTATCTGATAATATATTCCAATTAATGAAAGTTTCAAGACAAGATGTCACCATTTATTATCAATTTTGCCCAATGGCAAATGGTGGTAAAGGAGCTAATTGGCTCAGCAAAGAAAGTGCGATTAAAAATCCATATTATGGTGCACAAATGCTCGCTTGTGGAAGCAACATTGAAACCATAAATAATTAAATTTTTGCTATAATGCATCTTGTGATGAAATATTTTAAATGGGCACTAAAAAAAGTATTTATCAAAAACTGTTGCAAGTAGTTTTTGTCCTATATTCTTCTGCGACTTTACTTTCTCAAAATGTGGTTCATTATGATCTTTATATAAAAGATACCATAGTAAATTTTTCAGGAAGTAACAAACGTGCAATTGCTGCAAATGGGCAAATACCAATGCCCACACTTACTTTTACAGAAGGAGACACTGCTGAAATTTATGTTTACAATCAGCTAAAAGAAAAAACTTCTCTTCACTGGCATGGTGTTTTTTTACCTAATGAGGAAGATGGTGTACCTTATTTAACACAAATGCCCATTGAACCAAATGAAATGCACGTTTATAGATTTCCCATAATCCAAAGTGGAACGCATTGGTACCATAGCCACAGTGGTTTTCAAGAACAAATTGGAATGTATGGTTCTTTAATTCTGAAAAAAAAAGAAACGGATCAATCTAAAAGAGCAGGTATCGATGATTTACCTGAAATCCCAATAATATTAAGTGAGTGGACAGATTTGAACCCAAACAATATCCATAGAATGCTTCATAATGCAAACGATTGGCCTGCTATTAAAAAAGGAACTACACAAAGTTATTGGGAAGCATTGCAAGCTAATCATATAAAAACCAAGTTTACAAACGAATGGAAACGTATGCTTGCAATGGACGTCAGTGATGTTTATTACAATAAATTTCTTATAAATGGTAAAAACGAAAGTAGCGTTTCTGAATTTAAGGGAGGGGATAAAATTAGATTAAGAATTTCAAATGCTGGAGCATCGTCCTATTTCTGGCTGAGTTATTCTGGTGGTATGATGACAGTCGTTGCCAATGATGGAAATGATATTGAGCCAGTGGAAGTTGGAAGACTGATAATTGGCGTTTCTGAAACATATGATGTCATTATTTCTATCCCCTATGATAATACTGCATTTGAACTATTAGCAACACCAGAGGATAGAACCCAGTCAACATCTTTCTATATTGGAGAGGGACCAATTCAATTAGAAAGGAGGATGCCTAAGTTGATGTATTTTGAGGGTATGGATATGATGAATGAAATGATGAATATGGATGGCTCAATGGATGATATGGGAATGCAAATGTCCATCCAAAAAATGGATATGAATATGGTTATGTATCCAGAAGTAAATGAGCATCTTTCAATAGAAATGAAGGATGATAATAAAAATAACCAAGTTCTACCTTCGCCTGATCAAAAAAAAATCACCCTGAATTATAGCATGCTGAAAGCTACATTTCCAACTACTTTACCTACAGAAGCGCCGACTCGCGAATTGAATTTTGAGCTTTCAGGAAATATGAATAGATATGTTTGGAGCATGGACAACAAAGTTCTGTCTGAAACAGACAAAATTCTAATTAAAAAAGGAGAAAATGTCCGAATTACTCTCTATAATGGTTCAATGATGCGACATCCCATGCATCTCCACGGTCATGATTTTAGATTGTTGAATGGTAAAGGTGCATACGCCCCTTTAAAAAATGTTCTTGATATAATGCCTATGGAAACAGATACCATAGAATTTAACGCAAACATTGAAGGAGATTGGTTTTTTCATTGCCATATTTTATACCATATGATGGCTGGTATGAATCGGGTTTTTTCCTATGAGGAACAATCTTCTAATCCATACTTGCCAAATAAAAATTGGGCTTACAAAAAATTACAAAGAGAAAGCAATAAACTTCATTTTATGGCAGAAAATGATTTTGCCACAAATGGAAATGATGGAATGATTATGCTTCAAAATACTAGGTGGAGTTTTGGAACAGAGTGGCGCTTGGGATATCATGATGAACATGGATATGAAACTGAAACACATTTTGGAAGATATTTTGGCAAAAATCAATGGTTTATGCCTTTTGTTGGTTTTGATTGGAGATATCGAAAGACCAATGATGTGTTTGAAGAAAATCTTTTTGGTCAAATCAACACAAAAGACAATAGAGCTGTTATTAGCATTGGTGCAGAATATGTATTACCACTGCTAGTAAGATTAAAATTTGAAATTTATAATGATGGAATTTTACGTTTTCAATTAATGAGAGAGGACATACCCATTTCCCAACGATTGCGATTTGCATTTATGGTCAATACTGATAAAGAGTACATGACTGGATTCAAATACATTGTGCACAGAAATTTTGCGATTTCATCACATTATGATAGCGATATGGGAATTGGAGTTGGAGTCACATTTAGTTATTGAGAAATTCTAAAAAACTGGGTTCCCATTTTTACCCTTTACCAATCTTTAAAAAATTGCATTAACAATAATAGTCCATTTAGAATAGATAAAGATAAAATGGATTATAATCAGATATTCAGCTCGTTATAATTAATTTGAAGTACTGTTGGCCCTGAAAATTATTCAATTCGAAAGTATTTTTCTATATTACAATGGTCAACAAACTCTTCTACAAAATGGCTAAAATATCCTTATCAATCAACGGACAAATAATAGAGCTAGATATTGATCCTCAAATGCCTTTACTATGGGCAATTCGTGATTTTGCAGGTCTTACAGGAACAAAATTTGGCTGCGGTATTGCTCAATGTGGAGCATGCACCATACATCTTGATGGAGAAGCAGTTCGATCTTGTGTAATTCCAACCTCTTCTGCTATTGGTAGCGAAATCCTAACAATTGAAGGGCTTTCAGCGAATAACGATCATCCAATTCAATTGGCTTGGATAGCAGAACAAGTTCCACAATGTGGTTATTGTCAGTCTGGACAAATTATGAGTGCAGCGGCAATGTTGAAGAAGAACCAGAAACCTTCAGAAGAAGAGATTGATCAAGTAATGAATAGTGTACTTTGCCGCTGCGGCACATATCCAAGAATCAAAAAAGCCATTCAAAAATCTATCAATCAATAATCATGGAAAATATTTCACGAAGAAAGTTTATACAAATATCTTCTGTTTCTGGAGCATTCCTAATTATTGGTTGTGTTCCCGGTTCAGAAAATTCTAAAAAAATAATTGCAAAGTTAGCAACTGAACAGACAGGTATCAATCTGAACCAATTTATCGCCATTGGAAAGGATAACAGTATAACTTTGTTCAACCATCGCCCAGAGATGGGACAAGGAACCTACCAATCCATTCCGATGATTCTTGCTGAAGAACTTGAAGTGGACATAGACAAGATCAACATCAAACAATCTGAAGCAAACAACAATCTTTATGGTAGTCAAATGGTTGTTGGAAGCCGGAGTATTCAAACAGAATTTGAAAAATTAAGAATGATGGGTGCAGCAGCTAGAGAAATGTTAAAGCAAGCTGCTGCAAACACATGGAATATAAACATCGATGATTGTCAAGCAATTAACGGAACCATAGTTAATTCGAAAAATCAAGTTTTGACTTACGGTGAATTAGTAGAAGAAGCAGCAAAGTTAACTCCGCCAGAAAATCCAAACTTAAAAAATCCAAATGAATTTAAAATACTAGGTACTGCTATTCCTAGGAAAGACATTCCTTTAAAAACCAATGGTGAAGCAAAATTTGGAATTGATTTGTCCACACCAAATATGCTTTACGCATCTGTAGAACGATCACCAGTATTTCTTGGGAGTATTAAAAGTTATGATGATGAAGAAACATTAAAAATACCTGGTGTGAAATTCGTTTTTAAAACTTCCCGTGAAGTATTTGGTCAAAAAAGAGAGGGCGTCGCAGTGTTAGCAACCAATTACTGGTCTGCCATACAAGGTAGAAATGTTTTGAAAGTAGAATGGGATAATAAAGGGCTGGAAAAAATTTCCGGAGAAACAATATTAGCTGATTCTTACAAAAAAGCAAAATCAGATGGAGATGAATTATTTGGAAGAGGTGAAACAAAAAAAGCTTTTAATAATGGAGGAAAAATTATAGAGGCTTCTTATGAAACACCTTACCAAGCACATGTCCCAATGGAGCCAATGAATGCAATGGTGAGCATTAATGCCGATGGCGCTGAATTCTGGGGATCAACTCAGAATCCAAATGGCATTAAAGCCTTTCTCGCAAAAAAATATGAATTTCAAGAAGAAGCCGTTAAAATTAATTACACTTTTATGGGGGGAGGATTTGGACGAAGATCAATGATTGATGTTGTGGAAGAAGCTGCTGATCTTTCAGCGCAATCAAAAACTCCTGTTAAAGTTATTTGGACTCGTGAAGATGATCAAACTCAGGGACCTTTTCGAGCTTGCAGCCTGAATATTTGCAAGGGAAAACTAGACGACCAGGGGAAAATTGTCGCTCTTGAACATAAAGTTATTGCTCAGGAAATACAAAATCAAACGGGTGACAAAATGACTGCAGGTGGTCAATTGATGGGCGGAATTACTACTGATTATACGATTCCGAACTTATCAGTTAAAGGAGTGCTTGCAAAAAGACATGTTCCCATTTCGTATTGGAGAGCAGTATATCATTCTACAAACCCATTCGCTCATGAATGTTTCATAGATGAATTGGCACATCATGCAGGAAAAGATCCCTTAACTTTTAGACTAGATATGCTTGAAAATCCTCGATACTTAAGAGTATTAAATGAAATTGGAAAAATTACAAATTGGTTTGACCCAAAAAGAAAAGGCATAGGAAGAGGCTTAGCTATGGTAGAAAGATCCGGTGCTCATTTTGCCATGGTCGTTGAAGTGGTTCAAAAAGGGAATACCGTGATACCTACAAAAATAACTACCGTTTTAGATCTTGGGATTTGTATTAATCCTGATACTGTTAAAGCTCAAACCGAAGGATCCATTATAATGGGACTAGGAGCTGTTTATACGGGGCTAACATTAAAAAATGGTGCGATGGTAGAACAAAATTTTGACACTTATCCAATGTTAAAATTCGACCAAACTCCCGAAATTGAAACCATAATTCTCAAAAGTGATGCTCCTCCTAATGGTGCTGGGGAATCTGGATTACCTACTGTAGCCCCTGCTTTTGCAAATGCAATTTTTGATTTGACTGGAAAAAGGATTAGAAAATTGCCAATTGATATGTCTTCCATCATCTGATGGTTGTGTTTGTTAATTGATTGATTACCATTTATAATTAATCCATAAAGTGAAGATATTTTTTGTGGAATAGAATTGTATTCATTTTTTTTTGTATTATCATTTGATAATTCATTTGTATCCAAATGAAATGGTCTACTTACACAAAACTAATCATGCATTTATCTGAATTCAATTTCATTTCAATTTCCAAATTATGAACTTAAAGATAGTATCAGCTATTGTTTTAATAGTGTACATTAGTATTCCCCCTGCTACATGCCAGAAAGTTAAAATACTGGAAGAAGAATTCATATTTAATGAAGCGCCATTTCCAAGTTGTCATGCTTCTACTATTGCAGAAATTCCTGGGGGTATTATAGCCGCTTGGTTTGGAGGATTACATGAAAAAAATCCAGATGTAGAAATTTATATAAGTAAAAAACAAAATGGCAAATGGTCAGAACCACAATCTGTTGCCAATGGCATTCAGCATAAAAACTTAAGATACCCTTGTTGGAACCCCGTTTTGTTTAGGTATCCAAATGGTCCGTTGATGCTTTTTTATAAAGTTGGAAAAAATCCAAGAGAATGGTGGGGAGAAGTAAAAACATCCTTTGATAATGGAGCAACTTGGAGTGACGCGAAACGATTGCCCGAAGAAATTCTGGGGCCTATAAAAAACAAGCCAGTTCTTCTGAAAGACGGAAGATTAATATGCCCTTCCAGTACTGAACATGATGGATGGAAAGTTCACTTTGAAATTACTTCAGACACAACTAAGAGTTGGGAGAAAATCGGGCCAATAAATGGTGCTTCTAAATTGCAGATTATTCAACCGAGTATTTTGGAATATGCTGATGGTAGAATGCAAATTTTATGCAGAAGCCAAGATAGATATGTGGTGGAAAGCTGGTCAAATGATAATGGGAATACTTGGTCTGAACCAACAAAAACAACGTTGCCAAATCCAGGTTCAGGAATTGATGCTTTAACATTAAGAAATGGATTTCAAGTCATCATTTATAATCACAACAGTGAGGATCTTAATAAAAAAGGAGGAACGAATAGGTCGCCTTTGAATTTGGCTATCTCTCAAGATGGAAAAAATTGGAAGATGATTCACACATTTGAAAATACTGAAGGAGAATACTCTTATCCTGCAATTATCCAAGATCAGGAAGGTAATATCCATGCAACCTATACTTATCATAGGGAAAAAATAAAATATGTGAAATTAAGATTGGAAGAATAATTAACCACTATTCAATTGATAATGATTTATCCCTTTTCACTATGATGAAGATTTCTTTTCTAAAGATCAAAAGTTCCAAATTAAATTTTTCATATGTGAATTTGAAAACCATTCTAATCTTGGCTAGCGTCTTTTTCTTATTCTCACAATTTAATGATGAAAAAAAAGCCGGGAATGAGCTAAGTCGAATTAAGTACAATAATCCAGAACTTACTGTGGACCTTGGCGTGGGACTTTGGGCGTGGCCCTTGCCTATGGATTTTGACAAAGATGGTATTTTGGACTTAGTTGTAGCTTGTACTGATAAGCCTCACAATGGTTTGTATCTTTTCAAAAAAAAGGCCGAGTCTGAGGTTTTTGATCCTTATCAAAAAATCGGAGCTGGGGTTAAAAATCTGCAAGTTTCTTTTGTGAACGGTGAACCTCGAGTATTAGGCCCAGGAGTAGAGTACAGAAATTTTAGGACTGCTTTGTTTAGCGACCCAATTGAATTGTTTTCAGTAGATAGTTTGGAAAAAGACTTTAAAAATATAAGGTTTAGACAATGGAAATATGTTGACTATGATGGCGACAATGATCTTGATTTGATAGTTGGAATCGATGAATGGGGTGACTATGGTTGGGACAATGCTTTTGATGTAAATGGAAAATGGATAAATGGCCCGTTACATGGTTATATCTATTTGGTTGAGAATATAAACAATGAATATGTAAATCGAGGCAAATTACAAGCTGGCGGAGCAATTATTGATGTATATGGGGCGCCGACACCTAATATGGAAGATTTTGATGGCGATGGTGATTTGGATTTAATATGCGGTGAATTTCTTGATCGGTTGACTTATTTTGAAAATACTGGCACTAGAACTAACCCAAAATTTGATTCTGGCATTTTTTTAGAGAATGTTGACGGAACCATAAAGATGGATTTGGAAATGATTATTCCTGCAAGTATCGATTGGGATAATGATGGAGATATAGACCTCATTGTAGGGGACGAAGATGGCAGAGTTGCCTTCATTGAAAATTCAGGTCAGAAATACAAATCAATGCCATTGTTCAAATCCCCAGTTTATCTTCAGCAAAAAGCTGACGAAGTCAAATTTGGTGCTTTGATTACGCCTTTTAGTGTTGATTGGGACGACGACGGTGACGAAGACCTTATTTGTGGAAATACTGCTGGTTATATAGGTTATATAGAAAACTTAAGCGGTGGAATCAATCCAAAATGGAATCAACCTAAGCGTTTGAAAGCAGAGGATGAAGTTATTCGTATTCTCGCCGGAGAGAATGGCTCTATTCAAGGTCCTGCAGAACAAAAATGGGGATACACTACTTTATCCGTTGAAGATTGGGATAATGATGGCCTCAAAGATATCATTGTAAATTCAATTTGGGGTAAAGTGGTATGGTTTAAGAATATTGGTAAAAAAGGAAATCCAAGACTTGCAAAAGCACAGCCATTATTAGTGGATTGGCCATTAAATTCTATTCCACCTAAACCCGTTTGGAATTGGTGGAATCCATTAAACAATGAACTTTCTACACAATGGAGAACTACTCCACAAGTAGTTGATTGGAATAAAGATGGCTTAATGGATTTGGTCATGTTAGATCATGAAGGAATCCTTAGCTTTTATGAGCGATTTGAAAAAGATGGAAAGCTAATGCTTTTGCCAGGGCAAAGGATCTTTTATGGAACCAATAAGAAAGAAATTGGAGAAAGAGAGCAGGGTGAAAATTTAGATGCTGGATTGTTGCAAAATAGCAGAATTAATGGAGGAAGTGGACGCCGAAAATGGTGTTTTTCAGATTGGGACAAGGATGGAGATCTTGATATTTTGGCCAATAGTAAAAATGTAGCCTTATTCAGGAATGATGGTGAAGTGGACGGCATATTTCAATTTAGTTACCAAGGAGATCTTTCCAACTCGGTGCTTGCAGGGCATACCACCAGTCCAACTATTGTCCACTGGATTGGGGATGATTGGCCAGATTTACTTTTAGGAGCAGAGGACGGTTTTCTTTATTATTTAACCAACCCAAATCGCAAATGATGAATAAATTGCCCGACGGACTTTGGCCCGTTATGCTCACTCCTTTTGATGAAAATCTCAAAATTGACGTAGGAGCACTTAAAGAGCTAACTGAATTCTATATTTTATCAGGCTCAAGTGGTTTATTTGCAAATTGTCTTTCCAGCGAAATGTTCCATTTATCACAACCTGAAAGAATATTAATCTGTAAAACGGTTGTTGAAAAATCAAGCCAAAAAGTTCCAGTAATTGCTACCGGATCATTTGGAAATGATACAACAAGCATAAGTGATAGCATTAAGAAAATTTATGATACTGGAGTTCATGCAGTCGTCATTTCTACAAATGCTTTAGTCCCAGAATCAAAATCAGAAGATGAATTCAAAACTAAATTGCATGCTTTATTAAGTGAAACCCAAAATATTCCTTTAGGGCTTTATGAGTGCCCAGTTCCTTATAAAAGATTGATTTCTCCGATATTAATGAAGTGGATTGCTGAAACAAATCGATTTTTATACCACAAAGATACTTGCTGCGATATCGACGAATTGTATTTAAAAATAAATGCTGTCAAAAATTCAAATTTAGGTATCTATAATGCTCACACTCCTACAGGATTAAAATCTTATATTGAAGGCGCAGCAGGAATGTCTCCTATTGGTGCGAACTTTTATCCTGAATTAATTAGCAGTCTACTTGAAAAAGGAAATTCTAAGGAATTCAATTATAAATTAGAAGAAATTCAATCATTTTTGATAAAAATGGACCCATTGATTCATAACAATTATCCTGTAGCTGCAAAAATTTTCTTGAAGAAACGAGGATTGAAAATAAGTTCAGCTTGCCGAACCATTCAACATTTCCCAGAAAATAAAATAGCATTGGAAATGGAAGAATTATTGAAATCTTTTAGTGAATTAACTTTTAGACTTGGAATTCCATTAGCCCAGATCAATTGAAAATGACTATTAACCTAATCACATAATGCTACAAAATGACTGGAATTGATCTTGCTGTATTCATCATTTATCTATTGGGAATTACTATTTTTGGGGGAACATTTTTCAGCAAAAACAAATCTGCATCGGCTTTTACTTTAGGTAATGGAAAAGTTCCTGGGTGGGTCGTAACAATGTCATTTTTTGCCACTTTTGTAAGCAGTATTAGCTATTTAGCTCTGCCTGGAATTGCATTTATGAACAATTGGAATGCTTTTGTTTTCAGCTTATCTATTCCTATTGCAGCTGTAATTGCTATAAAATACTTTATTCCTATTTACATTAATTTAAACAGTCCTTCTGCCTATACTTACATGGAACAACGTTTCGGTTCTTGGGCAAGGATTTATGTTTCTTTATGTTATATATTAACACAATTAATGAGAGTAGGAACTATTCTCTATTTACTTGCTTTGGCATTTCACGCTATTTTAGGTTGGGATATTTCAATCATTATTATCATTACTGGAATAGTAATAACATTTTATTCTGTATTAGGAGGTATTCAAGCGGTTCTTTGGACAGACGCCATCCAAGGAATAATTCTCATTTTAGGCGCAGTTGTTTTCGCAGTATACATTATTTTTTCGATGCCAGAAGGGCCATTTCAATTGTTTGAAATAGCAAAGGCAAATAATAAATTTAGTTTAGGAAGTTTTGGAACCAGTTTATCACAACCAACCTTTTGGGTAGTGTTGGTTTATGGTATATTTATCAATTTGCAAAATTATGGTATAGACCAAAATTATGTGCAACGATATATGGCTTCAAAATCAGAAAGGGAAGCCAAAAAGTCAGCACTGATAGGTGGATTGCTGTATTTACCAGTTTCTGCATTATTCCTTTTCATAGGAACAGGGTTATTTGTATTTTATAATTTGAATTTAGGTTCAGTTCCGTTCAATATTGATTCTGGCGGAAATGGTGATGGAATTATACCACATTTCATTGTGAATGAATTACCTATGGGTATTAAAGGACTTTTGGTTGCTTCAATATTTGCTGCAGGAATGAGCACGATTTCTACAAGTTTTAATAGTACTGCGACTGTATTTCTCACAGATTATTATCTTAAATATACTAAGAAAATAAGTTCAGAAAAACAATCTTTGAAAGTGCTGTACCTATCATCTATTGTGATTAGTATAATTGGAATTGGGATTGGAATAGCCATGATCAATGTTAAAAGTGCATTAGATGTGTGGTGGAAAATGGCTTCAATTTTTAGTGGCGGAATGCTTGGTTTATTTTTGCTTGGAACATTTTCAAAACAAAAGAATGTAAAAGGAGCAATAATTGGAGTTATTGCAGGAATTATTGTAATTCTATGGTTAAGTCTTTCCAATATTTTTTTAGGAGAAGAAGCCCTCGGAAATCAATTTCACACTTATCTAACTATTGTACTTGGCACAGCGACCATTTTCTTAGTTGGATTTTTATTTGGCCTTGTAAATAAAAATGAAAAAAGCTAATGCTTTGGTATAATCCAAGCTTACATTCAAATAAATCTCTTTAAATAATTTTTTTTAAGAATGGTTCTTAATATATTATAGTTCCAAAATGAATCGAGTCTTTTTTGAATTAAGCAAATAGAAAAAGGCTTTTCTTAATTATAAATTTCTTTTCACAATGTCCAAGCAAAGCAAACAAAATATAAACAGCAAAATTATCAATAATACTAATGATGAAGCCCCAAAATCAATTAATAGGCGCAAGTTTTTAGGGAATGTGACTACCGCAGCTGTTGGTATTACCATTGTTCCTGCCCATGTATTAGGCGGAAGCAAACATATTGCTCCAAGTGACAAAATTAACGTGGCTTATATTGGGGTTGGGACACAAGGTATTCGAGAATTAATTAATTTGTTAAAATTACCTGATGTACAAGTAACTTCTGTCTGCGATCCACAAAAAAAAGCAATAAATTATTATGACTGGGGTCCTACTTGGTTATTGGATGGTGTAAGAAAAGCAATAGGTCAACCAAATTGGGAAACTGGAGGAAATAATACCATTCCAGGAGGAAGAGATAATGGGAAAGCTATCGTTGATGGATATTATGCTCATACCAAATCAATCGCTAATTACGATGGGTGTCGAGCATATGCTGATTTTCGTGAACTTTTTGAAAAGGATAAAGATATTGATGCTATAAAAGTAATGACTCCTGATCATCTACATGGAGTTATTGCAACAGCAGCATTGAAAAGGGGAATTCCAATAACCATGCATAAACCAATCTCTAATCGGCTTATTGAAGCTCATAAAGTGGTTGAGATGGCAAAGAAAAAAGATGTGGTAACTCATTTGATTCCATGGGATTCTAATGGTTCAATGGAACAAATAATGGCTTGGATAAACAATGGAGTTATTGGCCAACTAAAAGAAATACACAATTGGTCTAGAAGGCCAGTTTGGCCACATTACGCTCAGATTCCGACTGATGAACCAGCTGTACCAGAAGGTTTTGATTGGGATTTATGGTTAGGACCTGAAGCTGACAGACCTTATCATCCACATTATACAAATATGGTTTTCCGAGGCTGGTACGACTTTGGCGGAGGATCGATGGCCGATATGGGGCATTATAGCTTATGGACTGTTTTGAATGCACTAAAACTTGAAAAACCCACAATAATTGAAACCAATCTTAGCCATGTTTGTGGTATAAAAGACAATCTTTCTGCCTTCAAAATCCAAAATGATTTTTCCTTCCCTTATGCAAGTTCCGTTCGCTTCAAATATCCTGCTAATGGAACTAGAAATGCAGTTGACTTGATTTGGTATGATGGTGGAATGAAACCTCCAGTACCAGATGTATTTTATGAGCAAGGCAAAGAATTTTCTGATGAAGGAATGATGTTTATGGGTGAAAAAGGCATCATTATGTCTTCTGAATTTAATGTGCGAAATCCATATGTACTTTCTGGAGATATGAAACTTGCCAATGAATCAATGGTAGGAGAAGAACAAGAAAAAGTGAAAGGTATTCGTGCATTCATAGATGGTGTAAAGGAAAATAAGCAAGTTGAAGGAAGTTTCAGACAAGCTTGGCCAATAACTGAAGCTGTAAACCTATATGGGGCGGCATTGAGAGCTCGAAAAACGCTTAAGTACGATGCCGATAATTTCAAAATTACAAATGATATAGAAGCAAATAAATATTTAGATCGAAACTATAGAAAAGGATGGAGCCTAGAAGAAATATAATACTAACAGTATAAATCAAAAAGATGAAATCATCAAGAAGAAAATTTATAAAAAACAGCGGCTTAGCACTTGGAGCCCTTCCATTGATCAACACTAAATTATTTGGAATGAATAAAAATGAAAAAAAAATTCAATCAATTGGCTTCCAATCATGGACCTTAAAAGATAAATTGATGGAGGATTTTTCTGGCACCTTAAAGATGATGTCAGGACTTGGCTATGATGAAGTTGAAATGTGCTCTCCATTGGGATATTCAAAATCAGGTTTTGGTCATCTTGGCAAATATAGTGGCACTGAACTTCGCAAATTAATTGAAGATTCAGGTCTGATGTGTAAAAGTTCGCATTATCAAATTAGTGAACTTCGCGACAGCTTAGATGACAGAATAGATTGGGCACATCAGATGGGAATGACTCAAATGATGTTGGCAATTTTTGGGCTACCAAAGGATGCATCGATGGATGATTTCCGAAGGTCAGCAAATGAGCTTAATAAGATTGCAGAAAAAACCAAAAAAGCAGGACTACAAATGGGTTTTCACAACCACCATGTAGAATTTGCAAAAATTGATGATGTCTTAATTTATGATGTGTTGTTAGAAGAATTGGATCCAGAATTAGTAAAACTGCAATTTCAGGTTGCGGTGGTTGACATTGGTTATAATGCTGCAGATTATTTCCGCAATAACCCTGGTCGTTTTATTTCGGCACATCTTGCTGATTGGTCGAAAGAAAAAAATGGCCAAGTGCCCGTTGGTCAAGGAGTGGTGGATTGGGAAGACTTTTTTGAAGCTGCAAAAATTGGTGGTGTGAAAAACGTCTTTGTTGAAATGTCGCCTGAAAAATTTGATGAAAGCGCTCAATTTTTGCTCAGCCTTTAAAATCTATAAATGATCTGATTTATAACATATTTTGCAAAATATCAGGGCAGTAAATAATATTCCAAGAGGAAATCATTGGTATTGATTTCCTCTTTTACTCTACATATACAGATGTTGGTTCAAAACAATTCTAATGTTCCAATGTTAAGGTTAAAAAATAGTTTTTATTAATTTGAAAAAATATTTATGAAGAAAACAATTGTAATGTTGATCTTGGCTATGCCATTTATTGGTCTTTCTCAGAATAGTAATCTTGGAAATTGGTTGGTTTATATTGGAAGCAAAAAAGTAAACAAAAATGTGAATTGGCACAATGAAATTCAATATAGAAATTACAATGCTATCGGAGATTTGGAACAATTATTATTGAGAACCGGTGTTGGATATAATTTGACCGAAAACAACAATAATATTTTATTAGGCTATGGTTATATCCTAAGCCAGAATTATAATAATTTAGATGAAAAAGTATCTGTTAATGAGCATAGAATTTTTCAGCAATTTGTAACCAAACAAGCAATTGGACGGGTTAAAGTACAGCATAGGTATCGATTTGAGCAGCGATTTATTGAGGATATTTACAAAATGCGTTTTCGATATTTTTTAGCTTTGAATATTCCTCTGAATAATGACGACATTGAAGATAAAACCTATTATTTATCGCTCTATAATGAAATTTTTCTGAATACTGCTGAAACATTCTTCGATAGGAATAGGCTTTATGGTGGATTAGGCTATAGATTAAATAAAACGGTTCGTCTTGAAGTTGGTTATATGAATCAATATTTCAATAAAGGAAAAAGAGATCAAGTAAATCTTATTTCATTTATCAATTTTTAGAAGTAATAAGGCAAGATTATTTAGTTACAAATTAATTGCAAATCTTGAAGTTCGGTTATTTGACAATAAATTCAACATTAATAAATTAAAATCTAACTGTTGAAGGAAGAATAAAAAAATCGCATGCAACCAAAAATTGAAACTATAAAGGAAAAAACGTTAATAGGAATGTCTGAATCAATGTCTTTGGTTGAAAACAAGACTTTCAAATTATTCAGCTCATTTATGCCTAGGAGAAATGAGATATTGCATTCTGTAAGTAATACTATTTATGACCTAAGAGAATACCCAGAAGATTATTACCAAGAATTCAAACCAACCAACTCTTTTATTAAATGGGCACTCATAGAAATATCAGAAATTGACTCTATTCCAAAAGATATGACAGTTTTTAATCTTCCTAGTGGAAAGTATGCTGTTTTTATTGAAAATGTTCAATATTCTGGTGACCATTTATTTGAATATGTTTTCACTGAATGGTTGCCAAATGCAAAATATGTGTTAGATAACAGACCGCATTTTGATATTTTAGGCGAAAAACATTTGCAAAAAGATCCTTCTGCAAAATTAGAACTTTGGATTCCTATAAAAAGTAAACCATAATTGCAGAATAACATACTACAGAATCATTAACAACCCATAAGCTTCAATTCCTATTATTCATTTATTTGTTTGCTAGTCTAATCTTCAATGTTTATATTTAATAAAATAATTGTGAAAAATGACTAATAATATTTCTTTCTACTTTTTGCTCTTTGCATTGATATTTATTGGATGTGAAAATAATAATGGGAAAATGTCTGAGAGTCCTTCAGCAGTTGAAGTTCAGAATATTGATTTTGATGCAAAACTCGATTCTTTGGGAATAGTTCTTCCAGAAATACCAGCACCCATTGCAAATTATGTCAATGTGGTTCAAAGTGGAAATCTCCTTTTTCTTGCTGGCAAAGGACCGCAAATGGCTGACGGGAACTATATAAAAGGGAAATTGGGTAAAGATGTCACGATAGAACAAGGTTATGAAGCTGCTAAACTAACCGCAATTATTCAATTGGCAGTGCTGAAGGACCATCTGGGGGATCTCAACAAAGTGAAAAGAATCGTCAAAGTCTTGGGTATGGTAAATTGCACTGATGATTTCGGTGATCAACCAGAGGTTATAAATGGGTTCAGTGATCTAATGGTTGCCGTATTTGGCGACAAGGGAAAACATGCCAGAGCAGCTGTGGGCATGGGTTCCTTGCCTAGGAATATTTGCGTGGAGATTGAACTTGTGGTGGAAATCGAAGAATAAGATTGGTGTAATTGTGGCTGTACCATAATTATGTAAAATTAAAGAGCCGTAAGAAGACATCTCTTCTTACGGCCAATTTTGATATGAACTCTAACCTAATAATTTGCTTTAACACAGATTATGCATTGGAGCTTCGTGATGAGTCTTGAAATAGCAATAATAAATAAAGTTTCGTAATCGAAGCATCCCCGGTGGCTATCGGGGCCACTATGGTAACTGAGCGAAATTTAGCAAAGCGATATATTTTGAAGATATTTCAGGACGCAATAGATGATCTAATGCATATTCTGGGTTCTATTCAATTGTGACAAGGAATGTGAACTATTCAACCTTAAGTTCTTTCTGAAAATATTGATTGCTATTCTCAATGGTCAAGTAATATGTCCCTTTGCCTAATTTTGTTATGTTCAGCCTTTTTGCATAAATAAGCTGATTCTCTATTTTTTCAAGGAAAATAACATTTGATGATGCGTCAGTCAGGACTACTTTACCATTACTATAATCTCTCATAAACCAATTAACATCAAGTTTTCTTGTACTATTATTAAGAATGACCGTTGGCTTGAAGAGTTTATAACTTTCAGCGCTATCAAAAGAGATCCCTTCACCTGTAACTATAACAGGTTGGATGTTAATGATGCCTTCATTTTCCACTTCCACAAAATATTGCCCATTGCTAAGATTATTTAAATTTATCTTTTGGGTAAAAGAATTAAGTGCCTTGTGTTGGTCTGAAAAAAGGGTTCTTTTATTTTCATCTTTGATTTTTATGTCAATCATACCACTTCCTTTAGATTCGACACACAGCAAGAATACTTTAGTGCCTTCCTCTGGAATAATATTCAAGGAAGTGATTGAGTACCCAAATAAATTTGGAGTAATTGAAAATAAATAAAGCATTAACATTGCTTTTACTAAAAATTTTAACTTTTTCATACTATTGATTTTTTTTGGTTAAAAATGTATTTAAAAAAGGGTTAGCAGGGTGATTTTTATTCAAATTGGCCATTTGCAAATAATAATCCTGATAAAAGTCATGAAACATTTATTTTTAATGATTCATGTATTACTAAGTAAATTGAGGAAAAGAAAAGGTTACCAGAAGAATGAAAAAATATCAAATTATTACTGGTTATTTACAGGACGGAGTTTTGTGAACAGACCTTGGAAGTCCCAAATGAGATGGATATTCTAAATGGAAGATCTATTTTTCTTATAAAGGATAAAACCAACAAACAAAATAATGAATAGGGTTGTGAAAATGAACCAATATTTGATTTCCAATCCATTGCTGAATTGTAAAGGATTTGTGTTCCCAATAACTGAGAAACCTGCCCAATAATATGGATTTCGAAAGGCCAACGAGCTCGAATTCAAATAATCAAGCTGAGCAGATTGCAAGGCTTTATCTTTAGGCAGGCCTTCATCCAAGTACTTATAAAAGGAAGACATAATATCAAAAGACGCCTTATCTTGAACAGACCATGAAGTTGCAACAACACTTTGAGACCCCGCATAAAAACATGCATTTGCCAGGCTCATTGAACCTTCTCCCTTAAATATTTTTCCAAGTCCTGTTTCACAAGCACTCAGCACAACCAGTTTTGCTGAGAGGTGAAGTTTTGATAAGTCATCCAAGAAAAGCAAATTCTCTTCATCATTGGAGTTATCATTTGAATAAAAAGCAACATAAGATTTAGAAGGATCATCATTGTTAGATTTCGCATGGGTTGCAAAATGAATCAAATCAACCCCCTTTAATTCTTTCAATATCGCCTCCTTCGTGGCCTCTTCATTGATTAATGCTTTATTATTCATAAATGTCGACGCCATTTCCACTTCCGGAATATTAAAAGTCAACTCACCTAAAGCAGATCGCATAGCAAGCAAATCAGCATTGTACTGTTGTTTCTCGAATTTTGGCGCTACCAACAATGCATTTCTAATAATTTGGTTGTTTTCCATCATTCTTAGCTGACAGAACAAAGATGCAGATGGAGTATATGAGACGGCATGATGCGCAATAAGCATATCATCAATACTTCTATTTTCGTTCTTGAATAATGCTGAAAATGGAATACGATTTAGGCTCCCAGAAGGGCTAATAATGATTCTTTCTTTTAAATAATCAGACAATGGCCCTAATAAACGATTATATAATAAGTAAGAATCATTGTTTGACTCATATGCTAGGGTCGTATTTCGATCAATAAAAATGGAAATGCTCAGTCGTTCCACCATGTTCTTAATCTCTGCCAAAGAATTGATTTTTATGATCCGGGATTTATTATTTGTTATAACTATTGCATATAAAGTGGCATTGCCTTCAAAATAATTGATCAACACTTCATCAGAATTTAAAATCTTTTGTACATCAACTATTTTGGAATTTTCCCAAGAATATTTCATTTTGTAATAAGTGGGATTGGAAACTTTCAGCATGTTTTTGCAATGTTCTAGTTTCTCATAACTCAAGGAAATTTCTTTTTCCAAGAGCAACATTTCCAAGGAATCTGAAGCTGCAAGAAATTTAGATGTTAAAACTTCTAATTTATCGCCTAAAATTTGCTCTTCATAAAACAAACCATCATCTTCGACTAAATCAATCAATTGTTTTTGTTTCCAGGAATTAAAAAGTGTTGCTGATTTGCTTTTTTCGATGGCAGAAAAGGCATTCTCATGATATTCAGATTGAGAAACTGGAAGCAAATCAAGAAGTTTTTCAGCCAGTTCTGTTGACTTTTGTGTGAAAATCAATTTATCATGTTTGGAAGTAATGCTAGAAAATCCTTTTTCAATAATATCAAAGGCTGAGTTTGATAAATTGATTATTGAATCAATATTATTCTGTTCTGGAATTGATAATTGACTTAATAAAAGGTCTAAATAATATCTTTCATTAATGTTGAAAATGGGTAGGTTTTTGCTTTTGTCGTGGAGCATCTTTTCCTTCAAATCAGAATAAATAACATCCATTAATGAAACAGCTGTAATAAAATCATTAGAAACAATTAGAAGCCTTGCCATATCAAGGCTTCTAACCATTTTATTTTTTTCAAAAAATGCAAGATGCCCACCATTGATTTTTATTAAATTTTGAAGGACCAATCCTGAACTTTCAAGCTCATCATTTGCAATAAGTATTTTTGCTCTTAATATTTCTGACTCATAAGATGATGAATTATTAATTTTCTCAAGGACCACTGATTTGTTCATATAATATAAAGCACTATCTAAAGAATGATTATTGATATACCACTCTGATAAACTTCTGAATGATGTCAACAAATGACCATTAAAAACCTTGTCAATTTTCACTAATTTTTTAGATACCCTTAAGTGTTCATAACAGGTTTTTAATGCGTTAACTTGATCCCCAATTTTTAGATATACATACAACAGATAACCTAGATTAAGAGTTTGCATCGAAAGTCTGTCCCTCTCTTTTTCTCTAAATTGTGCATATTGTATAGCCTTTTCGAAATATTGAATTGAAACTAAATATTCATTCTTGAAGTAATATTCAAAGCCTAAATTTTTATATGTATTAATGATGCCTTTCTTCGATTCATCTGACAGTTTTTGAAAATCTTTACCATACAACCTTTCAGCTGATTCAAGCTGTGCTATCGCTCGGTTTTTATATCCAATACTATTGTTTAAATCAGACCATGAAATGAGAACCTTTAATGAATATTTGGCTTTGAAATTTGATGAAATATTTCCTTCAAGTTTTTTCAACAAATCCTCCAACTCATTCAAATATTTTTGTTGATCCAAAATTCGCTTTTCTTTGTTGGCAATATAATATTTGCTCCATTGCCAATCAATGGCTTCTTCAAAATATTCGCAACTGAGAAAATGAATTACACTTTTGGACAAATAATTAATTTGATCACCATAAATATTTAAAAGCCCAAAAGTGTCATTTCTTAATTTTGATTCTATTTGTATAGAATCACATTGTCCAATCAATGTTGAATAGCAACAAAGGGCAATTAAATATGGAAAGAAATATTTCACGATTCTTATTTAACAAATTGCACTATGTACTTCACAGGATTGTCCTTCTCCATAAATGAAACATAGTATCTGCTTGGCAGTGAGTCAACTTCATATTTTATTGGATAATAAAATAATTGTTCCCTGAGTTCTTTTACAGCTCCTTTGTTTATTTCACCTAATTTAACATGAGTAGTATCGTAGACATTAAACTCTTCCATTTCCAAATCAGATGTTAAACAATCAGGCATATGGATAAAAAATTGCGCACATTCTGGATCCACACATTCCTCTACTCTACAACATTCTTTTTTTAGATCTTTTTCACAATTAGAGCATAAACTCATAATTTGACAGGTAAAATCTGATATAATTTGTTCATTTAGATCAACAAGATCATCAAAAATTGGAGATTGCATTGAGTCGGCTGAAATTGCGTACAATTTTTGATAATATGCGGCCTTCTTAAGTACACAAGTATTAAAACAATTTTCTAATTTCAAAGTACCCAATGGTACAGGTTGAATGTTTTTACATCCAGAAAATAAAATAATTGAAGCGCAACAAGCTAGTGCAATAAGTTTAATTTGTTTCATAATAAGTTGGTTTATACGTGGTTAATGACTAATAAGTTACAATTTATTTTTATATTCATATCAGTTATCACAAAAAATATTTTTCTTGTATTAAG
>JAHEAQ010000059.1:22115-32447 GCA_024642705.1 Bacteroidota bacterium | reverse complement strand
GGAATTTGCATACTTTCCACAAATTTAACATTTGCTTCATTGCTAAATTTATCTGCAATAACAGAATCATCTGGTAAATATAAATTTACATTTCTTGCTGTACATTTAGCAATTAATTCTTTTGCTAAATTGACAAAATCTTCTTCGAATAGTGAATTTCCAATGGATCCACCTTTAGCTTTTAAAAAGGTATAACTCATACCGCCGCCTATTAGGATATTGTCAGCAAATTCCGTAATTTTATCGATCAATTGAATTTTATCTGAAACTTTTGCACCACCGATGATTGCTGTAACTGGATGAGTTGGATGGTTCATCAATTTGGTAGCACTTTCAATTTCAGCATTCATTAAAAAACCGAAACCTTTGTGCTCTTTGTCAAAGAATTTTGCGACTGTTGCGGTTGAAGCATGAGCACGATGGGCAGTTCCGAATGCATCATTAATATAAAAATCTGCCAATGAAGCCAATTCTTTAGCAAATCCTTCGTCGCCTTTTTCTTCTTCCTTATAGAATCTAGTATTTTCCAATAAGAGTACCTCTCCTGATTTCAAATTTGCTGCTTTTTCTTTAGCATCGTTCCCTACGGTATCCGTTGCAAATTGAACTAGCACCCCCAAATGATCGGTAAGATAATTGACCAGATGCCTTAAAGTATATTTTTCAATTTTTAATGTACCGTTTTCATTCAAATCTTTTAGAGGTCTATCTAGATGGCTCGTTAGAATCAATGCGCCTCCTTTTTCCAAAATAAATTTTAAAGTTGGAAGAGATTTGACAATTCTAGTATCGTCTGTAATCTCAAAATTGTCGTTCAAAGGAACATTGAAATCCACGCGGACTAACACCTTTTTTTTATTGAAGTCTTGATTCATTTTGCTTAAATTAATTCTGGAAGAAGGGTATTAAAAAGAAAAAGGCTTGAATTCAATTGATATCCAAGCCTTTTTTTTATTATGCCATCAAAGTAAGATCAGCCAATCGAGCAGAATAACCTGCCTCATTATCATACCAGCTAACTACTTTTACCATTTGTCCAATCACGTCAGTTAACAAAGAATCGAAAACTGAAGAATGGTTGTTTCTTAGAATATCAGAAGATACTATTGGATCCTCTGTGTACTGCAGGATACCTTTCAAAGGTCCGTCTGCAGCTTCTTTGAATTTTGCATTGATAGCTTCGACTGAAACTGCTTCTCTAGCGATAAAATTCAATTCAATCAATGAACCTGAAACTACAGGAACTCTTAAAGCCATTGCAAACATTTTGCCTTCAACTTCTGGAATTACTTTTCCAACAGCTGATGCAGCACCAGTGCTTGTAGGAACAATATTATAAGCAGCAGCTCTAGCTCTTCTCAAATCAGAATGAGGAGAATCTTGAAGATTTTGATCTGAAGTATATGCGTGTGTTGTAGTCAAAGAACCTTGGACAAAACCCCAGTTATCACAAATTATTTTCACAACTGGTGCAAGACAATTTGTAGTACATGAAGCATTTGAAATAAGTTGATCTTCAGGTTTTAAATCATCATCATTAACACCTAAAACTATAGATTTAAATCCTGGGCCTTTCGCAGGTGCAGATAGTATTACTTTTTTAGCTCCTGCTTGTAAGTGCAAGGATGCTTTTTCTTTATTTGTAAAAATACCAGTGCATTCCAAAACAACGTCTACTCCTAATTCTTTCCAAGGCAATTCAGCTGGATTTCTTATAGCAGAACAAAGAATTTCTTTGCCATTAACGATAAGTGAAGTTTCTGTTGATGTAACGGTACCTTCGAATGGACCTTGAGCACTATCATATTTTAAAAGGTGTGCTAAAGTGTGATTATCCGTAAGGTCATTGATGGCTACAATTTCTACAGCAGGATTTTTTAATAGGTTTCTGAACGTAAGTCTTCCGATTCTTCCGAATCCATTAATAGCTACTTTTTTGCTCATTGTTTTATTTATTAACAGTCAAGAATTATTTTTAAAGATTGCAAATTTAGCGATTTTAAATAATATTTCGGTTAGATTATTTTAAATTTTGCATGGAAATACTACTTCGAAATATATTGGTGCTAAATGAGTTAAGTGTATAATTATGTTTTTAATATTTGTAAATTTTCCATTTTAAAAATTTCAAATTTCTAGATTGTAAAAGGGAGGTTGGTATTTTTATGATTCTATAAATTATTATTTTTCTCAATTTTATGTTTTGAAATCAATCAAATTCCTGTTTCAAATTTCTGAATATGAAATCGTGAAGGATCTATAGCAAAGTGTTTATTTATTTAGGTATTTTTAGTGTTTAAATTGAAATGATATTTTAAAATGGGTCAAATATTTAAAGATCAAACAGCTATAATAACAGGTGCAGCGATAGGAATTGGTTTTGAAATTGCATTTCAATTAGCTAAACAAGGCGCCAATATAATTCTAAATGATATTGACAAACATGCGGCTGACTATGCAGTAAAAAAAATAATAGATGAAGGATATCCATGCAAAGCAATAATTGGCGATTCTAGCAATGTTGCGTTCATTCAAAAAATGGTAAATTTTGGAGTTTCGTCGTTTGGATCAGTGGATATAGTGGTGGCGAATGCTGGAATTACGACTTTTGGAAACTTTTTAACCTATGAGATTGGAAGTTTTCAGAGATTGATGGAAGTTAATCTACAAGGTTCATTTTTTTTAGCCCAAGCTGCAGCAAAACAAATGATTGTGCAAAAAAAAGGAGGGCGAATACTTTTTATGTCATCTGTTACTGGACATCAAGCACATCCAAATCTTTCTGCATATGGAATGACTAAAGCAGCATTGGAAATGTTGGCAAAAAGTTTGGCAGTGGAATTAGCTGAACATCAGATTACTGTAAATGCAATTGCCCCTGGAGCCACCATAACGGAGAGAACTTTGCAAATTGATCCTGAATTTGTTCCGATGTGGGAAAAGTTAACACCTACAAGGAAGATTAATAAGACCGAGGATATTGCTAATGCAGCATTGTTTTTTTTATCTCCTCATTCAAGACAGATTACTGGGCAAAGTCTGATTATAGATGGCGGTTGGACTTCTTTAAGTCCACCCCCAAGTTAATTCTTGAGCTGCGAAATCGAAGATTATTGAATTTAGAAATTATGGAATTTTTATCGTGGATTATTATTCCAGATAGTTTCTACGGAAAATTTCATGGAATTAAAAAAAATAAATTACTTATTTTTTTAATATAAGCTATTCATTTCCAATAAGTAAAGATGCGTAATCCAATAAGATTAAAATTTTATTATACAAATAGTGTCAATACATTTTTTTATTTTTTAAAAGATTATATATTTGCACTGCTTTTGAAGGAAAGTAAGCGATAGTTTCAACTTATTGTCCATCTGATGACTCACTGGTGTTAAGTTATTTGTAGTTTTTAATTCAGAATTACAAATAATTATGGCCCCTTCGTCTATCGGTTAGGACGCCAGGTTTTCATCCTGGAAAGAGGGGTTCGACTCCCCTAGGGGCTACCGTAATGCTCTGTAATTGAATAAATTACAGAGCTTTTTTATTTTAAACCTAATCATATTCAAAATTCCAATATTTAGATTTACCACTTTCAAAAGGACAAGATTATAGTCATTTGCGGTATTTGAATTTTTCTAATGCATATATTCAATCCTTTCAATATTGGAATATAAGTTGCAAAAACCTTGTGCTCTTATTTTTTTTAACAAAAATGGAAGGGCATTATGTTTAAGAACTATTAATGTAAACTCAATTTATCAAGTACATTCAATTTTCACTTTCAAAGCAAAAGTTTGGATAAATACTATTTATATACTATTATTAATAAATCTAAATCTAGCGTTGTGTTGAAAAATAAATTAATACTAAATGATATATCAAAAATTGCAATTCCTTATATTTTATTTTTAGGCTTTGCAATATCCTGTTCAAATTCCGAAACTTCGACGAAAAACAATCATCCCAATATTATTTACATTCTTGCAGATGATTTAGGATATGGAGACTTAAGTTGCTATGGACAAAAGAATTTTTCAACTCCAAACATAGACAAACTGGCTAGTCAAGGGATGCTTTTTACAAATCATTATTCAGGGAGTACAGTTTGTGCGCCTTCGAGATCAGTGCTGATGACTGGTCTTCATAGCGGGCACACATTTATTAGAGGAAACTCGGAAATTCAACCAGAAGGACAATATCCATTGCCTGATTCTTTATTAACTCTTCCAAAAATATTACAAAAAGATGGATACATTACTGGAGCATTTGGTAAATGGGGCTTAGGTTTTCCGGGTTCTGAAGGAGATCCGATGAATCAAGGATTTGATACTTTCTTCGGTTATAATTGTCAAAGAATGGGGCATCACTACTATCCAATTCACTTATGGTCAAATTTTGATTCAATTCCTTTAACTGAAAATTATAATGGAGCAAAAGTGAGCTATGGGCCAGAATTGATTCAAGAAAAAACATTGCAATTTATTGAAGATAATGCAAATAAACCATTTTTTTTATTTGTTCCTTCGATCATTCCACATGCAGAATTGGTGGCTCCAGAATCTATTATGCAAAAATACAGAGGGAAGTTTTTACCTGAATTAAGTTATGAGGGAACAGATGATGGCCCAAAATTTAGAAAAGGGCCTTATCAATCTCAAACTGAATGTCATGCTGCATTTGTGGCAATGATTGAAATTCTTGATAACCAAGTTGGAGAAATTATTCAGAAAGTTGAAGAATTGGGTTTAACCGAGAATACTATTATTATTTTCTCTTCTGATAATGGACCACATGTTGAAGGCGGTGCAGATCCAGATTATTTTGATAGTAATGGACCTTTGAAGGGTTATAAAAGAGACCTATATGAAGGTGGAATCAGAGTTCCAATGATTGTGAAATGGCCTAACGTCGTTGCTCCAAATTCCAAATCTGAGCATATCTCTGCATTTTGGGATTTTTTGCCCACAATTGCTGAAATAAGGAACATTGAAATACCTACAAATCTTGATGGAATTTCTTTTTTGCCAGTATTGAAAGGAGAAAGTGCTTCCCAGAAAGAACATGATTTTTTATATTGGGAATTTCATGAAATGGGCGGAAGAATAGCAGTGAGAAAAGGAGATTGGAAAGCAGTTAAATACGACGTTTTTAAAAATGCCAATGGCCCAATTGAATTGTATAATTTAAAAAATGATATAGGAGAGCAAAACAATATTGCAGATCTATACCCTGATGTAGTAAAAGATATGGAAGCAATACTTGAAAATGCAAGAACTCCATCAGATATTTTTACTTTTGGCAAGGGGAATACTTATCAATGATTTCTTATTCACAAGTCCATTCATAAAAATTATAGTCAGTATTCAATTCAAATCCTGAGCTTGGATACAATTGATTGCCAATGTCGTTGTCTTTTCCAGTTTCTAATGTCATCGCGCAGGCTCCAGTTTGTCTGCAGTGGTTTTTTGCAGCTTCAATCAACAATTTTGATATGCCTTTTGCTCTATAATCTGGGGCAACAAATAAGTCATTTAGCAACCACAATCTTTTCATTCTTGTCGATGAAAAAAGTGGATAAAGTTGTGTGAACCCGACTAAGCTGTTATTTTCTGTTTCAGCAATAAATACAATAGATTCTTTATTCTGCATTCTTGCAGTTAGAAATTTTATCGCACTCTCAATATCACTATCTTTATGGTACCAGACCCGATATTGATCAAAAAGTTCAGCAAGTGGATGAATGTCAGCTAAGTTTGATAGTCTAATTTTCATTTTTCTAATATTGTTACATTATGGTATTTTCCAGGTCAATTAGGTTGTTATTTGGTTGAATTTGGTGCCCAATCTTTATCTTTAGTATACTTATTTTCATCAAAAAACATTGAAATTACTGTAATGCTTACGTATTTCAGGAGTTTATTGGATTAAAAAAGATTAAAGTGCATAAAAATTGATGAAATCAAAAGAAATATTAATATTGATTCTATTTTTGGTGAAAATATTATAAATCGTTAATTTAAGAATAATGGCAAGGTTTACTAGAATTGAAGTTGCGCTTACAATGAAGGAACAAGGAATGGTTCCGCTTTTTTACCATAAAGACATAGATTTGGGTAAGAAAATATTGACTGCTTGTTACAAGGGAGGAGCAAGATTAATTGAATTTACTAGTCGTGGGGATTATGCTCACGAGGTTTTTAATGAATTGAATAAATTCTGCGAAAAAGAGTTGCCGGAGATGATAATGGGTGTAGGTTCTATTACGGATGGTGCTTCAGCTTCTTTATATATGGCTTTAGGAGCCAATTTTATTGTAACTCCTGTTCTTCGAGAAGATATAGCAATTGCATGTAATAGGCGTAAAGTACTTTGGTCGCCTGGATGTGGCACATTAACTGAAATATGTAGAGCTGAAGAATTGGGTTGTGAAATAGTAAAACTATTCCCTGGGGATATTTATGGTCCTGGTTTTGTGAAAGGTATAAAAGGTCCCCAACCGTGGACTAGTGTAATGCCAACAGGAGGGGTTTCTCCGACTAGGGAAAATCTCAAAGGATGGTTCGATGCAGGAGTAACATGTGTAGGAATGGGATCTCAATTGATAAGTGCATCCATCCTTAAGAATAAAGAATATGCTTTATTGGAAGAGAAAGTAGTAGAAGCATTAAATTTAATAAAAGAAGTTAGGGGTTTTTAAAATTTAGTACCAAATTAAATATGAAACAAGCTTTCCTTAAAGTGCATCCAAAGGACAATGTTTTGGCTGCTTTGCAAGATTTGAAAAAGAACTCTGAAATTTCACTTCCAGATGATAATTTTATGTTGCATGAAGATATTCCAGCTAAGCATAAATTTACAATTGAAGATCTAAATATTGGTGAATCAATAATTATGTATGGTGTTTTGGTTGGAAAAGCATTGCAATTTATCAAAAAAGGTTCGAGAATTAGTGTTGAAAATACAGAACACGCTTCAGCCGAATTCGGAAAGCAGAATTCAACTTTGGACTGGCAAAAACCTGATGTCACCAATTGGAAAACAAGGACTTTTAATGGATTTCATCGATCTGATGGAAAAGTTGGAACCATGAATTATTGGTTGGTTATACCATTGGTTTTTTGCGAAAATAGGAATGTGGAAGTTATTAAGGAAGCTTTGGAAGAAAGTCTTGGTTATGCGAAGAAAAAAGCAATTCATATCGATGTAGAAAGTTTGATTGATTCATATAAAAATGGAGCTTCTGAAAAAGAAATTCTTGAAAAAAATATTGTTCAAACCCACGATGAGCGATCTATTTCACGATTGTTTCCAAATGTAGATGGAATAAAATTTTTGACCCATCAAGGAGGATGTGGTGGAACACGAGAGGATTCTGAAACTTTATGCAGGCTATTGGCTGGATATATTTGCCATCCAAATGTAGCTGGAGCAACTGTTTTGAGTTTGGGTTGCCAAAATGCCCAAATACCATTGCTTAAAGAAAGTATAAAAAGAAATGATCCAGACTTTATTAAACCACTCTTTATATTTGAGCAGCAAGATAGTCTGAGTGAAAAACGATTCATTGAGGAAGCTGTAAAACATACTTTTGTGGGACTTATTGAAGCAAATAAGAATGTCAGAAAGGAGGCAGGTATTGAAAAATTGGTTTTAGGTTTAGAATGCGGAGGTTCGGATGGATTTTCTGGAATATCTGCTAATCCGGCTTTAGGTTATACTTCTGATTTGCTAGTTTCTTGCAATGGAACTGCGGTATTATCGGAATTTCCGGAATTAAATGGTGTGGAGCAAGAATTGATAAACAGGTGTACTACTGAGACAATTGCGAAAAAATTTGGTGGTATCATGAAAAGTTATTCAGATCGTGCAGAAGCAGTTGGTTCAGGATTCAAAAACAATCCATCTCCAGGAAATATTAAAGATGGACTGATCACAGACGCTATCAAATCAGCAGGTGCTGCAAAAAAAGGAGGCACTTCTCCTGTTACGGATGTATTAGATTATACAGAAATAGTTAAGAATAAAGGTTTGAACTTGCTGTGCACACCTGGAAATGATGTAGAAAGTACAACAGGACTTGCAGGTTCAGGTTCAAATATTATTGTTTTTACAACAGGACTAGGGACCCCTACAGGAAATCCGATTACGCCCGTCATAAAAATGTCATCCAACAATAAATTATTTCAAAAAATGAATGATATTATTGACTTTAATGCAGGCTCAATAATTAGTGGAGAAGATACCATAGAAAGTATTGGAGAATCATTGCTTGAATATATAATTAAGGTGGCTAGCGGCGAAGCAGTGCCTCATGCAGTCCGATTGGGTCAGGATGATTTTATTCCGTGGAAAAGGGGTGTAAGTTTGTAATTATATTCTTTAAAATCCATTGATTATAGATTAATGTTCTATAATTTATAATTATTTAATAATATTTAGGGCTTACTATTACATAATAGGTATTTATGTTATATTTTTACATTAGATTATTGTAATATGAAAAATAGCATTCCTTCCAATCCTATTTTGGATAAACTTCCTGCTCATTTACATCAATATATTATTCCACAGAATTATGAACATTATTCTGCTATTGATCAAGCAGTGTGGAGGTATGTGATGCGAAAAAATGTTGTTTTTTTAAGCAAATTGGCGCACCATACCTATGTGGAAGGCTTGAAACAAACAGGAGTTTCAATTGAGCGCATACCAAATATGTACGGTATGAATAGAATTCTTAAGGATTTGGGTTGGGCAGCAGCAGCAGTGGATGGTTTTATTCCACCTGCAGCATTTATGGAATTTCAGGCTTATAATGTTTTAGTTATTGCAGCAGACATACGATTATTAGAACATATTGAATATACTTCAGCACCTGATATTATTCATGAATCTGCTGGTCACGCACCAATAATAGCAAATCCAGAATATGCAGAATATTTAAGAAGACTTGGTGAAATAGGAAGTAAAGCCATTGCTTCAGCTCATGATTGGGATATTTATACTGCTGTACGCAAGCTTTCACAATTGAAAGAACTTGCAGATGCGTCTCTAGAAGCCATTGAAAAAGCTCAAAAATTGGTCGATGAACTGCAGAGCAAAGAAATTGTAAATTCTGAAATGGCAAGAATTCGAAACCTACAATGGTGGACCGTAGAATATGGCTTAATTGGAACTATTGAGGATTATAAAATATATGGTGCAGGCCTTTTATCCTCCATTGGAGAAAGCGAATGGTGTATGTCAAATCATGTAAAAAAAATTCCATATACCATCGAAGCTGCAGATCAAAACTTTGATATCACAAGACCTCAACCTCAATTATTCGTAACTCCTGATTTTGCACATTTGAGTATGGTACTTGATGAATTTGCAAATGAAATGGCGTTAAGAAAAGGTGGTTTAAAAGGTGTCCAGCAATTGATTGATTCCAAAAATTTGGGTTCCATTGAACTTAGTACAGGATTGCAAATTTCTGGTGTTTTTTCAAAAGTATTATCCTATGATAATCGCCCAGTTTTTATTCAAACCATTGGGCCAACTGCTCTTTCATACAGAGAAAAAGAGCTTATTGGGCACTCAAGAGTTACACATCCTAATGGTTTTGGATCTCCTATTGGTAAGTTGAAAGGTATAAATATTGCCATTGAAGATATGTCCCCTCGAGATCTTGAGGCTTATCATATTTATGAAGGAAGGGAGGCATGCTTAGAATTTGAAGGTGGCATAAAGGTGAGCGGTAAAGTCATTACAGGGACTCGAAATTTAATGGGTAAAATATTACTAATCAGCTTTGTTGATTGCACAGTAACCTACAAAAATGAAATTTTATTTAATCCTGAAAATGGCATTTTCCACCTAGCAGTTGGGAAAGAGGTTGTTTCAGCTTTTGCTGGTCCTGCCGATTTGCATTCGTTCAATTTAATGGATCATAAATTAACACCCAAATTAAAAGTTAGCCCAAAATCAAATTACACAATATCCTTAGAAATGGCTTATCAGCAAGTCAGGGACATCCGCGAAAAGAAAACATCAGATCAAACCTTTTCAGATTTATGTTCTGATGTATTGATCAAGTATCCTAATGAGTGGCTATTAAATTTAGAGTCGTATGAATTGGCAAAAACAATTGGAAGTGAAGAAAATGAAAATTTGTTATTGAATAATTTAGATAATATTTCAACTCAATTCCCAAGACTCAAACATCTAATAGATAGCGGATTAGAAATGATCAATGTAAGTTTGAACAACACTCAATTGACTTTTTAATATTTTATAAGCCTTGATTTTAAAACTTTACCATTGCCTTTATTACTCCATTTTCTGGCT
>JAHEAQ010000059.1:3246-22015 GCA_024642705.1 Bacteroidota bacterium | reverse complement strand
TGTCAATTGGGACAGAAATAATTTCCTGCATTCCACCATCTGTGTGGACACCAAGAACTTGTAAACTCGTGCAGCAATTTGTTTTACCTGTTCTGCAGGATATACATTTACCGCAATTTAGATATGGAACAATAATTACTTTATCTCCATTTTTAAACCCTTTGTCATTCTTTTCAATTTCAATTATCTCTGCTGATAATTCATGGCCCAAAATTCTCGGATACTCAAAAAATGCCTGGTTGCCAACAAATGCATGAAGATCCGTTCCGCAAATTCCTACCTGAAGTATTTTCAATAATGCTTCATTAGGTTTTTTTGAAGGAATAGATTTTTCCTTGTATAAAAAAGTCCCAGGTTTTTCGCAAACGATGTATTTCATAATAATTATAATTAATTCAAAATTAGCAATATTTTAGAGCATTAAGATTTTTTCGAATCTTCAATATCGTTTATTCGAAGTTTCTTAGATTATAAATTTTAGAAATAAATTTATTTTGAAATGTACAATCTGCCACTTATGTTTTCATCAAAATAGAAATAAAGTCAAATGGATTTAAATTTAAAAGGAAAAGTTATATTAGTAAGCGGAGGAGCAGGTCTTGAAGGAAGTATTGGACATACCATAATTAAAAGTTTGGTAAGTGAAGGAGCCATTCCAGCAATCATAGACATTAATGCAAGAGGTCAATTGTATGCAGATCATATCAATAATAATGGAGGAGATGCCTATTTTGTAAAATCTGATGTGACAGATCCAATTGATTTAGGACAAGCTGTGCACAAAATTGTATCTAAATATGGGAAAATTGACGCGGTCATTAATAATGTTGGGGTGAATGACGGTGTAGGTATCGAAGCAAGCTATGATGAATTCATGGGCTCTCTTAAGTTAAATATGGTAAGTTATTGGCTTACAGTAAAATATGCACTCCCAGAGCTAAGAAAATCTAAAGGTGTAATTCTTAATATTGGTTCAAAAGTTGGATTGACAGGGCAGGGTGGAACTTCTGCTTATGCAGCGTCGAAAGGTGGAGTATTAGCATTAACAAGAGAATGGGCTTTGGACTTGTTGAAAGATGAAATTAGGGTAAATGCAATTGTAATTGCTGAGTGCTGGACACCTTCTTACGATGCTTGGATTAAAACTATTCCAAATAGTGAATCCAAACTTGAAAGTATAGTGAAAAAGATTCCTTTTCAAAACAGGATGACAACACCTGCCGAAATTGCTAATACTGTATTATTTGTAATTTCCGAAAAATCATCGCACACGACAGGCCAATTCATATTTGTCGATGGTGGCTACGTGCATCTAGACCGAGCTTTGCTATCTGCTGAATAAATCAATTTGATTAATTATAGAATTAGAAAAATATGAAGACAAGACGGCTATGTTTTGCATGCGATTTAAAAGACGATGATTTATTGATAGATCAGTATAAAAAGTATCATTCTAAAGACCATATATGGCCAGAAATCAAACAAAGTATTCGAGATGCTGGAGTCGAAGAAATGCAAATTTTTTTGATCAAGAATAGACTTTTTATGATAATGGAAGTAAATGAAAACTACAATCCCGAAAAGAAAAAAGAAATGGACCTTAATAATCTTAGAGTGCAAGAATGGGAAAATTTGATGATGACTTTTCAACAATTGTTGCCTTGGTCAAACTCTGGTGATAAATGGATGCCAATGGAGCAAATTTTTAGTTTGGCCGATTGAAAATAAACTATTTGAATCTGATTAAAACAGTGATTCCATTTTTAAATGCGGCTATTTTAGAAAGTTTAAGTAAATCGCTTCAATATTAAAAATTTAAAACTAAGATTTAGTTACTAAAATAGGCACAACCCTTTAAACGAAATTAATTTAATACAGCCAAAGAGAATATGAAAAATCAAATAACTTATGCATTAATTATTTATTTGTTGCTTGTAAACTGCAATTCTGAATCTTCATATGGCGAAGTTCTAGAGCGAAAAGATCTGAAGCGAATTGTCTTGGTTGGCGGATCTTTAATTTCAAGCATGGAAAATTATGGCTATTTCGAATACGCTATGATCCAACATTACAAAGATGAAAAATTAAGCTTTAGAAACATTGGATGGCCAGCTGATGATGTTTTTGGACTTGCAAGATCTCAATTTGGTTCTGCTCAAAATACGCAATCATGGAGGCCTCCGACTGCTGAAGAAGGATTTGGTTCAAAAGTATTAATGGATCAAATTGATGCAGCAGAACCTGCAACTTTAATTATTGGATATGGAAGTGAGGCTGCTTTTTATGAGTCCGAAAATGAATTTGAATTATTTGAAAGCGGATACAAAAAATTGGTAGAATATGCCCAAAAGAAATGTAGCAAAATTATCCTTCTTTCACCACCAAAACAAGAATCAAACTTTGTTCAACCCGAAATTGTGAAAATTAGAAATGAGAGATTAAATCGCGCCCATGATTTTATTAAAAGTCTCACCAATCAAAAAAATATCTATTTCGCTGATCTTTTCAATTATCTCATTCAAGATGTAACTAAAATCCAATTTACGGAGAATGGCAGCCATTTAAATGCTCTAGGATATAAGGAAATGGCAAAAATCATTATGCAAAGTTTAATAATCGAAACGAATGACAAATTTTTAGTTGAAATGGATAAAGAAGGGACCATTCTTTCTGAAAATAATTGTAAAATTTCTGATTGGACAAAAACTGTCAATGGTGTTAGTTTTAGTATTAAGCCTGAAAAAATGTTGTATTCAGGCGCGATTAAAACCAAGGAGCCTGTTGCCATTTTTATAAATGGCAAATTGCTACCAAAGGTTCAGGATACCATTATCAATATAAATTTGACGCAAGATTCCATGCAACAAGACCGATTATTAACAACAATTAAAGAAAAAAACATGCTTTATAGGTATAAAATAAGGCCTTTAAATGAAGCATATATTTATTTGTTTAGAAAGCATGAAATGGGTCATCTTGCCTATGAAATGGACGATTTACAAAAATTAGTTGAAGAAAAAGAAAGGGAAATTCAAAGATTAATTTCAAGTCAAACTTATGATATTGAAATAGAATTGATTAAACCATGGAAATCACCAAAAAATTATCCTGAAGATGAGGTCCCAAATTTTATTCCTGAGCCAAATATTTCTGAAGAAATTGCGGCTTTTGTGCTTGGAGAAGATTACGAAATCAGTCTGTTTGCATCGGATCCAATGATTGCAAATCCAATAAATATTAATTGGGATTCTGAGGGTAGAGCATGGGTCGCGACTAGTAGCACTTATCCGCATATCGTTCCAGGAAGGGAGCCAAACGATAAAATTATAATATTAGAAGACACCGATAATGATGGTAAGGCTGACAAGCACACTGTTTTTGCGGATCATTTGTTAATTCCTCATTCTGTTATGCCAGTAAAAGGAGGAGCATATGTCACTGCAACTACTCAACTTCTTTTTTTGGGAGACAAGAATGGAGACGACATTTCTGATGAAAGAAGAGTAATTTTTGATGGTTTTGGGAATGCGGATGTGCATCATACGATCCATGGACTTAAATGGACACCTTGGGGAGATTTACATTTCACCCAGTCCATTTATATTAATTCTTTTATTGAAACTGTAAATGGTCCAAGGGTCTTAAATGGTTCTGGAATTTGGTCCTTTCGCCCTGAGACAGAATCATTGGAAATTTTCAGCAGAGGCCTTATCAATCCATGGGGTGAAGCATTTGATAAATGGGGGCAGGCTTTCGCAACCGATGGTGCAGGATCTTCAGGCATCAATTATATTTTTCCAGGATCTGCACATGCCTCTGCAGTCGGTGCCAACCAAATTCTTGAAGGATTGAATGAAAATACACCCAAAAATATTTCAGCCGATGTGGTATATAGTAGACATTTTTCTAATACATGGCAAGGCAGCATTATTACCAATGATTTTAGAGCAAATAGAACAGTCAGATATGAAATTAAGCCAGATAAAAGTGGATATTCTTCTAAAGAAGTTGAAACAGTAGTTCGTTCTGACCATCGTTCTTATCGACCTGTAGATTCAAAAATTGGTCCCGATGGAGCACTTTATATTGTAGATTGGTACAATCCAATAATCGACCACGGAGAAGTTGATTTTCATCATCCCGTTAGAGATAAAACACATGGAAGAATTTGGAAAATTACGAAAAAAGGTTCTCCATTATTGCCGATTGTTAAAATGAAAGGGCAATCCCCTGAATTTTTACTAAATCAATTAAAATCGCCAGAACAATTGACTCGATTATTGGCAAACCGCTCTTTTGTTGATCAAAAGGGTAACCCAAGCTTAGTTGTCAACTGGATTAACCAATTAAAAAAATCTGATTTAAATTTTTTCCACCATAGAATTGAAGGGTTATGGTTATTGGCAGCATTAAATTATTATTCTCCAGAAATTATTAAAGTATCTTTAAAAAGTACAGATCCAAATGAAAGAGCTGCAGCTTTAAGAATGGTCAATCACTTCAAAAAACAAAAAGATTATTTCGAATTTTTATCAAAACTCATCCTGGATGAAAATAGTCAAGTTAGACTTGAAGTTTTGCATTGTTTAAGAGAAAATGGCGGATTGTCTGAAGCTGAACTGGCGATTAAAGTGCTAGATAAGCCAATGGATGCAAACTTAGATTTTGCACTTGCGATTACAATTGCTGAATTAAAAGATGCATGGCTTCCAAAATTTAACGATTTGAACACAGTTTTTGAAGGAGATCCAAACAAGCAAATTTTTGCATTATTAACCATTCAAGATAAAGGAATTATTTCGCCTTTATCAGAATTACTTTCGAACTCAACATTAGACAAAGAGTCCATTCAAAAAGCTTGGCTTCTTTTGGCAAAAATTGGAGATTCACAAACAAAGGCATCTGTGTTAAAAAGAGCTTTAAATCTAGAGGATGTTAGTTTGTTGCAAGCATTGGTTTCGGCTCCGGAGATAAATACTGCTCAACCTTCAAGCTTAAGTCTTTTGCAAAATATAATGGAGCATGATTCTCTGGATATGAGAATAGAAGGATTGAACTTAGCAAAACGGTGGAAGGCAATTCAATATAAAGAAATTATAAGTAAGATTGGCAACGAAACAAATAATTTAAATGAGAAATTAACAGCATTTAGAGCTCTCATGGATTTGGGAGGTGAGTCAAATATTATCAGTTTAGCAAGATCAGAAACGAATGAAGACATTCGGTCCGCAGCAAGTGCCGTTTGGATTGAAAAAGAGGTAGAAATTGCAACTCCAAATGCAGTTAAGCTTTTGAAATCTATAAAAAATCTTAGAAATGCTAAATTGATATTTACAACATTTAGGAAAATAGAAGATGGACCACTATTTTTAGAGAAGGCTTTAGTGGGCAACTCCATTCCAGAAAATGTAGCTAATGTTGGTTTGGAGATTGCACAAACAACTGGGTTGAATTTGGCTAATCTTGAAAAAGCAATACGGAAATCAGGATCTATATCAAGTTTAGGTTTGGAATTGACCCGAGATGAAAAGGAAAAAATAGTTTCTGATGCCATAGATTCAGGAAATATTTACAGAGGAAGTGAAATTTACAGGAAAAAAGAATTATTGTGTGCAACTTGCCATAAAATTGGAAATGCCGGAGGATTGGGTGGGCCACCTTTAACTCTTGTGGGTTCTTTTTCAACGCCAAATGCAATTTTAGAATCCATATTAGAACCAAGTTCTGAAATTAAGCAGAATTATGAAACAATGATTATAACGAAAAATAATGGCGAAGTTGTTAGCGGTTTGCTTCACAGAAAAACTGGAAGCGCTATACTTTTAAGATTCATAAATGGGCAAATATTAGAAATACCAAATACTGAAATTTCAAAAACAGAAATTGGCTCCCATTCATTGATGCCAAAGGGATTGACAGCAAATTTAAATAAAGATGAATTAAAGGATCTTCTAGCTTATTTAATGAGTTTGGGCGTTGAAAAATAATAACTTTAGAATCTATTCTTTTAAGAAAGGACTTTTTAATGGAATTCTAAATAAATTAAAATCTAATAGTTACTATCTTAATAATTCTTACATGGAAAGAATGTTCGCCATTTCAATTAAAGATGCTTTTGGTTGTTTGGTCTGGGTAATCGCATCTTTGAATGGAGTGATACATAATTCATCGCTGACGATTCCAAGAGCTACATTAACCTTTCCAGCAATTAACTCTAATATGGCATGATAACCTAATCTACTTGCAAGCATTCTATCACTACATGATGGTGCACCACCTCTTTGCATATGCCCTATTATGGTAACTTTTGATTCATATTCAGTGTACTTTTCTTTAAGTTTTTTAGCAATTTCCATCGCACCGCCATTTTGATTACCTTCAGCAACCACCACCATATTGAATAACTTTTTTCTTTTGTGTGCTTTATGAAGAATAGTAATAAGATCTTCAATTGATGTGTTAGTTTCAGGAAGGAAAATGCATCCTGCGCCACTGCTAATCCCAGTGTGCAAAGCGATATATCCAGAGTGTCTTCCCATCACTTCCACAAAAAACAAACGAGAATGAGAATCCGCAGTATCTCTAATTTTATCTATTGCTTCTATGGCTGTGTTTATTGCTGTATCAAAGCCAATTGTATAGTCAGTTCCATATATGTCATTATCAATAGTTCCTGGTATTCCAATAAAAGGAATGTTATATTCTTTATGAAAAACTTCAGCTCCTGTAAACGTTCCATCTCCACCTATAGCAACGCAAGCATCTATTTCAAATTTTTTTAAATTTTCATAAGCTATAGCTCTTCCTTCTTTGGTTCTAAAACTTTCACTCCTAGCAGTCTTAAGAATAGTTCCACCTCGTTGAATAATATTTCCAACATCGCCAGTATTAATTCGTTTGATATCTCCTTTAATCATACCGTCATATCCACGATATACGGCAAATGTCTGAATTTTATGGTATGCTGCTGTCCTCACAACAGCTCTTACTGCTGCATTCATTCCTGGTGCATCACCACCTGAGGTAAAAACTGCAATTTTTTTAATTTTAGTCATGTTTGATTAATTCTGTATCTGTATCAATTTTGAATAAGACAGCGAATCTATGGGATTTTGGATAATGTTTCCAATTTTCAAATCATATTTTGCACATAATGCTTCAATAATATCTTTGAAATGCCATGAAATCGAGCCCGAGAAATGGTATTTTATACCTTTTAATTCTTTAAATTGTTTTAATTGATCGTCAAAAAACATTGTTAGTGCTTTATTTGCAATCTTGTAACGATATGCTGTATTGGCATCAATTAGGAATTTTGTAAAACTAGCAACATAACTGTTGGGTCTATTGTTTTCATAATAGATTTGTTTAACAACTTCATCGCGAGTTATTGGACAAAGGGATTGGAATAAAGTGTAAGTTTGGCTATCCATTTTGTTATAAAAATAATCCTGCAAGATCATTTTACCCATCAGGAAACCACTTCCCTCATCACCTAGAATAAAACCTAAATTATTAACATTTTCTTTTATTTTGGTTCCGTCAAATAGGCAGCAATTGCTCCCTGTTCCTAAAATAGAAATGACACTTTCTTCTTTGAATGATAAAGCCAAACCAGCAGAATGAAGATCAGAACCAATGTATGTATTTTCGCAATTCGGAAATATTTGAATCAATTTATCAATGAGTAACCGTTCACGATTTTCATCCCCAGTTCCGGCACCAAAAAAAAACAAGCTCTTCACTTTAACATTAAGAGGATTATCCTCAGGGTATTGAAAATCTGCAATCGCCGAAGTTGAAAGATTAAACCCTAATAATTTAATAGTCTGGGATTGTTCTTTTGAATCAATAAATTTCCAAGTTGAATTGGTAGCGCCACTGTCTATAATAAGAATCAAATTATCTGAATTTTTGTGCAAAATTAATTTATAAATTCTAATAACTTAAATTGAAACCTACAATCTTCTCTTTTTTTTCCAACTACTTTCCAATAACCGTCATAAATGATGTCTGTAGGGACATATTTATCCTTGTATTGCTCAAGCTTCACTTTCATCAAAATGTCAAAATTATATACTCCTGCATTGTACTGAAGCTTGTAGTTTCTAGATAAAACCTGCAGATTATCCTTTTCAACATAAATTTCCAAATATTTTACAACTGTTTCTTCAGGGTTTGCATTATTAAAATATGGCTTTACTATTGCTTTAAATATATAAGATTCTATCCCAGACTCGTGTAAACCTGAATGAATTGAAAAATCATAATTTTCAATCATTTTTTCATCAAAGATTGCTGTTTTATCTCCAATCAAAGGGATATTAGCTTGCTGGCCGGGAGTATAAATTAACTTTTTCAACTCCCTTATTCTTGTTTCTATCAGACGCTTAGCTCTTGAATTTTTTGGCGGTTTATGATTCGCGCGCTCTGAACATGGTTTTTTATCAACATAAAAAACGCGGTCATAAAGTTTTGATGTGTAATAGGAATAATCTTGTTTCCTGGTAAAAAATTTATCTGTAAAATATTCATTTTCAACTTCCATCCATTGGCAATTGCCATCGAAATGTTGAATATTTTTGCTATAATAAGTATCCGTTATATTTCCTTTTTGGTTTACGTATTGAATGTTATTTTCATACGTATAAGACAAGAATCTCAAATTGTAAAATGCAATTTGCAACGACTTGTCGTTTTGAATAATTTTTATAAATTCCTCTACACTGAATCCACTTCTTTGAGCTGTGATAGTTATACTATCGAGATGGACATAAGCGCTGAAATCATTAAAAGTGCTGTCGTTTTCCGTTTGGCAAAATATAATTAATGGAAAAAATGTGAGAATTACTGAAAAAATGAATGCTTTCAACGGATTTAATTGTTTAAGCTATTAATGTAGTCATAAGCAAATTGATGCAATTTGGCTCTAAAATTCAAGCTATAAAGAGCCCTACTACTTCTATATGGATACACTCTATTGCTCAGAAAAATAACAATCAAATCATATTCAGGATCTAACCACATAAATGTTCCAGTAAAACCACCATGTCCAAAAGAAATGGGACTTGCTGACTTTGCTATATAACTATCCTTATCATTGTATTGTAGCAAAGGTTTATCAAATACTAAACCTCTTCGATTGTCGTTTTCGGGAAATTGTACGGTATTGTATTCCTTGATTATCGAATTAGGAAGGTATTGATGACCATTATACATACCGTCATCCAATAACATTTGAGAAATTTTTCCTAGATCAGCAGCATTTGAGAATAGCCCTGCATTGGCAGAAACCCCATCAAGCATTGCAGCATTTTCATCGTGAACAAAAGTATGAACCAATTTTTTTCGAAAAAAAGTATCTATTTCAGTGGGTACAATTTCTGCCGCAGGAAAATATTTATATGGTTGAAAACCTATCCTGGTTAATTTCATAGGATCGTAATATTCTCGTTTTAGCAGTTGATCTAATGTGAGTCCAGATTTTTGCTTGACTAATTCGGGAATTAATAAGAAACCAGTACCAGAATACAAATATTTAGTTTCTGGCAACAAATCTGATTTTTTAATAATTTTATGCATCAACTTTGGATATCGTTTGTGCAGTTTTATATCATTATCAATGGTATATGGATAATTTTTACCTTGCTTTGAAGAAAAAGTCCTCCATTTAAAATGACCATTTTTCTTTTTCATTTTTTGCCACATGACAATGTAAGATTGCATTCTGGATTGATGAGCCAAAATAGATCTCCATGTAATGTCAGCCTTATTAGAATTTCTAAAATAAGGGTGAGTTTCACTTAATGTTTGATCAGGAGAAAACAATTGATGTTCCTGCAATTTCATTAATGCCATTCCTCCTGCCATTATTTTAGTTACAGAAGCAAGATCAAAAAGGTGAGTTGTATCTACGGCAATGAATTTATCATAAGTGTGAAACCCATATGCTTTGTGGATTAAATTTTTGTTTTTATGAATGATAAGTACTTGAGCGCCAGGAAATGCAAGAGAATCCATTGCATTTTCCACCAATGAATCAATTTTATTTTGAAATAATTGAAGATTTTCCTGAGCGAAATTTGGTTTAATTAAAAGAAAAAGAAAAAGAACAGTTAATCTCAGTTGAGTGTATTTTACTTTCTGTAAATTTGCACCACAAATTTTATAATCATAATTCAAATTCATCAGTAATGTTAATTTTTCATAAAGTTAAAAATGTAAGTTTAAATATAGTTTTAATGTTCTTAAGTTTTTTTGTTATTCTACAAATTGGACACAGCCAAACGGATAATTCACACACTATTTACAATAAAAAAATGAAAAAAAGCAGTTATAAAAAATTGCTTAAAGAAGCCATGGCAGCTGATATTGTCTTCTTTGGTGAAATGCATGATGACCCAATAAGTCATTGGTTAGAATTGAAATTATTAAAAGATATTTCAGCAGAACATGGAATGGTTCTAGGTTTTGAAATGTTCGAAAGAGACAACCAAGAAGCTTTGGACAAATATGTGAATGGTTCTATTTCAGCGGATAGTTTGAAAACTGAAGCTCGATTATGGAAAAATTTTAAAACAGATTATAAACCGATGGTTGATTTTGCAATAGAACATAATATGAAATGTGTTGCAACGAATGTTCCAAGAGTTTATGCAAGTAATGTTTATAAGGAAGGATTTGAAGCCCTTGAGCAGCTTGGCAGCAATGAAAGAGCTTATTTAGCGCCATTGCCAATAGAATATGATGCAAATTTGGCTTCTTATCAAGAAATGTTGTCCATGATGGCAGGACATGGTGGTGAAAACCTTCCTAAAGCTCAGGCTATAAAAGATGCAACCATGGCCTATAGCATTGCGGAAACATATGAAAAAGATAAAAAATATATTCATTACAATGGCAGTTTTCATTCAGATGACTATGAAGGAATCATTTGGTATTTAAATAAATATAAGCCAGGACTTAAAATTTTCACCATAACTACTAGAATTGATGATGAAGAAAATATGATCATTGATGAGCTGAAAGGCAAAGCCAATTACATTATCGCAGTGCATAAAGACATGACTAAGTCATATTGAAAGGAAAGAAAATATTTTTAGGACATATAAACAATTGATAATATCATTTGTTAACTTACAAATACACTAAAATACACCATGTTATAATACCCAAGTGTACCAAGTAAAATGTTCTAATGAAAGAAAGTGAACCCATTTAATCCAAAAATTTTAGATGGGTTTTTTATTTCTATTTTATGAAAAGAAAAAATTAAGCTATTCGAAATGTTGATAATTCAAGGAAGTTCCAGAGTTGACGGGCATACTGCAATGATATGTGATAAAATAAATCAATCAAAAAAAGCAGAAATAATCAACTTATGCGAATTGAACATTGCCCCTTTTAATTATTCTGGCCCCACAAATGATGATTTTGAAAAAATAATTCATAAAATTATTAGCCACAAACATGTAGTTTGGGCAACACCTGTGTATTGGTACACCATGAGTGGCCAAATGAAAGTCTTTTTGGATAGAATTTCTGATTTGCTAAAATGGAACAAAGATCTGGGTCGTAAACTAAGAGGTGTTGATATGGATGTTGTTAGTTGTTCTGGGCATGATGACGGTCCCGATCATTTTTCTACCCCATTTGAAATGACAGCAGATTATTTAGGAATGCATTATGGCAATTATATTCACACTTGGATTGAAAATGGAGAAATTTCAGCGATTTCGAATTTAAGAATTGATGATTTTCTTCAAAAAATGAATAATAAGCAATAATTACTGGCTCAACATATTCCGGATTTAAACAAAGCCATTAAGGTCGAAATGTTTTTGGTAATATTTTCAATGTTTACTTTTCTACGTATTTTGTATCGATTACAGAACTAATAATAGAAATTCGAAATAAAAAACTTGGATTTTCGAATTTTGTAAAATTCAAATAGGGGAGTGTGGATGAAAGCTTTATATTTGTGCCATAATAAAACGTATAGCAAAAGATGTTCGATAGTTTACAAGATAAAATGGAGGTTGCCTTTAAGAATCTTAGAGGTGAAGCTAAGTTAACAGAAATTAATATTGCCCAATCAATCAAAGAAATAAGAAGGGCTTTAGTTTCTGCCGACGTTAATTATAAGATTGCAAAAGAGTTTACAGATAAAGTCAAAGACAAAGCTTTAGGAAAGGATAATATCCTGAAATCTGTAAAGCCAGGTGAATTGATGGTCAAAATAGTCATGGACGAAATGACTGAATTGATGGGTGGTCAAGTTGCAGGAATTAATATAAAAGGAAATCCTGGAATTGTCTTAGTCGCTGGATTACAGGGATCTGGAAAAACAACTTTTTCTGGAAAATTAGCCCTTTATCTTAAAGACAAAAAATCAAAAAAACCATTGTTGGTGGCTTGTGATGTTTATAGGCCTGCAGCCATTGAACAAATTTCTGTGCTTGGAGAACAAATTGGTGTTGCTGTATATAAAGAGATTGAAAATAAAAATCCAGTTGAAATTGCAAAAAACGCCATTAAGTTTGCAAAAGCCAATAGCCATGATGTAGTCATTGTAGATACTGCTGGTCGATTGGCTATTGATGAAGTGATGATGGCGGAAATTCGGAATATCAAATCAGGAATCGAACCTACAGAAACGCTTTTTGTAGTGGATTCAATGACTGGGCAAGATGCTGTTAATACTGCTTTATCATTTAATGATGTTATAGATTATGATGGTGTCGTATTGACTAAATTGGATGGTGATACGAGAGGTGGAGCAGCATTGTCGGTTAAATATACAGTTGGAAAACCCATTAAATTCGTTTCAACGGGCGAAAAAATGAATACGCTGGATGTATTTTATCCAGAACGTATGGCCCAAAGGATTCTTGGAATGGGAGATATTGTTTCTTTTGTGGAAAGAGCTCAAGATCAATTTAGCGAAGAAGAAGCAAAACGTTTAGAAAAGAAAATAAAAAAGAACAAATTTGATTTCAATGATTTTCTTGCACAAGTGAACCAGATTAAAAAAATGGGAGACTTGAAAAGTTTGATGGGAATGATTCCTGGAATGGGAAAAGCAATAAAAGATGTTGATATTAATGATGGAGCTTTTGCAAAAGTAGAGTCGATTATTTATTCAATGACACCAGAAGAAAGATTGAAGCCAGAAGTATTGAATATGAGCAGGAAAAGAAGAATTGCTTTGGGTTGCGGGCATAATATTCATGAAATCAACATGTTTGTCAAACAGTTTGAGCAGATGAGAAAAATGATGTTGCAAATGAGCAAAGGAAAAGGCATGGAAAACATGATGCAACAATTACAAAGAGGAGGAAAGTAATCATTTCTTGATACAAGAATTAAAGGTCCAATTTAGATAGCTTTCTAGATTGGGCTTTTTTTTTATATTTGGGTTGATGCGAAGTTATTTGTCCAGCAATTAACCATGGATTGAAAATATTAAACTTAATACATGAATTGCAAGCTCAAAATTTTTACTGACAAGAAGGCTTACCCTATATAATTTAAAAATTTTACTATTTACAAGTCATTTTACCAAGTAAGCTTATTATATTGCTGTTTAAGTCTTTATTAAAGTTTAAATAGAGGCGTAAATGAATGGAAAAATTAAACCTTGATAAATGACCAATTCTAAATCATCACCTGTAGTACCAAAAGAATTATTAATCCCTTTTATTCTAATTACTTCACTCTTTGCACTTTGGGGTTTTGCAAATGATATCACAAATCCGATGGTTTCAGCTTTCAAAAAAGTGCTGGAGCTCAATAATACACAAGCATCATGGGTTCAAATGGCATTTTATGGTGGTTATTTCACGATGGCACTACCTGCTGCAATTTTTGCTAAAAAATATTCCTACAAAAAAGGAATATTAATGGGATTAACTCTTTATGCTGTTGGTGCTTTGCTATTCTTTCCTGCAGCGGCATATGAGCAATTCATTTTTTTTCTTTTGGCATTATATATTTTAACTTTTGGATTGGCATTTTTGGAAACCACTGCAAATCCGTACATTTTATCAATGGGTTCGGCAGATACAGCAACCCAAAGGTTAAATTTAGCTCAAGCTTTTAATCCAATTGGGGCTTTAGCTGGTTTATTTGCAGCGCAAAATTTTATACTAGGTTCCTTGCAATCCGATGATTTGGATGCTAATGGAAACGCAATTTATGACACATTAACCGAATCTGTTAAAGCTGGAATCAGAACTGCAGACTTAATGGTAATAAGAAATCCATATGTTATTTTGGGTGTTGCAGTTATTGTCATTTTAATTGTTATTTCTGTGGTAAAAATGCCAGAAAATGTAGAAAAAGACAGCGGAGAAAGCATATTAGCATCCATAAAAAGAATTTTTAAAAGTCCAAAATTCAGAGAAGGAGTGAACGCACAAATGTTTTATGTTGGAGCTCAAATTATGTGTTGGACCTATATTTATCAATACGCTGAAACTCTTGGAATTGACAATCGTTCAGCTGTTCCATATGCAATGTCTGCATTAGGAATATTTCTTGTGGGGCGCTGGATTTGTACTTTTATTCTAAAATACATTGATTCTGGAAAATTGCTTATGTATATGGCTTTTTTAGCTGTAGTTTTCACTTTGGGTGCTATATTTCTAAAAGGCATGCCAGGATTATATAGTTTGGTGATGATTTCATTTTGTATGTCATTGATGTTCCCAACGATTTACGGAATAGCTTTAGAAGGAATGGGAGACGATGCAAAGTATGGCGCAGCATTTCTGGTAATGGCAATAGTAGGAGGAGCGATAATGCCAGTTGCTCAAGGGATGATATTAGATATTGGAGGTTCAGGTTATACAGATACCTTAATACTAGGAGTACCGGAAGTCAATTTTTCTTTTATACTACCAATGGTTTGTTTTTTTGTGGTAGCTTCTTATGGATACAGAACTTCAAATGTTTTTGATAAATAGATTTTCTTGAATTGTTTTTGAAATTGACTTTTACATATTTCATTTGAAAATGAAACTTTTGATATTGGTTTTTTCCTATGTTGAAAAAATTTGAATGGCTATAGTTTTAAAATGTAATTGTTTTGTTAAAAATTGAAAAAAATTATTGTTTAATTTAACCCAAGAATTTAATCGATTGATATTTTAAATGAATCTTAATTATGCATATAACAAAAAAAAGTAAAATATTTAGCCTTACAGTAGCTGTAGTTTGTTTCATGAATCTATTATATGGTCAAAAGGCGAATCTTAGATCTGACGCTGAAATTGAAGCAATCAAAACTAGAGTTGCAGAAACCATTGATGGTAAATATAAAGATGCACAGGTGATGGTGGATAAAGTTTTCAGTTTTGCAGAATTAGGTTTTCAAGAGGTAGAAACTTCAAAATATCTAACCAATATTCTAAAAGAGAATGGTTTTGAAATTGAATATGGGATATCTGGAATTCCTACGGCTTGGATGGCAAAATGGGGAAATGGAAAGCCGATTATAGCTCTGGGAAGTGATTTGGATTGTATTCCAAAAGCATCTCAAAAACCTGGGGTTGCGTACCACGACCCAATCATCGAAGGCGCGCCTGGGCATGGTGAAGGGCATAATTCTGGATCACCTTTGAATATTATTTCTGCGCTTGCAGTTAAAGACATCATGGAAAGAGAAAATATTCCCGGGACTTTAATTTTATGGCCAGGAGTTGCTGAAGAATTGGTGGGAACAAAAGCATACTTTACAAGAGATGGCTATTTTGATGAGGTTGATCTTTGCATATTTACCCATGTCAGTAGCAATATGTCAGTGGAATATGGACAAGCACGTGGAACTGGGTTGATAAGTGTCGAATACACATTTGACGGAGAGTCAGCGCATGCCGCAGGTTCACCTTGGAGAGGTCGAAGTGCAGCAGATGCTGTTGAATTAATGAATATTGGTTGGCAATATCAAAGGGAGCATTTAGACCCATTGCAAAGATCACATTCTGTAATCACAAATGGTGGAGATCAGCCTAATGTGGTACCTTCAAAGGCTTCCATTTGGTATTATTTCAGACATGTGACTTATCCAAAAATTATGGAAGTGTATGACAAAGCAAATAGAATTGCTGAAGGCGCGGCAATGATGACAGGAACAACAGTGACACGCAATGTATTGGGTTCAGCTTGGCCTAGACATTTCAATAAAGTAATTGCAGAAACGATGTATGAAAATATTAAAGTGATTGGACTTCCTGAATGGTCTGAAGCTGATCAGCAATTGGCTTTGGCGTTACAAAAAGAAGTGAATTCTCCAAAAAATGAAGGCTTAGATGTAAAATTAGATACCATTGGACTACCTACGATCAATATGATAAGTGGCGGTTCTGACGATATTGGAGATATCTCATGGAAATTACCCACTGTTACTTTAAGATTTCCTTCTAATATTCCTGAATTGCAAGGTCATCATTGGTCCAATGCTGTTTCAATGGCAACGCCAATTGCTCACAAGGGAGTAATTGCTGGCGCAAAAGTTGAAGCGATGACCTTATTAGACATTTTATTGAAGCCTCAACTTGTCGATGATGCATGGAAATATTTTAAAGAAGAACAAGGGATGATTATAGAATACAAACCTATGGTTACTGAAAATGATAAACCTGCAATTTATTTAAATAAAGAAATTCAAGAAGAATTCAGACCCGCTTTAGAGAAAATATATTACGATGAAACAAAATACAATTCCTACTTAGAGCAATTGGGAATTACTTATCCAACTATTAAATCAGAAGAAAAAAAATAATATGAAACAATACATTTTAAAATTTGCAACCCTAACATTACTTATTATTTCCTCTGCTTATTCAAGTTTTGGCCAAGGTAAAAGTCAGAAAGACATGGATCCTGAAGTCACTGAAATATGGGATCCTGTTCCAAAAGTGGTTTCAATTATAAATAATGTTCCTTCAGACGCCATTGTTTTATTCGATGGGTCAAATTTTGATGCATGGGTAAATGCTTCTGGAGGCAAACCTGAATGGTCGGTTTCTGAAAACGCAATGACTGTAAAACCGAAAACAGGAGGAATAAGCACTAAAGAATCTTTTGGTGATTGTCAGCTACATATTGAATGGAGAGCACCTTCTGTGGTAAAAGGTAACAGCCAAGGACGCGGGAATAGTGGTATTTTCTTAATGTCTAGATATGAACTTCAAGTATTAGACAATTATGATAATCGAACTTATTCTAATGGGCAAGCAAGTTCTATTTACAAACAAACCATGCCTCAAGTAAATGCTTGCAAAGCACCGGGAGAATGGCAAACTTACGATATAATTTTTACGGCTCCTCGATTTAATGATGACGGAGTAAGAACAATTCCCGGTTATATTACAGTTTTGCATAATGGAGTACTGACATTAAACCATGTGATGATTTGGGGAACAACTGAATATATAGGCTTACCTAAGAATGTTGCTCATGGCAATGCTCCAATTACACTTCAAGATCATGGAGACTTAGTGAGTTACAGGAATATATGGATTAGACCTCTTTAATAAATATTGATCTCAATTTTTCCTCATTTGATCTTTTTCATTCGAGGAAAAATTGACGTCATTTTCGATTGTACTCAACGTTGGTTTTAGAAAAAAGAAATACAACATTAAGAATAAAGCAATCAATAGATAAAGCAAATTTCCTGTAACGTAATATGCCATGATGGCAAGAATAGATGGACCTTCAACCATTGCAAGTTTTAGAATATAAGCACCTCTGTACACTTCAAGTTTATCCATAAGAGTACTTTCTGAAGGTATTTTTTTATTTCTTTGCTGATAAATTTTATTTCCAAAGTACAAGCCAGCAATTGCAATTCCAGGAACGATAAAGAATAAAATATTGTTGGCGGAGGATAGTTTCAAATCGTAACTTCCTTTTAAGTAAAAGATTATTCCAGCCAGCATAAACTGACCAGCAAATAAAGCAATATGTAAGATTGATATAGACTTCATAAATTCAGATGGATTTCGAGGAATATTTATAGCAGCCATTTTATTTTATTTTTTGTTTAAAGTAAAAATAACATTTTTTTGAAATTATGTAACTACTCAGATAGAGGGGAAATGGACGAGCTAAAAATAATTTTGACATCATTTTTGACCAAAAATGCCTTTGAAAAACTGAGTTTTTTGTTTCGTTTTTTGCTCAATCAAAAAATGAAAAGATTTCTTTTACTTTCAATGAATAGTTTTGTCATCATTTTTGGTCAAAAATGCCGCCAAAACTAGATTCTTGGTTAATGCTTAGCCCCAGGTTGCACCCAGGGCTACAGATATTGCAGCCCTACGGGCTTATCAGAACCCAGTGCCTACATTTACAATGTACTGACATGTTCAAGGTACTGACATTTACAAGGTGCTGACATTTATCGTCAGTATCGTCAGTACAAAAACTTCATTAAACCTGAGTATTTACAATTCTAATTATTATAAGAAATATCCATTCAAGAGGTGTTTTTCAACAGCATAAGGAGTAAAAATCGAAGAAAATTGGGAAGCCTTGGACCGGTTTTCCGATTTTTATTTCTGGTTTTCCTTGAGAAAGGATTTTGGTTAGATAGAAGGAATTTGAATTCGAGAAATTATTCTTCTCTGCTATTAAACAAGGAAAAATGCCTTTGAAAAACTGAGTTTTTTGTTTCGTTTTTTGCTCAATCAAAAAATGAAAAGATTTCTTTTACTTTCAATGAATAGTTTTGTCATCATTTTTGGTCAAAAATGCCGCCAAA
>JAHEAQ010000059.1:0-3146 GCA_024642705.1 Bacteroidota bacterium | reverse complement strand
AGAAGGAATTTGAATTCGAGAAATTATTCTTCTCTGCTATTAAACAAGGAAAAATGCCTTTGAAAAACTGAGTTTTTTGTTTCGTTTTTTGCTCAATCAAAAAATGAAAAGATTTCTTTTAAACCCAAATATTCAACTAAAAGGTTGATTATTCAACTTTGCTTAAAAAAGAATACTATTCAAAAGAAATTATTAATCACTCCATACTTACTACAGCTTTACCTTTTACTTTTCGATTCATCATATCTGCTAAAGCTTGAGCACCATCTTTGAGTGGATATACTTTGTGAATATGAGGATTTAGTGTTCCATTTTTGAACCAATTTATAAGTTGCATGGTGTTTTCTAAATTTAATTTTGGTTCTTTTTGAGTAAAAGAACCCCAAAATACACCCAGAATATCACATCCTTTAAGGAGTGCTAAATTTAGCGGCATTTTTGAGATTTCACCTGAAGCAAAGCCAATCACAAGATGTCTTCCTTTCCATCCTAAAGTCCTTAATGCTATTTCTGAAAATTGTCCTCCTAAAGGATCATAGACTACATCTACACCTTTATTTCCAACGATTTCTTTTATTCTTGTTTTTAAGTCTTCTTTTGAATAATTAATAAGCTCATCTGCTCCATATTTTTTACAAATCTCCAATTTTTCATCTGTTGAGGCCGCAGCGATAACTTTTGCACCCATCAACTTACCAATTTCCACGGCACTTAATCCAACTCCGCCAGAAGCGCCCAAAACAAGTAAAACTTCATCTTTTTTTAATTTTGCTCGATCTTTTAATGCATGGTATGACGTACCATATGCAACCAAAAACGAAGCGGCATTGATCATCGGCATCTCTTTTGGTTTATGAAAACTTGTATTTGCACTTACTACCGCTTTTTCTGCGAAACCTCCAAAAGTAGACATTGAAATTACTTCATCTCCAACTTTGTAATTTTTGACGTCAGGCCCAACAGATTCTACGATACCAGCAATATCTGCTCCCGGCGAAAAAGGAAGTTCTGGTTTGACTTGATAAAGATTCTGAATAATCAAAACATCCGGGAAATTAACTCCACAAGCTTTTACACTGACAAGTAATTCGTTGTTCCCTGGAACTGGCTCGGGAACATCAGTATAGATTAGTTGATCAGGCAATCCAAAAGAGTGGCATATTATTGCTTTCATATAAATTTCGTTCAATTAAATATTCCAATTTAATCAAGTTCATGGTTAATATTAATATTGACAACATTAATTCTTTTATTTTGTGGAAAGATTTAAGAATTTATATTTTCAAACCATCAATCTTTTATTTGACCTTTTATCACATATAAATAATTATTAAATGGGCAGCATTCCATCTTTTATTACATTTGGCGAAATCATGTTGAGGTTAACACCAGAAAACAAATATGAAAGATTGGTCAAAACGAATGCTTTGAAAATGGATTTTGCAGGAGCAGAATCCAATGTCGCCATTGCATTGTCAATTTGGAACAATGATGTTAATTTTATCAGCGTGCTTCCTGAAAATGATTTGGGAGATGGAGCACTTCATCTTTTGCAAGAATTTGGTGTGGGTACCGAAGACATTATTCGTGGAGGAGGAAGAATTGGCATTTATTTTATTGAAGATGGAGCATCAATTAGACCTTCAAAAGTACTTTATGACAGGCAATTTTCTTCAATTTCAGCACTAAGAACTGGAAAGATTGATTGGAAAGCTGTTTTTCAAGGGAAAACGCATTTGCATCTTACGGGAATTACACCTGCGCTATCTTTAAGTTGTTCAGAAGAAACCATTAAAGCTGCATTTGTTGCTTCAAGTATGGGAATTAAAGTCAGTTTTGATATGAATTATCGGAGGACCTTATGGAAGAGTAGGGAAGAAGCAGAAAGTATCTTTGATGCAATTTTGGAAGACACTTTTTTATTGATTGCAAATGAAGGCGCATTGAATGATGTGTATAATCTTAAATCTACAAAAGAAACGGAAGAAGAAAGGTGCATGGAATTAATGAGCTTACTAATGGAGAAATACGCATTGAAATATGTAGCTTTTACCATGAGGAAAAACATTTCTGCTTCAATTAATGAATGGCAAGGTATCATCTATGATGGTAAAAATTATGCATTAAGTGCTAGATATCAGCTTGAAATTGTTGATAGATTTGGAGGTGGAGATGCCTTTGCGGCTGGAATATTACACGGCCTTGGGAAAGAATGGAACTTGAATAAAATGATTCAATATGCAACCGCTGCTTCTGCATTGCAACAAACTGTCCCCGGCGATCTTTGTTTGGTGAGTGAAGATGAGATATTTTCGGCGATGGAAGGGAATGTTTCAGGACATGTACAAAGATGAAAATGGACCATAATATGAAAACAACTATTGATGCCATTGTTGAATCAGGCGTTATCAGCATTGTTAGGACAAAGCACACAGAAGATCTACTGAGTGTTATTAAAGCAATTGGCAAAGGCGGATTGCCAGTTATTGAAGTGACTTCCAATACTCCCGGATATTTGAACATTATCAAAGAAGTAAAATCAACTATGCCTGAAATCTCAATTGGTGCTGGAACAATAACTACACAGAAACAAGCCGAAGAAGCAATTGAGTCCGGCGCACAATATTTGGTAACTCCCATTACCTCAAAGACTATTGTGGAAGTTGCACAACACTATAAGATTCCTGTGGTTATGGGAGCTTTTACGCCCACAGAAATCCATCAATCCATCCAATATGGTGCTGATTTTATTAAACTCTTTCCTGCGGAATTTATGAGTCCAAGCTATTTGAAAGCAGTGAGTGCAACTTGCGATAAAGCTCGATTTGTACCGACAGGAGGGATTAGTCCTTCCAACATGAAAGATTGGTTCTTGGCTGGTGCAGTGGCATTTGGTATTGGGAGCTCTATTGTGGATCAAAAAATGATAGAAATGAAAAATTTTGATGGTATCGAAAGGCTAGCAAAAACTTTCAAAATGGAGGTTCAGAGGTGCAGGGGATTGATGTGAATTATAAGTCATTGTTTGTTTAGTAGTTTTATTTTTGGATTGGAAAAGTAAAAAACTCCCTTATTTATAAACAACACAAAAGGATGCAAATGTAGAAAGCCTTTTTCAGTTGATTTTATGTTAATATTTAACTAGT
>JAHEAQ010000138.1 GCA_024642705.1 Bacteroidota bacterium | reverse complement strand
AAGCTGAAGTTCTTTCCATTTCTAAGGGTTGAAAAATTTTTTCTTTCAGCAGATTTTTCCAGTTCAAACCAAATTCTTCTTGAAGTATTAAGGCGAAAATATTATACCCCAAATTATCGTATTTAAAGGCTTTGTTATTATCCAGAGAACCTGTTTGGTTTTCAAGTATTTCAATAAGTTGTTGATGTTCATATTGGCCTGAAACGGCATTTCGCCAAACTAAATATCCATTGGTTATTCCTGATGAATGTGATAGGAGTTCTCGTATTGAAATTCCCTCGAATACTGTTTTGTCCTTGAAGCTCTTAATTGGTTCGTAGGAAGTAATGGAAGTGTCAAGATCAAGTACATTGTCATCATGAAGTATTTGTGCTAAGGTTCCAGTAAATGACTTTGTTGTTGATGCAATATAGTAAGGTGTTGCAGTTGTTGCTATCACATTATTTTCGATATCGCTAAATCCATAACTCTCAATATGAATAACCTCATCACCTTTTATCACTGCTATTGAAATGCTAGGTATACCTTTGATTTTATTTAAGGTGTAGGCACTTAAACTATCTATATTTTTCTTGAATTCATCGTTCCGATTCAACTCTTGAGGAGTGGAAGCATTATCGCAGCTATTGAGCGATATTGCTAACCAAATTAGCGTTAGTAAGATCCAACCTATAGTTTTCATAGTAGGATTATAATTACAAGTCATAGTTTTAATTTTCTAATGTCCTTTATTCTTTGTGTGTAGTTTTTAATTCTGTCAAAATTTCTTCTAAATGGTTTCTTATTAAGGAAAAGTGTCCTTCATTCTCAATTACTTTGAGTTTTGAGTTTGGCAGCACTTTTTCATAGTGATATCCTCTGTAAGTTGGGGCCATCTTGTCGGAAGAGCCATACCAAAGGCTTACTGTGGAGTGAATTGCACTTAATTCCATCTGCCATTCCGAAACATAAAGTTTCCATTCTTGAACAACTGCATCTATTCCTTGCCTATAGCTTTCCTTGCTGCCCTCAATAAACTCCCAACCATATTCAGGATGCTCGGTCATTAACTTTTTATCCGGAGTAGGTAAATACTTTTGAAATTGTTTAATCCTTTTTTCAGGTTTATTTGAAAGCCCTTCGTAATCATTTTTGATAAACTTTCTTAATTGGTTGTCACTTTTCCAGCTAGCAAACCAATGAATAAGTTTAACTGGAAACCACATGCCTTTCAAAGTGCCTTTGTAGTTGTATGGTGTGGCACCTGAAATGATGGAAGCGTTTTCTATCCTGTCCGATAGGCTGACCAGACAAGCTAACACATGCGGTGCACCGCCAGACAGACCGAAAATGGAAAATCGCTCAAGTTGCAACGAATCGGCCAGTTGTTCAACATCTGTTGCCCAACTTTGGAAGGATCTATTTTCCTGAAATGTGGAGAGACCAACGCCAGGTCTATCTGGGGCTATGATACGCACGCCTAATTCTAGGGCAGCACTGTCCATGAAGCTAGACGAGAGTCTACTCTCCTGGCCACCATGAAAATAGAATATTGGGTAACCCAATGAGTCACCATATTCAGCATAGCCCAATACTCTTCCATCGGATAGCTCTATTGTATTACTTGTTTGCATAGCTTGAATGGTATAGTTCGAAATCAGAAGCCCTAGTAGAGCAATTATTATCCATTTTACTTTCATTTTTTTCATTCATTATTATCCGTTTTAATCTCAATAACCCTTACCAATCTTTTCTGATTTCTTGGTTCTTCAAGGGTTCACCGACTGAAACAAAAATCCCATTTGCGTAGTAGTTTTGAAATTGGGCTGGTAATCCCTCGCCATGCATTATTGAAGGGTTGTTTTGAAGGTGATAATGCAAGTGTGGTTCGGTCGAATTTCCACTATTTCCAACTAGACCTATAACCTGCCCTTTTGTTACCATATCACCAACGGACACCGTTATTGAATTTTTCATAAAGTGTGCCAAAACAGAATATTCATTAGTCCCGTGGTCGATAATTACATAATTACCAAAAAGTTGGTTTTTATTAGTTTGTCTAGGGATATTCTCTGGTACTAAATTCTGCATTTCAACAATTTGACCGTCTCCTGGGGCATATAGGGTATCTCCAAAACAATAATAGTCCTCATTTCGAAGCCCACTCCCGGTGAAAGTGGATCCATTCTTGATTTGTACCACGTCAATGGCAAATCTTTGGTCAGTCAGCGAGGCATGATAGTTTTGTTCACTGGATCGGCCTCCCCAAACTACAAACCAAGAACTATTAAATGGTAATTCTAAATCAACAATTGTTTGATAGTTCAAATTTTCTTCAGGAGCTAAGTCATCATTACAACCAGTGAGATTAAGAATGCTGAAAATGAAAAAAATTAACAGTCGAAATTGTTTTACCTGCATAGTACTTATGGTCGTTACCTTTTTCTCGATTTGATTTTGCCAATTATCTAAGAGCTTTTCGGCTGTTTTTCCAAACTTTCCTTTGAGAATAGGGTGTAGTAACCAATTCTGAAACCTCCTCTTATACTCGAATTCAAACTGCATGATGACCCTTGTCTGACAATTGTCGATTGCTTCCACTTTCCAATTTCCTTTCAAATATTTGAACGGATAAGGGTAGTCAGGAGCATCCGTATTCACTTCAAAGGCATATTCCTTTTCTTCTTCCCAAAGCGAACAGGTTTCTGTCCAACTGTCTTTCCCGTGGCTGCAGCTGCGCACCATACCTTTTCCTTCTCCAAAAATGATTTTCACATCATCCACGTTAGGCGCTACTTCATGGTAATTGGTCACATCGGAAATGACTTTCCATACGCTCGCTTTGGTTGCCTTCACCCTTCTTTCAAATCTTAGTTGCTTGATGCCCTTGTTAGCAATACTATCTGATTGAGCCAGTGCGTTGGTTTGGTTGATAATCATTAACAGGACAACGAGTGCAATGGCAGCTATAACGCCATTCCCCGTCAACGAGATATTAAAAGGTTGAAAAATCAAAAGAATAACGCTTCCGATAACCCACAGAGAATCCTGAACGATTATGAACAGCACTCTCAAGAGATTTTGGTGTTTTATTTCAAAAACAATGGTGAAAGAAAAATAGATAAGGGCTGCACCAATTACTTGGATCACTGTGAAGTTCGTTGTGTCGAAGAGACTGGAAACTCGGCTGTGTGCGGCCACTAATAAAATACCTGAGAGCCCAGAAAACAGGGCGTTGAGCTGAAGAGCTTTTTGTAGTTGATTCATGTTTATAATTTTGAAACAAAGTTCCATCAAACAAATCACTATTCTCTTGACAATTGTTAAGAAATTTACTTGATGGATTTTTTTCTCAGCCTGCTCAGTGATTCGGGGGCAATACCAAGCATGGAAGCAATGTGCTGCTGCGGAACATTCAGGAACAGATCCGGTTCGTTTTTCATCAAGGCATCAAATCTTTGTTGAGCTGTGGTGTGCAAATGAGCAAAGGCTCCTTGCTCCAATAAAGCAAACGAACGTGCCAGGAGTAGATTATCGAATTCGAGCCATTTTGGTTCCTGCTCTCCCAGTAGAAGGTGCTTCTCCTTAGTGATAACATGAAGCTTGCAGTCTGTCAAGGCTTGGATGTTCCAGATACTACCTGTTTGAAACACATAGCTTGAAATAGAGGTGATGAACTTTCTACTGCTCCCAATCCACAGGGTAATTTCCTTTCCATCGGCAATGTCATACATTCTAAGATACCCGGTTTCTATAAATGCCATTTTTCGACATACGGCTCCTGATTGAAGAAAGTAATCCCCTTTCTTAAGCTCTTCCGATTCAAACATAGACAATATCTTTTCTAATGATGCAGTGTCTATACTAACTTGTTTTGATATGCAGTCTTTAAGTAGTTCCATTTTTTTAAATTACACACAACAATTGGATAAGCTCAATGCACATTTCCCCAATATAATTTTAATCCAAATTAATCAATTCTATGGGACTTATTATTTTTTGAATAGGTTTTAACGCCATCTGAGTATAAATTTGTGTTGTTTTTGTGCTCCTATTTCCAAGCAAAATCTATATGTAGCGCAGGTCTCTCCAGTTTTTAATTATATGGGTTGCAAAGTTATTTTGTAATATTCGCGTCGAAATTTTCTGCTTAATATATTATTTTTTTGACAGAATGGTCCACTTTAAATGTTAATTAAGCTCTCAGTGTCATTGGATGAACTGTCCTAGTTTCGAAGTAATTAATGAATAAAATAGAAGTTGCAGTGCAATTCCAAGCTTTTATAATGATCCTATTTTAGTTGCATTTGATGAAAAAGAAAGAGCTTTATCTATATTGAAAAACTCGTCACTACAAATCCTATAAATTTCTTCAAACTAAGTTTTAGTTTGAAATTTGGTAAATGTTTCCATCGCCCTTATAAAATAATCTTTATTAATCGAAAAAATATAATAATCCTAATTGTTTTGCAATAATGTTCAAGCAAATAAGCGTCCTCGTGTGGTGCTATTCCTTTGTTCAAAATTTCAAATCATTTAGAATATTGGTAGCCAGACTAATCCATTTTCAATATCTGCAAAAGTAAATACCCTTGAGCAGAAAGGAGCTCAAAATGTATGATATGCCAATTGTATTTCTAGATGCCGCATTGGATATGGAAACTAATAATTCCTATTTCTAGAAGCAAAACGGAAGCATAGCTGGACGCTACGTCGAGTATTTACGACGAAGAAATAGGTATGATTAGTCCATTTATATAAGGCGATTTAGACTACAATTGGTATTATTGGCAGCTACAGCTTTTAATCTAAAAAAACTGCTCAAACACGCTATAAAACAACAAAGAATCTTGAATGGGTAATTGGAAATTCCAAACCTAACCAGCAATAAAGAATTAAGCGCTCATTCCGCAATTATTTACTTTATTAAATGCCTCACAAGGCATTCAAATCCTATATTTCATTTGGAAACAATATAAAATCACTATGTTCAAAACAGCTTAAAAGAAGCCTGATATTAGCAATTTTTAAAATCCTTCGACTCAAAAGAGGGTTGTGCAAAGGCTACTGTTGTGGTGCTTTCGTTTTCTAAATTGGTGCCTTATATCTTAATATCATTAAAAAACTTAGTTTAAATTCCTGTTTTTTAGCTCAATATTTAGTGCAGAGATTATTTGTTCATAGTTTCGAATAAGTCTACCTCCAACAATAGACTGATGATGTAAATTTTCAATCTCAGAAGCAATGAAGTTTTGGTATTCCAAATCGTTAACGATTAATGCCATACTTGAGTAATATTGTTCAAATGATTCTTTAAAAATGTACCCTTTTTTTTCATTTAATGCTTTAGGAATTCCTTGTCGAATTCTGGTTCTTTTATAATCATTCATTTTTTCTATCAGCTTAATCAGTTTTTCTTCCTCAGAATTCCAGTTTTGGACTAGGTTTGGCCATGAGGCCAGCAGTATTTTTAAGGAATCGTTTTTAATATTATCAATAGCGCCAGAATTTACCAACCCTATTAAAACGGTATTTTGAGCACCCCAATTTCCTCCAAAATATGCTCCTTTATTTGCTTGTGCCTTTTTTTCAATAGAGATAGTATCGTTTGCTATAATATCAAAATAAGATCTTAAAACTACTTGGCCAGAATCTCGCTCTTTAATTATAAATCGAAACCTCTCGATATTTTTATCAAATTCATTCTTTAAGGCTATAAGTGCTTTATTCTCTGATATATTGGCTTTTCTTTCTTCGTTCCAATTGTTTATCTGTAGCGCGATTAAAATTCCAATAACCACAAGAACAATTTCTCCAATAGCGTAAATCAGGTATAGACTTAACTTATTTTCAACTAGCAGTTTCTGTCTAATTTTTCTAAAAAATTTTATCATTCTGTAAAATGGTTTTTTAAAATAGCTTTTGTAAGCTCTAATATGTTTTTGTGTTGAGCTAGGTTTTGAGAGTACATTAGCCTTTTGGCTATATAGACTTCATTAAAGGCAACAATAAAATTCTGATCGTCTCTATGCTTTCTTAAATAATCACCCAAAGGACCACCTCCAAGAATATGGGTTTTCCCTTTTACAGGATAATTAGCTTCGAAACTCTGACTTTGCTTTAAATATATTTCACTATGGTCATTATAATTGTTGTCTGAATTTTGTTGTCGAATATTCAAGTTTGATAAATCTTTAACAAGATCATCACTCAATATTCCTAACTCTCCTGATTGTATCATCGAATTGTAGGTGATATTATTAAAACCAGAAAATCCAATTCTAATACGACCTAGAAATTCAGTGTATACTATTTTATCTAAAGTATCTATTGAGGCACTAGACGGCAATAATCTGTCACGATAATTAATTAAAGTGGCAATCTCTTTTTCTTTAATTAATATTCCTTCTTCTAAAGAAACCACATCTGCTCTTAAGTCACTTTCAATTTGAGATAATTTTAGGGTTCTTATTTTATTGATTTTATTCTCTTCATTCCAATTGTTAATTTGCAATGCAATCAAAATTCCAATTACAACTAGCACAATTTCTCCAATTGCATATTTAAAATACTGGCTTGTCTTATTTGACGATAGTAGGTCTTGGCGGATGCGTCTGAAGAATTTGATCATTATTTGTCAAGGTAATTTGTGATAAGTGTAATGAGCGCTGCGTTTTCGCCCAGCATTCGTTCCGCATTGTTTTTTATGATATGGAGTTTAACACTAGACTCAAATAGGATTTGCTGAATTTCTTCGTTTTTGAACTCCAAAAAGAAACGAGCTGTATTGATTAGATTTGAATTGAATAACCCTCTTGTGCTGAGGTCTACACCATAGTTCAATAATTTCTTCTGGCCCAAAAATGGCCTTACCTTTTGCTCTATCAATTCATTATAATTTGTAATGGTAAATTCCAAGCCATCGGTTCTTAAAAAGTATGCCAGGATGGATTTTTTCAATGTTTGACTTCTCACTTTATTCGGAAGGTCTAGGTTGTTCTTTTTAGTGATGATCTGATTGGGCTCTGATTTTCTGATCGCATTCAAATTGGTCATCTCACTTTCTTCCATTTTACCTTGAGATAAGCTGATCAGGTCATTCTGAACCTGTAGCATGGCATTGGCATTATCAATTATATTCACCAAACTCAAAGAGTCTGATCTGAGGTTTTCAATGGCATAGCTCAGAATTTCTTCCTCCTTTAATTTCTCTTTTCGGTCTTCATTCCAATTATTGATCTGTAAGGCTATAATTATTCCGATGACCACCAGCAAGATCTCTCCAATAGCGTATTTGAAATACTTTACAGTTTTATTTTTCTCCATTAAGTCAAATCTAATTCGTCTAAAAAATTTTATCATGTTATCAAATATTTATAGGCACTCCCATTCTCGGCAGGAGCCTCGGTTCCTTCATTATAAAAGATGGATTCACCATCTTTTATTTTTGTTTCACAAAACCATTCTGTCATATAAAGAATTTGATCATTGGTTAGCGGTTTCTGATAATGAAGCACAACGTGTTTGTGTATGATTTCCTTGCGTGTTTCAGCAACTAAAATAGCAAATAAAAACCGAATAGAAAATCCACGAGGATTTTCGTAAGTAGGCTAGAACTAGTAATAAATTATGTACGGTGGTGCGCTTTTGTTATTTGTTTTTTCCATCGTTCCCTAAAACCGTTAAAAGATTTTCGGTCGCTTTGCGTAATTCTGAATTCGCCCAAATACGATATAAATACGTGTTAGCTTCTTTGATTATATAATTGTTAAATAATCTGTATTGCTCTGAATTTAAATTAAACATCCAGCTAATTTTTTTGTCTACTTCGAAGGTTGAAACTTGTGTTTGCTTATTTGTTCTTGCTTTAAAAATTTTATTTTGTCGACCATTATAAGAAATCAAATCTATAGATTTATCAAAATCTTGTTTGGTTAAAAATCTTTCTTCGTCAACCTCATTTTTAATTTTTTCTAGGAATTCCTTATTGTTTTTAAATTTTAAAATTGCATCTTTTTTTTCTGCGCTAAATAAGGAAAGATTACCTGTGCTAATAATATCGTCTACGACATAAGCTTTTCCATTAAACCTATCTTTATTACTGTTATATTGAATACTGTCCATTTTTTGAATGACCACATCTACAACTAAATTTGGATTTTCTTGGTAGGTTATATAATTCTGAATAAATTCTAATTTCTTATGGAAATTGGTGTCTAATTCATCTAAAATTTCTAAATCAGAATGAAGTTCTGTGATTAGATTTGTTTCATAAATTTTTTGCTGTTTTTGCTGTTTTGCAATTTCATTGGCGTTATTGATTTGCAGTGCAATCAAAAT